>NZ_JCALEC010000001.1:0-721308 GCF_059813185.1 Mycobacterium sp. NGS18
GTATCTGTCCCAGGCGCACCATCTGGAACACGATTGGGCGAACAACGGCCAAACCGATATCGACTCCCTGGCGCTGGCGTGTGCGCCGGATAATCGGATGGCCAGCGAGCAGGGCTGGGTCACCCGGCTCGGTGAGACCGGCCGGGTCGAATGGATTCCCCCGCCGAAACTCGACCACGGCCAGCCCCGGGTGAATCCCTTCCACTTCATCGAAGCCGTCATCGACTACCACCGCCGCGGGTCACCCGGTGATCCGCCCGGCGAGCAACCACCACCCGACGACGAATGGCCACCGCGCCACGATCCGGTACTCGACGACCCCTTGTTCGACGAAGCCGCCTACGAAGCCGTGCCCGTCCAGGGCGACCCCCCACCACCCATCTTCGAGGATGACGACTGGGAGGAAGCCGGATGAGGACGGCGGCTAGGCCGATGCCGTCGGCGGGTAGCGCAGCACCGCCGCGACGCCGTCGGCCGGATCGACCGCCTTGCCGCCGCCGACGACGGCCGCACCGATGGCGATGGCGCCCCACGGCAGCGCCTCATCGGCCCGCAGCGTATGCGCCGGGGCCGCACCGTATGCCGAGAGCGTGTCCGGGTCCGCCGCGGTGACCGTCAGGTCGGCGTCGGCGACCACGGTCGCGTCACCCATGTCTCCGATGATCAGCGTCTCCACCGCACCCTGGGTCAGCCCGGCGCACACCGCCGCGAGCCCTTCGACCGCCAGCCCGGAGAGCCGGCCCGATTCGGCGGTGAAGCGTTGCACCGTGTCCTGGATGTCCTCGAGTTGCCGTCGCAGGCATTCGGCTTCGATCGCGTCCTGCAGCTCGCCGGAGTCGTGGCCACTGTGCCGTGCGCCGACCGACAGCTCGCATGCCAACTCGGCGATGCGTTTCGGCAAGGCCTCCAGCAATGCCGAACGCGACTGCACCTCACCGACGACGAACACCGCATTCGACCCGGCGGTGTCGGCGAGTTCGGCCAGCCGAGCGGCGACTGCACGGATGTTTTTGCGGGCGGCCTCCTCCACATGCGGCTGCGGATCCCCATAACCCGGAGTCTCGGCTCCGGCGGCCTTGTGGACCGGATACCCGCCACCGTCAACGGTTTCCGAACGCAGGGTGCCGTTGGCATTCAGGGTGATATCGGCGCCGGTCTGGTCGACCTCCGCCAACACGTAGCTCAGCTGCGCGAAGCCGTGCTCGACGACCGGCACGAGGTAGGGAAGCCGCGACAGCCGGACGGTGGTGGCGGTGGGAACCTGCAGATGCTCGTTGAGCAGCACGCCGTCGGCGCCGGCGATCACCGCGCGACCGCTCTTGCCGACCGGTGGGCGCAGATCCAGCACGGCGCGTTCGATCTCATCGACGAGCCGCTGGTCTGCGCCTTGTCGGGTGAGCTGTTCGCTCACCTCGCGCCAGGTGAGGTCGAGCTTGGTCGCCGCGTCCTCGGTGTCGTGCGAGTCCTCGAAGTACACCGAGATGAACGGGGCACGGGCGGTGAGCAATTGACGGAAACGTTCGGCATCCACGGCTATCCGGGTTGCCCGGTCTGCGCCTCGGCAAACGTGCTCACCGGGAGGAAATGGTTGCCGAAGCGTTTCGGCGGGTATGCCGCCGAGACTGGCTGATTGGAGGACTCATGCCCAAGACGACGAAGAGCGGCGCCGCCAAGCAAGGCGAGTTGCCCAGCACACTGCAACGCTCCAGCGCCAAGGCGCAACGCACTTTCGCCAAAGCGCACGACGCGGCCGCCAAGGAGTACGGCAGCGAGCAGCGCGCGCACCGGGTTGCCTACGCGGCGCTCAAGCACAGTTTCGAGAAGGTCGGGGATCACTGGGAGGCCAAGAAGAAGCGCGGCCCCTCCGACAAGCGTGCCGCCGGTGGCGGGCCGAACAACTCGGGGCCGTCCGCCGAGGGAGTCGACGCCAACGCCAGCAAGGCGCATCTGATGGACGTGGCGCGCCGCCTGGACATTCACGGGCGCTCCACGATGCGGAAATCGGAACTGGTCACGGCGATCAAGAAGCACAACCGCCGTGTCCGCGGGCGGTAGCCGGTTAGTCAGAGCGGCCGGCGAAACCCTGCTGTGGTGGCTGATACCCACCGCACTGTGGGTGGTGACGCTGACCGAGCGCACCGCGCAGGAGCTGGTGGCGGCGGCGCTGTGCACCTTGCCGTGTGCGGTGGCCGCCCGCGCGGCCCGGCATGCCAACTCCGGTAGCTGGCGGTTCCAGCCGGGATGGCTGCGCTGGATTCCCACGGTTGCCGGCGAGGTGCTCAAGCAAACCGCCCAGGTGTGGGCCTACATTCTGGTCCCGTCGCGGCGTTCCCAGTCGGCGATCGCCCCGGTGGCCCTGCCAGACGAAGCCGGGCCGGTGGCGGCCGGCCGCCGGGCCGTCGCGACGCTGGCGCTGGCCACGACCCCGGGAACCGTTGTGCTCGACAATCCTGCCCGGTCGGTGCTGGTGCACCGGGTCGGCCAGCGGCCGGGCGCGCTGGAGACGGCGGTGGGGCGGTGAGCCCGGGAGAGCTGGCCGCGCTGGTGCTGCAGCTCGGGGTGTTCCTGCCCGGCGCCTGGATCGCCGCTCGCGGCGCTCCCCGGCGGCGCCTGGTCGGTCTGGAATTCGCCGGTATCGGCGCGATCGGGATGCTGGTGGTGCTGGCGATCTCCTGGGGCCAGGACTGGGCTTTGATCGTCCCCTTGGTGCTGGCGCTGGTCACCTTTCCCGGGACCCTGGTCTACGCCCGACTGCTGGCGGGCGAGCCGTGATCGCCTGGCTGCTGGTCTTCGCCGGGGTGTCGGTGATGGTCTGCTGCGCGCTGGCGGCGGCCGCCCTACAAGTGGTCGACCAACTGCACCTGCTGGCCGTGACCACCTCGGTGGGCTTTCCGCTGACCGGGCTGGGCTTGATCATGCACCGGGGCTGGACCGAAGCATCCGCGATGGTCGCGGTGATCGTCGGGCTGGTGTTGCTCACCGCCCCGGCGATGTCAGCGGCCACCGCTCGGCTGACTGCGCAGGAAGCCGGTGTGGCGGAAGCGGATTCGCCGCCATGACCGCGCTGATCCTGGTCTCCGTCACCTTGGTCGGTGTCACCGGGACTGTTGTCGCCATGACCACTGATCCGCACCGGCAGGCGATCGTGCTGGCGGTGTTCGGGCTGGCGCTCACCGTGTTGTTCGTGATGCTGCAGGCGCCCGATGTGGCGTTGTCCCAGTTGCTGATCGGCGGGGTGGTGGTGCCGCTGATGGTCATGCTCGCCGTCCGGACGGTGCAGCGCCGGCATCGCGAGGTCGGCCGGTGACCCGCACCTGGCGAACGGCGCTGTTCCTCGTCGGAGCGGCCGGGGTGGGCCTGCTGCTGTGGCTGGGCTTCGCCGAACTTCCCGCGTTCGGCCACGACCACCACCTGTATCGGGATCTTGCGGTGCGGGAAGCGTTTTCCCACGCCACGGCCAACGTGGTCGCGTCGGTGAACTTCGACCAGCGCGCCCTGGACACGTTCGGCGAGGAGACGATTCTCGTCGCCTCGGTGACCGGCGTGATGGCGCTGCTGCGTCCGGCTGTGGAGGAGCGCGAATACCACGACAGCGATCGTCGCGCGGCCCTGGACGCCACCCGATTCGTCGGCTACCTGCTGCTGCCGGTGACGCTGGCGATGGGACTCGACGTGGTGCTGCACGGGCACCTGACACCGGGCGGCGGCTTCCAGGGCGGGGTGGTGCTGGCCACCGGTCTGCACCTGCTCTACATCACCGGGAGCTTCCGGGCGCTGGACCGGTTGCGTCCGGTCAACGTCTTCGACATCGGCGAGGCCCTGGGCGCGGCGGCGTTCGCCGGTATCGGGATCGCCGGGTTGATCACCGGCGGGGCATTCCTGGTCAACCTGCTGCCGACCGGCACGCGCGGCCAGCTGCTGTCGTCGGGGTCGGTACCGCTGCTCAACGCGGCGGTCGGGGTGGCGGTGGCGTGCGGCATGACCGTGCTGCTGGCGCAGTTCTTGGCGCAGGAGATCACCGTCGCTCCGCGGAAGGAGCGTTCGTGAGCACCTACATCTACGGGGTGGCGGGCTGGCTGGTGCTGGTCGGTTCCTTCGGAATCGTCCGCAGCCGCAACCTGATCCACGCGGTGGTGTGTCTATCGGTGGCGCAGTCCGGCACCTACCTGTTGCTGCTGGCGGTCGGCTACCAACAGGGCGGAGCGCCGCCGATCTTCGTCGACGCTCCGGCATCGACGGCCGTGGTGGATCCGGTGGTGCAGGCGATGACGTTGACCGACATCGTCATTCAGGCCACCGTCACCGCGCTCCTGCTGGCATTGGCCATCCAGGTCCACAAGCGCCACCACACCCTGGACCCGGATCAGTTGTCGGCGCTGCGGGGCTGAGCCGCCGTGCCGGCCGCGACCACCCTGCTGCCGCTGCTGGTCGCGGTGCCGATCGTGGTGGCGTGTCTGCTACTGGGGCTGGGCCGTCGGCTGTCCAACTCCCTTGCCAACGCGGTGGTGCTGGCCACCTCGGCGGCCTCCACCGGTGCCGCCGGCTATGTGCTGAGTGCCGCAGCCGGACGCACCGTGGTGGCCTGGAGCGGGGGCTGGCAGCCGCGCGACGGGCTGGCGGTCGGTATCGCCCTGGCGGCTGATCCGCTGTCGGCGGGACTGGCGGTGCTGATCGGTGCGCTGACCGGGTGTGCGGCGCTTTACAGTCGCCGCGGACTCGACGAGGCCGATACCCGCTTCGACGCACTGCTGTTGATCTTCCTGGCCGCGATGAACGGATTCGTCCTGGCCGCGGACCTGTTCAACCTGTTCGTGTTCTTGGAGCTGATGGGCGCGGTCGCTTACGCGCTGACCGGTATCAAGATCGAAGACCGCTCGGCGATCCAGGGCGCGCTCAACTTCGGGATCATCCAATCGCTCAGCGCATGCGTGACCCTGGTCGGCGTCAGCATGCTCTATGCCCGCGTCGGCCAGCTGGGCATGGCTCAACTGGGTGCGGCGTTGCGGGGCGGCCCGCCCGATGCCCTGGTGGTGGCCGCCTTCGTGCTGGTCTCGGCGGCATTGCTGGTCAAAGCCGCGATCGTGCCGCTGCACTTCTGGCTCGCCGACGCGCATGCCGTCGCACCCGCCGGGGTGTGCGTGTTGTTCTCCGGGGTCATGGTCGAACTCGGGCTCTACGGGCTCTGGCGGGTCTACTGGGTGGTGTTCGCCGGTGTGCTGCCGCCGGCCGTGATCGGTCGCGTCTTCGTGGCCGCGGGTGTGCTGACCGCGGTCGTCGGCTCGGTGATGTGTGTGCTGCAGCGGCACCTCAAGCGGATGCTGGCCTATTCGACGGTGGGTCACATGGGGTTACTGCTGGTCGCCACCGCGACGCTGAGCTCGCAGGGGGTGGGCGGCGCGGCGGTGTATGCGATCGGGCACGCCGGCGCCAAGTCGGCGCTGTTCCTGATAGTCGGGATCCTGCTGGACCGCCACCACAGTGTCGACGAATGGGAACTGGTCGGCCGCGGCCGGGGCCAGCCGGTGCTGGCGGCCTGCTACGCCGCGGCGGCCGTCGCACTGGCCGGGCTGCCGCCGTTCGGTACCGCGCTGGGCAAATCCCTTTGCGAGGAGGCCCTGGGCAGCGGCTGGGGATCGGCACTGTTCCTGGGTGTTTCGGCGTTCACCGGCGGTGCGGTGCTACGCGCCGGCATCCGCTGCTTCACCGGCCTCGGTGGCCGGTCCGAGCCGTCCGACGATCTCGGGCGGACCACCAGAGGCGACGAGCAACCCGACACCTGGCTGCGGCGGACACCGCCCAGCATGTACACCGCAATCGCTCTGCTGCTGGCCGGTTGCCTGGCGGCCGGGGTGCTGCCCGCGGTTGCGCGCGGCGCCGACACCGCCGCCCACCGGTTCGTCGGCGCCGGGGCTGCCACCGCGGCGTCCTCCTGGTCGGTGCTCGGCGCCGGGCTGGGTGCGCTCGGCTGTGCGGTGGCGGCGGGGGTGGCGGCCGCCGGGCTGCACCGCTGGCCTGCGGCGATTCGCCGCACGGCCGGGACCCTCACCGCGCCGGTGCTCAGCGCCTTGCGCGCAGCGCATTCCGGCCACATCGGCGACTACCTGGCGTGGATGTTCGCCGCGCTGGCGGCGCTTGCCGCGGCGGTGGGGACGCCGTTGACGTGATAGACGGTGTAGGGCGCCCGGATCAGCGGCTGAGCGACATTGCGCACCGGGACCCCGCCCGCGGTGCGGCCCGCCTCGGTCCCGGAGTGCGCGTGGCCGTGCAGGGCGAGGTCGGCGCCGGCGTCGTCGATCGACTCGGCCAGCAGGCACGACCCCAGGAACGGGTAGATCTCCGGCGGCTCGCCGTGCAGGGTGTCGGCGACCGGGGAGTAGTGCAGCAGCGCGATCCGGTAGTCGGTGTCCAGTGCCCACAGGCCCGCGCGCAGCGCCGCCGACGCCGTCTTGGTGGCGGCGACGAATGCCTTCATCTCCGGTTCGCCGAACGCGGTCGCACATTTCCCGGCGAACCCGCCCCCGAATCCCTTCACACCGGCCACCCCGACCCGCCGGCCCGCGACGTCGACAGTGTGCGTCTGGCCTTCCAACACGACGACGCCGGCGTCGCGCAGCACCGCGGTGATCTCGTCCTGCTGGTTCTGGTGGTAGTCGTGGTTGCCGAGCACGCATACCACCGGCACCGGGCACGCGGTCAATTCGTCGGCGACCACGCGGCCCTCGGCGGCGGTGCCGTGGCAGGTCAGGTCGCCGGCCACCAGCAGCAGGTCGGCTCGTTCGTCGATGTCGTGCCAGCGCATCGTGCCCCGCGAGTCCTCGCCCAGGTGGATGTCGCCGACCGCGGCTACCCGGATCACCCGGTCACCTGCTCGACCGGCTCGCACAGCTGGACCACCTCGATGTCGTTGACCACGGTGCGCGGCCGCACCATGCCGGCGACAGCGGCCTCGATCGCCGCCCGGCGTTGCGGGCCGTTGACCGAACCGGTCAGACACACTGTGCCGGAGTCGATTTCGATTCCGATTCCCAGTTCGCCGATCTCCGGGTCTTCGGCGAGTTTGCGCCGGACCACGGCGACCAGATGGGCCGGCGCCTCGGGCTCAGGGAAGTGTTCGCACTCGATGATGGACAGCCCGCACAGCAGCTGCCAGAACGCCTTGGCGAACGGCGAGTCCCGCAGACGCCAACGGACCTGGGCCCAATCCACCTGTTCCCGCAGGATGCGCGCCACCACGAGAAGCTCGGCGTAGTCGCAGCGGTGACAATCCAGCACCGCGAGCTTCTGCACCATCAGCTCGGTCGCGCTGATGACGCGCGCACTCAGCGAACCGACCGGAAGCAGCGGGGCGTGCGAAATCGTCTCGGCGCTCACCGGAGTGTCACCCAGGCGATGAATCAGATCGATGAGCACGTCGCCGTCGAAGACCTTGAGCAGCCAGTCCTCGGGCGGCTGGAACCGCGACATGCCGGTGGCGGCGAGGGCTTCGGCGGCCCGCTCGGCGTCGGACGGTTCGACCAGCAGGTCGATGTCGTGGTGGGAGTGCGGGCCGCCGCGGGCGTAGACCGCCGCTCCGCCGGCCAGGGCGAACGGCACGTCGGCGCGCTGCAAGGCGCCCATCGCCCGGATCAGCGTGGTCAGAAACGCATTCTCATCCATGTCCGGCTCGCCCCAAGTCGGCGATCGGCGTCTGGTCGAGGTGCGCCAGCAGATCCTCGGCGTTGTCGAAAACGCCCACCGCGCCTGCGGCTTCCAACTCAGCGCGGGACACCCCGCCGCTGAGCACACCGATGCTGGGTACTCCGGCGCGCACGCACGCCTGCGCGTCCCAGACCGCGTCGCCCACGAAAACCGCCCGGTCGGCCGTTGCGCCGATCCGGTCCAACGCGGTCCCGATGATCCCCGGGTGCGGTTTGGCGACGTCGACGTCGGCCGACGAGGTGACCGCGGCGACCAGGTCGTCGCAGTCCAGCACCTTTCGCAGCACCGCCAGTTCGTCGTCGGGCGCCGACGTGGCCAGCACCACCGGAAGGTTGAGCGCGGCGATACGTTCCAGCAGCGGCCGGGCGCCCGGAAGCGGCGACAATAGCGCCGCCGACTCCAGGTAGTAGCGGGAGTGCAGGTCCTTGAGCCGTGCGCGGACGTCCTCGGGTGCGTCATCGGAGAGCAGCCGCACCAATATGGATCCGTCCATCCCGATGGCGCGGTGGATGCGCCAGGATTCGGCCCCGATACCCACCTCGGCGAACGCGCGCCGCCAGGCGTGCACATGCAGGTAGTTGGAATCCACCAGGGTGCCGTCGACATCGAACAACACAGCGGCTTGGGCGGTCACGAGTGTCCCTTTCGTTTGCGGATGTCCCGGCTGGGATACCCACCGAGGGAATACCCCCATACCGTCCCCCTACCCAGAGAGGACCAGCGGTGGCTACCGACGACCGTGACCCCAAGCAGCGACAGCTCGACGACCACCGGTACGACCGGCAGTCCGGCTACCTGACCACTCAGCAGGGCGTGCGGGTGGACCACACCGACGACGCGCTGACGGCCGGGGAACGCGGGCCGACGTTGCTGGAGGATTTCCACGCCCGTGAGAAGGTCATGCACTTCGACCACGAGCGGATCCCGGAGCGGGTGGTGCACGCCCGCGGGGCCGGGGCCTACGGCTACTTCGAGCCCTACGACGATTCGCTCGCCGAGTACACGGCGGCGAAGTTCCTGACCACCCCGGGCACCCAGACCCCGGTGTTCGTGCGGTTCTCCACCGTGGCCGGTTCCCGCGGTTCGGCCGACACCGTGCGCGACGTGCGCGGGTTCGCCACCAAGTTCTACACCGAGCAGGGCAACTACGACCTGGTGGGCAACAACTTCCCGGTGTTCTTCATCCAGGACGGGATCAAGTTCCCCGACTTCGTGCACGCGGTGAAGCCGGAGCCGGACAACGAGATCCCGCAGGCGCAGTCCGCCCACGACACGCTGTGGGACTTCGTGTCGCTGCAGCCGGAGACGCTGCACGCCATCATGTGGCTGATGTCGGACCGCTCCTTGCCGCGCAGCTACCGGATGATGCAGGGCTTCGGCGTGCACACCTTCCGCTTCGTCAATGCCAAGGGTCAGGGCACCTTTGTGAAGTTCCACTGGAAGCCCAAGCTCGGCGTGCATTCGCTGATCTGGGACGAATGCCAGAAGATCGCCGGCAAAGATCCGGACTTCAACCGCCGCGACCTGTGGGACTCGATTGAGGCCGGCCAGTACCCGGAGTGGGAGCTCGGGGTGCAATTGGTGCCCGAGAGCGACGAATTCAATTTCGATTTCGACCTGCTGGACGCCACGAAAATCATTCCGGAAGAACAGGTCCCGGTTCGTCCGGTGGGCAAAATGGTGCTCAACCGCAACCCGGACAACTTCTTCGCCGAAACCGAGCAGGTGGCGTTCTGCACCGCCAACGTCGTGCCGGGAATCGACTTCACCAACGACCCGCTGTTGCAGTTCCGCAATTTCTCCTACCTGGACACCCAGTTGATCCGGCTCGGCGGACCGAACTTCAATCATCTGCCGATCAACCGGCCGGTGGCCGAAGTGCGCACCAACCAGCACGACGGCTACAGCCAGCACGCCATCCCGGTCGGCAAGACCAGCTACTACAAGAACTCGCTGGGCGGCGGCTGCCCGGCGCTGGCGGAATCGGGGGAGGACGCCGACGTGTTCCGGCACTACACCCAGAAGGTGGACGGCGACAAGATCCGCAAACGCGCCGCAAGCCTTGAGAACCACTACAGCCAGGCGCGGATGTTCTACAAGAGCATGTCCGACACCGAGGCCAAACACATCGTCGCCGCGTACGCCTTCGAACTGGGCAAATGCGAGACCGTCGAGATTCGTGAGCGCGTGGTCGAACAACTCAACCGCATCGACCACGGCCTGGCCGGCCAGGTGGCCGAGCAGCTGGGCCTGCCCGCGCCCAAGGAGCAGCCGCTCGACGAGGCCGCGGAGAAGGCCGTGGTGTCGCCGGCGCTCTCGCAGCTGCACAGCGCCACCCTTCCGCCGGATGCGCGAGGTGTCCCCAGCATCGAGAGCCGCAAGATCGCGGTGTTGGCCGCCGACGGCGTCGACGTGGCGGGTGTTGAACGCTTCGTGGCGGCGATGCGCGAGCGCGGCGCCATCGCCGAGGTGCTGGCGCCGGCCGCCGGCGGAGAGCTGGCCGGAGGTTCGGGCGGGCAGCTGAGCGTCGACCGGGCGATCACCACGATGGCCTCGGTGCTCTACGACGCGGTGGTGGTGCCGTGCGGTCCGGATGCGATGCGCACCCTGTCGCAAGACGGCTACGCGATGCACTTCATCACCGAGGCCTACAAGCACCTCAAGGCCGTCGGGGCGTTCGGAGCGGGGGTGGAGTTGCTACCCAAGGCGGGGATCACCGAACGGCTGGCCGAGGACGTAGCCGTCACCGTCTCGGCCGGGGTGGTCACCACGGCGGCAGCGGCGGACGACCTGAACGACGACTTCTTCGACGCGTTCGCCGCCGAGCTGGCCAAGCACCGCGCCTGGGACCGGGCCGCAGACGCGGTGCCTGCCTAGGCTCAGGTCACCGCGCGCAGCGGACGGCCGGACTTCTGCACGTCGGCCAGGGCGTCCGTCAGCGACGCCACCAGCGGGAGGCGCGACTGCGGGTCACAGATCCGGAGCACGCTGGTCACCGCCGGACTCGGTATCACCATCAGCCTGGTCCGTGCGGTGGCGCACCGCGCGCTGATCGACTGAAGAGCCGTAAACCCGACCGTGCCAATGAAAGTCAACTCGGCCAAATCCAGAATGAGCCATTCGCAGCAGTCGGCGCAGCGCTTGGCGTAATCAGCGAACGGGCCGGCGTTGGCCGCGTCGATCTCGCCGTCCGCAGCGACCACTGCTCCCGCCCGGCCCCAGTGCACGGTGAATTTGGCGGTGTGATTGCGCCAGGCCTGGGTGGCTTCCGTTGCGGGAGTAACGAACGCGGCTTCAGTCATCTTGCTGGTGCTCATTTGTGGCTCCATCAGTCGACGTATCGTGCTGTTGGATCACGTCAGCGTAATCTCTTCCCGAGACGCATAAACACGGTGACGTTCAAGTGCGGCTGTGAACTCAACCGGAGGAATCAGACGTTACCCAGAGCCGCTGCGATTGGCAAAGGATCAACCACGATTTACGCAAAATCCCAGTGAAAGCTTAAGTTTCACATCATGGGTAGCGAAGATCGCCCCGCAGACCACGCCGACATCATGAGATCGGCAAGTCGGTTCTCCACCGCGTCGCGGGCCCGCATGCCGAACACCACGTCGGCCTCCAGCTCCGGCGCCTGGCGGATCAGATCCTCGACCACATCGACGCGCACCACCTGTTCGTGTACCGCGTCCGCCTCGACGTGCTCGGCGTAGAACGCCACGCACGCCTGGGGAGCGCCCATCCGCCGCAGCGCGGCGACCAGCCGGCTGGACCCGGGCGGGGAGGTGATCTCCGTCGAGGCGAAGTGCCCGACGGCCGCGCCCCGCCACCGGCGATGTAGCCCGAACAGTGACATCAGGTTCACCACCGCGAGCGTCTCGGCGGGGACAAAGTCCAGGTAGGCGAGGTAATCGGCATTCAATCCGGCGGCGGTGAGCAGGTCGGCGAAAAGTTGCTGGTGTACCCGCCGGCCGCGCCCGGCGCCGTACTCGTCGAACTCGATGGCGACGAAGGAGGCCTTGGCCTGCCCGGTCAGGCGCGGGATGGCAAAGGCGTGCGGATCGCCCTCCTTGAGGTGATACAGCGACCGGTGCACGAAGTACTCACGGGCCTGCTCCCAGGTGCCGCTTTCGCGCAAATACCACGACGGGCCGCTACCGCGCACGGGCTCGGTTGCGGCAGAGGCCATTTCATCGTTTGCAGTAGTGTCCGGCGGTATCGTTCCGACGTCCTCGCGGACACTATTGAGGAAGGCGCGCTCCAACCGGGCCCGCAGTTCCAACAATGTGGCATCCCATTCCCACTCCGGGTCCACTCCGGCGAAGCCGCGGTAGTGCAGCTCGTAGCAGACGTAGAGGGCCAGCTGTAGATCCCGGCCGTACGGGTCCGCGCCGGCCGTGCGGGCAGCGAATCCTGCGGTGTCGCCCGCGGGCCGGCGGAGCAGCTCGCAGACCGCGGACGACAGGGGCCCGCTCGCGACGGGCAGCGCGGGCTCGGTGCGAAGAGGTGCAATAGTCACGCTCGCGGATACCCCCGGCGCGGCCAAGGCCAAACGACGGCGCCGTTTCGGCGATCGGCCGTTGGGTACCCCGGGGACCATGACACGGTTCGGCTACACCCTGATGACCGAGCAGAACGGGCCCAAAGACCTTGTCCGTTATGCCGTCTCCGCGGAAGAACGCGGTTTCGACTTCGAGGTGTGCAGCGATCACTTCTCACCCTGGCTGGCCTCGCAGGGCCACGCTCCGAACGCCTGGGCGGTGCTGGGGGCGGTGGCCCACGCCACTGAACGGGTGGGGCTGTGCTCGTATGTGACCTGCCCGACGATGCGCTACCACCCGGCGGTGGTGGCGCAGCAGGCGGCCACGGTGCAGATCCTTGCCGACGGCCGGTTCACGCTGGGCCTGGGCAGCGGGGAGAACCTCAATGAGCACATCGTCACCGGCGCCGGCTGGCCGAACGTCCGGCAGCGCCAGGCCATGCTCGGCGAAGCGATCAAGATCATCCGGGAGCTGCTGATGGGGGAGACGGTCACCTTGCGCGGCGACCACTTCCAGGTGGACCAGGCCCGGCTGTGGGACCTGCCCGACATCCCGGTCGCGCTGGCCGTCGCGATGTCGGGCGAGAAGGGCGTGGCGAGATTCGGCGCCGCCGCCGACGACCTGATCGCGGTGCAGCCCGACGCGGACCTGGTTCACGCGTGGCATACCGCGCGCCAGTCCGCCGGGCTGGAAGGCGGCCGGGTCATCGGACAGCTACCGGTGTGCTGGGACCGCGACCGGGATGCCGCGGTGCAGCGCGCCCACCAGCAGTTCCGCTGGTTCGGCGGCGGGTGGCTGGTCAACTCGGAGCTGCCGACGCCGGCAGCGTTCGCTGCCGCCACCCAGTTCGTCACGCCGCAGGATGTCGCGGACGCCATCCCGTGCGGTCCCGATCTGGACGCGATCGTCGAGGCGGTGCGCGCCTACGCCGAAGCCGGTTTCACCGATATCGCGCTCATCCAGATCGGCGGGGAGACCCAGGAGGTCTTCCTCAAGGAGGCCGCGGAACCGCTGCTCGCAGCGCTGCGCGACGCGGCGTAGCAGGTCGCCGCCATCAGCGCACAGGGTTTCGCTTCGGGCCCCGTGGGGTATCAGGAATCCATGAGTGAGACCGAGCACCCGATCGATGAGGCGCGCACGACGCAGCCGCGTGCCGGGATGGTCTTCAAGGACCGCCGTGAGGCACCCGGGCTGGCGATGCTGGTGATGGCGGTACTGGCGCTGGTGGGATTGGTCAGCGCCGCGACGCAGCATCACACCGGATGGGCGGTGGGCTTCGGAATTCTGCTCTTAGTGCTGTTCGTCGCGGGTGTGTCCTGGATTTTCGTCGGACGAAACCGCGCCGCTCGCAGCACCGCCCGCAGTACCGCCCATCACCGGCGTCAGACCTAGCGCACCGGCGGCGAACCGAGACACCGCTTCGGCTCCGGTCCGCGTCGCCTCCCCCTGGCCCACCCGGCTGCGGGTGGCGATCTCGCCCGAGACCGGGTTGAGCGTCACCTCGGCCAGCACCTCGCCGGTGGTCGGCTCGCACACCGCCCACAGATAGCGGGTGTCCTCGGCCCAGCCGGCGGCCGCCTTCGTCACGTAGTCCGGGTCGGTCTCGCCGAGATCGGTCAGCGTGGGACGGTCATCGACGCGAGAGTCGGCCCGTGGCATCCGTAGATACCACGGGCCGGCATTGATCTCGATGGGCTCGATGTCCGAGGCTCCGCTACTTGATCTCGCAGAGCACCGTGCCCTGGGTGATGGCCGCTCCGGCTTCGGCCGCCAGGCCGGTGATGACACCGTCCTTGTGCGCGGTGACCGGGTTCTCCATCTTCATCGCCTCCAGGACGACGACCAGGTCACCGGCGGCGACCTCCTGGCCCTCTTCGACAGCCACCTTCACCACGGTGCCCTGCATGGGCGCGGTCACCGCGTCACCGGACGCCGCCGCGCCGCCGTGGGCGCCGCGCTTGCGGGCCTTGGGCTTCTTGCGGATGGCTCCGGCGGCACCGCCGGCCGCGCCACCGCCGCCCAGCGCCAGGTCTCCGGGCAGCGACACCTCCAGGCGCCGGCCGCCGACCTCGACGACCACCTTCTGCCGCGGCTGGGCGTCCTCTTCGTCGAGCGGCTCGCCGCCGCTGAACGGCTCGATGTTGTTCTCGAACTCGGTCTCGATCCAGCGGGTGTGGACAGTGAAGCCGTTCTCGTCGCCGACGAACGCCGGGTCACGCACCACCACGCGGTCGAACGGGATGACCGTGGCCAGCCCCTCGACGTGGAACTCGTCCAGGGCGCGCCGGGCGCGCTCGAGGGCCTCGGTCCGGGTCGCCCCGGTGACGATCAGCTTGGCCAGCATCGAGTCGAACTGGCCGCCGATCACCGAACCGGTTTCCACGCCGGAGTCCATCCGGATGCCGGGTCCGGTCGGCGGGTCGAAGCGGGTGACCGGGCCGGGAGCCGGCAGGAAGCCGCGACCGGCGTCCTCACCGTTGATGCGGAACTCAATGGAGTGGCCACGGGGCTGCGGGTCCTCGGTGATGTCGAGGGTCTCGCCGTTGGCGATGCGGAACTGCTCGCGCACCAGGTCGATGCCGGAAGTCTCCTCGGTGACCGGGTGCTCGACCTGCAGCCGGGTGTTGACCTCCAGGAACGAGATCAGCCCGTCCTGGCCGACCAGGTACTCCACCGTGCCGGCGCCGTAGTAGCCGGCCTCCTTGCAGATCCGCTTGGCGGACTCGTGAATCTCCTTGCGCTGCGCGTCGGTCAGGAACGGCGCCGGGGCCTCCTCGACCAGCTTCTGGAAGCGGCGCTGCAGCGAGCAGTCGCGGGTACCGGCCACGACGACGTTGCCGTGCTGGTCGGCGATAACCTGCGCCTCGACGTGGCGGGGCTTGTCCAGGTAGCGCTCCACGAAGCACTCACCGCGGCCGAACGCCGCGATCGCCTCGCGGGTGGCCGACTCGAACAGCTCGGGGATCTCCTCGAGGGTGCGGGCCACCTTCATGCCGCGGCCGCCGCCACCGAACGCGGCCTTGATCGCCACCGGCACGCCGTACTCCTTGGCGAACGCGACCACCTCGTCGGCGTCCTTGACCGGGTCCGGGGTGCCGGGCACCAGCGGCGCCTTGGCGCGGGCGGCGATGTGGCGGGCGGTGACCTTGTCACCGAGGTCGCGGATGGACTGCGGGCTCGGCCCGATCCAGATCAGGCCGGCGTCGATCACGGCCTGGGCGAAATCGGCGTTCTCGGAAAGGAATCCGTAGCCGGGGTGGATCGCGTTGGCACCCGACTGCGCCGCGGCGTCGAGGATCTTCTCGAACACCAGATAGGACTCGGCCGAGGTCTGCCCGCCCAGGGCGAACGCCTCGTCGGCCAGCCGGACGTGCGGTGCGTCGGCGTCTGGTTCGGCGTACACGGCCACGCTGGGCAATCCGGCGTCGCGCGCGGCGCGGATCACCCGGACTGCGATCTCCCCGCGGTTGGCGACGAGCACCTTGGAGATCTTCGTGCTGGCATGGTTCGCCACTTGCCCTCCTGACGGCATCTTTAAGAAATGTCTTTAAGAATCTAGTTCACAGCAGTGTAAGGCGCGACCGACCCGCCCGAATGACGCGCCCCTTATGCGGAGCGGAGCCGGCGCTTGATCCGGGTCAACATGGCCGACATCCCCCGCAGCCTCAGCGGGCTGATCAGCGCCGCCAGGCCCAGGCTGGAGGCGAAGTCCTCGGGCACCCCCAAGATGACGTCGGCCGCCTGGCCGTCGAGGCCCGCCGCCCAGATCGACGCGAACCCGCGGGTGGTCGGGGTTTCCGGTGGCGCGCTGAAGTACAGCCGCACCCGCTGCCGGTCGGCGGCATCGACATGCAGGAACAGCGGTGACTGGCACTCCGGCACCGGCTCCATGGCCGATTCGGCCAGATCGTCGGGCAGGTCGGGGAGCTCGTCGGCGAACTCCAGCAGCAGCCGCAACTTGTCCTGCCCCTCGACTTCGGCGAAGTCGGACACCACCTGCGCCAATCCTTCCGGCAGGCTCATCAGCTGGCTGTGGCTCCCTGAGCTGTCGCGGGCACCTGGCCCGGTTCCGGGCCGTCGACGATGGGAACCCGCACGGTGTTGCCCCACTCGGTCCAGGAGCCGTCGTAATTACGGACTCCCTCCATGCCGAGCAGGTGCGTCAGCACGAACCAGGTGTGGCTGGAGCGTTCCCCGATGCGGCAGTAGGCGATCGGCTTGTCCTCGGGCTTGATGAACCCGTACAGCTCGTCGAGTTCCTCCCGCTTGCGGAACCGGCCGGCGTCGTCGGCGGCCTTGCTCCACGGGATGGACACCGCGGTGGGGATGTGGCCGCCACGCAGCACACCCTCCTCCGGGTAGTCCGGCATGTGGGTGCGCTCGCCGGTGTACTCCTGCGGCGAGCGGACGTCGATCAGCGGCTCGCGGCCGATGATCTCCAGCACCTCGTCCTTGTAGGCCCGGATCGGGGCGTCGTTGCGCTGCACCACCGGATAGCCGGTGGTGGTCTTCGACGGCACATCCAGGGTGGTCTCGCGGCCCGACGACACCCACAGATCGCGGCCGCCGTCGAGCAGGCGCACGTCTTCGTGGCCGAACAGGGTGAACACCCACAGTGCGTAGGCGGCCCACCAATTGGACTTGTCGCCGTAGATCACCACGGTGTCGTCGCGCGAGATGCCCTTGCGGTTCATCAGGTCGGCGAACTGCTCCCCGGTGATGTAGTCCCGGACCGGGGCGTCGTTGAGGTCGGTGACCCAGTCGATCTTCACCGCCCCGGGAATGTGGCCGACGTCGTAGAGCAGCACATCCTCGTCGGACTCCACTACGACGAGACCGGGTTTACCAAGGTTCCCCGCGAGCCAGTCGGCGGTCACCAACCTCTCGGGGTGGGCGTAGGACTGCAGGGCGGGGCTGGGGTCGGCAGGCACTGGCACGTTGTCGAGCCTACCCACCGCGGTCGCCCGCGTCGCGGCTAGACGCCGCGACGTCGCCCGGGGGTTGGTTCCGCAGCGGGCGGGTACCCCAGTTGCCGATGGCTAAGGCACCCACCGGAGGACCGTTTCATGGCTGACAGCGAACAGGATTCGGCGAACACCGATGTCGTCGACATCCTCACCGCCGACCACAACGAGATGATCGACCTGCTGACCGAAGTCGAGGGTACTGCCGACCCCGATGCTCAGCGCGACATCGCCGACACCGTCACCGCCGAGGTGATGCGCCACTCGGTGGCCGAGGAGATGTTCGTCTACCCGGTCGTGGAGGACAAGCTGCCCGGCGGCGCCGACGATGTGAAGCACGACAAGCAAGAGCACGACGAGATCGTGAAGCTCATGAAGAAGCTCGAGGACGTCTCCGCGTCGGACCCGGCATTCATGGATCTGACCGGACAGCTCAAGTCGCTGCTGCGTCATCACGCGAACGACGAGGAATCCGAGCAGTTTCCCAAACTGCGGGAACACCTTTCGGCCCGGGAGCTCGTCGAAATGGGTGAAAAGGTCCAGAACGCCAAGAAGGTGGCGCCCACCCGCCCGCACCCGCAGGCACCGCATTCGGAGTTGTTCCACAAGACCCTCGGCGCCGGGGTGGGCATGGTCGACCGGATCCGCGACAAGCTCACGGGACGACAAACCGGCTAAGCGGCCTGATGCTCAGCCGCCGAGGTTGCGCACGGCGGTGGTCAGCGCCTGAGCCTGGTCGTCGAGTTCCCGTTCCGACAGCGATTCGCCGCCGCCGGTGCGCTCAATGATCTCGCCGCGGGAAGCGACCCGTAGTGCGCCGCGATACTTCGCTGATGTGAGCTCGGCGGCGGGCACGATTTCCAGGCGCCCCTCGATCAAGATCAGCACCGGGTCGTCGGCCTCGCCGATGCCGAGCAGCCGGCGTACGTCATCTGCGGAGATGTCCATCACCTCCAGTGGCTTCCCCGTCGGCGCGTCGCCTACACCGGGTTGGCCGCCCACAATGCGGCGACGGACAGGCCGGCGCCGGCGAGCAGCGAGCGCAGCAACGGCAGGCTGATTCCGATGACGCTGGACGGGTCGCCGTCGACGCCGTCGATGAACCAGCCGCCCAGGCCATCCAGGGTGAAGCCGCCGGCCACCCGTAGCGGCTCGCCGGTGGCCAGGTAGGCCTCCAGATCATCGTCGGTGGGCGTTCCGAACCGGACTGTGGTGACCACAGTCTCGGCGGCCCGATGGCGAGTCTCGTTGTCGCGCAAGCGGATCAGACAATGGCCGGTGTGGAGTGCTCCGGCGCGCCCGGCCATCGACTGCCATCGGCGACGCGCCTCATCGACCGACGGCGGCTTGCCGGCCAACTCGCCGTCGATCAAGAGCATCGAATCGCAGCCGATCACCACGCAATCCGCGGCGATGGCCGGCTCCAAGCGGGCCGCGACGTCATCGGCCTTGGCGCGCGCCAGTGCCCGCACCACCTCGGCAGGACCGGCATCGGGGCCCAGGGCCGCCGCGACGGCGTCCTCGTCCACCCCGGAGACGACCACCAGTGGGTCGATCCCGGCACCGCGCAGAACGGCCAACCGGCCTGACGATGCGGACCCGAGGACGAAACGCGTCACCGGCGCATATGCACGCGCTCCAGCAGCGTGATCCGCTGCCAGCTGAACAGCGGGTACCGGAGTTTGTCGACCGGGTGGCCCCACAGGTTGCGCTCCTGCGCGCCGGCGTCGGTCACGCCGCCGCCGGCACTGCCCAGCACCGCAACCAGCGCCGCGACTTCCTCGTCGGTCGGGTTGCCCTTGAGTACCCGGATGTGCGGTTCGGCGGCTGCGGGAGCCTCCTGCTCTGGGGCGGCCGCGTTCTCGTCGCCGCTCGCGGCGCTCACAGCGGGATGTTCCCGTGCTTCTTGGGCAGCGGCTGGACGATCTTGCGTTCCAGCAGCCGCAGCGACGTCGCGATGTACCCGCGGGTGTGCGACGGCGGGATCACCGCGTCGACGTAGCCGCGCTCGGCGGCGACGTACGGGTTCACCAGGGTGTCCTCGTACTCCTGCTGCAGGTTGAGGCGAAGCGCGTCGACGTCCTCGCCGTTGCGGGCGGCCTCGGAAAGCTGCTGGCGGTAGACGAACCCGACGGCGCCGGAGGCGCCCATGACCGCGATCTGGGCCGTCGGCCAGGCCACGTTGACGTCGGCGCCCATCTCCTTGGAGCCCATCACGCAGTACGCGCCGCCGTAGGCCTTGCGGGTGATGACGGTGATCTTCGCGACGGTGGCCTCACCGTAGGCGTAGAGCAGCTTCGCGCCGCGGCGGATGATGCCGTTGTACTCCTGCTCGGTACCGGGCAGGAAGCCCGGCACATCGACCAGCAGCACGATCGGGATGTTGAAGCAGTCGCAGGTCCGGATGAACCGGGCGGCCTTCTCCGAGGCGTTGATGTCGAGGCAGCCGGCGAACTGGGTGGGCTGGTTGGCCACGATGCCGACGGTACGGCCATCGACGCGGCCGAACCCGACGATGATGTTCTGGGCGTAGCCGGACTGCACCTCGAGGAACTCGTCGTCATCGAGGATCCGGGTGATGACCTCGTGCATGTCGTACGGCTGGTTCGGCGAGTCCGGGATCAGCGTGTCCAGTTCGAGGTCCTCGTCGGTGAGGTTGTCCTCGATCGCGCCGTCGGCAGCCGGCGCCGGGTAGCGCGGCGGGTCGGCGTAGTTGTTCGGCGGCAGGTAGCTCAGCAGGTCGCGTACGTACTCGAAGGCGTCCTGCTCGCCGGAGGCGACGTAGTGCGCGGTGCCGGATTTGCCCATGTGGGTGTGGGCACCGCCCAGCTCCTCCTGGGTGACGTCTTCGCCGGTGACGGTCTTGATCACGTCGGGGCCGGTGATGAACATCTGGCTGGTCTGGTCGACCATCACGATGAAGTCGGTCAGGGCGGGGGAGTACACGTGACCGCCGGCGGCGGCGCCCATGATCAGCGAGATCTGCGGGATCACGCCCGAGGCCAGGATGTTGTTGTGGAAGATCTTGCTGTAGAGGCCCAGCGAGACCACACCCTCCTGGATGCGGGCGCCGGCGCCGTCGTTGATGCCGATCAGCGGCCGGCCGGTCTTCATGGCCAGCTCTTGGACCTTGACGATCTTCTCGCCGTAGACCTCGCCGAGGCTGCCGCCGAACACAGTGGCGTCCTGGCTGAAGATGCAGACCTCGCGGCCGTCGATGGTGCCGTAGCCGGTGACCACGCCGTCGCCCAGCGGACGCTTCTCGGCCAGGCCGAAGTTGGTGCTGCGGTGCTTGGCCAGCGCGTCGAGCTCGACGAACGACCCCTCGTCCAGCAGGGCAAGGATGCGCTCGCGGGCGGTCAGCTTGCCCTTGGCGTGCACCTTCTCCACTGCGGCTTCCCCGACCGGGTGCAGGGTCTCCGCGGTCCGACGCTTGAGGTCGGCAAGCTTGCCTGCGGTGGTGTGGATGTCGACGACGTGCTCGCCCTGGGCTTCTACAGCGGACTCCCCGGAGTGCTCAGTAACGGTCATAAGAAACGATCTTAATCGTGGACCATCGGTTATCCCGACCGGACCCGGTTAGGGAATGTCGTCGTCGCCGACGTTGTCGCGGTCCGCGAGCAGTTTCTCCGGGTGGTGGTAGTGGTTGGTGCGGGGTTGTCCGTGGTCGTGGTGTGGTGGGGGCAGGGTTTCGGTGGTGCCGTCGTGGCGTTTGCGGGTTTTCCAGCCGGCTGAGGTGATCAGTTGGTGGTGTGGGCCGCAGCGCAGGGTGAGTTCGTCGATGTTGGTGCGGCCGGTTTGGGCGTAGTCGGTGTCGTGGTGGACTTCGCAGTAGTAGCCGGGGATGGGGCAGTGGGGGTGGCTGCAGCCGCGTTCTTTGGCGTAGAGCACGATCCGCTGCCCCGGCGACGCTAGGCGCTTGGTGTGGAACAGCGCGCATTCTTTGGCGCCGTGATAGATCCGCAGGTAGTGGTGGGCGTGGCTGGCCAGGGCGATCACGTCGCGTATGGGCAGCCAGGTGCCGCCGCCGGTGTGGGCTTTGCCGGTGCCGGCGTCCAGGTCGGCCAGGGTGGTCGAGACGATGATGGTGGCCGGTAGGCCGTTGTGTTGGCCGAGGTTGCCAGAGGCCAGCAGGGCGCGGCCCATCGCGGTCAGGGCGTCGTGGTTGCGTTGCCCGGCGCTGCGCCGATCGGCGTCGATCGCGGTTTGCGAGGGTGTGCCGGCCACACACGGGGCGGGGTCGTCGGGGTTGCACATGCCGGGGGCGGCCCAGCGGGCCAGCACGGCATCGAGGGTGGCGCGGGCTTGGGGATCGAGGTGGCCCTTGATGGCGCTCATGCCGTCGCGGTCTTGGGGGCCCAGTACCAGGGTGCGGCGTTTGGCGCGTTCGGCGTCGGTGTAGTTGCCGTCGGGGTGTAGGTGATCGGCGATGCGTCCGGCGAGTGTGGCCAGTTGTTCGGGCCGGTAGTGGCCGGCCAGTTCGGTGAGCTCTTTTTCGGCGTGGGTCAGGCGGTCGGTGTCGATGCCCTCGGGTAGGTAGTCGAAGAATTTGCGGATCACGTCGATGTGGGCGGCCCCAATCTGCCCGGCGCGTTGGGCGCTGGCCACCTGCGGCAGTAGCGGTGGCAGGGGTTGGCCGGTCAGGGTGCGCCGGGTTCCCAGTTCGGCGGCCTCGGCGATGCGGCGTCCGGCCTCACCACGGGCGATGTGCAGCTCATCGGCCAGCCACCCAGCGGGGCTTGCCGCCCAGCTCGGCCGGATCCGCCGCGGCGAGCTGGTTGACCAGGGGGTGCTCGAGGGCCGGCAGCCGGCGGCGCAGAATCTCGCTGCGCCGCAACAGCGCCACGCACTCGCGCGGGGTTAACGCGTCGAAGTCCAGCTCCAGTGCTCGATCGAGGTCAGCGGTCAGCGCGTCGAACACGTCGACGATCTCTTCCCGGTTATTCGAACGCATGTGCTAATAGTAGCGGCGCGTACCGACAAGCCGCAGAATTCCATCCACAGGCAAAACCGCAGTGACACAAGTGAATACAGTGGTTCACGGGGTGCGCGTTTATCGCTTCCCGGTCAGCGGGTACGCGGCTGCAATGAAGCCCAACGTCGCTATCACTCATCCGGATCGGGAGCTCTTCCCGGCATCGGCCACTCACGAAGCGATCACCAAGGGCGACCTGATCGACTATTACGCCGAGATGGCGCCGGTGATGGTGCCGCACCTGGACGGTCGTCCGCTCACCCTGACCCGGTTTCCCGGCGGCATCGACGAGGAGGGGTTCATCCAGCAGAACTTCGCCGCGTCATTGCCGGACTGGATGGACCGGGTGGATGTGCCCCGAAAGTCCGGTGCGGGATCGGTCGTGCATCCGGTGGTGGCGCGGGATGAGGCGCTGGTGTGGGCAGCCAACCAGGACTGCGTCACGCTGCATGCCTGGCTGTCCCGTCAGCCGCACCTGGACGCGCCGGATCGGCTGGTGTTTGACCTGGACCCCGCCGACGACGACTTCGCCGTGGTCCGGGCCACCGCCCGCGCGGTTGCCGACGTCCTTCAGGAGCTGGGTTTGACGGCCTATGTGCAGACGACGGGCTCCCGCGGGCTGCATGTCGTCGCGCCGCTGCGGGGCAGTGCCGGTTTCGACACCGCCCGGGAGTTCGCCCGCGCCGTTGCCGGCCTGGTCGTCAACGACGACCCGCTGCACCGCACCTGCGAAATCCGCAAGGGCGGCCGCGGTGGCCGGGTGTATGTGGACATCATGCGCAACGCCTACGGGCAGACGGCGGTGGCGCCGTACGCGGTCCGGGCCCTCCCGGGTGCGCCGGTGGCCACGCCGTTGGAGTGGGACGAACTCGACGTGCCCGGCCTGCGCCCCGACGGATTCACTCTGCGCGACGTGCCCCAGCGGATGACCGAACGCGGTGATCCGTGGGCGGACATGTATCGGCATGCGTGCGCGCTGGCCCCACTGCGGAATCGCCTGGCGAAGCTGGGCGCCTAGCTCAGGCGGCGGCGTCGCCGGGCTTGGGGCCAGGTTTCAGCGGTTCGGTGACTTCGGTGACCTGCTTGATGAAGTCGCCGATGTAGTGGATCGCCCGCCGGCCCCCCGGAAGTACGTCGGCCGCCAACGGGAAATCGTGGATCTGGCCGTCCCACAAGTGCAGATCGCACGGCACGCCGGCGGCCTCGAGGCGTTCTGCCATGACCTCGGAGTCGGGCAGCAGCAGTTCGTCGGAGCTGGCGTGGATGGTGACCGGTGGCAGCGACGACAGGTCGGCGTCCACCGGTGAAGTGATCTGTGCCCGACGGAGATATCGGGTGAACGCCGGTAGCGCCCCACGCGGGAACATTGCGCAACGGCCGGCGTTTCGGTGGCGCATCTTCGTCGTCGGGTCGGGATCGGTGAAGGGTGAAACCGCCGCTATTCCAGCAGGTTTCGGCAGTCCGGCCTGCAAAGCGGCCAAGGTGGTCATGAATGCCAGATATCCGCCGGCCGAGTCGCCGGCGATGACAATCTGGTCCGGGTGGTAGCCGCGGCGGATCAGCCAGCGCAACCCGCTCAGGCCGTCGTCGATCGCGTCGGATATCCGGTGCGAGGGCAACATTCGGTACTCGATGTTGAGAACGCAGGCATCTGCGGCCCGGGACAGTCGCGCCACCAGGGACCGGTGGGTGTTGAGCCCGCAGGTCAGAAACGCGCCGCCGTGCAGGTAGAGAATCGCGCGCTGCGCCGACGACTCCGTGACCTGAACCCGTTCGGCCACACAGTGACCCAGCCGGAAGCGCTCGATGTCCACGGCCGGCCGGTAAGGCACCCAGCCGGCGAACCGGTCGACCGACGCGAGCGGCCACGCCAGCTCCGGCCGGAAGGCCCACGCGCGCACCATATTCTTGACGACGAACCGGCTGGCCAGCGACACCGCAACCGATTGTGCACTGTGGCGACGGTGAATTCGTCGCTTCACCCCCCTGGTGGCCATGGGATCCCCTCCTATACAGCTACGGGTACCCTGCGCTCGGGCGTTTCAACCGGCGCCGCGACGGCACCGGCCCTAAGCTGGCGAAATGAACGTTCAGCCGCCGCCGCTCGACGCACCCGTTCTTCGTGATGGGCTGGTGGGGCCGGGTCAACCCTGGCGCGCACTGGATGTCCTCGCCGAAACCGGCTCCACCAACGCCGATCTGTTGGCCCGCTCGGCTTCCGGCGAGGACATCGACGGCGCGGTGCTGCTGGCCGAACACCAGACGGCCGGCCGCGGGCGGCACGGCCGGCACTGGGTGGCCCCGGCGCGTAGCCAGCTCGCACTGTCGGTCGGGGTCGCCGCGGACATGGTGCCGACGTCGGGATGGGGCTGGCTGACGTTGGCGACCGGGGTCGCGGTGGCCGATGCCCTGACCGAGGAGGGCCTGCAGGTCGGCTTGAAGTGGCCGAATGACGTGATTGTGGGCGCCGACAAGCAAGGCAAACTGGCCGGCATCCTCGCCGAGGTGGCCGCGCCCAAACAGCTCATCGTGGTCGGGCTCGGCCTGAACGTGACCATGACCGCGGAGCAGGCGCCGGATCCGGCAGCGGTCTCGCTGGCCATGCTCGGAGCATCGATGCTTGATCGGAACGTCCTGGCGCGCAAGGTTCTTCGTCACCTTGCCGCCCGGATCGCGGCGTGGCGTTCCGCCGGCGGAGCGGATGAGGCGCTGACAGCGGACTACCGGCGGCACAGCTGCACGCTGGGTGCCCGGGTGCGCGCCGAGCTGCCCGGCGATCAGCGGGTCGAGGGCCTCGCTGAGGGCATCGACGAAATGGGCCGGCTCGTCATCGACACCGGGACCGAGACCGTCACCGTGTCGGCCGGCGACGTCACCCGGCTGCGGCCGAACGGCGGTTCAGCGAGGCTCGACGGAGGAGAGCCGAAGCTGGGACCGCCGAATGAGTGCAGCTAGGGCCGGCCGTGGGTTATCCGGAGAACGTGCTGGCCGCGGACGAACAGGTGGTGCTGCACCGGCATCCGCACGTCAAACGCCTGATCGGGCCGGTGCTGGCCCTGCTGCTGGCCACCGCTTGCGCCGGCTTCGCGTCCGGGATCGTCAACCCGCGGGCCTGGGACCCCAACGCCAAGAATGTGGTCTTCGGGGTGATCTGGGCGATCTGGCTGGTGGTGGTCGGCTGGCTGGCGATCTGGCCGTTCCTGACCTGGCTGACCACCCATTTCGTCGTCACCGACCGACGGGTGATGTACCGGCACGGGTTGCTGACGCGCAGCGGCATCGACATCGCGTTGGCGCGGATCAACAGCGTGGAGTTCGTCCACGGGCTCATCGACCGGATGCTGCGCACCGGGACGTTGATCATCGAGTCGGCGTCACAAGAACCGCTGGAGTTCTACGACATCCCGCGCGTGGAGCAGGTCCACGCGCTGCTCTATCACGAAGTCTTCGACAGACCGTCCGCAGCGGGCGGCTGATGGCGGGCGGGGCGCCGGAACAGGGTCACCACACCGGTGTCCGGGCCGCCCTCGAGGGTGTCTTCCAAAGCCTCGACCAGTGCGCCGTCCTCGATCGCCGCGCCCAGCGCCACATCCGTGCTGCGTGCGAACTCGTCGGGGAAGACCCAGCGCCGGAACGCCCAGAACCGGAACGCCATCTGCAGCAGGTTTCCGATGATGTAGGCCGAGACGAAGTCGGCGATGTTTTCGACCGTCAGCGACACCATCGGCGCCCGCAGCTGCAACACGTAGCTGGAGAACCACAACGGGGCCATCGACAGCAGCACGCCGACGCCGCTGACCCCGAAGAACAGCAGGGCCTCGTGATGGCGCTCCCGGCCGCCCCGGTCCTTGAAGCTCCACTCGCGATTGAGGATGTAGGAGGCGATCACCGCGACGATGCCCGAGATGACCTTGGCGGTGACCGGCTTGGGCTCCAGGATCGTCAGCTTGAGCGTGTAGAACAGCGCTGAGTCGATGATGAACGTGGTCGCGCCGACAATGGCGAACTTGATCAACTCATGGTGGCGCTCGGCCAGTGGCCGCATCACCCGCGGCAGACGGGCGATCGTGGCGTCGGTAAAAGACACAAGTTGCCAGTGTACGGACTTTGCCTGATCTGCGCCTAACGACTGGATAACGACGCAAACCGGCCGACGTGACACGATATTGCCCGTGCCGAAACAGCCAACCACCGCGCCGCCGCCCGAGAGCGGGCGCAGCCCTCTGGTCGCCATGGTCGGCGGCGGTCAGCTGGCCCGGATGACTCACCAGGCCGCGATCGCGCTCGGCCAGCGGCTGCGGGTCCTGGCCGCCGCGGCCGACGACCCGGCGGCCGAGGTCACCTCGGATGTGGTGATCGGTTCCCACACCGACCTCGAGGACCTGCGCCGGGCCGCGACGGGGGCCACCGTGCTCACCTTCGACCACGAGCATGTCCCGGCCGAGCTGCTGGACACTCTGGTCGCCGAGGGGGTGAATGTGGCCCCGCCGCCGGGGGCGCTGCGCCACGCCCAGGACAAGCTGGTGATGCGCCGCAAGCTGGCGGCCCTGGGCGCGCCGGTGCCGCGGTTCGCCGCGATCGAGAGGGTCGAGGCCGTCGAGGAGTTCGCCGCGCTGACCGGCGGCCCGATGGTGATCAAGACGGCCCGGGGCGGGTACGACGGGCGCGGGGTGACCATTGCCGACGACGTGGCCGGGGCCCGGGCCGCCGCCGCCGACTACCTGGCCTCCGGGGTGCCGGTGCTGGCCGAGGAGCGCGTCGCGATGCGCCGGGAGCTCTCCGCGCTGGTTGCCCGGTCGCCGTTCGGCCAGGGGGCGGCGTGGCCGGTGGTCGAAACCGTGCAGGATGACGGGATCTGTGTGACGGTGATCGCGCCGGCCCCCGACCTGTCGGAGGAATCAGCCGCTGCCGCACAGCAATTGGCGCTGCGGCTGGCAGACGAGCTAGGCGTGGTCGGGGTGCTGGCCGTCGAGCTGTTCGAGACGACGGAGAGGACGCCTGCTGGACCCTTCCTCGTCAATGAGCTGGCGATGCGGCCGCACAACTCCGGGCACTGGACCATGGACGGTGCGGCGACCAGCCAGTTCGAGCAGCATCTGCGCGCGGTGCTGGACTATCCGCTCGGCGCCACCACCCCGGTGGTGCCGGTGACCGTGATGGCCAATGTGCTGGGCGCCCCCGAGCCGCCGGCGATGACGATGGACGAGCGGCTGCACCACCTGTTCGCCCGCTATCCCGACGCGCGGGTGCACCTGTACGGCAAGGATGAACGGCCGGGCCGCAAGATCGGGCACGTCAACCTGCTCGGTGACGACGCGGCGGCGTCGGCGAAGCTGCGTGAGCGGGCCGAAAGCGCGGCACACTGGTTGTCGCACGGTGAGTGGACAGATGGATGGGATGCACATGGCTAACAGCCCCCGGGTCGGCGTCATCATGGGCAGCGACAGCGACTGGCCGGTGATGGAAGACGCGGCCATGGCGCTCGCCGAATTCGACGTCCCGTTCGAGGTGGGAGTGGTCTCGGCGCACCGCACCCCGCAGCGGATGTTCGACTACGCCCGGGACGCCGCCGGTCGCGGCATCGAGGTGATCATCGCCGGGGCGGGCGGCGCAGCGCACTTGCCCGGGATGGTGGCTTCGGCCACACCGCTGCCGGTGATCGGGGTCCCGGTGCCGCTGGCCCGCCTGGACGGGCTGGACTCGTTGCTGTCGATCGTGCAGATGCCGGCCGGGGTGCCGGTAGCCACAGTTTCCATCGGCGGTGCGCGCAACGCGGGTTTGCTGGCGGTGCGTATCCTGGCCTCCGCCGATCCGGCATTACGGGCCCGGATGGAGAAGTTCCAAAAGATGCTGGCGGACACCGTGCTTGCGAAGGACGCCGCACTTCAAGGTAAAGTTACCGGCGAGTAGCTTAGGAGGCTGTGATGGCTGGGTGGGCCGGGAATCCGTCGTTTGACCTGTTCAAACTCCCCGAGGAGCACGATGAGTTGCGGGCGGCGATCCGCGCGCTGGCGGAGAAGGAGATTGCTCCGTACGCCAAGGAGGTCGACGAGCAGGCGCGCTTCCCTGAGGAGGCGCTGGCGGCACTGAACGCCTCGGGTTTCAACGCCGTGCATGTGCCCGAGGAGTACGGCGGGCAGGGCGCGGACTCGGTGGCGGCCTGCATCGTGATCGAGGAAGTCGCCCGGGTGTGTGCGTCGTCGTCGCTGATTCCGGCGGTGAACAAGCTGGGCACCATGGGCCTGATCCTGTCCGGCTCGGATGAGCTCAAGGGTCAGGTGCTGCCCTCGCTGGCCTCCGGGGAGGCGATGGCCTCTTACGCGCTTTCCGAGCGGGAGGCCGGCAGTGACGCCGCGGCGATGCGCACCCGGGCCAAGGCTGACGGCGATGACTGGATCCTCAACGGCTCCAAGTGCTGGATCACCAACGGCGGCAAGTCCAGTTGGTACACCGTGATGGCGGTGACCGACCCCGACCTGGACGCCAACGGCATCTCGGCGTTCATGGTGCACGTCGACGACGAGGGCTTTTCCGTCGGGCCCAAGGAGCACAAGCTCGGCATCAAGGGCTCGCCGACCACCGAGTTGTACTTCGAGAACTGCCGTATCCCCGGCGACCGGATCATCGGCGAGCCCGGTACTGGGTTCAAGACCGCGCTGCGCACCCTGGATCACACCCGCCCGACCATCGGTGCCCAGGCTGTCGGTATCGCGCAGGGCGCCCTGGACGCGGCGATCGAATACACCAAGGACCGCAAGCAGTTCGGCAAGAACATCAGCACCTTCCAGGGGGTGCAGTTCATGCTCGCCGACATGGCGATGAAGCTGGAGGCGGCGCGGCTGATGGTCTACTCGGCCGCGGCGCGCGCCGAGCGCGGTGAGACCGAGCTGGGCTTCATCTCCGCGGCGTCGAAGTGCTTCGCCTCCGATGTGGCCATGGAGGTCACCACCGATGCCGTGCAGTTGTTCGGCGGGGCCGGCTACACCACCGACTTCCCCGTCGAGCGGATGATGCGCGACGCCAAGATCACTCAGATCTACGAGGGCACCAACCAGATCCAGCGCGTCGTCATGAGCCGCCACCTGCTGCGCTGAACCGCGGCTCGATGACATCGCGGCTCGTCGACTAGGAGAGCTTCATGCCAGGACTGCTGCCCGAGGTGGACCCCGACGGCTTGCTGGAGTACTCCGTCGTCTACACCGACCGGGCACTCAACCACATGTCCGAACGCTTCCAGAACGTCATGAACGACGTCTCGGCCACGCTGCGCGAGGTCTACCACGCCGACGCGGCAATCGTGGTGCCCGGCAACGGAACCTGCGGCATGGAAGCCGTCGCGCGCCAGTTCGCCAACGATGCCGAGGTACTCGTCGTCCGCAACGGGTTCTTCAGCTACCGGTGGAGCCAAATTTTGGAGGCCGGCCGCATCACCGACCGCGTCACGGTGCTCAAAGCGCGCCCGACGGGCGACGGCGACCAGGCGCCCTGGGCGCCGGCGCCCATCGACGAGGTCGAGGAGGCGATCGCGCGGACCCGGCCGGCGATAGTGTGCGTCCCGCACGTGGAAACCGCCAGTGGAATCCTGTTGCCCGACGACTACCTGGCGCGCGTCGGCGCGGCGACCACGGCGGTGGGCGGCCTGTTCGTACTGGACTGCATCGCCTCCGGCGTGGTCTGGGCCGATATGGCCGCGCTCGGGGTCGACGTCTTGGTGACCGCGCCGCAGAAGGACTGGAGCGCCGAGCCGGGCTGCGCCATGGTCTGCCTGTCCAACCGGGCGCTCGAGGTCATGGACCGCACGCAAAGCACCAGCTTCGCGCTGGATCTGAAGAAGTGGCGCGAGATCATGGCGACCTACGAGAACGGTGGCCACGCCTACCACGCGACCATGCCGACCGGTGTCATCAGCAGTCTGCGCGACGCCATGACCGAGACCCGCGAGCGTGGTTTCGGCGCGGTGTGTGAGCAACAATTCACCTTGGGCCGCAAGGTGCGCGCGCTGCTGGCCGAACACGGCTTCCCCAGCGTGGCCGCAGCGGGATTCGAAGCACCCGGCGTGGTGGTCAGCTACACCACCGATCCCGAAATCCGCACCGGTAGAAAATTTTTGGCACAGGGACTTCAGACCGCGGCTGGAGTGCCGCTGCAATGCGACGAACCGCCGACGTTCAGCACCTTCCGGCTGGGCCTGTTCGGTCTGGACAAACTGGCCGACATCGAGGGAACGGTGGCGCGCCTGCGCTCGGCGATCGATCGGATCGGCTGAGCTCGCTCTGGTCTAGGTTGAAAACACCATGACCGAAGCTGAACCGGCTCGCGCGTCGAGCATCTATCTGGCCGCCGCCGAGGGAGGCACCGGCAAAACCGTGATCGCGCTGGGCCTGCTGCACCTGCTGGCCGCTTCGTCGGCGCGGGTCGGGGTGTTCCGGCCGATCGTCCGGTCGCTCGATGAGCCTGACGACCAACTCGAACTGCTGCTCGCACACGCCACCGCCAAGCTCGACGACCACCGCGGCTGCCGAGGCGTGACCTATCAGCAGGTCTACGCCGACCGGGAAACCGCGCTGAGTGAGATCGTCGCGCGTTTCCACGAAGTCGCCCGGCAATGCGACGCGGTACTGGTGGTCGGCAGCGACTTCACCGACGTCGTCAACCCGAGCGAGTTGAGCTTCAATGCCCGCGTCGCGGTCAACCTGGGCGCACCGCTGGTCCTGGCGGTCAACGGCCACAACCGCGACCCGCGAGCGATCTCCGAGATCACCGCGCGCTGTCTGACCGATGTGGCCTCGGTGCATGCCCGGCCGGTCGCGGTGATCGCCAACCGCTGCGATCCCGGCCTGCTGGCGGAGGTCACCCAGGCGATGGCCGACATCGGCGTGCCGGCGTTCGCGGTTCCGGAAGTGCCGTTGCTGTCCGCGCCGACGATGGCGGAACTCTGCACTTCCCTGGGCGGCACCGTCTACAGCGGCGACCCGGAGCTGATGCGCCGAGAGGCGCTCAGCGTGATGGTGGGCGGGATGACAGCCGAGAATATCCTGGAGCGCCTGACCGAGGGGCAGGTGGTGATCGTGCCGGCCGACCGCTCCGACGTCCTGCTGGCACTGCTGAACGCCCATGAAGCGCAAGGGTTCCCGTCGCTGTCGGGGATCATCCTCAACGGTGGCCTGCTGCCGCACCCGGCCATCGACAAACTGGTCAAGGGGATGCGGCCCAAGCTGCCGCTGATCGCCACCGGCCACCGCACCTACGACACCGCCGAGCAGGTGTCGCACACCGGGTCCCGGATCACCGTCGACTCGCTGCGCAAGATCGACACCGCGCTGTCGGTGATGGCCGCCCACGTCGACGGTGCGGAGTTCGCCGAACGGGTCCGGGTGCCGGCCTCGACGGTGGTGACGCCGCAGATGTTCGAGTACCGGCTGCTGGAAAGGGCCCGGTCCGACCGGCGCCATATCGTGCTCCCGGAAGCCTCCGATGACCGGATCCTGTTGGCGGCAGGGCGGTTACTGTCTCGCGGCATCGTCGACCTGACCCTGCTCGGGGTCGAGGATGTGGTACGCAGGCGCGGCGCCGAACTCGGGGTGGACCTGGGCGCTGCGCACGTGGTCGACCCGAGCACCAGCGGCCTGCTGGAGTCCTTCGGCGCCGAATACACCCGGCTGCGCGCACACAAGGGGATGACCGAGGAGCGCGCTCGCGAGATCATGCGCGACATCTCCTATTTCGGCACCATGATGGTGCAGCTGGGGATCGCCGACGGGATGGTGTCGGGTGCCGCGCACACCACTGCGCACACCATCCGTCCGGCGTTCGAGATCATCCGCACCGCGCCCGGGGTGTCGACGGTGTCCAGTGTGTTCCTGATGTGCCTGTCGGATCGGGTGCTGGCCTACGGCGACTGCGCGGTGGTCCCCGATCCGACGGTCGAGCAACTGGCCGACATCGCCATCTCCTCGGCGGCCACCGCGGAGGCGTTCGGTATCGAACCCCGGGTGGCGCTGCTGTCGTACTCGACCGGCGAGTCCGGTTCCGGGGCGGGTGTCGAAAAGGTGCGCTCCGCAACGCAACTGGTGCATGAGCGGCGCCCCGACCTGCTCGCCGACGGGCCGATCCAGTACGACGCCGCCGTCGATGAGACGGTGGCGGCCGCCAAGATGCCCGACTCGCCGGTCGCCGGGCGGGCCACGGTGCTGGTGTTCCCGGACCTGAACACCGGAAACAACACCTACAAGGCGGTGCAGCGCAGCGCTGGAGCGGTGGCGATCGGGCCGGTGCTGCAGGGCTTGGCCAAACCGGTCAACGACCTGTCCCGGGGCGCACTGGTCGACGACATCGTCTACACCGTCGCGATCACCGCGATCCAGGCGCAAGGTGTCGGCTCGTGAGCAACCCCGGCCTGGTGCTGGTACTCAACTCCGGCTCGTCGTCGATCAAGTACCAGCTCGTCGATCCCGGCGCCGGAACCGCGGTGGTCTCCGGCCTCGTGGAGCAGATCGGCGAGGCGGACGGACCGGTCGTCGATCACGCCGCAGGGCTGCGACTGATCCATCGGCGGCTCACCGATTCCGGGGTCGATCTGGCCGCCGTGCGCGCGGTGGGGCATCGCGTGGTGCACGGCGGCAGCCGGTTCTTCACGCCCACGCTGATCACCGACGCGGTGGTGGCCGAGGTGCAACGGCTCGCCGAATTGGCGCCGCTGCACAACCCGGCCAACGTGATCGGGATCGAGGTGGCCCGCAAGGATTTTCCCGATGTTCCGCACGTGGCGGTGTTCGATACCGGCTTCTTCCATTCGTTGCCGTCCGCGGCCGCCATTTACGCGATCGATCACGGCGTCGCCACCCGATACGGCATCCGCCGCTACGGATTCCACGGCACCTCCCACGAATATGTCTCCGCGGAGACGGCCGCGGCCCTGGGGCGCGACCCGGCCGAGCTGAACACCATCGTGTTGCACCTGGGCAACGGCGCCTCGGCGTCGGCGGTGCGCGGTGGAGTGGCGGTCGAGACGTCGATGGGGCTGACCCCGCTCGAGGGGCTGGTGATGGGCACCCGCAGCGGCGACCTAGACCCCGGCGTGCTGTTTCACCTCAACCGGACCGCCGGGATGGGGGTCGAGCAGCTCGACGAGTTGCTGAACCGCCGCTCCGGGCTGAAAGGACTCAGTGGGGTCAACGACTTTCGGGAGTTGCTGGAGCAGCGGGCGGCCGGGGGAACCTCAGGCGAGGCGGCCGGGCTGGCCTATGACGTCTACATCCATCGGCTGCGCAAGTACGTCGGCGCCTACCTGGCAGTGCTCGGCCGGGTCGACGCGATCGCCTTCACCGCCGGGGTGGGGGAGAACGTGCCCTACGTGCGTGAGGACGCCCTGGCGGGTCTGGACGGGCTGGGCATCGCCGTCGACCCGCACCGCAACCGCTCCGGCACGGGCGCGCGGATCATCTCGACCGACGCCTCGCGCACCACCGTCCTGGTGGTACCCACCAACGAGGAGCTGGCGATCGCCCGCGCCGCCTGGGAATTCGTGTAGCCGAGCGGTCAGTACCAATAACGTCGGCCGCCGACCGGACGCCCGACGGACCCCAAGATCCACAGGATCGCGCCGATCACCAGCAGGACGATGCCGATGCTCCACAGGATCTGGATCCCGAATACGAAGCCGAGTATGAGCAGAAGAACTCCCAGGACGATCATGGCTACTCCATTCCTATGAGGTGTTCGATGCCGCCGCCGGGAAGTGAGCTGGGCTGCGGCAGCTGACATTGCGACACTTGAGGATTGACGCCGCCGTAGTTCAGCGGCCCGGCGAGCACGGTCAGTGCGATGGTGCCCGCTGATCGGCACGTCGGTTCGGCATTTTCCAGATAGCCGCGCTGCCACACCGCGATCGCCCCGATCAGCAACCAGATGAACACCACCGTGCCGAGTACATTGCCCAATCGCATCGTGGCCTCCGTTTTCGGTTGCGCCCCCGAGGTGGGAGCGACGATACCGCCGCAAAGCTTGTCGCGGACCCGGATTGGCTCGCGGACCGCAGTCGTCCTTGTGAAATACCCCGACGGAGCCGTCTCCAACCAACACCCCGCTCGCCTCGGGCGGAGTACAGTGATGAGCTGTGAAAATCGGCCGAGGGACCGTGTTTCTGACTCTGCTCACTGTTGGCGCACTGACAGTTTCGGGCTGCGGCGGAAACTCCGGTGAGTCGGGTTCGGCAGCCGACGCTTCGTCGTCGGTCGACTGCGGCGGAAAGCCGGAACTGCACGCCAGCGGCTCCACCGCCCAGGAGAACGCGATCGAGCAATTCGTCTACGCCTACATCCGGGCGTGCCCGGGCCACACCTTGGACTACAACGCCAACGGGTCGGGCGCCGGGGTGGACGACTTCATCGGCAACCAGACCGATCTCGCCGGATCGGACGTGGCGCTAGACGCCGCCAAAAGCCAGCCGGAACGCGCGGCGGAGCGGTGCGGTTCGCCGGCCTGGAACCTGCCGATCGTGTTCGGCCCGATCGCGGTGACCTATCACATCAGCGGGGTCAACGCGCTGACCCTGGACGGCCCCACGCTGGCGAAGATCTTCAACGGCACTATCGGCAGTTGGGACAATCCGGCGATCAAGGCGCTCAACGCGGGCGTAGCGCTGCCCTCGATGCCCATTCATGTGGTCTACCGCAGCGACAAGTCGGGCACCACCGCCAATTTCCAGAAGTATCTCGATGGTGCCTCCGACGGCGCGTGGAACGGGGGAACCGGCGAGATGTTCAACGGCGGTGTCGGTGACGGAGCCGCCGGAAACAACGGCACCTCGGCGGCGCTGCAGAACACCGACGGTTCGATCACCTACAACGAGTGGTCGTTCGCGGTCGGCAAGCAGCTGCCGATGGCGCAGATCATCACCTCGGCGGGCCCCAAGCCGGTGTCCATCTCCGCCGACTCGGTCGGCAAGACGATCGCCGGGGCGAAATTCGCGTCGCCGTCCGGGCAGCCCAATGACCTGGTGCTGGACACGTCGTCGTTCTACAAGCCGACCGAGGCGGGCGCCTACCCGATCGTGCTGGCGACCTACGAGATCGTCTGCTCGAAATACCCCGACGACGCCACCGGGGCGGCCGTCAAGGCGTTCATGCAGGCTGCCATCGGCCCTGGCCAGGACGGGCTGGATCAGTACGGCTCCATACCGCTGCCGGATTCCTTCAAATCGAAGCTTCTGACGGCGGTGAACGCCATCTCGTGACTATTTGCGGGGGTGACGCCGGTTAGGCTGGTGGGCAGTCTTTCGCCGCAGATCGCGGCACGGGGGTGCTGGTGAGGCGAAGGGAGCGACGTCGGTGAACAACACCGAGCCGGGTTCGCGGGCCGGGTCGCGGTTCGGCCCCTACCGGCTTGAGCGTTTGCTGGGTCACGGCGTCGTGGGTGAGGTCTACCGGGCCGAGGACACCCGCAGCGACGAGATGGTGGCGCTGAAGCTGATCTCCGAGGCGTTCTCCGGCGACGAGGCGTTCCGCAGCCGGCTGGAAGACGAGGCTGAAGCCGCCGGTCAGCTCATCGAACCCCACGTGGTGCCGATCCGGGCCTACGGCGAGATCGACGACGTGCTCTACCTCGAGACCGGCCTGATCGACGGCACCGACCTGGCGACGTTATTGGCGGAGGACGGCCCGTTGAGTCCCCCGCGGGCGGTGGCCATCGTGCGGCAGATCGCCGCGGCGCTGGATGCCGCCCACGACGCCGACGTCACCCATCGCGACGTCAAGCCCGACAACATCCTGGTCACCGGGGACGATCTGGCCCACCTGATGGACTTCGGGGTGGCTGCGGCCATCGGGGCTCCGGGGATGCCGGCAGATCCGGCGATCGGCACCGTGCGCTACATGGCGCCGGAGCGCCTGACCGGCGAGCAGGTGACCCATCTCGCCGACATCTATTCGCTGGCCTGTGTGCTGGCCGAGTGCCTGAGCGGAGTGCCCGCGTTCTCGGCCGACACCGTCGACGACGCGGTCGAAGAACGCCGGACGGCGGCCCCGCCGCAACCCAGCAAGCTGCGCCCGGGACGTGTCCCGGCCGCCATCGACGACGTGCTGGCCCGCGGGTTGGCCCGCAAGCCCGAGGACCGCTACAGCAGCGCCGGCGAGCTGGCCGCGGCCGCCTACCAGGCGCTGACCGAGGCCGAACGCCACCAGGTGGCCAGAATCCTGCGGCGCGGCGAGCCCGCCCTGCACCTGCCGGGCGGGCTGGAAGCAGAGACCCGCCCCGAACCCCGAACCGGAGCCTGGGGCGATGCCGCCCCGCAGCCGGTGGCGTTCCCGGTGTCCCCGCTGCTGCGCGCCGAGACCCCGGCTAAGCCCTCCTTGCCCACCCCGTCTCGGCGCGGACGGCTGCCGCGCAAGCCGGTCCTGCTGGCGGCGGCTGCGCTCGCCGCGGTCGCGGTGGTGGCCGGCGTCGGCCACCTGGTGAGTCGTCCCTCGTCGGCGTCGGCGGTGGCGTCGCCCCCGCAGGAGGTGCTGTCCTTCACCGATCTGGACTACCGGCTCTCCCCGGCCGGGGTGGCGCTGGATGGCGACGGCAACGTCTATGTCACCAGCGAAGGCATGCAGGGCCGGGTGGTGAAACTGGCGACCGGCTCGGATGCCACCGCGGTGCTGCCATTCAGTGATCACTATCAGCCGCGCGGGCTGGCGGTCGACGGCGACGGCAATGTGTACTTCTCCGACGTCAACAACCGGGTGGTCAAGCTGGGTTCCGACTCGCACACGGTGTTGCCGTTCGCCGGCCTGGACGATCCCGACGGGGTGGCGGTCGATTCTGACGGCAACGTCTACGTCGCCGACCGCGGCAGCGATCTGGTGTTGCGGCTCGAGTCCGGCTCGAACGTCCAGACCGTGCTGCCGTTCGTCGGCCTCCACAAGCCCGTCGGGGTGGCGGTGGATTCAGCCGGCAACGTCTATGTCACCGACACCGGCAACAACCGGGTGCTCAAGTTGGCGGCCGCCGGAGACGAGCAGGTGGTGCTGCCGTTCGCCGGGATCGTCTCACCGTGGGGTATCGCGGTGGACGACGGCGGCGACGTCTACGTCACCGAGCGCAGCCGCAACAAGGTGGTCAAACTGTCCGCCGGGGCAGCGATCCCGGAGGTGTTGCCGTTCACCGGTCTCAACGCGCCGCTGGACGTCGCCGTCGACAAGCACGGCAACGTCTACGTCGCCGACCGCGGCAACGATCGGGTGGTGATGGTGGAGGAGAACCGATGAGGACCGGTGCATAACGGCGGCCCAGGCTCGCGTGCCGGTTCCCAGTTCGGGCACTACCGGCTGATACGACTGCTGGGCAGCGGCGGGATGGGCGAGGTCTACGAGGCCGAGGACGTCCGCAAGCGCCGCATGGTCGCGGTGAAGCTGATTTCGCCGCAGCTCTCCGACGACCCGGTTCTGCACGCGCGTCTGCAGCGCGAGGCCGACACGGCCGGGCGGCTCACCGAACCGCACGTGGTGCCGATCCACGATTACGGCGAGATCGATGGCCAGTTCTACGTGGAGATGCGCCTGATCCAGGGTCAGTCGCTGCGCGCGCTGCTGCATCGCCACGGCCCGCTCAGCCCGGCCCGGACGGTGGCGGTGATGCGTCAGGTCGCGGCTGCCCTGGACGCGGCGCATGCCGCGGGGATCATGCACCGCGACGTCAAGCCGGAGAACATCCTGGTGACCGACGAAGATTTCGCCTACCTGGTGGATTTCGGCATCGCCCGCGCGGCCACCGACCCCGGCCTGACCCAGATCGGGACCGCGGTGGGCACCTATAACTACATGGCCCCGGAACGGTTCACCGGCGGCGATGTCACCTATCGGGCCGACATCTACTCGCTGGCCTGCGTGCTCGGTGAGTGCCTGACCGGCGCGCCGCCGTATCGGGCCGACAGCATCGAGCGAATGATCGCCGCGCATCTGACCGAACCCGCCCCGCGCCCCAGCGCGCAGGTCGCCGGTGTTCCGCCCGCCTTCGACCAGGTGATCGCCCGCGGGATGGCCAAACGGCCCGAGGACCGCTATCGCAGTGCCGGCGAGCTGGCGGTGGCTGCGCACGCGGCGCTCACCGGCCCGCAGCAGGACCAGGCGGCCACCATTCTGCGGCACGGCGAAGAGGCCGCCTTCAACACCGGGACGGTGGCCGCGCCGGTCGCTCCGTCCTCTCCGGGGGCTCAGGTCACCGGCTGGCGCAGCCAGCCCGCACCGCCGCCCCCGACGGTGCGCCAGCCACCGGCGTATGTGCCGCCGCCGGCATCACCGGCGTTCGGGCGGGCACCTTCCGGCCCCGGCTCCCGGCGCTGGGCGCTGCTCGGCGCCGCGGCCGTGGCGCTGCTGGTGGTGGGCATCATCGGCTACCTGATCGCCCGCCCGTCGCACCCGTCGACGGCGGCGCCGCCCGGGCAGAGCGAGCTGCAGTTCTCCGGCATCAACTTCCGGCTCTCGCCGAGCGGGGTGGCGCTGGACTCCGACGGCAACGTCTATGTCGCCAGCCAGGGCATGTACGGCCGGGTGGTCAAGCTGGCGGCCGGATCCCGCGCGGCGACCGTGCTGCCGTTCAGCGGCCTCTACCAACCGCAGGGCGTGACGGTCGACAAGGACGGCACCGTCTACGTCTCGGACTTCAACAACCGGGTGGTGAAGTTAACGGCCGGCTCGAACGACCAGGTGGTGCTGCCGTTCAACGGGCTGAGCTACCCCGAGGGCCTGGCGGTGGACTCCGGCGGCAACGTCTATGTCGCAGACCGCGGCAACGACCGGGTGGTCGAGCTGGCGTCCGGGTCGAACAGCCAGACGGTGTTGCCCTTCAGCGGACTCAACAATCCCGACGGGGTGGCGGTGGACGGCTCGGGCACCGTCTATGTCACCGACACCGACAACAACCGGGTGCTCAAACTGGCGGCCGGCTCCACCGACCAGGTGGTGCTGCCGTTCACCGGGGTCGCGGTGCCGTGGGGCATCACCGTCGACTCCGCCGCCAATGTCTATGTCACCGAACACGACGGCAACAAGGTGCTCAAGCTCCCGGCCGGGGCGACCAGCCCGAGCCCGCTGGGCTTCACCGGGCTCAACACCCCGCTGGACGTCGCGGTCGGCAAGGACAACACGGTCTATGTGGCCGACCGCGGCAACGACCGGGTGGCGCGGCTCGCTCCGGGCTGAGCCGCGCTGACCACGCTCCGCGGGCGGTAGCATTTCCTGCGTGGACAGTGGGATCGGGAGCCCCGAATCAGTGGGCGTCGTCGATGCCTGTGCCGTGCCCCATGTTCACCCCCATCCGGTGCAGCCGGTACTTGACGCCGGCTGGCACCGCGCCGCGGACTGGGCTCGCCGGCTCGCCTGGGTCAGCCTGGTGGTGGTGGGGTTCGAAGGCGTGCTGGGCCTGTGGCAGGGCCTGGCGGCCGGCTCGATCGCGCTGACCGGCTGGGCGCTGGGCGCCATTCCCGAGGCGATGGCCGGGGCCATCGTGATCTGGCGGTTCACCGGCGCCCGCACCCTGGCGCCGACGGCCGAGCGGCGCGCCCAGATCGGGGTGGCGGTGTCGTTCTGGATCAACGCCCCCTACATCGCCGCCGAATCGGTGCGCCACCTGGTGGGTGACCACCGCAGCGAGAGCAGCGTCATCGGGATCGCGCTCACCGCGGTGGCGGTGCTGGTGATGCCGATTCTGGGCCGCGCGCAGCGCCGGCTCGGCACCCGGCTGGGCTCGGCGGCCACCGTCGGCGAGGGCGTGCAGAACTACCTGTGTGCGATCCAAGCCGCCGCGGTGCTGGTCGGGTTGACGCTCACCACCCAGTGGTCGGGCGGATGGTGGCTGGACCCGCTGATCGGTCTGGCGGTGGCCGCGGTGTCGGTGTGGCAAGGCGTCCGGTCCTGGCGCGGCGAGGGTTGTGGCTGTTAGCCGCTGCTAGGCAAAGTCCCGACTGCCCTGGAGCTGGTGGTGTTGCTCGACAGGGACAGTCGGGACGGACACAGATTACGCCCCGGCGGGGGCGGATGCCATCGGTTCGGCGTCCAGTCGGTAGCGGATCAGCCGCGAACTGTTGGCGACCACGGCCACCGACGACGCGTTGTGCAGAATCGCCGCCAGCACCGGTGACAGCGCACCGCCGGCGCCGATCAGCAGGCCGGCAGCGTTGACCGCGATCGACATGCCGTAGTTCTGCCGGATCACCTCGACGGCCCGGCTGCCCAGGTCGCGGACGTCCAGCAGCCGCCGCAGGTCGTCGTTGGCCAGGGCGACATCGGCGGTCTCGACCGCCACATCGGTGCCGGCCAGGCCCATCGCGATGCCCATGTCGGCGGCGGCCAGCGCGGGAGCGTCATTGACGCCGTCACCGACCATGCCGACCACGTAGCCCTCGTCCTGCAGGTCGCGGACCACCTGCAGCTTGTCTTCGGGGAGCACCTCGGCGCGCCATTCGGCGATGCCGAGCTCGGCGGCCACCGCCGCCGCGGTCTCCGGGTGATCGCCGGTCAGCATGACGATGCGACGAATACCCTTGGCGCGCAACTGCTCAAGCACCTCGTGTGCCTCCGGGCGCACCTCGTCGCGCAGGCTGATCAACCCCACCAGGGTCCCGTCGACCGCCAGCAGCAAGGGGGTCTCGGCCTGGGCGCGCAACTTGGTGACCCAGTCCGCCGCCTTCTTGGAGATGCGGACCTTCTCGGCGCGCAGCAGGTTCGGGCTGCCCAGCAGCAAGGTCCGTCCGTCGGCCCAGGTGCGGATGCCGAGCCCGACCAGAACTTCGCACTCCTCGTGCGGTGGGATGCTGATGTGGCGTTCCTCGGTGGAGCGGATCACCGCCTCGGCCAACGGGTGCCGCGAGTGCAGCTCCGAGCTGGCGGCGTAGGCGAGCACCTGTTCGGGCTGCCAATCCTTATGGAGAGCAACGATATTGGTCACCACCGGGCGGCCGACGGTGAGCGTGCCGGTCTTGTCGAACACAATGGCGTCCACCCGGCCGGCCTGCTCGAGATGCGAGCCGCCCTTGATCAGGATGCCGCGCCGGGCGCCGTTGCCAATAGCCGCGCTGATCGCCGTCGGAGTGGCCAGCCCGACCGCGCACGGGCAGGCGATCAGCAGCATGGTCATCGCCCGGCGGACATCGCCGGTGACCAGCAGGGTGAACGCCGACAGGATGAACGACGCCGGTACGAATCGGCGGGAGAAGTTCTCGCCGACGGTCTGGATCGGAGCGCGGTCGTGTTGGGCCTCCTCGACGCGGCTGATGATCCGGCCGATCACGGTCTGGCTGCCGACCGCGGTGGCGCGCACCACGACTCGGCCGCGCACCACCACCGATCCGGCGTGCACGCGTGCCCCGGCGATCACGCTGACCGGCAGAGTCTCGCCGGTGATCGCGGACTGGTCGACGATGGCCTCGCCGTCGATGATCTCGCCGTCGACCGGGATCGCGACGTGGTCGTGGACGATCACCTCGTCGCCGAGCTGCACCGTGTCGATCGGTACCTGGACTTCGGTGTATTCCGGGCTTTCCGGGGGACCTTGGCCTAACCGCACCCAGGCGGTGTCTTGGCTGCCGCGCAGCAGATCCGAGATCGCGCGGCGCGTCCGGCGCAGCGTCAGATCTTGCAGATACTCGCCGATGTTGAGCAGCCACAGCACGGTGAGCGCGACCACGTTCTCCCGCAGCACCAGGCTGGCGATGGTCGCGGCGGTCACCAGGGCATCGGTGCCGGCCTTGCCGGAGCGGATCGAGCGCAGCGCACCGCGCAGGAACGGATAGCCCATGAACACCGTCGCCCCGGTGGCGACCAGCTGACCGCTCGGTCCCAGCAGCGGCGGCCGGGCGAAGACGTAGCGGCGCACGCCCAGCAGCGCCAGCGCCGCACCGCCGATCACCATGCGCAGCACGTCGGTGTTGCGGATGTCCGCCGAGCGCGGGGTGCGGGCCGGGATCAGCTCGGCGGCGACGCCGGCCGCCTCGCGGATCGCCGCCAGGATTTCCGCGGTATCGCACCGTTTGGGGGAGTACCACACCACCACCGCGCCGGTGCGCGGATAGGCGTGCACGGTGCGCACCCCGTTGACCCGGCCGGCTGTCTCCTCGACCGCCACCGCGCGCCGCGAGTCGCTGCGGACCCAGGGCACCCGCACCCGCATCCGGCCGGCGGCGTCGGAGACGACGACCAGTTCATCGACGGCGTGGGTCACGATCAGTGGTCGTGGTCGTGTGCGACGGCCGCAGCAGGCGGTGTCGCCTCTTCACCGATGCGTTCGCGGGCCTCGGCGACCACGTCGGCCACCTTGAGGCGCGCCGACTCGGCGACCTCCTCGGCCCGCCGGGTGCCGCGCAGGCTCCATTCGGTGGCGGTCACCGCGGCCTGATGCAGCGGAGCCTTTTCCAGCGCCTTGCGAGCCAGCTCGTAGGCACTGACCCCGACCAGCCCGGTGAACACCGTTCCGGCCGCCTTCGCCAGCAGTCCCTGTACCGCCATGAGTCATCCCCTCCGTGGGTCGTCCGTCTTAACCAGCGAGGGTATCAGCATATAAGCATTTCTGCATATATCGCGGTGTCGGCACGGTCCGACGTGGCAAACGTGCCGAGTGTGCGGTGTCGTCGCCGCACGCCGGCGCGCGCGTACCGAACCGCACACTCGACGGCTAGGTCGCCTAATCCAGCGTCCGGGTGACCTTCTCGCTGTCCCGGCGGCGTTGCTGCGCGGCCGGATCCGGATTGGCGACCTGCACCAAGGACGCGCCGACGGCGAACACCGCCAGCATGTTCTCGATCAGCTCGGCGGGTGTCGCCCAGGCGTTGGCCGACCACACCCGATCCGATGACGTCAAAGACATTGCGGCCGCGGATTTCTCGCAGAGGGCCAACACCTCGTCGGCGGATGATCCCTCCAGCGCCGGGCCGGGGCGCGGCTCCGGGTCGATCTGGTCGCCGTGCACCCGCACCGCCGTGGCGTAGTCGGTGACGCCCACCGGCAGGTCCGGGGCCGGGCGCCCGAACGGGTCCAGCGACAGCACCACCACCTCGCCGCCGGTGGTGGCTACCGCCGCGTCGGCCTCGTCGAGCCGGTCGGCGGTGCACAGGGCGATGTCGGCGTCGCCGTTCGGTGCGTCCAGCAGCACTTCGGCCCCGACCCACCAGGCGCCGAGCAGCACCGCCGCCGTCTGCCAGTGCGCGGGCAACAACACCGCAATACGACTGCCGGTGCCGGCGCCGAGCTCGTCGCGTAGCAGGTTGCCGGTCTTGGCCGCCCAGTTCGCCAGCGTCGCCGCGGACAGTTCGATGCGCTCGGCGGAGGCGTCGTCGTAATAGGTGATCCGTGGCCCCACCGGGTCGGCACGCATCATCGGATCGAGGATCGCCGAGGCAAGGTTGATCACCGCAGCGACGTTAGTCGATATCTGGGTTCAGGCCGCGCCCACGTGTGCTCGCCGCCCCATGGGCGACGAGCATCGGACTTCAGGAGATAAACAATTGTGGATCGGCCAAGACTGCGGCGGGGGGTACATCTCCCATTCGCCTTGCGACGAACGGATATTCGTGCACAGTCCCCTGCTGTCCGCACTCATTGGTCATGATCGTTACCGTATCCATGCCCAGAAGTGAGCCATCGGCCTGCGGGGTCCACGTCTTCATGGAATGGTACGTAGGAGATTGCTCCGGACCGGTCTCGCCATTTCGAGTTACCGTACACATGGGTACGAGTTCGTCGATCGCATTCGATTCCCACTGCCCATTGACAAAATGAAGGACGTCTGGAGTAGTAATCGGAACTTGGTTGTTGTCGGCATCTAGCCCGACACCGGTGGCGACGCACCCCATCGAACCGCACCACGAACGAAATGCCCACCAATCATGTCTGGGGCCTTCAGTAAGCGGCGTAACCACACCGTTGATCTTCCGGTTGGCGTAGTCGTAATCCAGACGGTACGAACCGTCGAGAACCGGTCCGCCAGGAGTTGGCGCTGGCGGGGTCGAGGATTTCGGCGGTGGTGCGCTGATGGTCGCCGGATCGGCTATCGCAACGCCGATAGGCACATCGTCTGTCCGGGTCACCGTAACCGGGACTTGCTTCACCGATCCTTGAAGACCGCATTCATTGGTGAGCACCGTATTGGCGTAGATGCCGCGCAGGGTGCCGTCGGGTTGCGGGCGCCAGTTCCAGACGGTTTTTTCTGTGTCGGCGCCAGGTCGCCGCTTGCCGTTTTCGACGCTGCACTCGGCGTACTGAACACGTTCATGGCCGGCTTCGGATTGCCACCCGTCGTCGATGAACCGCAGTGTGATCGCGGCACCGGACTTGTCCGCGACCGTATGGTCAGCGGTATCGAGTTTGGTTCCCGCAGCGACACATCCATCGGGTGTGCACTGCGAACGAAAGGCCCACCACGTCAAGTCCGGTGACGCATATATCGGGTAGGGCTCTGGAGGACTCGAAGGAGGCTCGCCCTCTGCGGCCGGGCTCACCGAAGCGGGATCGGGCCGCGGCGCGAGTGCGCCGTTCAGAGTCTGCAGATTGTAGTTGTACGCAAGTTGGTAGGTGCCGTCCAGCACGGCGACCGGAGTCGGCGCGGCGCCGAATCGTTGATGTGTTCGTGCGGTAACGACCACTCCGGCGGTGGCGAGTAGGAGAACCACGATAGGGATCGCCCAACGGACGCGGCGGCGCATTCGGGGCTGGGCGGACGAGCTGGCGTCGGACGGACTGCCGGCCTGCAACTGCGCGACGGGGGCGACCACGGTGTGCGCTGTCGCGGAAAGGCCTTGTGGCGCTGTGATTGCTGACAGCGAGCGGGCGAACTCTGCGCATGAAGCGAACCGATCGGCTGGACTCTTCCCCAGGGCACGTGCGAGCACTGGGTCTAACGCGGCGAGGTCCGGCCGTGGCGCGGCAATCGACGGTGGCGGCGAGGTCAGGTGTCGGCTGATGACCGCTGCGGGGTTGGAAAGTGGGAACAGCGGAGTCCCGCACAGCAGGTGGTAGGCGGTAGCGGCTAGCGCGTACTGGTCGGCGCGGCCGTCTAGGGATTCGCCCATGAGCTGTTCGGGAGCCGAGTAGGGGAGAGTGCCGATGGCTACGTTGGTGGCCGTCAGGCCACTCACATCACCCATCGATCGAGCGATCCCGAAGTCGCCCAGAAGGGCTCGCCGTTCACCGTCTTGCGGGTCGCTGAGCAGGATATTGGCAGGTTTGACGTCACGGTGTAATAGGCCGCGCTGATGGGCATAATCGAGTGCATCGGCTACCGCTGAAACGATCGATGCGACGATGCCGGCCGGCATTCCACCCGCGTAATGTTGCAACAGCAACGTGGCGGCGTCGGTCCCCTCGACGTAATCCATAGAAATCCAGAGCTGGCCGTCAGCCTCGCCGCGGTCGTTCACCCGCACTACGCCGGGATGCCACAAGGTAGCGGCCAGGTCGGCCTCTCTGACAAACCGCGTTCGGAATTCTTCGTCGGTAGAAAACTCGGGCCGCAGAATTTTGAGCGCGTCTAGGCGTGGTAGGCGGGGATGCTCGGCCAGATACACTTCGCCCATTCCACCGGTGCCCAATATCCGGACAATGCGGTATCCGGCAAAAAACGTTCCCTCAGCTAACGCCATCAGGTGATGGTAGCCGCTGTATCTACCGCGCTCGGCAGGTCGGATTCGGCTAGGTCGCGGTATTTCCCATGTCGCCTGTCATCGAATTTGGCGCGGGTATATCGAGCAGTTGGCTGTGCTTGGCATTCCGATCCTGGGCGGCCACTTGAGGAACTGATTCCTTATCAGTTCACGCACTGCGGGTCGTTGGAACCCGCGGTCAGAATCGGTGACGGAGCGGGGATTTCGGACAGCTGCCCAGCGTCGGCGCCGGCGAAGCCGGCCATTTCGGCGCGGTCCCCGGCGCCCAGGCCCGATCCGGGACCGGTGTAGTCGTTGGCCAGTACGACGCGTACCGCCCCGGCGGGCACCGCCTCGTTGGAGACCACCGGCAACCCGCCCAGATCCCGGGCCACCGCCTGAGCACCGGGGTCGTCGGTATTGGCGGCCTGCACCTGGCTGGTCGTTACCCGGGCTGCCTCGTTGTTGCCGACCGACCCGGTGCCGAATCCCTTGGCGTTCAGCACACTTGAGACCGCTGCGGCCAAGCCGTTGATGTCGGTGTCGTTGTACACGCTGGCGGTGGTGTGCTCGGGGTCGTAGGCACGTTGGTCGGCTTTGCCCTCGTCGGTGTCGTGCAGCAGTCCGTCCACCCAGTCGGCCACCTGCTGCGGGTCGACGCGCACCACGCTCTGCATGCCGTCGTCGCTCCAGCCGGACTCTTCGAGCACCGGGATAGTGGCGAAGGCCACCTTGCCGGCCGCCAGATCCTGCAGCTTGGTGATGAAATCCATCACGTCCCAACCCTCTGACAGCACGACCGAGCGCTGGACCGCCGCCTGCAGTCGGGTCAGGGTGCCCGGACTGGACAGCGTCTTGCCGGAGATCACCTGGTGGGCCAGCGCCGCCATCACCGCCTGCTGGCGACGGACCCGGTCCAGGTCGCCGTGCGGGAGTTCATGGCGCTGGCGCACGAAACTCAGCGCCTGGGCGCCGTCGAGCCGCTGCCAGCCGGCCGGGAAGTCCGCGCCGGAGAGCTCTTCGTACACCGGTTCCTTGAGGCAGACGTTGACGCCGCCGAGCGCGTCGGTGATCAGCGAGAACCCGAGCAGTCCGACCTCGGCGTAGTGGTCGACGGTGACCCCGGTCAGGTCGGCCACCGTCTTGATCAGGGCCTCCCGACCGGCCTGGGTGCCGCGGGCCTGGGCCTGCACCGGGTCCATGCCGGTTGCCACCAGGGCGTCGGCGGTCTCGAGCCGGGTGGCGCCGTAGACGCCGTTGATCTTGGTCTTGTCCAGCCCGGGCGCCGCCACGTAGGAGTCGCGGGGGATCGAGATCGCGGTCGCCGACTTCCCGTTGTTGGGGATGCGGACCAGGATGATCGTGTCGGTATTGGTGGCGTCGTCGTCGCCGACTCGCAGCGCCGCGAGCTCCTCGGGGGTCAACGGGTTGCCGTGGGCGTCGGTGCGGCTGTCCATTCCGACCAGCAGGATGTCGACCGCGCCGTCGGCTCCGCCTTTGCCCAGCGCCAGCGACGCCACGTGGAAGATGCCGTCCTCGAAGGACCGCACCCGACTCCAGGCCACCCCGGTGCCGAGGACGACGGCGACGGCTGCCACGGTCGCGATCACACGAATCACACGTTTCGCAGGCATCACTTGAGGCTACTTGTGTAACTGCTGTATCGGCGGTAGCTGCGGTCGGCGTGCCAGACTCGGCGGTTTAGCGAGCCTCGACGAAGGAGAGGCGAAGCTGGAGCCGCCGCATAAGCTCGGCGGTTTAGCGAGCCTCGACGAAGGAGAGGCGAAGCTGGAGCCGCCGCATAAGCTCGGCGGTTTAGCGAGCCTCGACGAAGGAGAGGCGAAGCTGGAGCCGCCGCATAAGCTCGGCGGTTATGACTCAGCGGATCGTGATCACCGGGGCCGGCGGCCAGGTCGGCAGCTTTCTGGCAGTGCGCGCCGCCGAGACCGGCCACGACGTGCTCGCGCTGTCCTCGGCGCAGTGCGACATCACCGACTCGGCCGCCGTCGGCGCCGTCGACCTGCGCCCCGGTGATGTGCTGGTCAACTGCGCGGCCTACACCGCCGTCGACGCCGCCGAGGACGATGCCGAACGTGCTCATGCCGTCAACGCGGCCGGCCCTGGCCACCTGGCGGCCGCCTGCGCCCGGGCCGGGGCGCGACTGATCCACATCTCCACCGACTACGTCTTCGACGGCGACTTCGGCGGCGCCCCGCCGCGCCCGTACGAGCCGGGGGAGGCGACCCGGCCGCTGTCCGTCTATGGCCGCACCAAGCTGGACGGTGAGAACGCGGTGCTGGCGGCGTCGCCGGAGGCGCTGGTGGTGCGCACCGCCTGGGTCTACACCGGCGCCGCCGGCGGGTCGGACTTCGTCGCCGTGATGCGGGATAAGGCCGCAGGTTCCGGTGCGGTGGAGGTGGTCGACGACCAGGTCGGCTCACCGACCTATGTCGGCGACCTGGCCGATGCGCTGCTGGCCCTGGCGCGGGCGTGGCCCGCGGCGCGGGTGCTGCACGCGGCCAACGGCGGCGCGGCCAGCCGCTACGAGCAGGCCCGCGCGGTGTTCACCGCGCTGGGCGCCGACCCACAGCGGGTGGCACCGGTCAGCAGCGCCGCGCGGCCCCGTCCGGCGGCTCGGCCCGCGTACTCGGCGTTGTCGGGCGTCGAATCGGCACGAGCCGGCCTGGCGCCGCTGCGCCCATGGCGCGATGCGCTGGCCGCGGCACTGGCCAGATAACCTCTACGCCGTGAGTGAGGCCTTGCCGGTGGTGACGGTGACGTATTCGCCGGGTTGGCATCTGGACCGCTTCCTGGCGTCGCTGTCGTTGGCCACCGATCACCCGGTGCAGGTGGTGATGGCAGACAACGGATCCACCGACGGCGCGCCGCAGGAAGCCGTGCAGCGCTACCCGGACGCGCAGCTGTTCGAGACCGGGGCCAACCTCGGCTACGGCGGCGCGGTCAACAGCGCGGTGGCCCTGCTCGGCGACCGGGGCAGCGAATTCCTCATCGTGGCCAACCCCGACGTGCAGTGGGGCCCGGGCAGCATCGACGCCCTGCTGGAGGCGGCCGCCCGGTGGCCGCACGCGGCGACGCTGGGCCCGCTGATCCGCGAGCCCGACGGCTCGGTGTACCCCTCGGCGCGCCACCTGCCGAGCCTGATCCGCGGCGGTATGCACGCCGTCGTCGGCCCGATCTGGCCGAACAACCCGTGGTCGCGGGCCTACCGCCAAGAACGCCTGGAACCCAGCGAGCGCCCGGTGGGATGGCTGTCCGGCGCCTGCCTGCTGGTGCGCCGCGCCGCGTTCGATCAGATCGGCGGCTTCGACGAGCGCTACTTCCTCTACATGGAAGACGTCGACCTGGGCGACCGGCTGGGCAAGGCCGGCTGGCTCAACGTCTACGTGCCGTCTGCGGAGGTGCTGCACCAGAAGGGCCACGCCACCGGCAAGGATCCGGCGGCCAACCTGGCGGCGCACCACCGCAGCACCTACACCTACCTCGCCGACCGGCACCCCGGTTGGTGGCGCGCGCCGCTGCGCTGGACCATGCGCGGGGCCCTTGCGGTGCGCTCCGGACTGGCCGTGCGCAGCGCCCGGCGCAAGCTGACGAAAGGACGTCCGTGACGCTTCAGCAAGTCGATGCCGTGCTGTTGGTGGGCGGCAAGGGCACCCGGCTGCGGCCACTGACGCTGTCGGCGCCCAAGCCGATGCTGCCCACTGCGGGGCTGCCGTTCCTGACCCACCTGCTGTCGCGGATCGCGGCGGCCGGCATCGAACACGTGATCCTCAGCACGTCCTACAAGCCGGAGGTGTTCTCCGCGGAGTTCGGTGACGGATCCGCGCTGGGCCTGCAGATCGACTACGTGACCGAAGACGAGCCGCTGGGCACCGGCGGCGGCATCGCCAACGTGGCGCCCAAACTGCGCCACGACACCGCGATGGTGTTCAACGGCGACGTGCTCTCCGGGGCCGACCTGGGCGAGCTGTACGCCTATCACCGCGAGCATGCCGCCGAGGCCACCCTGCATCTGGTGCGGGTCGGTGACCCGCGCGCTTTCGGCTGTGTGCCCACCGACGACGGCCGGGTCACCGCATTTTTGGAGAAGACCGAGGACCCGCCGACCGATCAGATTAACGCCGGCTGTTATGTGCTGTCCCGCAACGTGATCGACCGTATTCCGCGCGGCCGGGCGGTCTCGGTGGAGCGCGAGGTGTTCCCGGCGCTGCTGTCCGACGGCGTGAAGGTCTGCGGCTACGTCGACACCAGCTACTGGCGTGACATGGGCACCCCGGAGGACTTCGTGCGCGGCTCGGCGGATCTGGTGCGCGGCATCGCGCCGTCGCCGGCATTGGGCGGTCAGCGCGGCGAGTCACTGGTGCACGACGGTGCCGCGGTGGCGCCGGGTGCGGTGCTGATCGGCGGCACGGTCGTCGGTCGCGGCGCCGAGATCGGCCCGGGCGCCCGGTTGGACGGCGCGGTGATCTTCGACGGGGTCAAAGTCGAGGCCGGCTGTGTGATCGAGCGCTCGATCATCGGGTTCGGCGCCCGCATCGGGCCGCGGGCGCTGATCCGCGACGGGGTGATCGGCGACGGCGCCGACATCGGGGCGCGCTGCGAGCTGCTGCGCGGGGCACGGGTGTGGCCGGGAGTGTCGATCCCGGACTGCGGGATTCGGTACTCCAGCGACATCTGAACTACCCGAGCTCGGGGCGGTCTTGCAGCCATGGTGCGGCAGCGGCCAGCAGCGCTGCGCGATCGCCGTTGCGCGGCGGGTAGATCCGGCGGGTGTTGATCGTCTGCTTGGTGGCCTTGGCCTCCGCGCCACACGCCACCACCTGACGGTCCCAGCCTTCGGTGTACACCGCCCCGGCTGGTCCCAGGTCGAGAACCGTGACATACCAGGGGATCCGCAGCTTCAGCATCGGCTCGTCGAATAGATCGCTGATGACGTTGTAGCCGGCGTAGCGTCCCATCGGTCGACCGTGTTGACACGACATCACCGATCGATGTTCGTCGTCCATCTGCGCCGCGGCCACGTCGCCGGCCGCGAACACCGATGGAACCCCGACGACCCGTAAATGGTCGTCGACTGGAATCCGGCCGAACCGGTCACGGGATACCGGCAGTTGCGCGGTCAGTGCGCTGGCCCGCATCCCCGCGCACCAGACGACCGTCGCGGCCGGCACCACCTCACCGGAGGACAACGTCACGCCATGCTCGCCGATGGCTGTCACCGTGACGCCGGTTCGGGTCTGAATACCGATGTCGGACAAGGCCGCCTCGATGACCGGGCGAGCCGATGACCCCATATCGGAGCCGATGTGGTCGTTGTGGTCGATCAGCACGACCTGGGGGGTGACCTCGGCGCCGAATACCGCGGCGAGTCTGCCCGGCAGCTCGCAGGACGTCTCAAGCCCGGTCAACCCGGCGCCCACCACGACGGCAGTGGCCGCGTGGGCGGCGTTCGGTCCCCGCCGGCCCAGGCCACGCAAGTGCTCCGCGAGCGCCATTGCGCCGCCATAGGTGTCGACGTCGAAGCCGAACTGCGCCAACCCGGGGATGTCTGGTTTGACCACCTGGCTTCCGGAGGCCAACACCAGTCGGTCGTAGGTGTACGTGGCTCCGCTCGACGTGGTGACGCTGCCGGTGGCAGTGTCGATCTCGGTCACCTCAGCGGTGACGTGCCCAACGCCAACCGGGCCCAGCAGATCATCCAGTGCGATACGACAATCGCGTAGGTCCGCCTCGTAGTTGCGCACCCGGATATCGTGGAACGGCTTGGCGCTCAACACGGTAATCTCCACCGCTCCCGCCGGAACGGCGAGCTCGTCAATCCGGCGGGCAGCACCCAGCGCGGCCCACAACCCGGCAAAGCCGGAACCGACGACGATAACCCGTTTCACCGGCCGCAATTTACTCCTTGAAGCGGTTTATCTTGGCGTACACGGTGAACCCGGTGGTGTGCGGCCCCGATGACCGCGAATCGCGTACTCGCGTCGCCGGGTGGCCAACGGCAGGTCGAAGGTCAAGCAGATGCCTGCCTGAAGGTAGTCGGTGGCCCTGACCTAGCGCCGATTCCGCGCCGCACCAACCAGATACCGCAGCGCGTCGTCGGCATCGGATGGCAGCGCGTCGACCGGCCACCAGCGCAGGTCCACCGACTCGTCACTGATCCCGATCTGCGCGCCGGCCGGTGCGTACGCCACGAATTGCAGGTCCAGATGCCGGGTCGGCACCCCCAGCGAGCAGGTCACCGGGTGCACATGCACGGCGGCCAACGTCGGGTCTAGTCGCAGCCCGTCGATGCCGGATTCCTCGGTGGCCTCGCGCAGTGCGGCGGTGACGATGTCGGCGTCGGTGTCCTCGCAGTGTCCGCCCAGTTGCACCCAGCGGCCGACCCGCGGGTGCAGCGTCAGCAGTACCCGCTTGCCGGTGTGGTCGAGCACCAGCGCCGAGGCGGTGATATGGCCGGGAACGCATTCGCGCGCACAAGCGTCGGCGCGGGCATCAAGAAACGCCAGAACCGCGTGTCGCAGCGCGTCCTGCGCGAAATCCGGTGCTGCCCAGGATCGCAGTGTCGCGACCGCGGAGGCGTGCGTGCTCACCGGCGCACCAGCAGGTCATCGACCGGAGCCGGCGAACGGGGCTCGGCCGGCTCCGAAGGGTAGCCGATTGCGATGGCGCCCAACGGCTCCCAGTCCGGCGGCAGATCCAGTTCGGCGCGCACCAGTTCCGGAGTGAAGATGGTCGAACCGATCCAGCAACTGCCCACGCCGCGCACCGCCAGCGCCACCAACAGCGCCTGCACTGCGGCGCCGACCGCGACGGTGAACATGGTGCGCTCGGCGGCGGTGCGGGCCGCGTCGGGGTAGGAATGGGCACCGTCGGGAACCATTACCGGGATGACGACTTCGGGTGCGTCGTAGAGGATCCGGCCGCGCGAGACCCGGGTCTGGATCGCCTCGGGAGACTTGCCGTCGCCGGCCAGGTCGGCGCGCCACTGCTGTGCCATCGCGTCGAGCAGCCGGGTGCGCACGCCCGGGGTCTGCAGCCAGACGAACCGCGCCGGCCGGGTGTGGTGCGGCGCCGGGGCGGTCAACGCCTCGGCCATGGCGTCGGTGACCAGATCGGCGGGTACCGGTTCGCCGGAGAACGTGCGCACCGACTGGCGCAGCAGCTGGGCTTGGCGGCGCCCGGTCTCGATGGCCTCGGCGGTGCCCAGCCAGAACAGGTCGTCGGAGCCGGAGCGCACCAGCGAGGCTGCGGTGGAACCGTCGTCGGGACTGGCCACTCCGCGTACCACCGCCACCGGAACATCGGTGAGCTTGCCCTTGACCAGGTCGGCGGCCGCGGCCAGTTCGTCGGCGACAGCCACTTCGGTGACGAACAATTCGTTGCCGTGCCGGTCGACGGCACCGGCGTAGCTGTTGAGGACGCTCAGGCCGGACGACCCGATCGCGACGTCGATCTGCCCGTTGCGCCAGGCGCGGCCCATCGTGTCGGTGATCAGCACCGCCACGTCCACGCCGAGCCGCTCAGCCAGGCCGGTGCGCAACGCGGCGGCGCTTCCGTCGGGATCGACCGGCAGCAGTGCGAGTTCGTCGGAGCCGACGTTGGAGCCGTCCACGCCCGCCGCGGCCTGCACCAGGCCGAGCCGATTCTCGGTGATCCAGGTGCGGCCCTTGCGGGCCAGCACCCGCACCGCCTCGGCCTCGACCAGCTGGCGGCGCAGGGCATCTCGCGCTTCGGCGTCATGCGGCGCCGGCACGATACGGCCTTCGCACTTGGACACCACCTTGCTGGTGACGACCACGATGTCGCCGTCGGCCAGCCATGGTGCGGCTTGTGCCAGCGCGGCCGCCAGGTCATCGCCCGGCCGAAATTCCGCCAGGCCGGTGACGGGGAGGATCTCGACCTTGGCGGCGCTGCCGTGTTCTGCCCGCCCTGTTATAGCGACACCCCCGCCAACTCCAGCCCGGCGCGCACCATCTCGGCCGTCGCGGCCGGATCGGTCATCAGCAGCGGGGCGGGACGCACCGTCACACCGGGCAGCTCGGCGTCCTCGCCCTCGTGCACCAGCCAGTAGTCCAGGATCCCGGTTCCGCTGCGGGCACCGTAGTGGGCGCCCACCGCCTGCGAAGTGGAATCCAGGCCGATCACGCTCAAGCAGGTGTCAGCCATGCCGCGCAACGGTTTCCCGGCGATGATCGGCGAATAGCCGACGATCGGAGCCTGGGTAGACCGCAGTGCGGCGCGGATGCCCGGGACGGCAAGAATGGCGCCGATGCTCACCACCGGGTTGGACGGAGCCAGTAGCACGATGTCGGCTTCGGCGATGGCCTCGGTGACTTCGGCTGTCGCGCTGGCCTTCTCGCTGCCGACGAAGCCGAATCCGTGGGTGGGGACGTCGGCCCGGTATCGTACCCACCACTCCTGGAAGTGGATGGCACGCTGAGAGTCGTCGGCGGGATCGGTGATCACGACATGGGTTTCGCAGCTGTCGTTGGTTACCGGCAGCAGCCTCGCGCCCGGCTGCCAGCGCTCGCACAATGCCGCGGTCACTTCGGTCAGCGGATAGCCGGCGCGTAGCGCCTGGGTGCGGACCAGGTGGGTGGCCAGGTCGCGGTCGCCCAGACCGAACCAGTCCGGCTGCATGCCGTAACGGGCCAACTCCTCCATCGCGTGCCAGGTTTCGTCGCGGTGACCCCAGCCGCGCTCCGGGTCCACGCCGCCGCCCAGGGTGTACATGCAGGTGTCCAGATCCGGGCAGATGCGCACCCCGTGCATCCAGGCATCGTCACCGACGTTGACGACCGCGGTCAGTGCGTGCGCGGCGCTCTCGCCGTCAACGGAGCCACCGCCGAACTGGCCCAGGCCCAGCAGTTTCTGCACGCCGAGCAGGAACCGGGCACCGCCGACCCCGCCGACCAGAACCGTGACCTTCACAGCGCACGACAGTACCTTTGGTGTGGATGCGGCCGGTGTGGCGGTGCGTCCCAGCGACCCTCGCAAGACACGCCGTAGGGCCGGTGTGGGCTAGACGACACGGACTCGCCGGTCTCGGACACGTCCGAAATCGGTCACGGGATGGTAAGGAATTTGGCCATTCGGCTTGACCGGGCCAAGCAACCCGTGTCTAATCACATCAGTGTCATTTCCCGGTTGGCCAGCCGATTCCGGTGTCGCAGACCGAGATTCGATCACATGTTCGAATTGGTACGGACAACATCGCAATAGCGGGCGACAGATCAGGATCGCGCAACCAGGTGAGGAGGCCCAGCATGTCCTATGAGCACCTTTGGGGCGTAATCGGGGGGGCACCGCAAGCTCATACCGCAATGCAGCCAATCGAGGCCGAGCTGCCGCCCAGCCGGCCGCATTTGAGCCTGGTTCCCGAACCGGACGGCTACGACGACTTCGACCCGTTCGACGCCGAGACGGCCACCAACGAGGAATGGCAGGACCGCGCCCTGTGCGCGCAGACCGACCCCGAGGCGTTCTTCCCGGAGAAGGGCGGCTCCACCCGCGAGGCCAAGAAGATCTGCCAGCGCTGCTCGGTGCGCAGCGAGTGCCTGGAGTACGCCTTGGCGCACGACGAGCGTTTCGGCATCTGGGGTGGGCTGTCCGAGCGTGAGCGCCGTCGCCTCAAGCGCGGCATCATCTGAGCCCGTTCGCGTCAGTTTCGGGAGCTAGTCGTCGATCGTCGGGTCGATGACGGTGGGTTCGACATCCAGGTAGGTGGCGACCTGAGCCACCAGAATTTCGTGCAATAAATCTCCGAGCTCGGTGCTGTCGTTCGCCCGTTGCTCGATCGGCTTGCGGAACAACAAGATTCGCGCCCGCGTCGGGTTGCCCCGGACATCGACCCCGGCGGGAATCAAGCGGGCCAGCGGAATCGGCCCGTCGGCGACCACTTCCGGGGGCCACTGCACGCTGTCGGGGTCCTTCGCGGCGATCCGCGGGATCTCGTCGACCGCGATGTCGAGCGCTGACAGCCGTTGTTTCCAGCGTTGTTCGATGGGCTCGTAGGCCTCCAGCACCGCCATATCGAACCGTTCGGCGCGGGTGCGCCAGCCCGGCACGGTCGGCGGAAGCAGCGGACCGCGGGGCTCGCGGCCGCGCCAATGCCGACGCGTTGCGATCACGCAGACGATGGTAACGGTTGCGCATAGCGTGCCCGCCCGTTGCGCGTGTCCGGCGCCGCGGCGGTGCGCGGCCACGATAGCCTCACGGGCGTGAACGTTCCGCGTCGCTGCTGTCGGCCAGCGTGCCCGCACTACGCGGTGGCGACCCTGACGTTCGTCTACTCGGACTCCACCGCCGTGGTCGGCCCGCTGGCCACCGCCGCCGAGCCGCATTCGTGGGACCTGTGCTTCAACCACGCCGGCCGGATCACCGCCCCGCGGGGCTGGGAACTGGTCCGCCACCCCGGCCCCTGGGTGTCCCCCGAAGACGACGACCTGATCGCACTCGCCGAAGCGGTTCGCGAACGTCAGTCCGGGCAGGCCGGGTCTTCTGGGCCGGCCAACGGGTGGTACCCGCAGACCGGCTCCGCGGATTCCGGCGCCCGGGGCGCACCCGCCACCGCCCCCGGCGGCGGGGTGCTGGCGCCGCCCGGCCCGCCCGCCAAGAGCAACGGCCGGCGGCGTGGTCATCTTCGCGTGTTGCCAGACCCGTCGGACTGATCGCCGGTTGCGGGCTAGGCTTGAGCGGCAAGAGTCCACTTCGTCAGGAGCCCTGTCCATGTCTCGGCCCGCTGCGGCTGTCCACCGTGTGATCAAGGCGTACGACGTACGTGGCCTGGTCGGTTCGGAGATCGATGAATCACTGGTTACCGAGGTCGGGGCCGCATTCGCCCGGCTGATGGGCGACGAGGGCGCCCGCCAGATGGTGATCGGCCACGACATGCGCGAGAGCTCGCCACCACTGTCGGCGGCGTTCGCCGAAGGGGTGGTCGCCCAGGGCCTCGACGTGGTCCGGATCGGTCTGGCTTCGACCGACCAGCTCTACTTCGCCTCCGGCTCGCTGGACTGCCCGGGCGCGATGTTCACCGCCAGCCATAATCCGGCCGCCTACAACGGGATCAAGCTATGCCGGGCGGGCGCCAAGCCCGTCGGCGCCGACACCGGCCTGGGCCGGATCCGCGACGAGCTGATCGCCGGCGTGGACCCGGGTGCCGGCCGGTCCGGGCAGCGCGGCGCCATCACCGATCGGGACGTGCTGGACGACTACGCGGCGTTCTTGCACTCCCTGGTCGACATCAGCGGCTCGCGCCCGCTGCGGGTCGCCGTCGATGCCGGCAACGGGATGGCCGGCCACACCGCCCCGGCGGTGTTCGGCTCAATCGAGGCGGTCACGCTGCTACCGCTGTACTTCGAGTTGGACGGCAACTTTCCCAACCACGAAGCCAACCCGCTGGACCCGGCCAACCTCGTTGACCTGCAAGCCTTCGTCCGAGACAGCGGTGCCGACATCGGCCTGGCCTTCGACGGCGACGCCGACCGGTGCTTCGTCGTCGACGAGCGCGGTGAGCCGGTGTCCCCGTCGGCGGTGACCGGTCTGGTCGCCTCCCGCGAGCTGGCCCGCGAGCCCGGTGCGACGGTGATCCATAACCTGATCACTTCGCGGGCGGTGGCCGAACTGGTGGCCGAGCGCGGCGGTACCCCGCTGCGGTCGCGGGTCGGGCACTCCTACATCAAGGGGCTGATGGCAGAGACCGGCGCCATCTTCGGCGGGGAACACTCGGCGCACTACTACTTCCGTGACTTCTGGGGCGCCGACTCGGGCATGTTGGCCGCCCTGCACGTGCTGGCCGCACTCGGCGAACAGCAGCGGCCGCTGTCCGAACTGACCGCCGACTATCAGCGGTATGCGGCCTCCGGCGAGATCAACTTCACCGTTGATGACGCAGCGGCGTGTGTGGAGGCGGTCCTCGCGGCGTTCGGCGAGCAAGCCTCCGTCGACCGCCTGGACGGGGTGACCGTCGATCTGGGTGAGGGCAGCTGGTTCAACCTGCGCAGCTCCAACACCGAACCGCTGCTGCGGCTCAATGTGGAGGCGCCCGACGCCGCCGCGGTGGATGCGGTGGTGGCCAAGGTCGCCGAGCAGATCGAGGCCGTGCCCGCCGCCGAGAAGTCACGGTCGTGAACGCGTTCTCTTCCACCGTTGACCTCGACGACACCGAGGCGCTGCTGGCCGCCGACCGGGACGGGGCGCTGTGGGCCGCGTCGATGGCCGGGGCGCAGGTGCGCGCCACCGCCGCGGCGGTCGCCGAGGGCGCCTTGGACGCGGTGCGCAGCGACAGCCGGGACTATCCGCCGCGCACGCTGATCTGGGTGGCGACCCGCGGAACGGCGGCGTCGGCGGGCAGCCTGCTGTCCGCGGCTCGCGGGGACTCGGCTCGCGAACCGCTGGTGCTGGCCGCCGAGGCCCCGGCGTGGATCGGGTCGCTGGATGTGCTGGTCGTCGCCGGTGATGATCCGGGGGATCCGGCGCTGGTCGCCGCCGCGGCGGCCGGGGTGCGGCGCGGCGCGCGGGTGGTGGTGGTCGCGCCTTACGAGGGCCCACTGCGCGATGCCACCGCAGGCCGGGTCGCGGTGCTGGAGCCGCGGCTGGGTGTCCCGGACGAGTTCGGCCTGCCGCGCTACCTGGCCGCCGGGCTGGCGGTGATGGACGCTGTGGAGACAGCGGCCACCGCGACCGACCTGGGCGCGCTGGCCGACGAACTCGACGCCGAGGCGCTGCGCAACAGCGCCGGGCGCGAGCTGTTCACCAATCCGGCCAAGATGTTGGCGGACCGGATCATCGGCCGCGAAGTCGCGCTGGCCGGTGACTGCGCGGCGACGCTGGCGCTGGCCCGGCACGGCTGCGCGGCGATGCTGCGGATCGGGCTGACCACGGTGGCCGCGACCGGACTGGCCGATGCGGTGAGCGCACTGCGGGCCCGGGCCGCCGCGGGATCCGCCGACATCTTTCATGACGAGCAGATCGACGGCCCGGCCGCCGACCGGCTGCGGGTGCTGGCCTTGACGCTGGCCGCCGACCGTACCGTGGTCGCGGCCCGGGTCAGCGGTCTGGACGACGCCGACCTGGTCGGCGCGGGGGATGTGCCGCTGTCGCCGGGGGCGCCGGAGGAAACCGCGGCACCGGCTGGGTTTTTGGAGGCGCCGGCGCCGACCGGCCCCGGCGGGGTCGAACAGCAGCTTGCGGTGTTGGCCGTGCGGTTGGAGATGGCGGCCGCCTATGTGCGACTTGTGCGGGGTTGACGAGAACTGTGGAACCACTACGCGGCGCGATACGGACCTACGCCTGGGGCTCGAGGACCGCTATCGCCGAGTTCACCGGTCGGCCGGTCCCAGCGGCACACCCGGAGGCCGAGCTGTGGCTGGGCGCGCACCCCGGGGACCCGGCCTGGCTGGAGACTGCCGACGGTGAGGCATCGCTGCTGGACGTCTTGACCGCCGACTGGGAGGGGCAGCTCGGCGCGGTGGCGCACGCCCGCTTCGGTGACCGGCTGCCGTTCCTGGTCAAGGTGCTGGCCGCCGACGAGCCACTGTCCCTGCAGGCCCACCCCAGCACCATGCAGGCCATCGAGGGCTACGAGCGTGAGGAGCGGCTCGGGGTTCCGGTGTCCTCGCCGATCCGCAACTATCGCGACACCAGCCACAAACCGGAACTGCTGGTGGCGCTGCAGCCGTTCGAGGCGCTGGCCGGTTTCCGGCCCGCGGCGCGGACCATTGAGCTGCTGCGGGCGCTGGCGGTCTCGGACCTCGACCCGTTCATCGACCTGCTCGGTGCCTGCCCGGACGGTGGCCAGTCCGACGCCGACGGCCTGCGCGCCCTGTTCACCACCTGGATCACCGCACCCCAGCCCGATCTCGACGTGCTGGTGCCCGCAGTGCTCGAAGGGGCCATCCAATACCTCAGTTCCGAGGCCGGCGAATTCGCCGCGGAGGCCAAGACGGTGCTCGAACTCGGTGAGCGCTACCCGGGCGACGCCGGCGTGCTGGCCGCGCTGTTGCTCAACCGGGTCAGCCTGGCCCCCGGCGAGGCGATCTTCCTGGCAGCCGGCAACCTGCACACCTACCTGCACGGTGTCGGGCTGGAGGTAATGGCCAACTCGGACAACGTCCTTCGCGGCGGGCTGACGCCCAAGCACGTCGACGTCCCGGAACTGCTGAGGGTGCTGGACTTTACTCCGACCACCGCGGAGGCGCTGCGATCGGCGGTGCACACCGAGGGACCCGAGGTGGTCTACCAGACCCCCGCCGAGGAGTTCGCGGTGTCACGGCTGACGCTGGACGGCGCCTACCTCGGTCATGAGGTGGACGCGCCGGCCCACCATGACGGCCCGCAGATCCTGCTGTGCACCGAGGGCTCGGTCACCGTGCACGCCAAGACGGGGACGTTGACGCTGCACCGTGGCGAGTCGGCCTGGGTGCCCAGTGACGACGGGCCGATCCGGCTGCTGGCCCAGCAGCCGGCGGCACTGTTCCGCGCGACGATAGGCCTGTGAGTGTCCTCGTCCGGTAGTACCAGGGCGATCGTCGCGGCGCTGGTCGCCAACGCCGGAATCGCCGCGGCGAAGTTCGTCGGCTATCTGATCACCGGCAGCGCCGCCATGCTCGCCGAGGCGGTGCACTCGGTGGTCGACACCTCCAACCAGGCGCTGCTGCTCTACGGCCAGCGGGCCGCGGCCAAAGCTCCCGATGCGCTGCACCCGTTCGGGCACGGACGCAGCCGCTACTTCTGGTCGTTCGTGGTGGCGCTGGTGCTGTTCAGCCTCGGCTCGATGTTCGCGATCTACGAGGGCTACGAGAAAGTCCGCCACCCGGTCGAGTTGAGTTCCCCGCTGGTGGCGGTGGCGATCCTGGTGGTGGCAATCGGATTGGAAACCTACAGTTTTCGCACCGCGGTGCGCGAGTCGCGTCCGCTGAAGGGCGAGGGCAGTTGGTTGCGGTTCCTGCACACCTCGCGCAACCCGGAGCTTCCGGTGGTGTTGCTGGAGGACACCGCCGCGCTGATCGGCCTGATGCTGGCGCTGGCGGGGGTGGGCTTGAGCATGCTCACCGGCAACCCGGTATGGGACGGCGTGGCGACCCTGGGCATCGGCGCGCTGCTCGGGGTGGTCGCGGTTTTCCTGATGGTCGAGATGCACAGTCTGCTGATCGGGGAGGGCGCCACCGTCGCCGAGGACCGGGCCATTCGTGCGGCGCTGGAACAGACCGCCAACATCACCCGGCTGATCCACATCCGCACCCAGTACCTGGGGCCCGACGAAATGTTGGTGGGGGCCAAGATCGCGGTGCTTCCCCGGCTGGATCTGGCCGCGATCGCGGCCACCATCGACGAGGCCGAAGCCAACATCCGCGCGGCCGTGCCCGCAGCCCGGGTCATCTTTCTCGAACCTGACCTGGACCGCACCCCTGTGCCAGACTCGCTGGAGTAGAAAGGTTGACCGTTTTGTCCCGCTTCTCCTACCAACAGCTCACCGCCGCGTGTCAGGCCGGCGGGGCCAGCACCTTGAGCCTGGCCACCGAGTTGGCGCCGGCGGGCGGCCCCCACGCCGCGATCAGCCCGGCCCGACGGGCCGGACGCGGCCCGTCGGCCATCGCCACCGAGACCCGCCTGATCGATGGCAATCCGACGGCGACAGTGGTCGTCGACGACAACCAGGGCCAGATCCAGCGCGTGGAAGCCGCGATCCTGCAAGGCATCCGAGATCAGCACCCGGTACTGAGCCGGGTGCCGCGCATGGAGGTCTCCTACGAGGGCGGCCGGACGGTCTACACCGATCTCGAACTGCCGCAACGGGTTTTCGACGGCCACTTTCTGACCGGGTCGATCGACGCCCACCCGGCGATCGCCCACCCGGTCTACCGGGCCGCTCGGGAGAGCGCCCCCGAAAACGCCCGCGCCCTCATGGAATTGAGCCCCGGCAGTCTGGCATTCGGCGCGATCGACGCCGCCCGCGGCACCGGTCAGAGCCGCTTTCGCGGGGCGGTCTCCGGTGAGATCATCGGCGTGCTCGTCGAAGGCGCGGCGGCGGATTCGCGCGCGGGCTCCGACACCGTCTGCTGCAGCCGCATCCTTCGCACCCAGGTACTCAGCTTCGCCGCCCTACGGCAGCTGCGATTCGACTGCGGCCCCGCCGGCGACGAGGCATGCCGGGCGTTGCTGGGCGCCTACGCGCTGGCCGGATTGGCGCGCTCGAATGCGGAGCTGAGCATCCGCGCCAACTGCGATCTGGTCGAGACCGGGCCGACGACGCTCAAACTCGACGCCCGCGACGGCGACTTCGTCGAGCTGGCAGCGCTTTCCATTGAGCAGGCCGACGAACTGCTGGAGCGCGCGCTGGTGCAGGCCTACCGGGAGGCCGACATCACCTGGCGCGGCCAGGTGCTGCGGGTCACCGGTAATTCGGGCGCCTACGCCGCGGCTCAGAACGGGGGAGTGGCGCAGGAGGCACCGGTCGCGCATGAGCCGCGCCGGTTCCGGCTGCCGCACTTCATCGAGAGCCGGCGCACCGCGGCGCACTGACCGCGCTACCCGGCGGGCAGTTCGATGGCCGCGAAGTTCACCGTCGCGGTGGCCGCGAGCTCGTCGTCGTTGCCCCGGTAGATGTCGACCTGCACGACCACCGAGCGTCGGCCGGTGCGCAGAATGGCTGCCACCGCCCGGGCCGGTCCGATCTTGATCGGCCGCAGGTAGCGGATGAAGAGATCGGTGGTGGCGATGCCGTTGCCGAATGCCGTGCTGCGAGCGGCGAGCTGCCCGGCCGCGACATCGGCCATGGTGGCGATCAACCCGCCTTGCAGTCCGCCGGCGGTGTTGACCACCCGCTCGTCGACGGGCATCTCCATGGTCAGGGTGCCGTCCGCCGACGGCACTTCCTGCAGGCCGAGCTGGGCGAACAGCTCCCTGATCGATTGGGGCGCGGTCATGGCTCGGTCAGCGCGACTCGACGCGGTCCCAGGCCTCGTCCATGGCGCGCAGAATCTCCTCGGCGCGACCGAGCCCGGCCAGGTGGCTTTCCCCGGCGATCGGATACAGCCGGGCGTCGGGGAGCAGGGAGACGGCGTGTTCCCCGTGCGCGAACGGAACGATGTGGTCGGCGTCGCCATGCCACCAGTGCACCGGCACCTTCACCTCGTCCAGCCGGAAACCCCAGTCACGGGCGAACAGCACGGCGTCGGCGATGGGAGCGGCGAGCTGCTTACGGGAGCCGTTGAGCAGGTCATCGAGGAACATCGCCTTGAACTCCGGCCGGCCCAGCAGCCGACGGTCGCCCTCGGGGGAGATCAGCGCGTAGAGCTCCAGCGCCGGTTCGGCCACCGGCCGGATCATTCGGATCAGACCGGTGGCCAGGATGCTGATCGGGCGCCCGGCGCGCTGCAGCACCGGCTCGGCGATCCGGGCCAGCGTCATCAGGCCGCTGTCGATGGCGTCGGGGCCCACCGCCGGGGCGACCCCGCCGAGGATCCCGGCGGCCACCACCCGCTCGGGCATCGCCGCCGCGCACGCCAGGGTGTAGGGGCCGCCGCCGGACAGCCCGATGACCGCCATCTTGTCGATGCCGAGCGTGTCGGCCACGGTGCGCAGGTCGTCGGCGAACTGGGACACCGTCTGGTACTGATACGGCGTCGAGGAACCGATGCCGGGCCGGTCCACCCCGATCAGGCGAATGTTCGCCTCCTTGGCGTAGACCCGCGCCTCGACCGGGATCTGGCGGCGGGCGCCGGGGGTGCCGTGCAGCCAGAACATCGCGCGGCCCTGCGGAGCGCCGAACTCGGCGAAGCCGAGCTGACGGTCTTCACCGACGGCAATGTTGCCCTCGATCTGCGGGCGGGCGATCGCGTAAACCATGCCCCGAGTGTGGCATGAGTCTGGGAGCTGGGTCACATCCCGGTTGTCGGCATGGACATCACCGTGGGCTGGGCACGCCCGCGCAGCACCGCCGAGCCGTGCCGCGCCCAGTTCCTGCGCTCGTGCTCGTCGGCGCGTTCCAGCGCGGTCTGCGAGCACAGCACGCGGGCGCTGACGGCCTTGGCGCCGTCGGCCAACCGCGCCGCCTCGTTGACGGCGTCACCGACCACCGTGTACTCGTAGCGGTTCTCGCTGCCGATGTTGCCGGCGAACACCGGACCCGCCGAGACGCCGATCCCGAAGTCCACCAACGGCAGTCGGCGAAGCGCGGTGTGCAGGGTGCGGGCGGTGGCCAGCGCCGCCGCGGCCGCACCGTCGACGGGGACCGGGGCGCCGAACACCGCCAGGGCGGCGTCGCCCTGAAACTTGTTGATCGAGCCGTGCTGCGCGTCGACGGCGGCCACCACGATGCGGAAGAAGTCGTTGAGCACCGCGGCGACCTCGTCCGGGGGATGGGTGGCCGCCAACTCCGTCGAACCCACCAGGTCGATGAACAGGATCGCCGCCTCCTGCACGTCGCCGGCGAGCGCGCGCTCCTGCTCGACGGCCAGGCGGGCCACCTCCGGGCCGACATGCCGGCCGAACAGATCCCGCAGCCGGTCGCGTTCGCGCAGGCCGGCCACCATCCGGTTGAATCCGGTTTGCAGCCGGCCGATCTCGGAGTGTTCGTAGACGCTGACCGAGACGTCCATCTCGCCGTGCTGGACCCGGGCCATCGCGGCGACGACCTCGCCGACCGGATCGGAGACCGAACGAGCCACCAGGATCATGGCGCGCATCCCGAGCAGCACCGCGACCAGGCACAGCACCAGCACCGGGGTCTCCACCGAGGCGCTGCGGTCGATGACCCACCCCATCCGCCGGCAGGCGATCAGGACGACGATGGCCGCGGCGGGCAGCGCGCAGGTGATGAACCACATGGTGACCAGCCGGGCCAGCACGCCGGGAGCAGTGGCGCGGACATCGGTATTGCGCCAGGTGGCCGCCACGATCGGCCGGAAGGTGCGGTGGGTGAACAGCATGCTGGTGCACACCGAGGCGGTTCCGCCGAAGACGACGACCATGGCCAGCAGCACGATCAGCCCGACGTCTGTCGAGCGCAGCGCGGCCAGGCCGATGGCCCCGCCGATCACCCAGGTGCCCAGCACGATCGTCGACTGGCGCCGCAAAATGTTGATCGCGCCCTGACGTTGCCCGGCGTCGGGCTGCTGACCGGCGGTGTACCAGCGCAGCGACGGCACGATGTTGGCCGTTCCCGCGATGACCACGGCCAAGGTGCCCAGCCCGACCAGCGCCGCGGTCAGGATCACGTGCTGCGGGCGCAGCAGGATATTGGCGCCGGTGGGGGTTTCACCGCTCAGGGACAGCACCACCGCGATCGCTTCGGCGCTGGTGAGCAGGTGGGCAAAGGCCAGCCCGGTCGCATAGTCGGCGCCGACCCGGAAGGCCGAACGGGGCCGCGAAGCCGCGCTCGAACCCGTCCTCGAACCTGCGCCCGTCATCGCGGTGGTGCCCATCGGTGCGTGCCCTCTGCAGTCAAAGTGCACTCAAAGCTATACGGATCCGTCGACCGCAGTGCGCCAAATCTGTGTGTACAAATTGCCATCGAATGTCTAGACGGCCGACGTACAAACAGGTAATGTCCATCCGCAACGGTGGTCGAACTCACAAGGAGGGGCTCGGGATGGCGCAAACGGGCGCGGCGGCGGCAGCTCCGCAGGCATGGCGGGACAAGAAGCGATACCTGTGGCTGATGGGCTTGATCGCTCCGACCGCACTGTTCACCATGTTGCCGATCATCGCGGCGATGAACCGGCTCGGCTGGCACACCGCCGCGCAGCTGCCGTTCTGGATCGGGCCCATCCTGGTCTACCTGCTGCTGCCCGCGCTGGACCTGCGCTTCGGCGTCGACGGACAGAACGCTCCCGATGAAGCCATGGCGCAGCTGGAGAACGACCGGTACTACCGCTACTGCACGTATGCCTACATCCCGTGCCAGTACGCCAGCGTCGTGCTGGGCGCCTACCTGTTCACCGCCACCGACCTGAGCTGGCTGGGTGTCGAGGGGTCACTCAGCTGGTTCGCCAAAATCGGGCTGGCGCTGTCGGTGGGGGTGCTGGGCGGCGTCGGCATCAACACCGCCCACGAACTGGGCCACAAGCGCGACTTGCTGGAGCGCTGGCTGTCCAAGATCACCCTGGCGCAGAGCTGTTACGGCCACTTCTACATCGAGCACAACCGCGGCCACCACGTGCGGGTGGCCACCCCCGAAGACCCGGCGTCGGGCCGGTTCGGCGAGACGTTCTGGGAGTTCCTGCCGCGCACCGTCGTCGGTGGGCTGCGTTCGGCGTGGCAGCTGGAGGCGGCGCGGCTGCGTCGGCTGGACAAGAGTCCCTGGCGGTTGTCCAACGACGTGCTCAACGCATGGCTGATGTCGGTGGTGTTCTGGGGCGTGCTGATCGCGGTGTTCGGCCCGGCGCTGATCCCGTTCGTCGTCATCCAGGCCGTCTACGGCTTCTCGCTGCTGGAATCGGTGAACTACATCGAGCACTACGGCCTGCTGCGTCAGACCCGCGCCAACGGCCGCTACGAACGCTGCACGCCCGAACACAGCTGGAACTCCGACCATCTGGTCACCAACCTGTTCCTCTACCACCTGCAGCGGCACAGCGACCACCACGCCAACCCGACCCGGCGCTACCAGACGCTGCGCAGCATGGCCGAGGCGCCGAACCTGCCCAGCGGGTACGCGTCGCTGATCGGGCTGACCTATATCCCGCCGCTGTGGCGGAAGCTGATGGATCACCGAGTGCTGGCGCACTACGGCGGCGACATCACCCGGGCCAACATCGACCCGCGCCGGCGGAAGAAGATCCTGGCCCGCTACGGGGCCAGCGACATCGAGCGGGCGGCCGCGTGATGGCGAGCTACCGCTGCCCGGGCTGCGACTACGTCTACGACGAGGCGCTCGGCGCACCCCGGGAAGGATTTCCGGCCGGCACGGCGTGGGCGCAGATCCCCGAGGATTGGTGCTGCCCGGACTGCGCGGTCCGCGAGAAGCAAGACTTCGAACAGGTCCAGGCGTGACACCCACTAATCTCGCGGTGGTGAAACGCATTCCCTACGCCGAGGCATCCCGGGCGCTGCTGCGCGACTCGGTGCTCGACGCGATGCGGGAGCTGCTGACCAGCCGGGACTGGTCGTCGATCACGCTGGCCGCGGTGGCGGAGGCGGCCGGCGTCAGCAGACAGACCATCTACAACGAGTTCGGCTCGCGCCAGGGCCTGGCGCAGGGCTATGCCATCCGGCTGGCCGACCGGCTCGTCGACTCCGTCGAGCGCGCGATCTACGGCAACGTCGGCGACGTCCATGCCGCGTTCCTGGAAGGGTTCCGGTCCTTCTTCTCCTCCTCGGCCGCCGACCCGCTGGTGATCTCGCTGCTGACCGGTGTCGCCAAGCCCGACCTGCTGCAGATCATCACCACCGACAGCGGCCCGATCATCACCCGCTGCTCGCAGCGGCTCACGTCGTCGTTCATGCACAGCTGGGTCAAGGCCAGCGAGGAAGACGCCGGCATCCTGGCCCGGGCCATCGTGCGACTGGCCATGAGCTACGTCTCGATGCCCCCCGAAGCCGACCACGATGTGGCCGCTGACCTGGCCCGATTGTTCACCCCGGCGGCAGAGACCTATGGGGTCATCGGCGGCGATTGACCCGCTCGAGCATTCTCCGACCTCCGCCGGTAGCTTGTAGCGGAGCTGATTTCACTGAACCTACGGGGGCGCACTGATGAGTTTGACCGCGGACAGCCGCAACGGCATCGACTACAAGGTGGCCGACCTGTCGCAGGCCGAGTACGGCCGCAAGGAGATCCGGCTGGCCGAGCACGAGATGCCCGGCCTGATGGCGCTGCGTAACGAGTACCACGGCGTCAACCCGCTCAAGGGCGCCCGCATCACCGGCTCGCTGCACATGACGATCCAGACCGCGGTGCTCATCGAGACCCTGGTCGACCTGGGCGCAGAGGTCCGCTGGGCGTCCTGCAACATCTTCTCCACCCAGGACCATGCCGCCGCTGCGGTCGTCGTCGGGCCGCACGGCACCGTCGAGGAGCCCAAGGGCACCCCGGTGTTCGCCTGGAAGGGTGAGAGCCTGGAGGAGTACTGGTGGTGCGCCGAGCAGGCCCTGACCTGGGACGGCGAGCCGGCCAACATGATCCTCGACGACGGCGGCGACGCCACCATGATGGTGCTGCGCGGCGCCCAGTACGAGAAGGCCGGCGTGGTCCCGCCGGCTGAGGACGGCGACTCGCACGAGTGGAAGGTCTTCCTGAACACCCTGCGCGAGCGTTTCGAGACCGACAAGACCAAGTGGACCAAGATCGCCGAGTCGGTCAAGGGCGTCACCGAGGAGACCACCACCGGCGTGCTGCGCCTGTACCAGCTGGCTGCCGCCGGTGAGCTGGTGTTCCCGGCGATCAACGTCAACGACTCGGTCACCAAGAGCAAGTTCGACAACAAGTACGGTTGCCGGCACTCGCTGATCGACGGCATCAACCGCGGCACCGACGCACTGATCGGCGGCAAGAAGGCCCTGGTCTGCGGCTTCGGCGACGTCGGCAAGGGCTCCGCGGAGTCGCTCAAGGGCCAGGGCGCCCGGGTGACGGTCACCGAGATCGACCCGATCAACGCGCTGCAGGCGCTGATGGAGGGCTACGACGTCCAGACCGTCGAGCAGGCCATCGGCGACGCCGACATCGTCATCACCACGACCGGCAACAAGGACATCATCACCCTCGAGCACATGAAGGCGATGAAGAACCAGGCCATCCTGGGCAACATCGGGCACTTCGACAACGAGATCGACATGGCCGCCCTCGAGACCTCCGGCGCCACCCGCGACAACGTCAAGCCGCAGGTCGACGTGTGGACCTTCGGTGACACCGGCAAGTCGATCATCGTGCTTTCCGAGGGCCGGCTGCTCAACCTGGGCAACGCCACCGGGCACCCGTCGTTCGTGATGAGCAACAGCTTCTCCAACCAGGTCATCGCCCAGATCGAGCTGTGGACCAAGGGCGATGAGTACGACAACGAGGTCTACCGGCTGCCCAAGCACCTCGACGAGAAGGTGGCCCGCATCCACGTCGAGGCGCTCGGCGGCACGCTGACCAAGCTGACCAAGGACCAGGCCGAGTACATCGGCGTCGACGTCGAAGGCCCCTACAAGCCGGACCACTACCGGTACTGATCTTTAGGCCTGGCAAAACCCCCGTTCCGGCGCCGGAACGGGGGTTTTTGCGCGGGGAACCTCCCGCGTGCGAGAGCCGCCGAGGCGGCGGGTCTCCGCTCCGAGGACTACGGTGGATGCAGAAGCTGATGAAGAGGGGAGACTGAGTCCATGAGTTCATCGCGATCGATTTCCACAGCGATCAGCCGCATCGCGGGTGCCGCCGTGCTGGCCGGCGCCATGGCGGTCATCGGTGTTCCCGCCGGTGAGGTCGCTGTCGCGGCGGCCAGCCCCGCGGTCGCCGGTCCCTTCGTTCCCGCTGACCTACCGCCCGGCGTCGATGGGATGCCGTTGGGCGGCGGCTGGGGACACGGCGGTGGCGGTCACGGTGGTGGCGGCCACGGCGGTTGGGGCCACGGCAACGTGGGCAAAGGCAATTGGGGCAACAACGGCTGGATCAACGGCGGCCGGATCAATGGATTCATTCACAGCGGAGGGCGCGGCGGCTGGTAGGCCAGCCGCTCAGCGCTTGGCGTGAGCCATGATCTCCGCCGGCGTGCCGCAGGCTTTTGCGTCACTGATCGACGGCCACCGGTCGGGCATCCCGGACTGATCCGGTCCACCATCATCGCCCTCGGGCGGGTCGATCGGGTGGCTGCCCGCGAAATCGATGACTCGCTGGATCTCTTCGGGCGTATAGCCGTTGTGGGACTGGGTGAGCACGAAGTCGCTGTAGGCGACACACAGCGCCTGGTAGGCGGGCTTGATGCTGTTGGAGGCCGCGTACTCGGTTTTGCCGTGGGTGACGAAAGCGAAGAACGCCGCTATTGAAGCGGCCACTGCGGCGATCACGGCGGCAGCCGCCGTGATCCAGTTCGCCCCGCTGCGTCGAGAACCTGTATCTGCGGTCATGAGCTTCCCCCTGGGTCGGCGGATGTCAGTTTAGCGGTCAGCGGTACTCCGGGTGGCAGGAAACGTGGGTAGGCTGCCGCCGTGCTGATTGCGATCGAAGGGGTCGACGGTGCCGGCAAGAACACCCTGAGCCGGGGCCTGCGGACGGCGTTCGAAGCCGCCGGGAAATCGGTGGCCACCTGCGCGTTCCCGCGCTACGGCAGCTCGGTGACCGCCGACGTCGCCGCCGAGGCGCTGCGCGGGCAGCACGGCGACCTGGCCGATTCGGTGTACGCGATGGCGTTGCTGTTCGCGCTGGACCGGGCCGGCGCCAAAGAGGAGATCGCGGGCCTGCACACCAGCCACGACGTGGTGATCCTGGACCGGTATGTGGCCTCCAGTGCGGCCTACAGCGCCGCCCGGCTGCATCAGGACGCCGGCGGCGAGGTGGTGGGCTGGGTGCGGCAGCTGGAATTCGAGCGGCTGCAGCTGCCCGCGCCGGACTGGCAGATCCTCCTGGACGTCCCCGCCGAACTCGCCGCCCAGCGCGCCCGGAATCGCGAGGCGCACGACACCGCCCGGGCCCGCGACAGCTACGAGCGCGACGACGGTCTGCAGCGCCGCACCGGCGAGGTGTACCGCGGACTGGCCCGGGCCGGGTTCGCCGGGCGGTGGCAGCTGGCCGGCCCGACGGTCTCGGCGGCCGAGCTGGCCGGCGCTCTGCACGTTTAACCTGCGAAACACGCGCGTGGTAGCAGGATTTTGTCTCGATCTGATGACACGATGTACGCCATGAGGCAAAGGATTCTCGTCGTCGACGACGACGCTTCGCTGGCCGAGATGCTCACCATCGTGCTGCGCGGGGAGGGTTTCGACACCGCGGTCGTCGGTGACGGCACCCAGGCGCTCACCGCGGTGCACGAGCTGCGGCCCGATCTGGTGCTGCTGGACCTGATGCTGCCCGGCATGAACGGCATCGACGTGTGCCGGGTGCTGCGCAAGGACTCCGGGGTGCCGATCGTGATGCTCACCGCCAAGACCGACACCGTCGACGTGGTGCTCGGTCTGGAGTCGGGCGCCGACGACTACATCATGAAGCCGTTCAAGCCCAAGGAACTGGTGGCCCGGGTGCGCGCGCGGCTGCGCCGCAACGACGACGAGCCGGCCGAGATGCTCTCCATCGCCGACATCGACATCGATGTACCGGCGCACAAGGTGAGTCGTGCCGGTGAGCAGATCTCCCTGACGCCCTTGGAGTTCGACTTGCTGGTGGCCCTGGCACGCAAGCCGCGCCAGGTGTTTACTCGTGAAGTGCTCCTCGAACAGGTCTGGGGATACCGGCATCCGGCCGACACCCGGCTGGTGAACGTGCACGTCCAGCGCCTGCGGGCCAAGGTGGAGCAAGACCCGGAGAACCCGACCGTGGTGCTGACCGTTCGAGGAGTGGGTTACAAGGCCGGACCTCCGTGATCCCCACCGGGGAGCGGCGCACGTGATCTTCAGCTCCAGACGGCGCCCCCGGCGGTCGGGTCCCCTGCTGCTCGGCGTGAACACGCTGCGCCGCGCGGCGCAGGTCGCCTGGCGCCGGTCACTGCAGCTGCGGGTTGTGGTGCTCACGATGGGGTTGTCGGCTGCGGTCATCCTGGCGCTCGGATTCGTTTTGACCAGCCAGATCACCGACCGGGTGCTGGAGGTCAAGGTTCGGGCGGCCACCGAGCAGATCGAGCGGGCCCGCGTCACGGCCGGCGGCATCGTCGGCGGTGAGGAGGCCCGCTCGCTGACCTCGAGCCTGCAACTGGCCCGCAACACGCTGATGAGCAAAACCGGCCCGGCCGCCGGCAGCGGAACCGCGGGCGCGTTCGACGCGGTGCTGGTGGTGCTCGGCGAAGGCCCGCGGGCGGCGACCACCGCCGGGCCGGTCGAGCAGGTGCCGGCCGCACTGCGCGAATTCGTCAAGGCCGGACAGGTCAGCTACCAGTACGCCCCCGTGCACGTGGAGGGGTTTTCCGGCCCGGCGCTGGTGATCGGGACGCCGACGACGTCGCGGATCACCAACCTGGAGCTGTACCTGATCTACCCGCTGGGGACCGAGCGCAACACGATCAGCATGGTGCGCGGCACCATCGCCACCGGCGGCCTGGTGCTGCTGGTGCTGCTGGCCGGCATTGCGCTTTTGGTGTCCCGCCAGGTGGTGCTGCCGGTGCGGTCGGCCTCGCGGATCGCCGAACGGTTCGCCGAGGGGCACCTGTCCGAACGCATGCCGGTACGCGGCGAAGACGACATGGCCCGGCTCGCGGTCTCGTTCAACGACATGGCCGAGAGCCTGTCGCGCCAGATCACCCAGCTCGAAGAGTTCGGTAACCTGCAGCGCCGGTTCACCTCCGACGTCAGCCATGAGCTGCGCACCCCGCTGACCACTGTGCGGATGGCCGCCGACCTCATCCACGACCACAGCGAAGACCTGGAGCCCTCGCTGCGACGGTCCACCGAGCTGCTGGTCAGCGAACTCGACCGGTTCGAGTCCTTGCTCAACGACCTGCTGGAGATCTCCCGGCACGACGCCGGGGTGGCCGAGCTGTCGGTGGAGTCGGTGGACCTGCGCTCGACGGTCAAGAGCGCGCTGGACAACGTGGGACATCTGGCCGCCGAGGCCGGCGTCGAGCTGCGGGTGGACCTGCCGAGCGAAGGGGTGATCGCCGAGGTGGATCCGCGCCGGGTGGAACGCATCCTGCGCAACCTGATCGCCAATGCGATCGACCACGCCGAGCACAAGCCGGTGGTGATCCGGATGCGCGCCGACGACGACACCGTCGCGGTCACGGTCCGCGACCACGGGGTGGGGCTGCGGCCGGGGGAGGAGAAGCTGGTGTTCAGCCGGTTCTGGCGCGCTGACCCCTCGCGGGTGCGGCGCTCCGGGGGGACCGGGCTGGGGCTGGCGATCAGCGTCGAGGACGCCCGGCTGCACCAAGGCCGGCTGGAGGCCTGGGGCGAACCCGGCAAGGGCGCCTGCTTCCGGCTGACCCTGCCGCTGGTGCGCGGCCACAAGGTCACCACCAGCCCGCTGCCGATGAAGCCGGTGACCGCCGCCGAGCGCCGCGAGCGTCGGCAGCGGGCGCGTGAACACGCCGAGCGGAGCGGGTGATGGCGCGGGTTCGGATGCGGCGGTCCAGCTTCGTCTCTCCTGCGTCGAGCCTCGCTAACCGCCGGCTGCACGCGGTGGCGCTGATACTCGCCCTGATAAGTACCGCCCTGGCGTTGGCGGGCTGCGCCGGAGTGCCCAGCACATCGGCCCCGCAGGCGATCGGCACCGTGCAGGCGCCGCCGCCGACGGTGCTGCCCAAACCCACCCCGGGCATGGACCCCGATGTGCTGTTGCGCGAATTCCTCAAAGCGACCGCCGACCCGGCCAACCGGCACCGCGCGGCACGGCAGTTCCTCACCCAGTCGGCGTCGGATGCCTGGGACGACGCCGGCAGTGCGCTGCTGATCGACAACGTGGTGTTCGTCGAGACCCGCAGCGCCGACCGGGTCGCGGTCACCATGCGCGCCGACATGCTGGGTTCGCTGTCGGACATGGGGGTGTTCGAGACCGCCGAGGGCGCCCTGCCCGCCCCGGAGCCGATCGAACTGCTCAAGACCTCCGACGGCTGGCGCATCGACCGGCTGCCCAACGGAGTCTTCTTGGACTGGCAGCAGTTTCAGGCCACCTACAAGCGCAACACGCTGTATTTCGTCGACCCGACCGGCAAGACGGTGGTTCCCGATCCGCGCTACGTCGCGGTGTCCGACCCCGACCAGTTGGCCACCGAGCTGGTGTCCAAGCTGATCGCCGGCCCGCGCCCGGAGATGGCCGGGGTGCGCAACCTGCTGGCGGCACCGTTGCGGCTGCGCGGTCCGGTGACCCGGGCCGACGGCGGCAAGAGCGGGGTGGGCCGCGGCTACGGTGGGGCGAAGATCGACCTGGACAGCCTGTCGACCACCGACCCCAACAGCAGGCAATTGCTTGCCGCCCAACTGATCTGGACGCTGGCGCGGGCGGACATCAAGGGCCCGTACGTGATCACTGCCGACGGTGCGGCGCTCGACGACCGGTTCCCGGATGGCTGGACGACCTCCGATGTGGCCACCACCGACCCGGGCGCCTCCGACGGCGCCGGCGCCGGAATACATGCGCTGGTCGGCGGGTCGCTGCTCGTCCTGGACGGACAGCAGGCCAACCGGGTGCCCGGGGCGTTCGGGCGGGAACCCGACCAGGAGGCGGCGGCGTTGTCGCGCAACGGACGTCAGGTGGCCTCGGTGGTGGTGCACCCGGGTGCCCCCGACCCGCCGGCCACGTTGTGGATCGGAGACCTCGGCGGCGAGGCGGTGCAGGCCGCCGAGGGGCACACCCTGTCGCGGCCGAGCTGGTCGCTGGACGAAGCGGTATGGGTGGTCGTGGACGGCAACAACGTGCTGCGCGCGATCCAAGAGGTGGCCTCGGGCCGCCCGGCCCGGATCCCGGTGGACTCCGGGGCGATCAACGCGCGGTTCCCCGGACCGATCAGCGAGCTGCAGCTGTCCCGCGACGGCACCCGGGCCGCCATGGTGATCGGCGGACAGGTGATCCTGGCCGGCGTCGAGCAGACCGCGGCCGGCCAGTTCGTGCTGAACTATCCGCGCCGGCTGGGCTTCGGGCTCGGCTCCTCGGTGGTGTCGCTGAGCTGGCGCACCGGCGACGACATCGTGGTGAGCCGATCCGACCCGAAGCACCCGGTGTCCTACGTCAACATCGACGGGGTGAACTCCGATGCGCCCAACGGCAATCTGCAGCTGCCGGTGTCCACGATCGTCGCCGACCCGTCCACGGTCTATGTGGCCGACCCGCGCGGGGTGTTGGCGCTGTCGTCGTCGCGGGCCGAGGACGAACAGAGCTGGTCGCCGCTGGGCCCGTTCATGGTCGCCGGCGCACAGCCGGTGCTGCCGGGCTGAGCCGTAGCGGGGAGGTTGTCAGAGTTCGCCGATACTGTCCGTCTATTGATCTGCTCCGATCTGCTCGTCTGGCTTGCTTGATCGATGTAGGTCGGCATTATGGTCAGGTAACTACGCAGAGGGGATAGCTGTCGGTGGCGCAGGAACCGTACATTGATCAGTTGAGGCGACTGAATCGCAAATCAGACTTGGCGAATGCGCTCAACGCTGCACAGCTCCTCCAGCACCAGCGGATCATCTCTCAGAACAGGGAACTTCTCGATCTGCGGCATCAGCAGCTCGCTGAGGAACGTCAGTACCGCTTCAAGATGTGGCTCCAGTCGCCGGCGGGTGTGGATTTTTCGGCGTGGTACACGAAGGCGTCCGATCTGCTCGCCGCGATACGTGCTTTTGACGAGGCTTGGCAAGGCGTCTGGGCCGCCGAGGTCGGTGCTGCTGTGCCACCGCAGGAGCGGCAGCAGGTCACCACTAATCGCTATCTGCCGAGGCCAGTACCGGTGGCCGTCAAGAAGGCGCTCAACCCGATCCTGCTAGGTGGCGCGACCGCATTCTTTTTGTTGGTTGTCGTCACGGACATGGTGGGGCGGGTGTTCGATGGCTGGTACTGGGTGATACTGATCTTGCTTGCCGTCTCGGCTGGTGCGCTCACCTGGACATCGCTGTTTGACGATCCCAATTTTGCCCGGGCTGAAGAAGCGATGGCAAATAGATTGCGCGCCAGGAGGATTGACCTGTTCGGGGTAGATCCTCTGACTGCGCCAGCTCCGGGTTGGTCTGTGAATTGCGAAGATATCGCGATTCGGCAATCGATAGAGGCGGTGATGGAGAATGCGCCGATGCAATTTCCTGGGCGAGGGGAATTGCCGGATCTCCGCGCTCCTCGATGTGTAGATCCGGCCACCGTTCGCCTGGCGCCGCATCGGGATCTGCTCGCGGTCAGCCCTTTCGCGCCACTGGGCTCGGCATTGCAGGCATTGTCGGACAGTGATGGAGCAGGGGACAGTGGCAGTCCAGCTATTTCTAACGAGGAGCGGTGATATCGCCACAGGGACACCCTGACTACAGGGCGATGGGTGGCCCTGCAAACCTCCGATTTGCTACGTTCACGAGCGTTGCGGTGGCATTGACAGTGTTGGCCGTTGGGGTGGTAGTTGCGATCCTTCAAGGCGACCGGTACTCGGAATCCTCCGTCGTAGGATCACGTCCGACGGTCACTACTCGGACGGCACCTCCATCCCGGCCGGGATTGCCTTCGGCGCAACCGGTACCAGAACAGCGATCAACCACGCAACGGATACCTGAACGGAGCGACAATCAGTTGCGGTGGGGATTCCAATCCCCGTCGGGAAATATCGGCTGTCTCCTGGATGGTCTGGTGAGTCCGGCCACAGTGAGCTGCGTAATCCGAGAACACACGTACGCCGCCCCAGAGTCGTTGAGTCCGGGCTGCGCACCCGAAGATCCGCATCGGTTCGACATGACCGAAGGCCAGTCGCCATCTATAGCGTGTGCTGCCGGGTTGGGCGATTTTGGTCTTCCCGTTCAGCAGTACGGAAAGCCACTGTCGGCAGGCAGCATCACCTGCGTAACTCATATCGATGCCGGTGTCACATGCAACGACGACCGAACCGGGCATTTCTTTCAGGTTGCGCGCCAAGCGTATACCGCTGGTTGAGCGCGTTGCTTGTCTCCGGACCGGGCGGAAACTCGGCAACCAAGCTCTAGCTGCGGCGGGGGTTGCTCATGTGCCGCCAGATGGAATGATCGAGGTCGGAGCTGGACATTTCAAGCTGTTCGGCAGCTGCCGACACCAACGCGGTAACGGCGTCAGGGCCCGGGCGCCCTCCGATGGCCTCACTGACGAATCGGGTAACTAGAGTGTCGGGTTTGACTCCATCGGTACCAAGGAGCATGAGGAAATAGGACCAGGTAACTGGGCCAAGACCGACAGTGCCGCAGTAGGCGATCTTCTGCTCGGGAGAATTCCGGTCGACATCGGTTGCGTGCCTTACGCCAGCTTCGCTGAGCCGCCTAGCGCAGTTGACGATCGCCTCAACCTTGAGGACGCCGCCCGTCTTCTGCCGGTTGGCGAGTGTCTCCGACAATTGTGTCGGTTCGATATCCGCTAGAATTTCCAGGTCGTCCCACTCAGTGCGTCCCGATGCGGCCTGGTACCGCTTGAGCGAGCCGCGGACGCCGGTGTCCGCAGTGACGCCGTATCGCGCGCGGATCGACAGAGCGGCATCGATCAACGCGAGTTCGATGCTTTGAGGCCAGCCACCTGGCGATTTGCGGATTGTGATGGTCGATTTGATGGTCGTCACCAGATGTTCGACGTCTGCTGAGAACGGTGCCATGCCACCAACTTTCTGAATACCGGTCATTCGATAGCCCAGTAAACCAAGCGCCTACGACGTCTTCGCCGGTTCAACAAGGATGCCCGGTTGCAGGGCGGTAACGCAGGTTGATCGGCGATACTGCGGATCTTCGCCTATCCCGTCGCCACCAGTGACGGGCGCCGGTGTTCGGCGTGCTCCCGGTTAGTCTTGCGCCGCTTGGCGGCGGCCACCAGCCGGGCCACCGCCGTCTCGATGCTGCGGGCGAATTCGTCGACGTCGGGCATGGTGTCGTAATCGGCCAGTACGCCGAAGAACAGGCTCTCGGCGTAGCTCAGCATCGCCACCCCGGTACGCAGCTGCAGCGCGATCGGCGGCACCGGGAGCACGTCGAGCACCGTGCGGCCCATGATGTGCAGGGTCTGCGACGGACCCGGCACATTGGTCGCGATGGTGGTGACGCCCTGTTGAGGCAGCCGCGTCAACAGCCGCACCGCCCATGCGGTCAGCGGGAACGGAATGTGGTTGGCCGCCGAGACGAACGCACTGCCGGCTTGGCGCTGCCCGGTGCGCTTGGTTCGGCTCAGCCGCGCGTGCACCAGTTTCAGCCGCCGCACCGGGTTGTCCTCCTCCACCGGCAGGTAGGGCAGCATCACCGACACCCGGTTGTCGGTCGCGTCGACGGCGTCGCCGCCGCGGGTGGACACCGGCACCAACGTGCGCAGCGTTTCGGGCAGCGGGCGTTCGCCGCGGCGGTGCAGCATGCCGCGGTAGGCCTCGGTCAAACCGGCCAGCGCGACATCGTTGAGGGTCACGTCGAACGCCTGACAGATCTGGTGGACGTCGGCGAGCGATACCTTCGCCGAGCTGTACCGGCGCATCGCGCTCATCGGTCCGTTCAACGAGGTGGGGGTGCCCTGGTGCAGCAGCCCGGCCGACAACTCGACGGTGCCGCGGGCGGCCCGTAGGGCCGCGGCGCTGATCGCGGTCGACACATTCCACAGATCGGCGGCCCAGGCCGCCGGGCTGGTATTCACGGCGGGAAGCCCGAAATGCCATTCGCCCGAATGCGATTCGTGCGAGCCCCGAAGGTGGCCGGCGAAACTCGCCACCCCGTCGCCGAGGTCGCCGCTTTCATCGCAGAGCCCGGTGAACAGGTGCGAGGTCGCGATCCCGTCGCCGATACAGTGGTGAATTTTGACCAGCATGGCCCACCGGTCGCCGGTCAGCCCCTCGATCACCCAGATGTGCCACAGCGGCCGATCCCTATCCAGCCGGCGTGCCATCTGGTCGGCGACGAAGCCGAACAGTTCGGCGTCGCCGCCCGGGTCCGGCAGCGCGACTCGCCGCAGGTGATGCGCCATGTCGAAGTCGGGATCGGCCACCCACTGCGGCGGCGCCAGGTCGAACGGGTGCACCAGCAGTTTCTGGCCGAACCGCCGGCAGCCGCTGATCCGCGCACCCAACGCGGAGACCAGGGCGGCGTAATCCGGCGGCGGCCCTTCCAAGATGACCAGGCCGCCGATCGCCAGGCTGATGTGGCGGTCGGAGTCCTCGGCCTCCAGAAAACCCGCGTCCAGTGTGGTCAGTTGCTCCATGATGCGGACCTCCCGCCTGCGTCCGCTCCTTATGATCCGCCCGCACCGGCCGGGGCCGGCAGGGCCAGAAGTCCCTACTCACCGACGCTTGCGACCCGGTGGCCCAAAGTCCTTTCCAGCCGGGGCCTTCCTGCCCTGTGCGGACCTACCGGCCCAGGAGCATGGTGAAAAAGTCACGGGTCCTTGGGTTCGGTGCCAGATCGGCTCAAGACCGTGCCGGAAGAATGGGGGCCGGATCATGGATGACCAGCCTGCCGGCTACCCGGACCCCGCGGCCGTCCGAGAGACCGTTCGCACTGCGCTTGAGCTGGCGATCCGCGCACCGTCGGTGCACAATTCCCAGCCGTGGCGCTGGCGGGTGCAGACGGCGACACAGCCGCCTCGGCTGGAGCTGTTCGCCGACCTCGGCCTGCACCTGCGCAGCGTGGATCCCGACGGCCGCGGTCTGATCCTGAGTTGCGGCGCGGCGCTGCACCATTGCGTGGTCGCCCTCGCCGCGCTGGGTTGGCGCAGCAAGGTCCACCGGCTGCCCGATCCGGCCCACCCCGAGCACCTGGCGTCGATCGAACTGTTCGGGCCAGCTCCCGGGCGGCTTTCCGAACAGGTCCCCGAGCAGATTGACGTGGCACTGGCTGCGGCGATACCGCGGCGGCGCACCGACCGCCGCTACTTCAGCGGCTGGCCGGTGGCGGCGGCCGACGTTGCGCTGATGGGTGCCCGCGCCGCCCGCGCGGGGGTGATGCTGCGCCGAATCGACGCGTTCGACCGGCTGAATGCGGTTGTGGCGCAAGCTGTCTTCGCCCACCGCAGCGACTATGACTACCTCGCCGAGCTGGCGAGGTGGAGCGGTCGGTACGGGTCGGTGGCCGGCGTCCCGGCACGCAGTGTTCCGGCGCCGAGTGCCGGCACGCCGATTCCGGGGCGGCTGTTCGCCGACCCGCTGCTGGCCCAGCCGCCCGGTGCCGGTCCGGCCCAGGACCGCGCGGTGATGCTGGCGTTGGGCACCGACGACGACGACCGGCTGGCGCAACTGCGTGCCGGTGAGGCCACCAGCGTGGTGTTGCTGACCGCGACGGCGCTGGGGTTGGCCAGCTGCCCGGTCACCGAGCCACTCGAGATCGCCGAAACCCGCGCCGCGGTACGCCGCGACGTCTTCGGCACCAGCGGCTATCCACAGATGTTGCTGCGGGTGGGCTGGGCCCCGATCAACGCCGACCCGCTGCCGGCGACCCCGCGACGCTTCCTCGATGACATCGTGGAGTGGCTGCCTGCTACGTCATCAGCGGTGCGGACCAGCGCAGTACGGTGCCGCCGCCCGGGGCCGGTTCGATGCTGAAGGCGCCGCCGGCCTGCGCGGCGCGCTGGCGCAGGTTGTCCAGGCCGCTGGGGGTGATGACCTCCGGCATCCCGCGGCCGTTGTCGGTCACCTCGATGGCCAGGTCGTCTTCGACCTTGATCTGCACGCTCAACGCGGTGGCGCCGGAATGCCGAACCGCATTGCTGACCGCCTCGGAGACCACTGCCTCGGCGTGATCGGCCAGCGCCGGTTCGACCACCGACAGCGGGCCGACGAACTGCACGGTGGTGTGCAGCCCCGATCCGGAGAACTGCGCGACGGCGTTGTCCAGCCGCTGCCGCAGCCGGGTCACCGCCGAGGAGGTCCCGTGCAGATCGAAGATGGTGGTGCGGATCTCGCCGATGATCTCCTGCAGGTCATCCACCGCGTCGCTCAACCGGCGCTGCACCGCGGCGGAGCGGGCCCGCGGAATGGTGCCCTGCAAGGACAATCCGACGGCGAACAGTCGCTGGATCACATGGTCATGAAGGTCGCGGGCGATGCGATCCCGGTCGGTGACCACGTCGAGTTCGTGCATGCGGCGCTGCGACGTGGCCAACTGCCAGGCCAACGCGGCCTGGTCGGCGAACGCGGCCATCATGTCGAGTTGTTCGACACTGAACGGATTCGCGGAGCCGTTTCGCGCCACCACGACGACGCCGGCCACCGCGTCCGCGGCGCGCAACGGCAGGATCAGAGCCGGGCCGGTCACGTCGACGCCGGCCAACCCCAGCCGGTCCACCTTGCGCGGCATGCGCCGGGCGAATGCCTCGCCGACCGGGGTCCCGGTGACCGGGATGGTGTCACCGGCGATCATCTCCATTGCCGCGCCCAAGGTTTCGACCACCAAGAGTTCTTTGACGTCGGCGTCGAAGGTGTCCGCTTCCAGCGGGATGGCCACCAGCGCCGACTCGGCGCCGGTGAGCTTGCTGGCTTCCTCGGCGATCAGCCGGAACACCGTGCTGGGATCCGTTCCGGACAACAGTTCAGTGGCGATGTCACGGGTGGATTCGATCCAGGATTGGCGCGCCTTGGCCTGTGCGTACAACCGGGCGTTGGCGATGGCGATCCCGGCGGCGGCCGCCAGTGCCTGCACCAGCACTTCGTCATCCTCGCTGAACGGCAGCCCATTGGCCTTCTCGGTGAGATACAGATTGCCGAAGACCTCGTCCTGCACCCCCACCGGCACGCCGAGGAAGGTGCGCATTATCGGGTGGTATGACGGAAACCCCACCGACGCAGGGTGTTTGGTGAGGTCATCGAGGCGCAGCGGGCGGGGTTCGTCGATCAGCAGGCCCACCACGCCCATGCCTTCGGGCAGCCGCCCGATCCGCGCGAAGGTGTCGTCGTCGATGCCCTCGTAAACGAACTCCCGCATCCGGCGGTCGTGGTCGTGCACTTCCAGCGCACCGTATTTGGCCTCGACCAGGTTGGTGGCGGTCTGCACGATGGAGCGCAGTGTGGCGTCGAGCTCCAGCCCGGAGGTGACCACCAGCATCGCCGCCAGGAGACCGTCGAGGCGGTCGCGGCCCTCCACGATCTGCTCGACCCGGTCCTGCACTCCGACCAGCAGTTCGCGTAGCCGCAACTGGGACAGCGTGTCGCGCAGGGGGCCCGGGCCGTCGGGGGATGCGTCGTCAGACATTCCGCGAGCGCTCGAGTTTGGTGGCGAAGACGGCGGCCTGGGTTCGGCGTTCCATGCCCAGCTTGGCCAGCAGTCGCGACACGTAGTTCTTCACGGTTTTCTCCGCCAGGAACATCCGGTCGGCGATCTGCTTGTTGGTCAGGCCTTCGGCGAGCAGGCCCAGCAGGATGCGTTCCTGTTCGGACAGCCCCGACAGCGGGTCGGGCTTGGCGGTGGCGCCGCGCAGTTTGGCCATCAGTGCGGCGGCGGCACGGTTGTCGAGCAGCGAGCGTCCGGCGCCGACGTCCTTGACGGCGCGGGCCAGCTCCATGCCCTTGATGTCCTTGACGATGTAGCCGCTGGCACCGGCCAGGATGGCATCGAGCATCGCCTCGTCGGAGGTGAACGAGGTGAGGATCAGGCAGCGCAGCTCCGGCATGCGGGACAGCAGATCACGGCACAGCTCGATGCCGTTGCCGTCCGGCAGGCGTACGTCGAGCACCGCCACGTCGGGCCGCAGGGCCGGGATGCGCGCCAGCGCCTCGGCGACCGATCCGGCCTCGCCGACGACGTCGAGTTCCGGATCGGCGCCGAGCAGGTCGATCAGGCCGCGGCGCACCACTTCGTGATCGTCGACCAGAAAGACCGTGACGGTGGCGCGCCCTTTCGCCGCGGCGGTCATCGCGGCGTCCCGCCGACGGTGAGCACCGAACAGCCGCCGGTGCCGCCGGCCCAGCCCAGGCTGCGCCGATCGCGAGTTCCCGAGACGAACAGCTGGATCGACTCGGCGTGCGCGGCGAGGTAGCCCTCGACGTCACCGGAGGTGACCAGCTGCAGCGGCGCGTGACGCAGCTCGGCTTCGGCCCTGGCCCATCCCAGCACGGTCTTATTGTCCGGTGACGCATCGATTTCGGCAACGATCGCCCCGTCGTGTCGGGGAGTGCCGGGGCCGCGGATCACGGCCACCGGGCAGTCGGTCGATCCGGCCAGCGCGGCGGCGGTCGAACCGGCGCGATGGCAGGTGTGGGCCACCCCGACCGATCCCACCACGACCATTGCCGCCGAGTGGGACAGTTCGATCAAGGTGGCGAGCGGGTTTCCGTGCAGCGCCTCGGTTTGGACTTGCACGCCGGCGGTGGCCCGGGCCGCCTGGCGGGCCTGCGACAGCGCGCTGGAGGCGGCGGCCTGCGGGTCGGGGGGTTCGGCCGGATCGCCGGCCGAATGGATGACATAGACCAGCTTCAGCGGCAGGTTCCGATCGGCCGCTTCGCCGGCCGCCCAGACCGCGGCGCTGTGCGCGGCCGGCGACCCGTCGATACCGACGACGACCGCCTGTGTTGACTCCCGATCACCCATGATGGCTCCCGACTGGCCGGCCGGACGTCGACCGCGCCCGGCACTGCCCAGGGTAACCGCGCCGACACGCCGAGAGCAGGGCCATTGGTCCATCTCAGCGTCTGGGTGCGCCGCCCCCCAGAAACGGGGTGATGATGTCCACCGGCAGCGGGAAGACCACGGTGGAGTTCTGGTCGGCGCCGAGCTCCAAAAGGGTTTGCAGGTAACGCAGTTGCAGCGACGCGGGATTGCGCGACAGCGTCTCGGCGGCCTGGCTCAGTTCCTCGGAGGCCTGGAGCTCACCGCGGGCGTTGATCACCTTCGCGCGCCGTTCGCGCTCGGCCTCGGCTTCGCGGGCCATCGCGCGCTGCATCGACTCCGGGATCTCCACGTCCTTGATCTCGACCACCCGGACCTGCACGCCCCACGGCTCGGTCTGGGTGTCGATGATGGTGCGCAGGTCGGCGTTGAGGTCGTCTCGGTGCGCCAGCAGGGTGTCCAGATCGGCCCGGCCCAGCAGCGAGCGCAGGGTGGTCTGGGCGATCTGGGAGGTGGCCACCGCGTAGTTCTCCACCGCGAGAATCGCTTTGAGCGGATCGACCACCTGGAACATCACCACCGCGTTCACCCGGGCGGGCACGTTGTCGCGGGTGATCACCTCCTGCGGGGGGATCGTCAGCGTCACCACCCGCTGGTCGACGCGGATCATCTTGTCCACCAGCGGAACCAGGATCCGCAGTCCCGGCTGATACAGGGGGCGGGCATGCCCGACCCGGAAGACGACGCCCCGCTCGTATTCCCGCAAAACGTGGATCGAGAAGTAGGCGAGCGCAGCCAGTACCGCGATCACGATCACCGCCACGGTGATCAGGCCCTCACTCATTGACGCGCTGCCTCCTCGAGTTCGAAAAGCCGCCCCAGCGGGTGGAGTATCGGTCGATGGCCGCTTCGACCTGGTCGAGCTGCGCCTGCGGGTCGATCCGGTGCGGTCTGTCGTGCGGGGCGTCCTGTGGGGGGTTTGAGGGAGTGTTCCACAGATGGCGGAGCAGTGGGGAGCCGCCGGCGAGCACGATCAGGATCGCTGCGGCCAGCACCAGCACATCGGCGGGCCGGTGGTTGCCGATCAGTGCCGCCAGCGGCATCACCACCCCGAATCCGGCCACCGCGCAGGCGATGCCACGGTGGAACCGGCCCGCCTCGGAATGCGGCCAGGGGTCGACCGGCCGGCTGATCTGCCGACCATGATTCGACGTGGTGCAGGTGTCCTTGACCGGGCAGGCGTTGCAGATCGACGGCGTGGCCTGGTACCGCATCACCCGGTTGTCCGGGTCGAACGAGGTCGGCCAGAGCCACTGGTCCTCCGGGCATTTCCAGGCGTCGTGATCTTCGTGGTAGGTGAACTTTCCGGTGCGCCACTGGGCGGCGCGATCGGAGGTCCGCTTGGCCATGCCGTCGAAGCCCCACGCGAAGGCGAGCAGGAGCAGCGCGTAGCCCGACATCAGCCACACCCATGCTCCCGGCATCGTCATCGTCGATCAGCCCTGTGTCGCGGCTTCGGTCTCGGTCGCGTCGGTCGCCACCGAGGTGTACAGCGCGTGCTCCGGCAACTCGTCGACGGTCTGACCGGAACGGAAGTGCCGCAGTGCAATCCAGGCGATCCAGCAGAACGGCACGACGCCGCCGACGATCAGGATCGCATCGCCTGGCAACCGCAGCCACTCCAACACGGCGTTGCCCGGCTGAGTGATGTAACCCAGCGACCGCGCTTCGAAGTAGCCGGCGTTGACCGAGTGGAACAACTGCAGCACACCCAGCGGCAGCAGGGTGACGAACACCATCCAGGCCAGGCCGATGTTCATGCACCAGAACGACAGCCGGGCCAGCTTGTTCGGCCACTTGTCCGCCGGGATCACATACCGGAAGGCGAACATCGCCAGGGCCACCGCGAGCATGCCGTACACCCCGAACATCGCCGCGTGCGCGTGGTTGGCGGTCAGCGCGGTGCCGATCTCGTAGTAGGACACCACCGGAAGGTTGATCAGGAAGCCGAAGATGCCCGCGCCCAAGAAGTTCCAGAACCCGACCGCGACCAAGAACATCACCGCCCAGCGCGCCGGGAAGTTGTGCTCACCGCCGGCTTCCTGGCGAGCGCCCAGCTGCAGGAATGCCCATGCCTCCACGGTCAAGAAGGTCAGCGGGATGACCTCGGCGGCGGAGAAGAAGGCACCCAGCGCCATGTGTTCGACCGGGGTGCCGGAGAAGTACAGGTGGTGCATGGTGCCGATCACGCCGCCGGCGGAGTACAAGATGATGTCGAGGAAGATCACCAGCAGCGCAACCTTCTCCCGCACCACCCCGAGCTGGACGAACAGGTAGGCCACCATCGCGGTGGTGAACAGCTCCAGGAAGTCCTCGACCCACAGGTGCACCATCCAGAACCGCCAGAAGTCGGCGACCGAGAAGTGCGTCTCGCTGCCGGCGAGCAGGCTGACCGCGTAGAAGGCCGGGATGGTCAGGCCGGTGAAGAAGAACACCCAGGGCAGGTTCATCCGCGAGGTGCTGGCCAGCTTGGAGCGCATGCCGCGCCAGATGATGAAGATCCACAGGAACAACCCGACGATCAGCAACAGCTGGAATACCCGCGGCAGGTCCAGGAACTCCCACTGCTGCGACAGCACGGTGCCGGGCTCGACCTTGCCGAAGATCGACAGCGCCTCGAATCCCAGGGACCCGAAGACCACCACGGCGAGCGCTCCGAGCAGGCCGTATACCAGCCACGACTGCTTGGCGGGCTCGCGGCGGGTGATGAAGGGCACCAAGAAGATGCCGCCGGCCAAAAACGCTGCGGCGGTCCAGAACAGCGACAGTTGCAGGTGCCAGGTGCGGGCCAGGTTGTAGGGCAGGAACTTGGCGAGGTCGATCCCGTAGAACTCCGCCAGGTCCGCGCGGTAGTGCTCGACGGCGCCGCCGAGCAGTGTCTGGATCAAGAACAGCACCGCGACGACGGCGAAGATCCAGACCGCGGCCCGCTGGGAGCGGGTCAGCGGCACCTCGCCGGGTTGACGGAACTCGAGCCTTGTCGTCTCGGCGCCGTGCCAGCCGATGTTCTGGCTCCACCGGCCGTAGACGGTGAACATGATCCCGATCCCGCCGAGCAGCGCGATGAGGGACAGCACCGACCACACCACGACCGATCCGGTGGGGCCGTTGTCCACGCGCGGCTCCGAGGGCCAGTTGTTGGTGTAGCTGTAGGCGTGGCCGGGCCGGTCGGCCGCCGACGCCCACGCGGTCCAGGCGAAGAACGCGGTCACGTCGCGGATCTCGCCCGGGTCGGTCATCATGTGCGGCAGCAGGCCGTATTTGGTGGAGGCTTCGCCGAAATAGTCGGCGTAGTGCCGCTGGATATCGGTGAACGCGCGGGCCTGTTTGTCGGTGAAGACCAGGGTGCCGGTGTCGGCGTTGTAGCGGTTGGTCCGGAACTCGGCGACCACATCGTCGTGCGGGCTGGTCACGCCCTGCGCCTCGAACTGGCCGGTGACATTGTCGGTGGCCATCCGCAGGTATTCGGCGGTGTAGTCCGGGCCCAGGTAGGCGCCGTGGCCCAGCACCGAGCCGTACTGCATCAGTCCGCGGGCCTGGAACAGGGTTTGGCCGCGGGTGATGTCGTCGCCGGTGAACAGTTGTTGTCCGGTCTCGGTGACCACTTTGTCCGGCATCGGCATCGATGCGGTGTAGGTGCGGTAGGCCAGGATGCCCATCACCAGGAATCCGAAGATCATCACCAGGGCCACGCCTTGGGCCCAGCCTTTGCCGATCAACGCCGTGGCGCCACCGGATTCGGGCTCTGCTGACGTGTCCAACTGCGTTGGTTTGGAGGTCATGGACGGCGACGCTAACAGTATCGAGGAATAAAATTCGTGAATCTGTAAGGGACCTCACGGTTTCGGCGTTTGGTGATGCTGCTACTGCGGACTAAAGGCCCCTTGACATGCGAATACGACATGACGTAGCACGACTTTTAGGGGCCGGTTGTCGGTGGCCGGTGCCAGTCTCGAGCGCATGCTCGACGGTGGGTTGGATCTGGTGCTTCCCCGGCAGTGCGGTGGCTGCGGCGCCCCGGCCACCGGTTGGTGCGCCGGCTGCGCGGCGCAGCTCGCCGTCGGGCCCGACGAGCCCCGCCTGGCCAGTCCGCGGCTCGACCCGCAGGTGCCGGTGTTCGCGCTGGGCCGCTACGCCGGGGCCCGCCGTCAGGCGATAGTCGCGGTGAAGGAGCGGGGGCGCACCGACCTGATCGCGCCGCTGGCTCTACCGCTGGCCGTCGCGCTGTACCGGTTGCTGTGCTGGGGGATGCTCGACCTGCCGCTGACGATCATTCCCGCGCCCACCCGGCGCAGTGCCGCCCGCCGCCGCGGCGGTGACCCGATCGGGCGGATCGCGGCCGCGGCGTCGGCCCGGCTTCCAGGCCTCACGGTGGCGCCGGCGCTGCGGATGCGGGCACTGACCCGGGACTCGGTCGGGCTGGGCAGCGGCGCCCGCGAACGCAACGTCGACGGCCGGGTGGTGCTGAGCCGGCGCCGGCTGCCCCCCGGTGACGTACTGATCGTCGACGACGTCGTCACCACCGGCGCCACCCTGGCCGAGTCGGTGCGGGTGCTGCGTTCCGGCGGTGTTGCGGTGGCCGCCGCATTGGTGATCGCGGCGGCTTGATGGCGGTGCGGCCACCAACTCGCAACGGGTCCGTCAAAGCAGTGGCACGTATCCGGCGGCATGGCTACGGTCGTCATCAAGGACGGGAACCGTGAGTACGTGGTCGAGACGACGAGAAAAGAGTGTCGAGCATGGTAAGTCAATTCGTGGAAACCAGCCGTGCGCCGGTCGATGCCGACGAGAGCCTCGATCAGTCGGGCGCCGAAATCGTGGTCAAGGGCCGCAACGTCGAGATACCGGACCACTTTCGGGTCTATGTCTCGCAGAAGCTGGCCCGCCTGGAGCGGCTGGACCGTTCCATTCGCCTGTTCGACGTCGAGCTCAAGCACGCGAACAACCGCCGGCAGCGAAAGTCCTGCCAGCAGATCGACATCACCGCGCACGGCCGCGGGCCGGTGGTCCGGGGCGAGGCCCGTGCCAACAGCTTCTACGCCGCCTTCGAGGCCGCGATCGACCGCCTGGAGAGCCGGCTGCGCCGAGGCAAAGGCCGCCGCAACGTCTCCTACGGCGACAAGACTCCGGTCTCGGTGGCCGAGGCGACCGCGCTGGATCCGGAACTCCTGGCTGCGGCGTTCAACCGGGACGGCATCGCCGAACCGGACCGCGACGGGTCCGGGCACACCGACGGCGCGCTGCATGATGGCCACGACCACGAACCGGGCCAGATCGTCCGCACCAAGGAGCACTCCGCGACGCCGATGTCCGTCGACGATGCGCTGTATGAGATGGAGCTCGTCGGGCACGACTTCTTCCTGTTCCATGACAAGCAGACCGACCAACCCTCGGTGGTCTATCGCCGGCACGCCTATGACTACGGCTTGATCCGTTTGGTGTGACGCCGTTTGAATGACACCGCCGGAACCCGGCGGGGCCGCCCCTTGCAACAGTGTCACCTACCATGGGTGACGCTCGATTAATGCCGAAGACTGAGTAGGGGACCAGCCGTGCTGTCCAAGTTGCTGCGTTTTGGTGAAGGCCGCATGGTCAAACGGCTCAGGAAGGTCGCCGACTACATCGACACGCTGTCCGGAGACGCCGAGGCGCTCACCGACGCGGAGTTGCGGGCCAAGACCGACGAGTTCCGGGAGCGCTACGAAGGCGGCGAATCCCTCGATGACCTGCTGCCGGAGGCGTTCGCGGTGGCTCGCGAGGCGGCCTGGCGGGTGCTGAGCCAGCGGCCGTTCCACGTGCAGCTGATGGGTGGGGCGGCGCTGCACTACGGCAACGTCGCGGAGATGAAAACCGGTGAGGGCAAGACCCTGACCTGTGTGCTGCCGGCCTACCTCAACGCGATCTCCGGCAAGGGCGTGCACGTCGTCACGGTCAACGACTACCTGGCCAAGCGCGACGCCGAGTGGATGGGCCGCGTGCACCGCTTCCTGGGTCTGGAGGTCGGGGTGATCCTGTCTCAGATGACCCCCGACGAGCGGCGGGTCGCCTACAACGCCGACGTCACCTACGGCACCAACAACGAGTTCGGCTTCGACTACCTGCGCGACAACATGGCGCATTCGCTGGAGCAGCTGGTGCAGCGCCCGCACAACTTCGCCATCGTCGACGAGGTGGACTCGATCCTGATCGACGAGGCGCGCACCCCGCTGATCATCTCCGGGCCGGCCGATGGCGCCTCCAACTGGTACACCGAGTTCGCCCGGATCGTGCCGCTGATGGAAAAAGACGTCCACTATGAGGTGGACCTGCGCAAGCGCACCATCGGTGTGCACGAGCTCGGGGTGGAGTTCGTCGAGGACCAGCTGGGCATCGACAACCTCTACGAGGCAGCCAACTCGCCGCTGGTCAGCTACCTCAACAACGCCCTGAAGGCCAAAGAGCTGTTCAACCGCGACAAGGACTACATCGTCCGCAACGGCGAGGTGTTCATCGTCGACGACTTCACCGGCCGGGTGCTGGTCGGGCGGCGCTACAACGAGGGCATGCACCAGGCCATCGAGGCCAAGGAGCAGGTGGAGATCAAGGCCGAGAACCAGACGCTGGCCACCATCACCTTGCAGAACTACTTCCGGCTCTACGACAAACTCGCCGGGATGACCGGCACCGCCGAGACCGAAGCCGCCGAGCTGCACGAGATCTACAAGCTGGGCGTGGTGCCGATCCCGACCAACAAGCCGATGGCGCGCACCGACCAGATCGACCTCATCTACAAGACCGAGGAGGCCAAGTTCGCCGCGGTCGTCGACGACCTGGCCGAACGCTACGAGAAGGGTCAGCCGGTGCTGATCGGCACCACCAGCGTCGAGCGCTCGGAGTACCTGTCCAAGCAGCTGACCAAGCGGCGCGTCCCGCACAATGTGCTCAACGCCAAGCAGCATGAGCGCGAGGCGCACATCATCGCCGAGGCGGGCCGGCGCGGTGCGATCACCGTGGCGACCAACATGGCCGGCCGCGGCACCGACATCGTGCTCGGCGGCAACCCGGACTTTCTGGCCGACCAGAAGCTGCGCAACCAGGGCCTGGACCCGGTCGAAACCCCCGAGGAGTACGAGGCCGCCTGGGACGAGACGCTCACCGCGATCAAGGCGGAGGCGGCCGCCGAGGCCAAGGAAGTGATCGAGGCCGGCGGTCTGTACGTGCTGGGCACCGAGCGGCACGAGTCGCGGCGGATCGACAACCAGCTGCGCGGCCGGTCCGGCCGCCAGGGCGACCCCGGCGAGTCGCGGTTCTATCTGTCGCTGGGTGACGAGTTGATGCGCCGGTTCAACGGTGCGGCACTGGAGTCACTGCTGACCCGGCTGAACCTGCCCGACGACGTGCCGATCGAGGCGAAGATGGTCAACCGGGCGATCAAGAGCGCCCAGACCCAGGTCGAGCAGCAGAACTTCGAGATCCGCAAGAACGTCCTCAAGTACGACGAGGTGATGAACCAGCAGCGAAAGGTGATCTACGCCGAGCGTCGCCGGATCCTCGACGGCGAGAACCTGGCCGAGCAGGCCCACGACATGCTCGTCGACGTGATCACCGCCTACGTCAACGGCGCCACCGGCGAGGGCTACGCCGAGGACTGGGATCTCGAACAATTGTGGACCGCGCTGAAGACGCTGTACCCGGTCGGCATCGACTACCACGAACTGCTGCACGCCGCCGACGTCGGTGAGGCTGACGACCTGACCCGCGAGGAGCTGCTCGAGGCGCTGCTCGCCGACGCCGAGAATGCCTACGCCGCGCGCGAGGCCGAGGTCGACGGCACCGCCGGGGCCGGCGCCATGCGGGAGCTGGAACGCGGCGTGCTGCTGTCCGTCCTGGACCGCAAGTGGCGCGAGCACCTCTATGAGATGGACTACCTCAAGGAGGGCATCGGCCTGCGGGCGATGGCGCAGCGCGACCCGCTGGTGGAATACCAGCGCGAGGGCTTCGACATGTTCACCGGCATGCTCGACGGGCTCAAAGAGGAATCGGTCGGCTTCCTGTTCAACGTCGCCGTCGAGGCCGCACCGGCGCCGTCGGTGGCACCGGTGGACGCTCCGCAGGGGCTGGCGGAATTCGGGTTGCGCGCCAAGGGAATCGACGGCGCCAACGGGGCCAAGGGCGTCGACGGCGCCGACGGTACCGCGGGGCTGACCTACTCCGGTCCCGACGAGGACGGCTCGGCGCAGGTGCGGCGCAGCCGCGACCTGCAGCCGGCGGGTGCGGCATCGCGGCGTGAGCGCCGGGAGGCGGCCCGCCGCGAAGGCCGCGGACCCAAACCGCCCAAGACGCGCAAGAGCTGACCGCCCGCAACCAGCGCGAAGCCCTCAGCCGATGTGCAGGGCGACGATCTGCCAGGCCATCACAGCGCCGGGTCCGGCCACCCGCTCGATGCGGCAGGCCAGCGCATGCGTACGCCGGCCACGCCGGTAGGTGCCGAACGCCTCGACGGCGCTGGTCGGCTCGGCGGGTTCATGCGGCGGTCCCAGCTTCGCCTCTCCTTCGTCGAGGCTCGCTGAACCGCCGGAATCGACCTGTTGCACGCGCACCCGCTGCAGTGTCGCCGGCCCGCCTCGGGCCCTGTCGACGGGCCGCGCCGCCAGTACCGATTCGGCCAGCCCGGTGGCCAGCAGCGGATGCAGATGCGCCGTTGGACGACGCCCATCGATCGCCTCCAGGACCCGGCGTAGCGCGGCGTCGGCGAAGACCGCGGCCGACTGCAGTGGGCCGGCCAGCCCGCCTCGCGCCGGCCGGTGCGGCCACAGTCCCGGCGGATGCCCGCGGCCCGGCCGCGACGAGGGCGCCGATACCGGCGGTACGGGCCGGCACGGAACCGCCGCGCGCGCCGGTGGTTCGTAGTCGATGACCGGCGCGACGCTCGAGCGCACGGGCGGGTTCGGGTTGAGGGTCACAGCAGCTCTCCACGAGTCGATCCGATCGGACAGCCCTGCTGGAGAGTGGCAGGATGTGTCCGGCGATCATGGCACAATCGCGGCGCGGCCGTATCCGCGTGCGCGGCGCAACGGCGGCGGGCTACCGTGAGCGGCAGTGTTTCTCCGGTTCGGGGCGCTTGCAGCGCCGTTCGGATCGAGTCGGCTGGGAGGGCGGGCTTCATGGTGAACCGGTTGTCGGCGACGGATGCGGCCTTCTACCAGTTGGAGAACACGACCACGCCGATGTACGTGCAGTCGCTGCATGTGCTGCGCAATCCGCGGGGCGGGCTGAGCTACGAGAAGTTGCTGGCCACCGTCGAGCAACGGCTGCCGCAGGTCCCGCGTTACCGGCAGAAGATCCGCGAGGTCAGCATGAGCCTGGCCCGCCCGGTGTGGGTGGACGACCACGAGTTCGACATCACCTATCACGTACGTCATCTCGCGGTCCCGTCTCCGGGCAGCGACCGGCAGTTGCACGAGCTGATCGCGCACCTCGGCCAGCAGCCGCTGGACCGGCTCCGGCCGCTGTGGGAGCTGTACCTGATCGAGGGCTTGGCCGACAATCGCATCGCGCTGTACATCAAGTCGCACCAGGCGCTGGTGAACGGAATGGCCGCACCGGCCCTCGGGCACGTTCTGGTCGACCGGACGCAGCGCCCGCCGCCGTTCGACGAGGACATCTGGGTGCCGCGCCGCGAGCCCGGCGCCGTAGAACTGGTCCTGGGCGCGGTCGGGGACTGGATGGCGGCGCCGCGCACCCAGCTGCGGGCGGTGGGGTCGACGGTCGGCAGCCCGCTGAGCTGGTGGGGTCGCAAGGCGTTCGACACCGCCCGGGCGGTCGCGCGCGGCACGGCGCCGAACAGTCCACTCAATACCCAGGTTTCGCAGAACAGGCTCTTCACCGTGGCGCAGGGCAAGCTGGAGGACTACCGCACGGTACGGGCCCGCTATGACTGCGCCATCAACGACGTCGTGCTCGCGGTGATCACCGGGGCGCTGCGCAATTGGTTGCTGTCCCGCGGCGAGCCGGTCGGATCGACCCGCACGGTGCGGGCCATGGCGCCGCTGTCGGTGTACCCCGACCACGAATACGACACCGCGGGCCAACCCATCGGTGCGGTGACCCCGTTCCTGGTGGATCTGCCGGTCGGAGAACCCAATCCGGTGGTGCGGCTTTCCCAGATCGCCTACGCCACCGAATCGCACCCCACTTCGACCGGCTTGGTGGACGCCCGCACCATCCTGACCGTGTCAGGGTTCGCACCACCGACGCTGCACGCGATGGGAGTTCGGGTTGCGACCGCCTTCGCGGGGTTCTCCGGGCGGGTGTTCAACCTGTTGATCACCAATGCTCCCGGCGCCCAGCGCCAGCTCTACGTCTGCGGCGCCAAGCTGCTCGAGACCTATAGTGTGCCGCCGCTTTTGCCCAACAAGGCGTTCACCATCGGGGTCACGTCCTACAACGGCACGCTGTACTACGGGGTCAACGCCGACCGCAAGTCGATGAGCGACGTCGGGCTGGTCTCGGCGCTGCTGGACGAGGCCCTCGCGGAGCTGCTGGAGGCGGCCACATGAGCGGCGAGCCCGCCGCCCGCCGAATCGCCGACAACGTATACGAGGCCGAGTTGCACCGGCTGCAAACCGAATTCGTCAAACTGCAGGAGTGGGTGCGGGCCACCGGCGCCCGGGTCGTGGTGATCTTCGAAGGCCGCGACGCCGCCGGCAAAGGCAGTGCTATCAAGCGCATCACCGAAAGCCTCAACCCGCGCGTGGTGCGCGTGGCGGCGCTTCCGGCGCCCACTGAACGCGAACGCGGGCAGTGGTACTTCCAGCGTTACGTCGCGGCGCTGCCGACTCGCGGCGAGATCACCCTTTTCGACCGGTCCTGGTACAACCGCGCCGGTGTCGAGAAGGTGATGGGATTCTGCACGCCGGACGAGCACGCGCGCTTTTTGGAGCAGGCCCCGGTCTTCGAGCAGCTGCTGGTCGACGACGGAATCCTGCTGCGCAAGTACTGGTTCTCGGTCTCGCAAGGCGAGCAGCTGCGCCGCTTCCGCAAGCGCCGCAACGATCCGCTGCGGCGGTGGAAGTTGTCTCCGATGGACCTCGAGGCGGTGAACCGCTGGGATGACTACTCACGGGCCCGCGACCAGATGATGGCGCACACCGACGTCGCGGCGAGTCCCTGGTACGTGGTCGAGTCGGAGATCAAGAAGCACGCGCGGCTGAACATGATGGCGCACCTGCTGTCGACGATTCCCTATTCCGAGGTGGCGCGCCGGCAGGTGGACCTACCGGAGCGGCTCGTCGACACCGGGAACTATCAGCGCCCCGATCGCGAGAACTACCGGTACGTACCCGACTACGCCGCCACCTTGACGGGCGAGGCGTGAGCGGGCGCGGCTAAGGTCTTCGCTCATGCGGGTTTACATCCCGGCGACGCTGGCCATGCTGGCCCAACTGGTCGCCGACGGTTCACTGCTGGCGGTCAGCGGGACCGCGTTCGCGGTGACGCCGGCCCTGCGGGAGTCCTATGCGCACGGCGACGACGACGAACTCGCCGAGGTGGCCCTTGCCGAAGCGGCCATGGCCTCACTGCGGCTGCTGGCCGGGGCCGCGACGGACACCGCGGAATCGGCCGGCGAGCTGCCGACCCGCAGGGCGGTGCTGGTCGCCGAGGTCGAGCCGGTCACCGCCCGTCCCGAACTGGATGCCGCCGTGGTGCGGTTGGCCGGGCCGGTCGAGATCGGCGACGTGGTCGCCGCGTATGTGGACAACGCGGCCGCCGAGCCGGCGGTGCGTGCGGCGGTGGCGGTGATCGACGACGCCGATCTCGGTGACGAGGATGCCGAGCTGGCCGTCGGCGACGCCCAGGACCACGACCTGGCCTGGTATGCCACCCAGGAGCTGCCGTTCCTGCTTGACCTGCTGTGATGTCGGCCGGAGCAAGCTGCGCTACCGTAGTTTTTCCGACCCCCGGGCAGCGAGCAGGGAAGTTTCAGTGAGCAAGAAGTATTCGTCGATCAACGCCAACATCGGCGACACCAAGCGTCCGACGGTCGCCGGTGCCGACCGCCATCCGGGCTGGAATGCGCTGCGCCGCATCGCCACCCGCATCACCACGCCGCTGCTGCCGGATGACTATCTGCGGCTGGCCAACCCGTTGTGGTCGGCGCGCGAACTGCGCGGCCGGGTGCTGGAGGTGCGCCGCGAAACCGCCGATTCAGCGACACTGGTCATCAAACCGGGCTGGGGTTTTCACTTCGACTACTCCGCCGGCCAGTACATCGGCATCGGCCTGCTGGTCGACGGGCGCTGGCGCTGGCGGTCCTACTCGTTGACGTCTGCCCCGGTGAGCGGGTCGCGCACCATCGCCATCACCGTCAAGGCGATGCCCGAGGGCTTCCTGTCCAGCCACCTGGTGGACGGCGTGGCTCCGGGCACCGTGGTGCGGCTGGCCGCTCCGCGGGGCGAATTCGTGCTGCCCGACCCGGCGCCGGCCACCGTGCTGTTTCTGACCGCCGGCTCCGGGATCACGCCGGTCATGTCGATGCTGCGCACCCTGGCCCGCCGCGACGGCATCACCGATGTGGTCCACCTGCACTCGGCGCCCACCGCCGCAGACGTGTTGTTCGCCGAGGAGTTGGCCGCCTTGGCGCGGGAGCACCCCGGCTACCGCCTGCTGCTGCGCACCACCCGCTCCCAGGGCCGGCTTGACCTCTCCGGCCCGGATTCGCTGGACGCCGAGGTGCCCGACTGGCGCGGCCGGCAGACCTGGGCGTGCGGGCCCACGGCGCTGCTGGGTGACGCCGAGCGCATCTGGGCGGCGGCCGGGATCGCCGACCAGCTGCACATCGAGCGATTCACGGTGGCGCGCACCGCGGCGGCCGAGGGCGGGGGGACCGTCACCTTCGCGGCCAGTGGCAAGAGTGTCGTCACGGATGCGGCCACCACCCTGCTCGAGGCGGGGGAGAGTGCCGGGGTGCAGATGCCATTCGGCTGCCGCATGGGGATCTGCCAGTCCTGCGTGGTGGAGCTGGTGGCCGGGCAGGCCCGCGACCTGCGCACCGGCGCCGACCACGAACCGGGCACCCGGATTCAGACCTGCGTCTGCACGGCCGCCGGTGACTGCGAGCTGGACGTCTGACGGTTACCCGTTGGTAACCTACGCAAACGTAGGTTACGATTGAGTAGGTCAAGCAGGAACACATGTTGGGAAAGGCGGTTCGATGGCGGTAACCGACGTCGAGGTGTTTGCGCACCTGACCGACGCCGATGTGGAGAACTTCGCCACTGAGCTCGACGCCATCCGCCGTGACATCGAGGCCTCCCGCGGCGAGCGCGACGCCCGCTACATCCGCCGGGTCATCGCCGCCCAGCGGGTGCTCGAGGTGACCGGCCGGGTGCTGCTGGCCGGCGGTTCGCGACGCTCGGTCCGCTGGGCCGGCACCGCGACCCTGGGGGTGGCCAAGATCATCGAGAACATGGAGATCGGCCACAACGTCATGCACGGCCAGTGGGACTGGATGAACGACCCGGAGATCCACTCCGGCGGCTGGGAGTGGGACATGGCCGGGGTGTCCAAGCACTGGCGCTTCACCCACAATTTTCAGCACCACAAGTACACCAACATCCTCGGGATGGACGACGATGTGGGCTACGGGCTGCTGCGGGTCACCCGCGATGCGCCCTGGAAGCGCTTCAACGTGTTCAACCTGTTCTACAACGCCATGTTGGCGATCGGGTTCGAGTGGGGAGTCGCGTTGCAGCACTTGGAGATCGGCAAGATCTTCAAGGGCCGCAGCGACCGTGCGGCGAGCCTGGTCCGGCTGCGGGAGTTCTCCGGCAAAGCCGGCCGGCAGCTGTTCAAGGACTACGTCGCGTTCCCGGCGGTGACCGCGCTGTCGCCCGGCGCGACGTTCTGGGCAACGGTGCGGGCCAACGCGATCGCCAACGTGATCCGCAACGTGTGGTCCAACGCGATCATCTTCTGCGGTCACTTCCCGGACGGGGCCGAGAAGTTCACCAAGACCGACATGGCCGGTGAGTCACGCGGCCAGTGGTACCTGCGGCAGCTGCTGGGCAGTGCCAATATCGACGCCGGGCAGCCGATGCGGTTCATGAGCGGCAGCCTGTCGCATCAGATCGAGCATCACCTGTTCCCGGACCTGCCGAGCAACCGCTATCCCGAGATCGCGGTGCGGGTGCGTGCGCTGTGCGCAAAATACGACCTGCCCTACACCTCGGGGCCGTTCCTGGTGCAGTACGGCAAAACCTGGCGCACCATCGCCAAACTGTCGCTGCCGGACCGGTTCCTGCGCGACACCGCCGACGATGCCCCGGAGACCCGCAGCGAGAAGATGTTCGACGCGCTGGAGCCGGGCTACTCCGGGACCGACCCGGTGACCGGGCGGCGCCGCGGGCTCAAGACCGCGATCTCGGCGGTGCGGGGCTGGCGCCGGGACAAGGGCATCGACGGACTGGCGGCCTGACCTCAGCCCTGCGGTCCCTAGGTCTCGCGCAGCGTCGCCAACAGCTGTCGTGCGGCGGCGACCCGCCGTGCGGCCGGCCCGGTGAGTGTGTCCAGGGCACATTCGGGATCGGCGGGAGGTCCCAGGTGCCCGCAGCCGCGCGGACATCCGGTGATCGTCTCGGCGAGGTCGGAGAACGCCATCAGCACGTCGTCGGGGGCGATGTGGGCCAGGCCGAACGATCGGATACCCGGGGTATCGATCACCCAGCCGGATCCGACCAGTCGCAGCGCCACCGACTGGGTGGAGGTGTGCCGCCCGCGGCCGATGACGGTGACTTGACCGACAGCTCGATCTGCTTGGGGGACAAGACGGTTCACCAAAGTTGATTTGCCGACCCCGGAGTGGCCCAGCAGCACGGTGATCCGGTCGACCAACAACGCGCCCACCGCCTCGAGCGGATCGTCGCGGCCGGCGGTGACCACCGTGAGGTCCAGATCGGCGAACTGGCCGGCGAACGGTTCCGGATCGGCCAGGTCGGTCTTGGTCAGGCACAGTATCGGCGCCAGGCCACCGGCGTAGGCGGCGATCAGCGCCCGCTCGACCAGGCCGGTGCGTGGCGGCGGGTCGGCCAGGGCCACCACGATCAGCAGTTGGTCGGCGTTGGCGACCACCACCCGCTCGGTCGGATCGGTGTCATCGGCGGTGCGCCGCAACACCGTTCGCCTGGCTCCGCGCCGGACGATGCGGGCCAGCGTGTCGGGCCGGCCGGACAGGTCCCCGACCATGTCGACGTGATCGCCGACGACGATCGGTGTGCGGCCCAGCTCGCGGGCGCGCATCGCGGTGACCTGGCAGTCCGGGTCGCCGTCGAGCACGCACCCCCAGCGACCGCGGTCGACGCTGACCACCATGGCCGACTGCGCGTCGGCGTGCTCGGGGCGGATTTTCGTTCGCGGCCGGGAGCCCCGGCCGGAACGGACCTTGACGTCGGATTCGTCGTAGTCGCCGGGCTTCAAGCGCCCGAACCCGACTCGGCCAGCATTTCCGCCCACATCCGGGGGAACGCCGGCAGCGTCTTGGCGGTTGTCTCGATGTCCTCGACCTCGACGTCGGCGACCCGCAACCCGATGATCGCGCCGGCGGTGGCCATCCGGTGATCGGCATAGGAGTGCCAGGTTCCGCCGTGCAGCGGTGTCGCGGTGATCACCAGGCCGTCGGCCGTCTCGACGGCCTGGCCGCCCAGCCGGTTGATCTCGGTGGTCAACGCCGCCAGCCGGTCGGTCTCGTGCCCGCGCAGATGCGCGATCCCGCGCAGGTGCGACACCGACCCGGGTGCGGCCAGGGCGGCCAGCGCGGCCACCGTCGGCGTGAGCTCGCCGACCGCGCGCAGGTTCACGTCAAAGCCTTCATAGGTCCGCAGTCCGCGCACCTCCAGCTGGGTATCCGAGTGATCGACGACGGCGCCGGTCCGGCTGAAGATCTCGGTGATGACGGCGGCGGGCTGCACGCCGGCGCTCGGCCAATCGGCGATGCGCACCGTGCCGCCGGTGACCACCGCGGCGGCCAGGAACGGGGTGGCGTTGGACAGGTCCGGCTCGATTTCCCAGTGCCGGGCCGCCGGCGTCCCCGGTCGCACCCGCCAGCAGTTCGGGGTGGTGTCGTCGACGTCGATTCCCGCTTGGCGCAGCATCGTCACCGTCATCGCGATGTGCGGCGCCGAGGGCAACGACGCACCGGTGTGCAGCACGGTCAATCCGGCGTCGAAGGCGGCGCCGACCAGCAGCAAGCCGGAGACGAACTGCGAGGACGCCGAGGCGTCGATCGGCACGGTGCCGCCGGCGACCGATCCGGCGCCCTTGATCGCGAACGGCAGCGTGTCACCGTCGACGGCGATACCCAGGCCGCGCATCGCGTCCAGCAGCGGCGCGATGGGCCGGTCGCGGGCCTGCTCGTCACCGTCGAAGATCACCGGAGCGGTGCCCAGCGCCGCCAGCGGCGGCACGAACCGCAACACGGTGCCGGCCAGACCGCAGTTCAACCGGGTATCGGGCTCGGGGTCGATCTCGCCGCTGACCGTGACCTGGTGGGCCACCGCCTCGACCCAGAACCCCAAAGCGCGCAGCGCGTCGAGCATCAAATCGGTGTCGCGGCTGCGCAGCGCACCGGAGAGGGTGGAGACTTGCCCGCCGCGCGCCGCCGCCAGCGCCGCCAGGATCAGCGCCCGGTTGGTCTGGGACTTCGAGCCGGGCACGGTGACCGTGGCGTCGACTGGGGTGCTGGTGGTCGGGGCCGGCCAAGTCGTCACAGGTTCATCCTGCCAGCGTTTCGCTCCGGTGCTGGTATCCGGCGGTTCAGTGAGGCTCGACGGAGGAGAGGCGAAGCTGGGACCGCCGCATCAACCCGGCGGTTCAGTGAGGCTCGACGGAGGAGAGGCGAAGCTGGGACCGCCGCATCAACCCGGCGGTTCAGTGAGGCTCGACGGAGGAGAGGCGAAGCTGGGACCGCCGCATCAACCCGGCGGTTCGGTGAGGCTCGACGGAGGAGAGGCGAAGCTGGGACCGCCGCATCAACCGGGCGGTTCAGGCGCTCGGTAGCGTTCTTTGCCGGTTGGCCGCTTTGCATCACCCGGCCGTTCACCCAGGATCATTACCATTGAGGACATGGCTCTGGCAGTGGGCTCGATTTTTGCTGAGTACACCATCCTCAAACTGTTGGGGGCTGGTGGCATGGGCAAGGTGTACCTTGCTCAGCACCCCCGGCTGCCGCGCCGCGATGCGCTGAAGGTGCTTCGCCGGTCATTGAGCGCCGACGAGGAGTACGAGGAGCGCTTCCGGCGCGAGGCCGAAGCGGCCGCCGTGCTCGACCACCCGAACATCGTGCGGGTGCACGATCGCGGCGAGTTCCGCGGGCGGCTGTGGATCGCGATGGAGTACATCGACGGCGAGACGCTCGGCGAACTGATCTTCCGCAGGTTTCCGGCCGGAATGCCGGCTGCTGACGTCGTCCCGATCGTCGCCTCCATCGCCGACGCGCTCGACTACGCCCACCGCAAGGGCGTGGTGCACCGCGACGTCAAACCGAGCAACATCTTGGTGACCGAGCAGGAGGACGGCGGGCTGAACGCGGTGCTGGCCGATTTCGGCATCGCCCGCCAGCTCAGCGGCCCCAGCGGTCTGACCGCGAGCAATTTGGCGATCGGCACCATCGCCTATGCCGCGCCGGAGCAACTGATGGGTTCCGAGGGGCTGGAATTCGCCGACCAGTACGCGCTGGCCGCCACCACCTTCCAGATGCTCACCGGCACGCCGCCGTTCCAGCACGACAACCCGGTGACCGTGATCAGCCACCATCTGAACACCCCGCCACCGCTGGTCAGCGCGCAGCGTTCTGAGCTGCAGCCCTTCGACGACGTGCTCGCCGCCGCGCTGGCCAAAGACCCCGCCGAGCGGTTCCGGAACTGTTCGGACTTCGTCACGGCGCTGGCCGAGCGGCTCGACGACTCGGACGCAGATGAGCCCTCCGACGCCGCCAGCACCGTCGTGCGGGGCGTTCCGGTACCGGCGTCCCTGGTCGCGCCGCGTCGAAGCCGGCTGGCCGTACTGGCCCGACCGGCGGTCGTGCTGCCGCTGGCGCTGGTGCTGGTGGGGTCGGTGGCGACCATCGTTCCGGGGCTGCTGGCCGACGAGCAGCCGGAGACGGCCATTGCGGCCGGTGAGGCGCCGGCCGCCATCGTGCCGCCGCCGGCCAAGGCGCCGGCGTTCGAGGGAACCTACCGCGTCGATGCCAACCGGGCGGGGGAGAAGTACAACGGTGTGCCCAATCCCCAGCCGCCCAACGTGAGCACCTGGTGGGCCGTCCGGTCGTCGTGCGACCACAACCTGTGCACCGCCACGGCGACCATGCTCGACCAGAAGGATCACCGCAAGGCGGCCACGCTGCCCGAAGGCGGCACCGACATGGTGCTCGAGTACGCCGGCGACACCTGGCGGTCTCGGCCCCAGCAGCTGGCGGCGCCGTGTCTGGGCCCCGACGGGCGGCTGGGCAACCAGACCACTACGCAGGTGCTGTCGCTGGAGCCGACCATCGCGGGCGTGCTGCACGGGGCGATGGTCGCCACCGTCGATACCAACGAGTGCGGCCAGCGCGGGGCTCAGATCTGGGTGCCGGTGGTCGCCAGCCGCTTCGGTGACGCGCCGGCCGAGGTAGTCGGCGATATCCCCAAGCCGGCCAAACCGGCCTGATTCGAACTCGACGACGCCCAGCGTGAAGCTGACTTCACGTTCGACCGTCGAGCGTGAAGCCAACTACCCGTTGGGGCGTTAAACCGCGGTTACCCGGCGCTCGGCGGCCGGTTCATCACCCGGTGGCGATAGCCGTAGCGCGGCACGAACCGGAAGCCGGTGGCCCCGCCGGCGGCAGCAGCACTGGACCCGGGCATGCCGGCCATTCCGGGGATACCGGCCCGGGGCATCACGCCGGCCTCCGTTGCGGCAGTCGTTGCGATCCGGCTGGACACCAGCGTCGCCGCGGACGGGTTGGCCGAAGCCGGTGCGACGGGCCAACTCTGCGGCACCGAAAGGGCTCCGACCTGGATACCGCGGCCCAGCGAGGCCGACGGCGTGGCGGCGCCGAAACCCGGGGTGTGGGCGGCCGCGGTCCCCGCGCTCTTGGTCGCCTCTACGGCCGGCGCCAGGGTTGCCAAGAATGCCTTGGAGTCCGCGACGGCCGGCCCGGAAACCTCCCAGCCGTTGAGCCCCTGGCCGACGGAGTCGCCGATCCGGAAGAGACCCATGGAGGAGTTGGCGAGGCGGGTGTAGGTCGTCAGCTGATTGACCATCTGTTGCAGGGCTGCCGTGGTAGGCGGCACGGTGCCGCTCCCCGGTGCGGCGGGTGACCCGGTTGCGGTGCCAGCCTGCGCGAGCGACTGCATGGCGGTCAGCGACTGTGACGACGCCTGCGAGGCCGCGGAGTTGCCGGCGGCCTGGGTGGTCGCGGCGGCCTGCGCAGCGGGCGCGGTGGGATTGGTGGTCTGCGGCGGCGAGGTGAACTCCGACAGCTGGGTGGCCGCAGCCGAACCTCCCGCGTAGCCGTACATCGCCGCGGCATCCTGCGCCCACATCGCCGCGTAGTGGGCTTCGGTCGCCGCGATCGCCGGGGTGTTCTGGCCGAAGAAGTTGGTGGCGACGAGCGTCATCAGCTGGACCCGGTTGGCCAGCACCACCGGCGGAGGAACGGTCATCGCGTACGCCGCCTCGAAGGCGGCCGCGGCGGCCTTGGCCTGGCTGGCGGCCAGCTCGGCCTGGGCTGCGGTGGTCTTGAACCAGGTGGTGAACGGTAGTGCCGCGGCGGCCATGGCGGTGGCCGAGGGCCCGCGCCACGGGCCGCTGGTCAGATCCGCGATGGTCATGTCCACCGCAGCCGCGGTCAGACTCAACTCTTCGGCCAGCACATCCCAGGCCGTCGCAGCTGCCAGCATCGGGCCGGACCCGGCTCCCGCGTACATCCGTGCGGAATTGATCTCCGGTGGCAGTGCCCCGTAGTCGATCACTTGGCCCCTTGGTGCTATCCGCCGAAGGGACGCCGTGGCATGACGGTCAACGCCGTCCCGTAGCGAGGCGCGCCGAACCCGCGGTATCCGGCACCGGCCGCGCCGGCCGCGGCCGCCGGGACACCGGGCATACCGGGCATACCGGTCGGGGGCGTCATCGGCGTCGTACCGAGGATCCCGCCGGCTGACGGAACCGAAGCTGCCGCCGCGGGTCCGACCGGGACCCACGAGCCGCCGGAAACCGGTCCCAGTGCGCTCATCGGCGGTGCGGGCGGGACCCAGGCGGGCGGCACCGAGAGGCCGCCGATCGAGCCGGCCGCGCCCGAGGCGGCGTTGGCGGCACCCGATGCCGCAGCACCGGCGGCACTCGAGGCAGCACTGGAGGCGCCCTTCATCGCGTCAGCACCCAGCTTCTGCAGCCCGAGCACACCGCTGACACCACGCCAGACCGCACAGATGTTGTTCGACTGCAGGTTCGAGCCGGTCACCAGCTGGGTCATCAGCTGGTTGCCCAGGTTGTAGTTCGGGTCGTCGAGGATGTCCTGGGCCGGGTTGCCGGTGGTGTCGGTCGCCTGCGACGTCAGCGAGTTCACCAGGCCCTGCAACGTGCCGGACGCCTTGGTGGCCTGCGTCCCGGTGGCGCTGGCGGTCGCCTGGGCGACCGCGTTGCCGGTGGCGGCCTCGCCGCCGGGGTTGGTCGGGTTCGGCGGGGCGGTGAACTCATTCAGCGTGGTCGCTGCGCTGGACTGGGCGTGATAGCCGTACATCGCCATCGTGTCCTGCGCCCACATCTCGCCGTGCTCGGCTTCGGTGGCCGCGATCGACGGGGTGTTCTGCCCGAGGATGTTGGTGTTGACCAGCTGCTGCAGCAGCTGGCGATTGGCCGTGACCGCCACCGGCGGCACGATCGTCGCGCGCGCCGTCTCGTAGGCGGCTGCGGCGGCGCGGCCCTGCCCGGCGGCCTGCTCGGCCTGCGCAGCGGTGAGCTCCATCCAGTTGATGTAGGGCGCCGCCGCGGTGGCCATCGTCGCCGAGGCCGGCCCCAGCCATTCCTCGGAAGTCAGTTGGTTGATGACCGCCCGGTACGAAGCCGCGATCGATTTCAGTTCGGCGGCCAGCGAACTCCACGCCGACGACGCCACGGTCATCGGTTCCGAGCCCGGCCCGGCATAGATCTTGGCGGAGGTGATCTCCGGCGGAGAGGACAGGTAATCCATGGCCGTGACCTAACCGGCCGCGGCCGCGTTGGCGGCCTCGGTGGCGGCGTAGGCGTTGGCACCGTTGCTCAGGGCGTTCACGAACATCTCGTGGACGGCCGCGGCCTGGGCGCTGACGGCCTGGTAGGCCTGGGCGTGGGCGGCGAACTGCGCTGCGGTCAGCGCGGAGACCTCGTCGGCGGCGGCGGGAACGACGCCGGTGGTGGGGGCCGCGGCGGCGGCACTGTGGGCGGACATCGCCGACCCGATGGTCCGTAGGTTGGCAACCGCGGCCAGTAGCGCCTCGGGCTGCGTGGTTACGAACGACATAACGCTCCTCGTCGAGTCCTTCGTCTCTGCGATCATCGATCGCGCTACCCCGGTTGGGTACACCCCAGACGCTAGGCGATTTCGACGCCGCGACACACCTGCGGACGTGCGTTTTCGGAGACTGTCAGCAGTTGTTCACCGGCCGTTCGGAACCGCGCCTGTTTCATTCACCGAACCGCACCGCGAAGTCGTGCAACCGTCACCGGCAGTTCACCTTCAGTTCATCGTGTCGGCCAACAGCGCCAGAGTGGATTCGCGTCCCGGCGCGGTGGCCGGGTCGGTACCCCGGCGGGCCGAGGCGACCGGATTGAGCATCACCTCGTCGACCCCGAACCGGCGGGCCAACTCCCGCAACTGCGCGAGCGCCTCGGCCGGCGTTCCCACCACCGCACGCTCGAGTTCGCCCCGGGCGAAGCGCTGCTGCTGCGGCGTGAGACTCGCCTGCTGGGCTTCTTCGACCAGTTCCAGGCGGACCGGCGGTTGCCCGGTCGCCGTCCGCGCCTGCAGATGCAGGTGCGGAAGTGTCAAAGCGGTTGCCTCCGCGTGTGTTTCGGCGACCACGATGTTGACGGTCAGGAAGGTGATCGGCTCGCCGGCGACCTCGCTCGGCACGAACTCCGACCGGTAGAGGGCCAGTGCCTCGGCGGTCTGCTCGCCGAACAGGTGATGGCCGAACACGTAGGGCAGCCCCTTGGCCGCAGCGACCCGGGCCGAGGCCATCGAGGAGCCCAGCAGGAAGACGCGCGGTGAGCTCAGCGCGTGCGGCGTCGCCCTGAGCACATAACTGCCGTCGGGCAGCTCCACCGACACCCCCGCCGAGCCCAACAGGGCGATCAGGTCGTCGAGATGGTCGGGAAAGTCATCGGTGTCCCGATCGCCGCGGCCGACCGGACCGCGCAACACCATCGAGGCCACCGGGTCCGCGCCCGGAGCCCGTCCGATTCCCAGGTCGATGCGGCCGGGGTAGGCGGCTTCCAGCAGCGCGAACTGCTCTGCCACCGCCAGGGGTGCGTGGTTGGGCAGCATCACCCCGCCCGAGCCGATCCGTACCCGCGAGGTGGCGGCCGCCAGCATCGCGATCAGCACCGCGGGGCTGGTCGCCGCGACCGACGGGACGTTGTGATGCTCGGCGACCCAGTAGCGGGTGTAGTCGAGCCCGTCCGCCAGCTTCGCCAGGCGCATGGTGGCCGCCAGCGCGTCCGGACTGGACTGGTCGGTGCGTACCGGCGCGAGGTCGAGCACTGAGAGACGCACAGCGGCGATCTTGCCATCACCGGGCCGGTCATCGTTGTTCGTACACCGCCCGTTCTGAATGCGTTAACCGGCGTCACGCACAGTGGGCAGCGATGAACAGCGATACCGACTTCGTCGGCGAGGCCCCATCCGGGCCGCCCGAGCCCTGGGACATCGGCCGCCCGCAGCCGGCGGTGCAGCAACTCGTGGCCTACGGAGCGCTGCGCGGCGAGATTCTCGATCCCGGCACGGGCCCGGGGCACCACGCGATTTACTATGCGGCGCAAGGTTATTCGACGACCGGAGTTGACCAGTCCCCGGCCGCGATCGCGCAGGCGCAACGCAACGCCGCGGCGGCCGGGGTGACGGTCGACTTCCAGGTGGCCGACGCCGTCGAGCTCGCCGGGTTCGACGGCCGGTTCGACACCGTCGTCGACAGCGCGTTCTACCACGTCTTCCAGGACGACGAGGAAACCCAACTGCGTTATGCGCGAGCCCTGCATCGGGCCACCACGCCGCAGGCGCGGCTGTTCATGTTCGAGGCGGGCCGCCACAATGTCAACGGCTGGCAACTGGACGGCCTGTCACCCGAGCGGTTCGGGCCGGTGCTCGCCGAAGCGGGGTGGCGCATCGACCACATCGGAACCACCACCTATCAGGGCACCTTCGACCCCAATGCCTTCACCGAGATGATCGCGGTGATGGAGGCGCTCGGCCGGGAGGACCTGGTGGCCGGGGTTCGCGCGCTGGCGCAGCGGTTCGCGATCCTGCAGCCCCTGCTCGAAGACAACCTGGTGCACATGCCGTTCTGGGCCGTCACCGCCACCCGACTCGATTAGCTGCCACCATGGAGGCATGTGCGGGCGTTTCGCGGTAACCACCGATCCGGCGCTGCTGGCCGAGCGGATCGATGCGGTTAACGAGGTGCCGGCGGACGCTGATTCGGGTCCGAGCTACAACGTCGCCCCCACCGACCCGATCGCGGCCGTGGTCAGCCGGCACACCGATCCCGACGATATGCCGACCCGCCGGGTCCGGCTGATGCGGTGGGGGCTGGTGCCGCCGTGGACCAAAGCCGGTCCCGACGGCGCGCCGGTCGCCGCCGGCCCGCTGTTGATCAACGCCCGCGCCGACAAGGTCACCACCTCGCCGGCCTACCGCTCGGCCGCCGAACACCGGCGCTGCTTGGTGCCGATGGACGGCTTCTACGAATGGCGCGCTGAACCCGCCGGTTCAGCCGGCAAGAAGGCCCGCAAGACACCGTTCTATATCCACGGTGACGGCGCGATGCTGTTCGCGGCCGGCCTGTGGTCGGTCTGGCGGGGCGACCGGCGATCCGCCCCGCTGCTGAGCGTCACGATCATCACCACCGATGCGGTCGGCGAACTCGCCGGGATCCATGATCGGATGCCGCTGCTGCTGCCCGAAAGCCGTTGGGACGCTTGGCTGGATCCGGATTCCCCGGTGGACACCGCGCTGCTGGCCGAGCGTCCGGACACGCGGGGGATCGTGCTGCGTGAGGTGTCGACACTGGTCAACAGTGTGCGTAACAACGGGCCGGAGTTGATCGCGCCGGCCGAGCCGCAGCCCGAGCAGGCCTACCTGCTGTAGCCCGATGGCGGCGACCGATTTCGTCGCGCTTGCGATCGCCGCTAGCCGACCTACCGGCCGACCAGGGCGCGTTTCTCGGCGGCGTACTCGTCCTCGGTGAGGATGCCGGCGCTGCGCAGCTCGGCCAGTTCGCGCAGTTCGACGTCGGCGCCCATCAGCAGGCCGAAGGCCGACTCCGGGGTCAGCTCGGGCAGCTCGTTGGGGCGCTGGGCCGGCCGTCGCGGCGTGGTGCTGCCGGTGGTCGGGACCCGCTGGCCCCGGGCGGCGCCCGCGCTGGCCCGGCCCGCCAGCCCCGCCGCGGCCATCCCCACCGCGGGAACCATCGTCTCGCCGGCGGCGACGGCTCCGGCCGCCTGGCCGGTGGAGGCACCGGCGGACACCAACGACACGCCGACCTGCCCGATCGCCGACGGCACCGCAGACGCCCAGGCCAGCGGCACCGACAAACCGCTGATCGAGGTCGCCGAGGACATGCTGGCCACCACCGGGAGGGCGCCGGCCAGCGCGGCCCGAGCCACTTCCTCGACTATCCCGAAGACGCCGAGCGGATCGATCAGGAAAGTGCCGAGCACATCGATGCCGAACGTGCCGATCGAGTCGACGACGAGTTCGAGGCCGGCGTTGGAGAGCTCGATGGTGGGCGCGCTGGCCGAGGCCGCGGCCGTCAACGGGCCGATGACACCGGCCAGCGCCGACGCACCCGCCGACGAGCCGGCCGGGAAGGTGGAGCCCTGCAGCGCCTGGGTGATGCCGGCGAGGAGCCCCTCACCCTGGCCCTCGGCGGCGCTGGCAGCGGCCTGCCCCACCGCACCTGCCTGGGCGGCGGCCCCGGCGGAATTGGTGGTGCGCGGCGGCTGGGTGAACGGGACGAGCTTGGTGGCGGCGGCCGCACCGGCGGCGTAGCCGGACATGGCGGTGGCGTCCTGGGCCCACATCTGCGCGTAGTGGGCCTCGGTGGCCGCGATCGCGGCGCTGTTCTGGCCCAGGAAATTGGTCGCGACCAGCGTCAGCAGCAGGCTGCGGTTGGCGGCGATGACCGGTGGCGGCACCGTCATGGCGAACGCGGCCTCATAGGCGGCGGTGGCGGCCCTGGCCTGAATGGCGGTCTCCTCGGCCTGGACCCCGACGGTACGCATCCACTGGGCATACGGCGCGGCGGCCGCGGCCATCGCGGCGGCGCTGGGGCCCGCCCAGCCGGACGACAGCTCGGTGAGCACCGACTCGTAGGCCAGGCCCGCGCTGTTCAGTTCGGCGGCCAACGCATCCCAGGACGACGCGGCTGCCAGCAGCGGGCCCGCGCCGGCGCCGGAATACATTCGGCCCGAGTTGATCTCCGGCGGTAAGAACGCGAAATCCATGGTGTTACCGGCCGAGTAGGCGCCGCTTCTCCTGAGCGAACTCTTCTTCGGTGAGGATCCCGGCGTCGCGCAGGTCAGCCAGCTCCCGCAGCTCGCCGGAGATCCGGGTGATCGGACCGTTCAGCGGTCGCACCGGCGGCGCCGCCGGCTCCTGCGGCCGGTCGGGCAGCTTGACGGTCGGGCGGGCCGGCCGCTTGGCGGCCGTTTTCGCGGCCGCCTTGCCAGACGCGGCGCCGCCGCGCCCCCGCCCGACGCCGGCGGTGGCGCGCCCGGCCAGACCGGCGGCGGCCATCGCGGCCAGCGGCAGTGCGGTGGCGCCGGCCGCGACCGGTAGGGCGCTCTCGGCGGCCGTGGGCAACGCCCCGCCGACCTGCTGGATCACCGTGGTGGTTGGGGCGGCGGTGGCCCAGGCCTGGGGCACCGACAGCCCGCTGAGCGTGGCGGCCTCGCCCATTTCGGCGCTCACCGGGGTCACCGCGCTGGCCAGTGCCATCTCCGGCAGCAGTTCGCTCTCGATCTCGCCGATCCCGATCAGGTCGATACCGAAGGAACCGGCCGCGTCGACGCCGAACGTGCCCGCCGAGTCGATCACGAAGGTGCCGAACAGGCTGGCCGCCAGCGCCGCGTAGGAGGCCGCCACACCGGGCTCCAGGGCCGCCGCCGACCCGATCGAACTGAACAGGGAGGCATCGGATCCGGCCGCCGCGGCACCCGGTGTGGTCAGGCCCTGCAGCGCCTGGGTGACCGCCGAGGCCACCGTATCGGCGTGACTGCCGGTCGCGGTGGCGGCCGCCTGTCCGACGGCGCCCGCCTGGTTCGTCGCCCCCGCCGGGTTGGTGGTCTGCGGCGGCTGGGTGAACGGACTGAGTCTGCTGGCGGTCGCGGAACTACCGGCGTAGCCGTACATGGCGGTGGCGTCCTGGGCCCACATCTCGTAGTACTGGGCATCGGTGGCCGCGATGGCCGCGGTGTTCTGGCCCAGGTAGTTGGTGGCCAGCAGCGTCATCAGCTGGGTGCGGTTGGCGGTGACCACCGGCGGCGGAACGGTCATCGCGAACGCGGCCTCGTAGGCCGCAGCGGCCGTTCGGGCCTGGGCCGCCGCGTACTCGGCCTGGGCCGCGGTGGCATGCATCCACTGGGCATAGGGGGTGGCAGCGGCCGCCATCGCCGCGGAGCTGGGTCCGGCCCAGCCGCTGGACAATTCGTCGATCACCGAGTCGTAGGCCAGGCCGGCGGTGTTCAATTCAGCGGCCAGCGAGTTCCATGCCGTGGCGGCGGCCAGCAACGGCCCGGCGCCGGCCCCGGAGTACATCCGGGACGAGTTGACCTCCGGTGGCAGCGCAGCGAAATCCATTGCTAGACAATTCTGTTGGTGGTAAACATCATGGTCTCTCCTGAATCCCCCCGGTTCGCGTCGGTCGACGGGCCGCTGGGCGCACCACTGTCCGCATTCGCTGGTGGGACGGTAAACGGTGAACTTGAAGTGAACCTGAAGAATCCGGCAGTCGACGAAAATCGGCCGTCGGGCGCTCCACATCCGGACGTGGCGGTGTTATCAATGGACCATGGCCGATTCCCGGTCCGCCGAGCGGCGCGGCGGCAATCCCTCAGCGCGTGCCGCCGAGAGCTTCAGCGTGGGAACGCCCCGGGTGCTGGTGGTGGAGGATTCGGAGACGATCCGCGAGATGGTCAGCGAGGCGCTGGTCGACGCCGGGTATCTGACCGACGCCCAGGCCGACGGCAGCGGGCTGGAGGAGGTGCTCGACGGGTTCCGGCCGGATCTGGTGGTGCTCGATGTGATGCTGCCCGGACGCGACGGCTTCGCCCTGATGGATGTGATCCTGCGCTGGGGCGAGGTCGGCGTGGTGCTGCTCACCGCGCGCGACGGCCTGCCCGACCGGCTGCGCGGGCTCGACAGCGGCGCCGACGACTACGTGGTCAAGCCGTTCGAGCTCGCCGAATTGGTGTCGCGGGTCGGGGCGGTGCTGCGCCGCCGGGGCCGGCTGCCGGCGGCCGTGCAGTTCGGCGACCTGATGGTCGACGTCGACGCCGGGGTGGCCTCGCGCTCGGGGACTCCGCTGGGTCTGACCGCCACCGAGCTGCGGGTGCTGGTCTATCTCGTCGAACAGCGTGGCCGCATCGTCAGCAGCGCGCAGATCCTCAACGCGGTGTGGGGCTATGAGGCCTACGATCCCAATCTGGTCCAGGTCCACATCAGCGGCCTGCGGCAGAAGCTGGAGGCGCACGGGCCGCGGATCCTGCACACCGTGCGCGGGATCGGCTACCGGCTGCAACTGTCGGCCTCATGACCGCCACCCCGTCGCTGCGGCGCCGCCTGACGGTGATGGCGTTGGGACTGCTCGCCCTGTTGATGCTCACCATGGGCCTGGTCATCAACACGACGTTGACCGCGATGGCCAACCGCAGCCTCCACGAGCGGCTGTCGATTGCCACGCAGCGCGCCGATTCCCTGGTGGCACTGGGGATTTCCGCTGACCAACTGGCCGAGCAGCTCAACGGCGGCGTCGTCAGCGCACTCGTGGTCACCGCGGACGGAGCCAGCTACGGTGATCCCGCGATCGAACCCGACGCGACCACCGGATCGAGGTTTCCGCCTCCGCCGCTGGAACCCGACGACACCGCGACGGTGTTGGTGCACCCGCTGGCCAACGGCGACCGGGTGATCCTGGTCGCCGACACCACCGAGGCGGTCGAGACGATGCACCGACTGCAACGCCTGATGATCGAAGCCGGGCTGGGAACTCTGCTCGTGGCGGCGATTCTGCTGGCCGGGGTGAGCCGGGCCATGCTCGCTCCGCTGGACCGGCTCACCGATCTGGCCCGTGACATCACCACCGGCGACCGCGGCCGCCGGTTGCGTCCCGACCGGCCGAGAACCGAACTCGGCCGCGCGGCAAGCGCTTTCGACGATATGCTCGATGAGCTGGAGGATTCCGAGAAGCGCGCGCAGCGGGCCGCCGACGCGGCGCAGCGCGCCGAAGCGGCGGTACGGCGTTTTCTGGCGGACGCCGCCCACGAATTGCGCACCCCGATCGCCGGCATTCAGGCCGCCGCCGAACAGATCGCCGGCAACGTCGGCCAGGACGTCGGCCAAGACGGCCAGGACGCGGTCGACCCCGAAGTGCTCCGACAGCATCGCCGCGCCACGATGCTGCTCACCGAAGCCCGCCGCGCCACCCGGCTGGTCACCGACATGCTCGACCTGAGCTACATCGACGCCGGTCTGCCACTGGAGCTCAAGGACGTCGATCTGATCGGGATCGTCGACACCCAGCTCGAGCGGGCGGCGTTACTGGCCCCGCAACTGAACCTGGGCCGCACCGGTCTGGACACCTTGGCCGTCCGGGCGGACCCCACCCGGCTGGCACAGGTCCTGTCGAATCTGTTGGACAACTCCCGCCGCTACACCCCGCCCGGTGGGCAGATCAGCGTCGACGTGCGACGCGTCGGCGGCGCGGCCGAAGTGACCGTCACCGACACCGGGGTCGGGATCCGCGCCGAGGACGCCGAGCGCGTCTTCGATCGGCTGGTGCGCCTGGACAGCGCCCGCGGCCGCGACCACGGCGGCGCCGGGCTGGGTCTGCCGATCGCGCGGGCGCTGGCCGACGCGCACGGCGGCCAGCTGACCTGTGTGTCCCACGACGGCGGCGCCTGCCTGCGACTGGTCCTGCCGATGACCGGGCCGCGACCGACCGGCTAGCTGCGGCGCAGCAACGGCTGGGTGCTGCAGCGGAACGCGCCGCCCAGCGATCGGCCGATCCCGAAGCCCACATACTCGACGGTCACGCCACGGCGTTCCAGCTGGTCACCGACCCCGCCGAAGGCCGGATCGGTCACATAGACGCCGGGGCTGATCGGCAGCCCATTGGTGATCAGCTCCTTGGCCTGCGGCAGTGAAACCGAAATCCGGTCCCAGGATGCCAACGACTCCGGAACCCCGTCGAGCAGTGCCTCTTCGCACACCACCATCAGCCCGTCGCGGATCAATCCGAGCGCGCAGTCCAAGTGCAGGATCTGCCGGTTGAGCCGGACGACCTCGACGGTGTAGCCCTGTGCGCCGAGGAGTTTCTCCAGCCAGCGCGCGCCGAGGCCGTTCGACGCCAGGCCGGAAGTGCCGACGAAGACGTGCTTGCCGAGCACCAGGACGTCGCCCCCCTCCAGGAACGGGCCGGGCCCCAGCGTCGCGTCGTCGTCGGCGGTGATCTCGGGAACCGGGACGGCGAGATAGCTGCAGGCCGCCGGATACACCCGCTCCAGCACGATGTCGCGCACCGGGAAGATTTCGCGGCGGCGGTGCCGAAACCGAACCGAGCCCTCGATCACGACGTTGCCGACGGTGAAGAACGGGTCGCGCACAAAGAAATTGGCGTACCCGTCGTGAGCTGATTTCTCGGCGGCGGTCAGCATCCGCGGCCGCAGCACCTCCACGCCGTAGCGGCGCAAAACCGCCGCGAAATTCTCGCGCTCCTGCTCCCACGCGCGTTGGCGCTGCGGATGTGCGACACCGAAATCCTGCCCGGCGGAGACATTTTCGGATTCGCCGGGCGGCAGGAACGCCAGTTCGGACTCCGGAATATGTTCCGGCAGCGCCAGTTCGGATTGTGCGAGGACCACGGTGCGCAGCGGCGCGAACTCGCTCTCGACAAAGACCGGCGGGTTCTCGGACATGTCTCCGGGGTGCCGGTGCTACGGCTGCACGTAGCCCGGTGGGTTGACGGTGTCCACCCACAGGTCCACACCGAGGTCGCTGCCGGGAACGCAGTCATAGACCGACAGGTCGGTGACGCCGGACTCGAGCAGTACGTCCTCGCAGAGCAGCGAGTTGCCGGTGTAGGAGCCGGCCGGCCGGGTGATGATCGCGTAGGCGGCGTCGGCGTAGACCTCGGGCGTGCGGGCCCGGGCCATCGCCTCGTCGCCGCCGAGCAGATTCTGCACCGCGGCGGTGGCGATCAGGGTGCGCGGCCACAGCGTGTTGGACGCGATCCCGTGCGAGCGCAGCTCTTCGGCCATCCCCAGTGCGCACAGCGTCATCCCGAACTTGGCCATCATGTAGGCGGTCGGCTTGAGCCACTTGGATTCCAGCCGGATCGGCGGCGACAGGGTGAGGATGTGCGGGTTGTCCCGTCCGATCATGTGCGGGATGCAGGCCTGCGACACCGCGTAGGTGCCGCGCACCTCGATCTCGTTCATCAGGTCGAAGCGTTTCAGCGGCACCTCGAGGATCGAGCCCAGGTTGATCGCCGAGGCGTTGTTGACGCAGATGTCGATCCCGCCGAACCGCTCCACCGCCGTCGCGACGGCATTGCGCACCGAGTCCCCGTCGCGGATGTCGCCGACGATCGGCAGTGCCTGCCCGCCGGCGTCCTCGATCTCGGCGGCCGCGGTGTAGACGGTGCCGGACAGCTTCGGGTGCGGTTCGGCGGTCTTGGCGATCAGCGCAACGTTGGCGCCGTCGGCGGCGGCCCGCTTGGCGATCGCCAGGCCGATCCCGCGGCTGGCACCCGAGATGAACATGGTCTTACCGGAGAGTGGTCCTGGGGTTGGCATGGAGTCACCCTATGCCGTGGTCACCGGCGCGGTGAGCGTCCCGGCCAGAACCCGTGCTGCGCGCCCGGCTTACGACGTAAACTGTGGACCGATCGCCACGCCTGGGAAGATGTGATGACTCGACTGATCATCCGGCGGGTGCAGTGAAAAAGGGGTGTTCCGGTGGATGCCGACGATCTCGATGCCCAGCGGCCGTCGGCCGCCGCGGGCTTCGGCACCGTCGAAACTCTGCGCTCGTCGTCGCAGTTGAGCCGCGACGCGATTCTGGAGATGGCGATCGAGTTCATCGACCGCCACGGCCTGTCGAAGCTGACCATGCGGGCGCTGGGCGCGGCTTGCGGCGTCGAGGCGATGGCGCTCTACCGCTACGTGCACGGCCGCGGTGACCTGCTGACCGGTGTCGTCGACCACATCATCGACCGGCTTTATGCCGACCAACTCGCCGCGCGGCGACAAGAAGACGGCTGGCAGGACTACCTGATGCGGCTCGCGCACGGGGTGCGCCAGATCGCCCTCGACCATCCGGAGGTCTTCCCGCTGGTCGCCACCCAGGCCCCCGAGGCGCCGTGGGTTCGGCCGCCGCTGCGCAGCCTGCGCTGGATGGACAGCTTCCTGGACACGCTGATCTCCTACGGGTTCGACGACAGCGCCGCGGTGGAGTCCTACCGCTCCTACACCACCTTCCTGATCGGGCACCTGCTGTTGGAGGTGTCCGCGCGCGGCGCGCAGCTTCACCCGGACGAGGCCCTGCTCGACGACAGCTGCCGGCCCGCGCGCGACCTGTCGAGTTATCGGCAGTTGCAGCGGCTGCAGCCGATGTTGTCCCAGGACCACAGCAGCGCCGAGTTCGAAGAGGCGCTGGAAGCCATGCTGGACCGGCTCGAGCTGCTAATCGCCCGACACTGAGGTCCTCCGCCCCCGACCAGTGTTTACGTCGTAAACCGGGTGGGTATTCGCCTGTCACACGCACGCATGAGGGAGGAGCTTCGCATGGGACTGGCGGACAAGGCGAGAAACGCTGCGCAGAACGCCGCAGGCAAGGTCAAAGAGGCCACCGGGAAGGCTACCGGCAATGACCACCTCAAGAACGAGGGCAAAGGCGACCAGGGCAAGTCAAGCCTGAAGAAGGCCGGCGAGAACATCAAAGACGCCTTCCGAGACTGACCGACAACCGAGAACGCCCGCCCCGCCCGAGTTCGGGCGGGGCGCGTTTCGGTCCGGGCGGCGCGCCGCCCGGCGACGGAGTATGCCGGGCACAGACGGGGAGCGGCAGATGGCGGTGCGGAGACTCGTCCGGCCGGTGGGGCTGGCGGCGTTGTGTGCGGCGCTGATCGCGCTGGTGGCACCGGTGTCGATTTCCGACGGCGACGGTGGTTCGATCGGCTGCGGCACCATCGTCGCAGCGGATATCTCCGGCGCCCTGGATGCCAATTCCGAGAGCCTTTCCGCAGTTCTGGTGGCCAGCCAGAGCGCTCCGCACACCAACTACGTCGCCGGGTGCCAGTCCTCGCTGTCGAGCCGGCGGGCCTGGTCGGTGGCGCTGGCGACGCTTGGGCTGATCGCCGTCGCCGTTGGGTTTACAACGTAAACGATTCGGCGTAGCTTCATCCGCATGCTCTTCGGTTTACGCCGTAAACTCGGTCGCTGCGCGGTATGGCGCGGCTGCGGGGAAGCGTCGGGCCAGGCGGGTATCGCCGAATTGTCGGCCCAGGATCGTCCGGTCCGGCTCAGCGAGGTGCTCGCCTCGGTGACGGCTCCTCCGGACGACGAGGTGCGCGTCGTGCTGGAACGCAGCGGCTCGGCGCTGGTGGTCTCGGCCGGCGGCAGTGTCGACGCGTCGAACGTAGCCGTGTGGCGGCGACTGGTCGGCGAAGCCGCTGCGGTCACCGCGGTCCCGGGTCCGCTGATCGTCGACGCCAGTGGGCTGGAGTTCATGGCGGTGTGCGCGTTCGGCGTATTGATCGAGGAATCGGCCAGGTGCCGGCGCCGGGGCATCGAGCTCTGCCTGGTGAGCGGCCAACCCATCGTCGGCCGGGTGGTGAAAGCGGTAGGGCTCGACGGCGAGTTGTCGTTCTGCGCGACCATCGACGACGCGCTGGGCGGCACGCCGCGCGTCTGAGGCCGGCTCTCACCGGGCGCTGATATCCGCGACGACCGCAACGGTCAGCCGGATCAGATCCGCCGGCGCCACCGCCACGTCCCAGCCGCGCCGGCCGGCGCTGCACAGCACCCGGCCGAAGTCCGCTGCCGAGGCGTCGACGACCGTCGGCAGCGCCCTGCGCTGGCCGAACGGCGAGATCCCGCCCAGCACGTAACCGGTCGCTCGTTGCGCCGCCGCCGGGTCGGCCAACGCCGCTTTGGGCGCGCCCAGCGCGGCGGCGACGGACTTCAACGACAGCTTCGCCGGTACCGGCAGCACCGCGACCGCCAAAGCGAGCGGCGCCGTCCCGGAGAGCTCCACGATCAACGTTTTGAAGACCTGCTCGGGCCGCACGCCGGCCGCCCCCGCGGTGGCGAGCTGCTCGACGGCCTCGGCTCCGAAAGAGCGCTGGTCCGGGTCGTGGTGGTAGCGCAGCACCTCGTGGGGCACCTGAGCGGCGATCAGGGCCGCGATGGCCCGGGTTGCCGCGCGACTCACCGAGCCAGGATACGGCGGGAAATAGCGTCGTGGCCGACGCTGTTGAGCAAGGCAGTGTGCGGTCACTACGCGCAGTTGTCGGTCACAGTCCTAGGATCGGGAAGGAGTCCGGGTGTCAACGGCGATCGGTCTGTTGGAAATCGAGCCATCGTGGGTTGTGGGCACCGCGACAGAAGGGACTGCAGCGATCAAGATGGCTGACGCCGAAAGTGTGACCGATACCGCGGCTTCGACGGAGACGACGACCCCGGTGCGCTCCGACGAGACCGACGAGCAGCTGACCGCGCGCTTCGAGCGTGACGCGATCCCGATGCTCGATCAGCTCTACGGCGGCGCGCTGCGGATGACGCGCAATCCCGCCGACGCCGAGGACCTGCTGCAAGAGACCATGGTCAAGGCCTACGCCGGCTTCCGGTCCTTTCGGGAGGGCACCAATCTCAAGGCGTGGCTGTATCGCATCCTGACCAACAGCTACATCAACAGCTACCGCAAGAAGCAGCGCAAGCCCGCCGAATACCCGACCGATGAGATCACCGACTGGCAGCTGGCCGCCACCGCCGAGCACTCGTCGACCGGCCTGCGCTCGGCGGAGGTCGAGGCGTTGGAGTTGCTGCCGGACACCGAGATCAAAGAGGCGCTGCAACAGCTTCCCGAAGAGTTCCGGATGGCGGTGTACTACGCCGACGTCGAAGGGTTCCCCTACAAGGAGATCGCCGAGATCATGGATACGCCGATCGGCACGGTGATGTCGCGTCTGCACCGCGGCAGGCGCCAGTTGCGCAGTCTGTTGGCCGATGTCGCCAAGGACCGCGGGTTCATCCGTGACGGTCAGGCATCGGAGGAGGTGTCGTCGTGACCGAGCACACCAGTGACTGCGCCACCCCGGGCCCCGGCGGCCCGGCCGCCGACTGTTCCGAGGTCATCGCCGAGGTATGGACCCTGCTGGATGGCGAATGCACCGTCGAGACCAGGGCCAAGCTGCGCCGGCACCTCGAGGAATGCCCCGGCTGCCTTCGGCACTACGGAGTCGAGGAGCGGATCAAGGCGTTGATCGCTCGCAAATGCAGTGGCGACAAGGCGCCGCGCCAGCTCTACGAGCGGGTCCGGCTGGAGATCAGCCGCACGACGATCATCCACCACGAAGGCTAGGCGGCCCGAGAAGGCCAGGACGGCTAGGGACAGCGTTTAAGCGTTGGGGCGCTTGCCGTGGTTGGCTTTGCTGTGCTTGCGATCGCGCTTCTTGCGGCCACGCTTTGCCATGATCGGTCCTCCTAGCATCTTCCGGCTGCATAGTCTCTCACACCCCGAGGCGTGACGCCGGTGGCGGGGCCTGGGGGTCGACCGGGCCCCGCCGCCGCGGTCACTTAGTGGAAGCTGCGCGCCCCGGCCAGCGTCTGCGGCACGATTGCGGCCGGCCCGGCCGCGGGCGGGGTGCCCGGCGGTGGAGTCCCCACCCCCGGAGCCCCCGGCACACCAGCGGTAGGCGGGGTCAGCGAACTGACGTCGCTGGGCATGATCGAGCCCACCCCGGGCACCACGCGGTTGAGCATGCCGTTGAGCGCCTGCAGGAAGGAGTTGGCGGCATTCACCCCCGCCGACGAGCTTCCGGCGGCCGGTCCGGGCACGCCGGGCAGCGCCGGGGCGCCGATCGGGGCCGGGATCGGTAGCGGGTCGTCGACCAGCGTCGGGGCGGCTTTGGCGGACGCCACACCGAATCCGAGGCTGGCCAGCGTCATGGCGCCGGCGCACACCAGCGGCAACCGGACTCGTGGGTTCGCAAAACGGTTTTCAGACAACGCGCACTCCTCAGTTCGACTTCGATTCGTCCCCCGCGTCACGGCGAATACGTCACGCGTTCGAAACACTGGAGTAACGGTGCTATGCAATTGTCACAGCAGAAACACGACACGGTCACGGAAGGAACTCTCTAGAACCGCTTAATTGTCTTGGAGTTCACTTAGTCGGCGCACCGGGCGGATGCCGGCGAGGGCGCCAACCGTGCGCCCCGCTCAAGCCCCGAGCGGGGTTGTGGTTCCATAAGACGGAGAATTTCGGGTGATCGCCGGAACCGTCGACTGGATGATGAACGAGGTGAAGATGGCCGAGGACGTTCGCGCGGAGATCGTGGCCAGCGTGCTCGAAGTCGTGGTCCACGAGGGCGAACAGATCGACGAGGGCGACACCGTGGTGTTGCTGGAGTCGATGAAGATGGAGATTCCGGTGCTGGCCGAGTCCGCCGGGACCGTCAGCAAGGTGGCCGTGAAGGTCGGAGACGTCATCCAGGCCGGCGACCTCATCGCCGTGATCAGCTGACCGCAGCATTCGCCACGTGACATGACCCATGTCCACCCTCGGTGACCTGCTTGCCGAACACACCGTTTTGCCGGGCAACGCGGTGGACCACCTGCACGCCGTGGTCGGGGAGTGGCAACTGCTGGCCGACCTGTCCTTCGCCGACTACCTCATGTGGGTGCGCCGCGACTCCGACGCCAGCGGCGCGCTGGTCTGCGTCGCGCAGTGCCGGCCCAACACCGCGGCCACGGTGCTGCTCACCGACGCCGTCGGAACCGTCGCCGACGCGGCGTCGATGCCGCTGGTGTTCGGGGCGTTCGAATCGGGCGTGATCGGGCGGGAAGGTCTTGCCGGGCAACGCAATACGGAGGCCGTGCCGGTCCGGCACGGCGGCCGGGTGGTGGCTGTGCTGACCCACCAGACCGCGTTGGCCGGCGGGCGCGAATCCAGCCGGCTGGAGGCGGCCTACCTGGACTGCGCGGCGGACCTGGTGCACATGCTCTCTGAGGGCACCTTCCCCGACGTCGGTGACATCGCGGTGTCGCGCTCGAGTCCGCGGGTCGGCGACGGCTTCATTCGCCTCGGCGTCGACGGCACGGTCAGCTACGCCAGTCCGAACGCGCTGTCGGCCTACCACCGGATGGGCCTGGCCGCCGAACTCGCCGGCCATGACCTGGTGGCCGTCACCCGGCCGCTGATCTCCGACCCGTTCGAGGCGCACGAGCTGGCCGAGCACGTCCGCGATTCGCTGGCCGGCGGATCGAGCATGCGGTTCGAGGTCGACGCGGCCGGCGCGGTGGTGCTGCTGCGCACCCTGCCGCTGATCGTGCACGGCGAGCCGGCCGGGGCCGCGGTGCTGGTCCGCGACGTCACCGAGGTGAAGCGCCGCGACCGCGCGCTGCTGTCCAAGGATGCGACGATCCGCGAGATCCATCACCGGGTGAAGAACAACCTGCAGACCGTAGCGGCGCTGCTGCGCCTGCAGGCCCGCCGCACCGCCAACACCGAAGGGCGCGACGCGCTTCTGGAATCGGTGCGGCGGGTGTCGTCGATCGCCCAAGTGCACGAAGCGCTGTCGATGTCGGTCGACGAGGTGGTAAACCTGGACAAGGTGGTCGACCGGATCCTGCCGATGATGAACGACGTCGCCAGCGTGGACACGCCGATCCGGGTGGCGCGCACCGGCACGCTCGGCACACTCGACGCCGACCGGGCGACCGCCTTGGTCATGGTGATCACCGAACTGGTGCAGAACGCGATCGAGCACGCCTTCTCCGCGGATGCGGACCGGCGCGGGGTGACGATCCGGTCCGAACGGTCGGCGCGCTGGCTCGACGTGGTGGTGCACGACGACGGCCACGGCCTGCCCGCCGGGTTCCGGCTGGAGACCTCGGACCGACTCGGCCTGCAGATCGTCAACACCCTGGTCTCGGCGGAACTGAGCGGTTCGCTGACCGCGCGCGACGCCCCGGGCGGCGGGACCGAGATGGTGCTGCGGATTCCGGTCGGAAGCCGGCGGACCCGTCAGGCGCTGTAAGGGCCCCCGGAAAAGGCGCACAGAACGACGCGGCCCCGACCAGGTCGGAGCCGCGTCGATAGTCCTCTGCTGGGGTCAGACCCCGCTGCGCGCCCGGGTCCGGGCGTTGCGGCGCTTGAGGGCGCGCCGCTCGTCCTCGCTCATGCCGCCCCACACACCGGCGTCCTGGCCGGTCTCCAGCGCCCAGGTAAGGCACTCGGTGACCACCGGGCACCGGGCGCAGACCTGCTTAGCGGAAGCGATCTGAGCAAGTGCGGGCCCGCTGTTTCCCACCGGGAAGAACAGTTCCGGGTCCTCGTCACGACAGACCGCCTTGTGGCGCCAATCCATAAGTCTCCAACTCCTCACTCTGAGCGCAGCAGGGCGCGCACCTTGTTTTTCGGCTGTTATAAGCGGCGGCAAGAAATGAATACGGCTTGCTTCCGATCGCTCGATCGTTTCACAGCTTGGACAGATGTCAAGAGTGTCCGTTATCACGTGGCCAACGTCACCCTTGCGCGGGGCTGCTCCCAAACCGGCGCACCGGGTGTACTACAGTGGTTTCAACTGTGTGCTCATTGGCCGCATTGGGCGCTATCTCCGCAGTTCAGCGGGGCTTTTCGGCGCAGGAGCGACGACGTTGAGGGCGTCGGGCACCGCGCGGAACGTCATCGCACTGCGCAGTCCGAGGTACTCACCGTCGATCTGGGTGGCGATCGGTGTGTCGCCGGCATCGACGCGCAGAACGGGCACATCGTCATCCCGGATGAGCTGCTTGGCGCTCAGCTTCGGCCGCTTGGACAGCATCTGCCGGACCAGCCGCAAGGTGGGCAGCACCTTCATGCTGGTGGTCGCGAACACCCCCAGCCCGGCCTCGAACGTGGTGTCGGGGTTGGTCCACACACAGCGTTCATCGGCATAGGTCCAGGGGCTGCAGTTCGAGATGAACACGAAGTGCACGCCGGCGACCGGCTCGTCGTCGCCCAGCTGCAGCGTCAACGTCGGCGCGCGGCGCGTGGTGGCCAGCACGGCGGGAACCGCCGCCCGAATGTAGCGCAGCGCGGTGACGGCGTGGCCCTTCTCGCGCTCGGCCTCCACGGCGGCCACCACCTCGCCGTCGACGCCCATCCCCGCGTTGAGCACCGACCACCGCTCACCGCAGTCGATCAGCCCGATCCGGCGCCACCGGGGTTGGCCGCCACGGCCGTCGATCAATTCGATCACCTGGTTGGTGGCGACGGTCGGGTCGGCGGCAATCCCCAGCGAGCGGGCGAAGACGTTCGCCGAACCGCCGGGCACCACCGCCACCGCGGGCAGGTGTTTCGGCGGTGCGGAACCGGGCGGTCCGAGCAGGCCGTTGACCACGCCGTGCACCGTCCCGTCGCCGCCGTGCGCGATGACCAGATCGACCCCATCGCGGGCCGCGGCCTGGCTGATCTCGATGGCGTGGCCCCGGTAGTCGGTGTGCACCACGCTGAGGTCGAGGCGGCTCTTGAGCGCGTAGGCCAGCAGGTCACGTCCGGCGGCGGTGGTCGAGGTGGCATTGGGGTTGACGATCAGCACGGCGCGCACGGGATACCAGTCTATGGGCATCGAAGCGATGACACCTGGTGGTTAGGCTGGCGGCGTGAACGCCGCCGCCGACCTACCGCGCGCTGTGCGCGGTGCGGGCCTGATCGTCGCCGTCCAAGGGGTGGCCGGGCTGGCGGTCGCCGCGGCGCTGGTGGTACGCGCCGTGGCCGGAGCGGATCAGCGGGTGGTCAACGGCTACGGCACCGCGGCGTGGTTCGCGCTGGTCGGGGCCGCGGTACTGGCCGCCGGCTGGGGGTTGCTGCGGGGCCGGCGGCTCGGTCGCGGCATCGCGGTGTTCGTCAACATGACGCTGCTGCCGGTGGCCTGGTACCTGGGAGTCGGCTCGCACCGCTGGGGCTACGGCGTGCTGGTCGGCGCGGCCGCGGTGGCGGTGCTGGCGGCGCTGTTCAGTCCCGCGGCGCTGCGCTGGGCGGCGAAACGCCAAGCGCCGTCAGAATCGTGCTGAACTTCGTCACGGTCTCGGCCAGCTCCTCGTCGGGATCGGACTCGGCGACGATCCCGCCACCGGCATGGGCCAGCGCGGATCGCCGGTCGGCGGACAGTTGCGCGCAGCGGATCGACACCACCCAGGCGCCGTCGCCGCCGGCGTCGCACCACCCGACCGCGCCGGCGTAGAAACCGCGGTCGCCCTCCAGCCGGCCGATGAGGTCGAGCGCATCCGCCGTCGGGAATCCGCCGACCGCCGCCGTCGGGTGCAACGCCAGCGCCAAATCCAAAGCGGTGGTGGCGGATTCGTGGAGCCGGCCGGTGATCGGGGTGCTCAGGTGCCAGACCGCGGCGGTGCCGGTCAACCGCGGCGCGGGCGCGATGTCGAGTTCGGTGCACAGCGGCGCAAGCGCGGTGCGCAACTGGTCGACGACCAGTTGGTGCTCATGGCGGTTCTTACCGGATTCGGCCAGCGCGGCGCCGTTGGCGGCGTCGACGGCCGGGTCGGGGGAGCGCGGCGCCGAGCCGGCGAACGGCCGGCAGGTGATCCGGTCGCCGTCGCGGGCGACCAGCAGTTCGGGGCTGGCGCCCACCAGGGCCGCCCCGGCATAGGCGTCCCCGGCGGCGCTCAAATCGACCAGATATCCGTAGCCGCTCGGATCGGCGGCGACCAGCCGGCGCAAGACGGTGCCGGCGTCCAGCGGCGCGTCGGCGGCCAGGAGCAACCCGCGGGCCAGCACCACTTTGCGCAGGGCACCCGGCGCCGCGGTCAGCTCGTGCAGGGCCCGGCGGATCCGGGCGCGGTGCTCGCTGGGCTCCGGCAGCTGCGCGGCGATGCGCACGGCGGGCAATGCCGACTCGGGCCGTGGCGACAGCGCATCGTCGCGACGGACTTGGTCCGGTGCGAACAGTGCGCACGCGTCTCCAGGGCGGAAAGGCAATGCGCCCACCACGATTGGCGCTTGACCGGACGTCAGCGCGGCCTGCGCGGCGCTGACATCACAGAAACCGGTCGCCGCCCCCTCGGCCACCAGCGTTCCGGTCGGTCCGGACAGCACGAACGACGGTGTCGTCAAAATCCTCAGACTCCCGGCCCGGTCAGCCCGAGCGCGGTGAGCTGGCGCACGCCGTGCTCGAATCCGCAGACGGCCATCGACGCCGCGGTCATCCCGAAACGCGCACCGTCGGCCAACGGCAGCTCGAGCCAGCGGGTGATCACCGCCCGGGAGAAGTGACCGTGGCCGACGAAGACCACGTCGCGCGCGGCCAGCTGCCGCAGCGCCAACGCGACCACCCGGTCGGCGCGATCGGTGACCTGCGCCACCGTTTCACCGCCCGCGCTGCCGTGCGTCCAGATCAGCCAGTCCGATTCGGATTCCCTGATCTGCTCGGTCGTCAGTCCCTCGTAGCGGCCGTAGTCCCATTCGGCGATGTCGTCGGAGATTTCATCGACGTGCAGGCCGGCGAGCTGGGCCGTGACCTGGGCACGCTTGCGCGGGCTGGAGATCACCAGCGGGTTGTCCAGCCGGAGCTTGGCGAGCGTCGAGCGGAGGGCGACCGCCTGGCGCCGGCCGGTGTCGGTCAGCTCCAAATCGCTGCGCCCGGTGTGCCGCCCGCTTGCCGACCACTCGGTCTCACCGTGGCGCAGAAGCAGCAACCGGTGTTCCTCGATGCTCACGCCCGTCGATTCTGCCCGACGGCGGACACCGAGCCGCGTTTGGTGCTGCGGGGGCCGCAAGCCGTGCCAGTATGGCGGTGGTGCAAAGGGAGGAAGCATTGTGAGCCGACTGCGGATATTGGCGGTTGCCAACCAGAAAGGGGGCGTGGCCAAGACCACGACGGTGGCGTCGCTGGGGGCGGCGATGGCCGAACTGGGTCAGCGGGTGCTGCTGGTCGACCTCGACCCGCAGGGCTGCCTGACCTTCTCGCTGGGGCACGACCCCGACAAGCTGCCGGTGTCGGTGCATGAGGTGCTGCTCGGTGAGGTCGAACCCAACGCCGCACTGGTGTCGACCGAGGAAGGCATGACGCTGCTGCCGGCCAACATCGACCTGGCCGGCGCCGAGGCGATGCTGTTGATGCGCGCCGGCCGCGAGTACGCCTTGGCGCGGGCGCTGGCCAAGCTCGATGACGAGTTCGACGTGGCCGTCATCGACTGCCCGCCGTCGCTGGGGGTGCTCACCCTCAACGGGCTCACCGCCGCCGGCGAGGTTATCGTGCCGTTGCAGTGCGAGACACTGGCCCACCGCGGCGTCGGCCAATTCCTGCGCACGGTGGCCGACGTCCAGCAGATAACCAACCCGAAACTGCGCCTGCTCGGCGCGTTGCCGACGCTGTACGACTCGCGCACCACCCACAGCCGTGATGTGTTGCTCGACATCGCCGACCGGTACGGTCTGGCGGTGCTGGGCCCGCCGATCCCGCGCACCGTGCGATTCGCCGAGGCCAGCGCATCGGGCGCGTCGGTGATCGCGGCCCGTAAAAACAAAGGGGCCCAGGCGTATCGGGAGCTGGCCGAAGCGTTGCTCACCTACTGGAAGAAGGGCAAGACGCTGCCCACCTTCAGCCCCGAGATCTAGCCACCGCCGTCAGCCCAGCGCGACCACGGTGTCGCCGCGCTGCTCGAGCACCGTGGGGCCCGACACCGCCGGAAACACCGCCGCCACTCCAGGCGGGCGGCTGACCGGGATGAGGCGTTCGAATGCGCCGGAGTGCTGGTCGAACACGCCCACCCCGCCGGTCACCGGAATCAGCAGCCGATCGGCCATCAGTGCCGCCGGTCCCAGCGGAACCCTGGCCCCGGCGGCCGGGACGGTGTAGCGGTAGGCCAGGGTTCCGGCGTCGAACACCATCACGGCATCGCCGGTCCACCAGCACACCAACCCGGTGGGCCGGGACACCTGCAGGGCGGCGCTGGCGGCGGTGGGTTTGCCCGGCAGCAGCGTCTTGGCGATCGTGGTGCCGGTCTGGTCGACCACCTCCACCCGGGGCTGCGGCGTGGGCAGATAGACCGCGGTATTGGTGCCGGAGTCGGAGTCGGTCACCGCCAGCACCCGGGCGCCGGAGTCGGCGGCCACCCCGGGCTCGGGCACATGCTGGCGCTCCGGCTCGTCTTCGTCCTTTCCGGGGCGCAGCAGGGTCAGTTGCAGATCGTCCTGTCCCGGGCAGGCCTCGAGCACCGAGACCGCCGACGACGCCGAGGCGGCCGACACCAGGGTGCAGCCCTGGCCGCGGCCGCGAGCCGACGGTTTCACCCGGGCGTCGATCTCGCCGTAGGACAGCGTCCGGACCATGTCCGAGCGCCACAGCTCCAGCCGGGTACTTCCGGCCGAGAGCACCGCACTGCCCTCGGAGGTGACGGTCACGCTCTTATCGGCATAACTGGTTCGGGCCGGTCCGCGCTGGCCGGTCGCGGCGACGATCGTGCTGACCTGGCCGCAGCCGCGGGAGTCCGGATAGACCGCGACGGCATAGCGGTAGATCCAGGACACCGCGCACAGGTCGACGTCGCGGGCATAGCTCCAGCGTTCCTTGCCGGTGCCAGGTTCACGTCCGGTCAGCTGTGGCCCGTCACCGGTGATCACCGTGCCCGAGACCATCACCGGCGCCCGGGTGACCGGGCTGGGCGCCGTCCACAGCTGGGTCAGTGCCGCCGGCAGCATAGCGGCCGACGGAGGGTTGCTCGACGAGTCCGTCGCGGGCCGGCTGACGGTGGCGCGGGCGTCACTGGTCCACCACACGATCACCCCGGCGACGACGACCGCGACCGCGATCACCGCTGCGGCCACCAGATCGCCACGGGTGCGGCGCTCCGGTCGCACCATCTCGGCGGCCCGGCTCAGTTGCCGTTCGCGGCGGCCGCCGCCTTGCTCGGCCGCCGGCGACGACGGCGGCGTGGCGCGCTGTCGTCAGAAGACCCGCCGGTCCGGGCCTCGCCGGCATCGCCGGGCCGGGCGGCCTGCGGCGCGGCGTCGGCCGCGCCGCCTTGGCCGCCGCGGGTACGCCGCCGCGACCGGTTGGGGTTACGCGGCGCCCGCTGCCGGTCGGCGGACGTCTCGCGGCGCTCGCCGGGTGTGCCCTCGGCCCGCTTGGCCGGCGACCGGGTCGGTTTGCCGATGGTGCCGCTGGCTTCGGCGGGGATGTTCAACTCGGTGAACAGGTGCGGAGAGCTGGAATAGGTCTCCGCCGGATCCGGGCAGCACAGGTTCAGCGCCTTGTCGATCAGCGTCCAGCGGGCCAGCTCATCCCAGTCGACCAGGGTCACCGCGACACCGGTCTTCCCGGCCCGCCCGGTGCGGCCGATGCGGTGCACGTAGGTCTTCTCATCGTCGGGGCACTGGTAGTTGATGACGTGCGTGACGTCGTCGATGTCGATGCCCCGGGCGGCCACGTCGGTGGCGACCAGCACATCGATGTCGCCGGTGCGGAACGACTTGAGGGCCTTCTCCCGGGCCACCTGGTTGAGGTCGCCGTGCACCGCGCCCACCTTGAAACCGCGTTCGCCCAGGTCGTCGGCCACCTTCTGCGCGGTGCGCTTGGTGCGGGTGAAGATCATCGTGGCGCCGCGGCCGCGGGCCTGCAGCACCCGGGCGACCAGCTCCGCCTTGTCCAGCGCGTGCGCCCGGTAGACGAACTGCTCGGTGGCGTCGTGTACCGCCGAGGAGTGCGGCGCCTCGGCGCGGATGTGGGTGGGCTGGTTCATGAAGCTGCGGGCCAGCGTGATGATCGGGCCGGGCATGGTCGCCGAGAACAGCATCGACTGCCGGTCGTCGGGGATGCGGGCCAGGATGCGCTCGATGTCGGGCAAAAAGCCCAGGTCCAGCATTTCGTCGGCCTCGTCGAGCACCAGCACCGTGAGGCCGCCGAGCTGCAGGTGGCCCTGCTGAGCCAGGTCGAGCAGCCGGCCCGGGGTACCGACCACCACGTCGGCGCCGGCCTGCAGCGCCTCGATCTGCGGCTCGTAGGGCCGGCCGCCGTAGATGGCCTGCACCGACAGCGGACGGTCCCCGGCTGTCAGGTACTTGGCCGCGTCGGCCAGGTCGCCGGAGACCTGGATGCACAGCTCACGGGTCGGCACCACGACCAACGCCCGCGGAATGCCGGTCAGCGGCCGGTCGGTGCTGGTGCTGACCCGCTGCAGCAGCGGGATGCCGAAGCCGAAGGTCTTGCCCATGCCGGTGCGGGCCTGGCCGATCAGGTCATCGCCGGCCAGGGCCAGCGGCAACGTGAGCTCCTGGATCGCGAAGGCATGTTCGATGCCGTCCTCGGCGAGGGCGCGGACGATCTCGTCGCGGACGCCCAATTCGGCGAAGCTGGGGGGAGAGGTGGGACGGGTGGTGGAGATAAGCGGGGTCATGCGCTGGCAGATGCCTTTCGAAGTCGGCGCGGTAGATAGGTCGATCGCGGTGTGGTCGGGGCGCACACGCTGTGACGGTCGATACCTGACTTGCCGATTCGGGGGCCCTGCACTCGCTGAGGAGGCGGGCCAACCGCGTGTACGCACATTGCGCGGCAGCGCCGAATCGGCACTGCCTGCCCGTCATACTACCTGGTCGGGCCGGGCATCGGTCCAATCCGGCGGAACGCCTACAGTGTGGTGATGAATTCGGTTCCCTCGACCGACCCGCTGACCCAGGCTTCGCCGCCGCGACTGTCCGCCGATCATCCCGGCATCAACGAGCTTTTCGCCGTGCTCGCCTACGGCGAAGTGGCGGCGTTCTATCGGCTCACCGACGAGGCCCGCATGGCACCGGATCTGCGCGGGCGGATCTCCATGGCGGCCATGGCCGCCGCCGAGATGGGTCACTTCGAGTTGCTGCGCCAAGCTCTAGACAGTCGCGGTGTCGACGTGGTGGCGGCGATGTCGAAATACGCTACAGCCCTTGACAATTACCACCGGCTCACGATGCCCAGCACCTGGCTGGAAGCACTCGTCAAGACCTACGTCGGCGACGCGATGGCCGCGGACTTCTACCTGGCGATCGCCGACGGCCTGCCCGACGAGGCGGCCGACGTGGTGCGGGCGGTGCTCGCCGAGACCAAGCATTCGCAGTTCGTCGTCGACGAGGTGCGCAGCGCCGTCACCTCCAGTGCCAAACAACGCAGCCGGCTGGCGTTGTGGTCGCGCCGCTTGCTCGGCGAGGCGATCACCCAGGCGCAGTACGTGCTGGCCGACCGCGACGAACTCGTCGACCTGGTGATCTCCGGCGCAGCCGGACTGGGCCATCTGGCCGGGTTCTTCGAACGGGCCCAGCACACCCACGACGAGCGCATGCGCGAGCTGGGATTGGCCTAACGGGCGATCGCCAGTCCGGTATCGCCGACGGCGAACAGCCGGTGGCTCCCAACTCCGGGACCGTCCACTAGCCTGCTTAACAACGCCCACCGCGACATGAAAGGGGCCGGCGTGGAGGTCAAGATCGGGGTCACCGACAGTTCGCGCGAACTGGTCATCAACAGCGCGCAGACGCCAGATGAGGTCGAGGAACTGGTCGCGACCGCGCTCGCGCAGGGCCCGGGCAACGGGGGACTGCTGTCGCTGACCGACGAGAAGGGCCGTCGGTTCCTGGTGCAGACCGCCAAGATCGCCTATGTGGAGATCGGCATCGCCGACAGTCGGCGGGTCGGGTTCGGGATCGGTTCCGACGCCGCGAGCGGGGCCAGTTCCGCCTAGCGGTGGTCGCAAGCGCGGCGAAGCCGGGCGCAGCGGGCCATCGCCATCGATCTAGCGGGTGAGCGGCACGTGTGACAACCCGCCCCAGGCGAACGCCACCGTTCCGTCCACCGCGTCGTCCTTGGAGATCGGACGGTCACTGTCCAGCCAGTAGCGGGCGCAGTCCACGCTGACCGCGACCAGCCCCACCGCCACCGCCCGGGCCCGGTGCGGGTCCAGGCCGGAATCGCGGCTGACCAGATCGAAGATCGCGTCTATGCAGGATTCGGTGGCGACCCGCACCTGGACCGCCACCTGCGGCTCGGCGACGTTGTCGTTCTCGAAGATCAGCCGATACCCCTGGCCGTCGTGTTCGATGAAGTCGAAGAACGCCTGCACCGCCGCGCGCAGCCGCTGGCGGTTGTCGGTGGTGGTCCGCAACGCCTGCCGCACACCGGAGACCAGGTTCTCCACGTGCCGGGCCAGCACCGCCAGGTACAGCTCCAGTTTCGACGCAAAGTGCTGGTAGAGAATCGGTTTGCTGACACCGGCGCGCTCGGCGATCTCGTCCATACCGGCCGCGTGGTAGCCGCGGTCGACGAACACCTCACTGGCTGCGATCAGCAGCTGGCCGCGCCGCTCGTCGCGGGGAAGCCGACTGCCCCGACGGCCGGCCGCCGGCGCCTTGGCGCTGGCCGGGGCGCGGCCGGCCGCCTTGGCGCCGCCCCGCTCGGCCGTGTCGATCGGTTTGCTCATCGACTCCTCAATCCGGGTTTCCGCGGCCGACGAAAGAGGTATCCGGCGGCCGGTGCGTGAGAGCGAGACTACGCGCTGCACGCTTCACTTCCGCCAGCGACATCCACCAATGCGGTGCGGACGGGTTCGGTACGCCCCACACCGCCGCCCGCTGGCGCGGCGAAGAGTCCCAGCTCGCAGTGCTTGTGTCATCCTGAGAAGGTGACCTACGACCCGGGGCAACACGGCGGCGGTCGAGCCCCGGTGCTTCGGGATCGTTTCCGCGAACCCCTGCGCGCGCAACGTGACCCGCTGGCCGCCGGCGCCGGGCGGCTGCGGTCGGACCGCGACGTCCACCGGCAGTGGCGCAAGCAGAGCTGGCTGGGCAGGTTCGTGTCCACCTACGGCTGGCGCGCCTACGCGCTGCCGGTGCTGATGGTGCTCACCGTGGTGGTGGTGTACCAGACCGTGACCGGAACCGGGGTGCGCGCCCCGGACATCGACGAGCCGGTCCAGGGCCCGCCGACGATCGGATCGGCCGGCACCTCGATCATCGGTGCGCCACCGCGGGGACTCACCGAATTCGACGTCAACCTGCCGACCGGCATGCTCCCCGACGGTGGCCCGTTCACCGAGGCCGGCGACATGGCGTGGCACATCATTCCCGGCACCGGATCGGTGTTCGGCCGGGGCAGCGAGAAGGTGTTCGCCTACACCATCGAGGTCGAGAACGGCATCGACACCACCGCCTTCGGCGGCGACGAGGCGTTCGCCCGGATGGTCGACCAGACCTTGCGCAACCCCAAGGGGTGGACGCACACGCCTCAGATCGGGTTCGTCCGGGTGGACGCGACCAGCGGGGTCGATCCCGATTTTCGGATCTCGCTGACCTCGCCGATGACGGTCCGGGAGGGCTGCGGCTACGAGATTCCGCTGGAGGCGTCCTGTTACAACCCGTCCTACGGGGCGAGGTCGGAACCGCGGGTGTTCATCAACGAGGCCCGCTGGGTTCGCGGCGCGGTGCCCTTTCAGGGCGACATCGGCTCCTACCGGCAGTACCTGATCAACCACGAGGTCGGTCACGCCCTCGGCTATCAGCACCACGAACCGTGCGAGAAGCAGGACGCCCTGGCCCCGGTGATGATGCAGCAGACGTTCGGCACCTCCAACGAGGACGCGGCGAAGTTCGACCCGGACTGGGTCAAGCCCGACGGCAAGACCTGCCGGTTCAACCCGTGGCCTGCTCCGATTCCTTGAGATCCGGCTCGGGAAGCGTCGCGGGCCGTTTGTCGTTGACCCCATCAACTGCTGTGATGGTGGTGGATGCGATTTTGAGGAGAGCTGTCGGTGTCGAATTCGCTGCCGCCGCTGGTGGAGCCGGCCGGCGAGCTGACCAAGGATGAAGTCACGCGCTACAGCCGCCACCTGATCATCCCGGACGTCGGCGTGCAGGGACAGCAGCGGCTGAAGAACGCCCGGGTGCTGGTGATCGGGGCCGGCGGGCTGGGCGCGCCGACGCTGCTGTACCTGGCGGCCGCCGGCGTCGGCACCCTCGGGATCGTCGACTTCGACGTCGTCGACGAATCCAACCTGCAGCGCCAGGTCATCCACGGCGTCGCCGATGTCGGCCGCTCCAAAGCCGAAAGCGCCCGCGATTCGATCAAGGCGATCAACCCGCTGGTCCGGGTGCAGCTGCACCAGGTCCGGCTTGCGCCGGACAACGCCGTCGAGCTGTTCTCCCAGTACGACCTGATCCTGGACGGCACCGACAATTTCGCCACCCGTTACCTGGTCAACGACGCCGCGGTGCTGGCGCACCGGCCCTATGTGTGGGGGTCGATCTTCCGTTTCGAGGGCCAGATCTCGGTGTTCTGGGAGGACGCGCCGAACGGCCGGGGCCTGAACTACCGGGACCTGTACCCCGAACCGCCGCCGCCGGGGATGGTGCCGTCCTGCGCCGAGGGCGGGGTGCTGGGGGTGCTGTGCGCATCCGTCGGGTCGGTGATGGGCACCGAGGCGATCAAGCTGATCACCGGGATCGGCGAGTCGCTGCTGGGCCGGCTGATGATCTACGACGCCCTGGAGATGAGCTACCGCACCATCGCGATCCGCAAGGACCCCTCCACGCCCAAGATCACCGAGCTGATCGACTACGAGGCGTTCTGCGGGCTGGTCTCCGACGAGGCGGCCGAGGCGGCGGACGGCTCCACCATCACGCCGGCCGAGCTGCGGGAGCTGCTGGACTCCGGGCGGCCGCTGGCGCTGATCGATGTGCGCGAACCGGCGGAATGGGAGATCAACCGGATCGAGGGGGCCCGGCTGGTTCCGCAGTCGATGATCAACTCCGGCGAGGGGTTGGCGACCCTGCCCCAGGATCGGATGTCGGTGCTGTACTGCAAGACCGGCGTCCGCTCGGCGGCGGCCCTGGCGACTCTGAAGAAGGCCGGATTCGCCGACGCGGTCCATCTGCAGGGGGGAATTGTGGCGTGGGCCAAGCAGATGGAACCCGACATGGTGATGTACTGACAAGCTGGGACCGCCGCATGAACCAGCGGCGAGGCTCCCCGATGCCCTGACCGTGACCGCTTAGGCTGACCGTGTGACTGTCGAGCCGCCGCCTGAGCATGTGCTGGCGACGTTCGGCCTTCGCGGCGTCGCGCCCACCCCGCTGGGTGCCGGCTGGGAGGACGGCTGGAAATGCGGGGAAGTGGTGGTGTCCATGGTGGCCGACCACGCCCGGGCCGCGTGGTCGGCGAAGGTGCGCGAGACGCTGTTCGCCGACGGCATCCGGCTGGCCCGGCCGGTGCGCTCCACCGACGGACGCTATGTGGTGTCGGGCTGGCGGGCCGACACCTTCGTGGCCGGCAGCCCGGAGCCCCGTCACGACGAGGTGGTCTCCGCGGCGGTTCGGCTGCATGAGGCCACCGCCAAATTGGAGCGGCCGCGTTTCCTCACCCAGGCGCCGGTGGCGCCGTGGGCGGACGTCGACGTGTTCATTGCCGCCGATCGGGCGGCGTGGGAGGAACGGCCGTTCGCCTCGCTGCAGGCCGGCGCCCGGCTGGCCCCGGGCTCGGTGGACGGCCAGCGCTCGATTGACCTGATCAATCAGCTCGCCACCTTGCGCAAGCCCACCAAGGGTTCCAGCCAGTTGGTGCACGGCGACCTCTACGGCACGGTGCTGTTCTCCGGCGCCGCGGCGCCCGGGATCACCGACATCACGCCGTACTGGCGCCCGCCGTCGTGGGCTGCCGGGGTGGTGGTGGTGGACGCCCTGTCGTGGGGTGAGGCCGACGACGGACTCATCGAACGCTGGGAGTCACTGCCTGAGTGGCCGCAAATGTTGTTGCGCGCGTTGATGTTCCGGCTCGCGGTGCACGCCCTGCACCCGCGGTCGACGGCCGAGGCGTTCCCGGGCCTGGCGCGCACCGCGGCGCTGGTGCGCTTGGCGCTGTAGCGTCAGAACCGGTGCCGCGCGGTGCGCAGATCCACCTTGCCGTCGGCGGCCAGAATCCCTTCGGCGCGAAGCCGTTCCAACTGCCGGGTGCTCAGGTGCGGCGCCGGCTGACCGGACGCCCGGATTACCCGATGCCACGGCAGATCGGCGGAATCTGTGCGCATGATCCATCCGACGATGCGGGGGGTGGAAAGCCCTGCTGCGCAGGCGATGTCGCCGTAGGTGGCGACCCGGCCGGCGGGGATCGCGGCGACCAGCGCGCGCACCGCCTCCACTTGGGCTTCGGTCACCGGAGCCATCAGGTCACGGGCAACCGGGCGCGGATCAACTCGGCAACCTCGCCGGGCCTGGCGTGCGGCACCATGTGCTGGCAGTCGAGGTCCACCAGCCGGAAATCCGGTCCCAGCCGTTCGGTCAGCGCGGTGATGAGTTCTTCGCCCACATACGGCGGTGAGGTTCGGGTGGCCCGCACCAGCGTGGTGGCGGTACCCGGCGCCGGCAGGACGATGCCGCGGGCCAGCTCGCTCCAGTACGACATCATCGCCGGGACGCTGATGCGCCAGCCGACACGCCCGCTCGGCAAGGTGATGAGGTGTTCGTCGACTTCGGCGTCGAGCACGGCCGGGGCCACGTCGGCCCAGGAGCCGTGTTCCTTTTCCGCGCGTGCTTCGGCGGCATCGGGATAGTCCGGGGAGGCCAGCATCGCGTCGGCGATCTGCGCCATCCAGCCGCCGTCCAAGCCGACCGCCGGATCCAGCAGCACCAGCGCGCCCACCAGATCCGGATGGCTGGCGGCCAGCTGTAGGGCCACCGCACAGCCGAACGAATGCGCGACCACCAGGACTGGCCGATCGGCCGAGCGCTTGAGCAGCGCGGCCAGCGCACTCACGTTGGCGTCGAGGGTCCACGGCGCCGCCCACGACGAGCGGCCGTGACCGATCAGATCCGGTGCCGCGACGCTGAATTCCCCCAAATGATCGTCGGCCAAGTGTTGCCAACGCTGGCCGTGTCCGGTCAGGCCGTGGATCGCCAGGATCTGGACCGGTGCGGGCGGTCCGTAGCGGTGCACGTGCAGGAGATGATCGGAATTCACTCGTTGATGGTGCCAGCCGCGGCCGGACTTGTCAGAGGGCAGTGCTGTCATGGCGGTATGACGCAGCACTGGGGATCGCATGCCGCCGAAGCGCGCGCCGCGCTCGATCCGGCAGGGCGCGGCGTCCTGCGGGTGTTCGGCGGGCCCGGGACCGGTAAGACCAGCCTGCTGCTCGACACGGCGGTGGCCCACGTCGCCGACGGCCTTGACCCCGAATCGGTGCTGCTACTCACCCCCGGCCGCATCGGCACCGCTGCACGCGCCGCGGTGACGGCGGCGCTGCTGCGGGCCCGCCCGCCCGGCCGGCCGGTGATCCGGGAATCCGTCGTGCGCACCGTGCACGGCTACGCCTTCGCGGTGCTGCAGCGCGCCGCGCGCCGGGCCGAGGCCGCACCGCCCCGGCTGGTCACCGGGGCCGAGCAGGACAGCGTCATCCGCGAACTGCTCGCCGGTGACGGAGCCGCAGCCTGGCCGCCGTCGTTGCACGCGGCGCTGGCCACCGACGGCTTCGCCACCGAACTGCGGGACTTGATGGCGCGCTGCGCCGAACGCGGCGTCGACGCGGCCGAGCTGGGCCGGCTCGGCAAGCGGTGCCGCCGCCCGGAGTGGGCCGCCGCCGGTCGCTTCGCCCGGCAGTACGAGCAGGTGATGCTGCTTCGCGCTGCGGTCGGCACCGCGGCACCCCAGGCGACCACGCCGGCCATGGGTGCTGCGGAACTGGTCGGGGCCGCGTTGGAGGCCTTCGCCGCCGACCCCGACCTGCTGGTCGAGGAACGCCGCCGGATCCGGTTGCTGCTGGTCGACGATGCCCAGCAACTCGACCCGCAGGCGGCCCGGCTGGTGCGGGTGCTCGCCGCCGGCGTGCAGCGCAGCGTCATCGCCGGCGATCCCGATCAGGCGGTGTTCGGCTTCCGCGGTGCTGAGCCCGCCGCCCTGCTCACCGACGACGCACCCGCCGTGCAGCTCTCGGTCTCGCACCGCTGCGCCCCGGCGGTGGCTAACGCCATCAACGCCATCGCCGCACGGCTGCCCGGGCCCGGCCCCGCCCGCCGCCTCGAGGGCACCGGGCCCGACGCCGGCTCGGTCGCCGTGCGCACCGCGGCCTCCGGTCATGCCGAGGCCGCGTTGATCGCCGACACGCTGCGGCGCGCCCACCTGGTCGACGGCGTGCCGTGGTCGCAGATGGCGGTGATCGTCCGCTCGGTGCCGCGCGCGGCGACCCGGTTGCCCCGCACCCTGGCCGCCGCCGGCATTCCGGTGACCCTGCCCGCACCCGGCGGCCTCCTGGCCGATCAGCCGGCGGTGGCCGCCCTGCTGGGCGTGCTGGAGTGCGCCGTCGACGGCGTCGACGGCCGTCGGGCACAGGACCTGCTCACCGGCCCGATCGGGCGCATGGATCCGATCTCGCTGCGTCAGTTGCAGCGCATCCTGCGCCGAGGCGGCTCGCGGGAAGCAGATTCCGGCGACCGGTTGGCGGCGGTGCTGTCCGGTGACTCCGGCCAGCTGCCGGCCGCTCATGCGCGCCCGCTGCGGCGGGTGCGCGCGGTGCTGCAGGCCGCGGCCCGCAGCCACGCCGACGGCCGGGACCCGCACTACACGCTGTGGCAGGCCTGGAATCGGTCCGGGCTGCAGCAACGCTGGTTGTCGGCGACCGAGCGCGGCGGGACGGCCGGCGCCCAAGCCGGCCGGGACCTGGACGCGGTGACCGCGCTGTTCGATCTCGCCGAGCAGTACACCGCGCGCACCGCCGGCGCGACCCTGGCCGGGCTCGTCGACCATGTCAGGGCCATGCAACTGGTGATGCCTCGCGCCGAACCCGCGGCCGGCGTCGATGCGGTCGCTGTGCTCAGCGCGCATGCCGCCCTGGGCCGCGAGTGGGATCTGGTCGTCATCGCCGGTGTGCAGGAAGGACTGTGGCCCAACACCGTTCCGCGTGGCGGCGTACTGGGCACCCAGCGGCTGCTGGACACCCTGCACGGCCTCGGTGACGAAGTCTCGGCCCGCGCACCACTGCTGGCCGAGGAACGGCGGCTGCTGGTGGCGGCCATCGGCCGGGCGCGTCGCCGGGTGATGATCACCGCCGTCGACGGGGAAGGGGACGGCAGCGCCGAGGAGCAGATCCCGTCGGAGTTCGTCACCGAACTCGCGGCCTGCGCCACGCCCGATGACGCCCGGACGCCGGCACCGCCGGTCGTGGCCCCGTCGGTGCTCTCGGCGGCCGGGCTGGTGGGCCGACTACGCGCTGTGGTCTGCGCGCCGGAAGCAGAGCTGAGCGATTCTGAACGTGCCGACGCCGCAACGCAACTGGCGCGGCTGGCGGCTGCCGGGGTGCCCGGTGCCGACCCGGCCGGCTGGCACGGCGCCGCGCCGGTGAGCACCGAGGAACCGCTGTGGCGCGCCGAGGATGGGCGGGGCGTCACGCTGTCGCCCTCGGCGTTGCAGAGCCTGCTGGACTGCCCGCTGCGCTGGCTGGCCGAGCGCCACGGCGGGTCCGACGGCCGTGACCTGCGCTCGACGATCGGGTCGGTGATGCACGCCCTGGTCGCCGAATCGGCCGTCACCGCAGCGGAATTGCTGGCCGAGTTGGACCGGGCCTGGCAGCAGCTGCCGTTCGAGTCGGCGTGGTACTCGGCCAACGAACTCCAGCGGCACCGCGCCGTGATCGAGACGTTCCTGGCGTGGCGGGCACAGACCCGGGGTGAGCTCACCGAGGTCGGCACCGAGGTCGCCTTCGACGGGGTGATCGACGCCGGGGACGGGGTGCGGCTCCGCGGTCGGATCGACCGGATCGAACGTGACGCCGCCGGACGGCTGGTGGTCGTCGACGTCAAGACCGCCAAGACCCCGGTCAGCAAGGACGACGCGCAACAACACGCGCAGCTGGCCGTCTATCAGCTGGCGGTGGAAGCCGGCCTGATCGGATCCGGTGAGCAACCCGGTGGCGCCCGGCTGGTCTACCCGGCCAAGCCCGGAGCCGGCGGCGCCACCGAGCGCGAACAAGACCCGCTCACCGCCGAAACCGGCGGCCAGTGGCGCGAGCGGATCGCGCAGGCGGCCGCGGCCACCGCCGGGCCGCGGTTCACCGCCCGAGTCAACGACGGTTGCCGGCACTGCCCGATCCAGCCGATCTGCCCGGCCCACACGCGGAGCGGCGCATGAACCCGCGTTACAGCCCGGCTGAGCTGGCTGAGGCGCTCGGCTTGCACCAGCCCACCGCGGAACAGGCCGCGGTCATCGCCGCGCCGCCGGGCCCGCTGGTGGTGATCGCCGGAGCCGGCGCCGGCAAAACCGAGACGATGGCCGCCCGGGTGGTTTGGCTGGTCGCCAACGGCTACGCCGACCCGGGCCAGGTGCTGGGGCTGACGTTCACCCGCAAGGCCGCCGGCCAACTGCTGCGCCGGGTGCGCTCCCGGTTGGCCCGGCTGGCCGGCGCCGGCCTGCTGGCTGCCGAACCCGGCGGTTCAGCGAGGCTCGACGGAGGAGAGGCGAAGCTGGGACCGCCGTATGAACCCGGCGGTTCAGCGGCATCGGCTCCGGTGGTGAGCACCTACCACGCGTTCGCCGGCGCGCTGCTGCGTGAGCACGGGTTGCTGCTGGGCATCGAGCCCGACACCCGGCTGCTCACCGAGACCGGGTTGTGGCAGCTGGCGTTCGAGGTGGTCAGCGGTTACCCCGGCGAGCTGCGCACCGACCGGGATCCGGCCGCGATCACCTCGATGGTGTTGCGCCTGGCCGGGCAGCTGGCCGAACACCTGGTGGACACCGAGGCGCTGCGAGACACCCACCTGGAGTTGGAGCGCCTGGTCCACACCCTGCCGCCGGGACCACGTCAGCGCGCCGAACCCAACCAGACGTTGCTCAAGATGCTCGACACCCAGACCGAACGTGCGCAGCTGGTACCGCTTATCGACGCCCTGCATCAGCGGATGCGCGCGGAGCGGGTGATGGACTTCGGCACGCAGATGGCCACCGCCGCGCGGCTCGCGCAGGCCGACGAGTCCGTCGGCGCCCGGCTGCGCGCCACCTACCGGGTGGTGCTGCTCGATGAATACCAGGACACCGGGCATGCCCAGCGCATCGCGTTGTCGGCACTGTTCGGCGGGGGATCCGACGACGGCCTCGCGCTGACCGCAGTCGGCGACCCGATCCAGTCGATCTACGGCTGGCGCGGCGCCTCGGCCACCAACTTGCCGCGCTTTGCCACCGACTTCCCGCTCTCCGACGGCACCCCGGCTCCCACCTTGGAGCTGCGGACCAGCTGGCGCAACCCGCCGGAGGTGCTGCACGTGGCCAACGAGGTCTCCGCGGAGGCGCGGCGGCGCTCGGTCACCGTGCACACGCTGCGGGCGCGTCCGGATGCGGCACCGGGCGAGGTGCGGCTCGCGCTGCTGCCCGACCTGACCGCCGAACACCAGTGGGTCGCCGAGGCGCTGCAGCGCCGCTACCGCCAGGCCGAGGCTGAGGGTGTCGCTCCGCCCACTGCGGCGGTGCTGGTGCGGCGCAACGCCGACGCCGCGCCGTTCGCCGAGGCGATCCGGGCCCGGGGCGTCCCGGTGGAGGTGGTCGGGCTGGCCGGGCTGCTGTCGGTGCCCGAGGTCGCCGACCTGGTGGCGATGCTGCGGCTGGTTTCCGAGCCGACGGCCGGGGCCGCGGCGATCCGGGTGCTGACCGGTGCGCGGTGGCGGCTCGGCGCCGCCGACCTGGCCGCGCTGTGGCGGCGCGCCGCCGAGCTGGTCCGCCCCGACCACGCCACCGAGCCGGTCTCGGCCGCCGAGATCGCCGCGCAGGCCGGACCCGATTCCGACACCGCATGCCTGGCCGACGCGCTGGCCGACCCCGGGCCAGCGGAGCGCTATTCGGCCACCGGGTACCGGCGTATCGCCGCACTGGCCGAGGAGCTGAGCGCGCTGCGCGGCCACCTGTGGCATCCGCTGCCCGACCTGGTGGCCGAGGTGCGCCGGGTGCTGGGCCTGGACTGTGAGGTGCTCGCCGCGCAGCCGGTGGCCGCCGCGTTGGGCACCGAACAGCTCGACGCGTTCGCCGACGTGGTCGCCGGCTATGTGGAGGGCGTCGGCGGCCCGGCAACCCTGCCGGGTCTGCTGGCGTACCTGGATGCGGCCGCCGTGGTGGAGAACGGGTTGGCGCCGGCCACTCCGGTGGTCGCCGCTGACCGGGTTCAGGTCCTCACCGTGCACGCCGCCAAAGGACTGGAATGGCAGGTGGTGGCGGTACCGCACCTGGTGGCGCGGGTGTTCCCGTCGACCGCCTCGCGGCGCAACTGGCTCTCCGATGCCGCCGAGTTGCCGCCCCTGCTGCGCGGTGACCGCGCCGAGCCCGGCGGTTCAGCGAGGCTCGACGTAGGAGAGCCGAAGCTGGGACCGCCGCATGAACCCGGCGGTTCAGCGAGGCTCGACGTAGGAGAGTCGAAGCTGGGACCGCCGCATGAACCCGGCGGTTCAGCGAGGCTCGACGTAGGAGAGTCGAAGCTGGGACCGCCGCATAAACCCGGCGCCCACGGTGTCCCGGTGCTCGACACCGGCGCGGTCACCAATCGAAAGCAGCTGTCCGACGCCATTTCCGAGCACCAGCGCCGGCTGGACCAGCGCCGGGTCGACGAAGAGCGCCGGCTGCTCTACGTCGCGGTCACCCGCGCCGAGGAGACCCTGTTGGTCTCCGGTCACCACTGGGGAGTCGGTGAGACCAAGCCGCGTGGGCCGTCGGACTTCCTGACCGAACTCAAGGCGGTCATCGAGGAGTCCGGCGCCGGAGTCATCGAACACTGGGCGCCGGCGCCGGCCGACGGCGAGCCAAACCCGCTGTGCGACAACGCCGCAGAAGCCGTTTGGCCGACGGACCCGCTCGGCTCGCGCCGCGACTCCGTGGTAGCCGGAGCCGCACTGGTCGCCGCCGCGATGGCCGGGGACTCCGCGGCGTCGGCCGACAGCCCGTGGGCCGCCGACGTCGATGCGCTGCTGGCCGAGCGGGCCCTGGCGGCCGCACAACCGGACCGAACGCTGCCCGGCCAGGTCTCGGTGAGCAATCTGGTCGAGCTGAGCCGCGACCCGGCCGGCGCGGCGCAGCGGCTGACCCGCCGGCTCCCGACCCGCCCGGACCCGCATGCGTTGCTGGGCACCGCTTTCCACGACTGGGTGCAACGGCTCTACGGTGCCGAGCGGCTCTTCGAGCTCGACGATCTACCGGGCGCTGCCGACGCCGACACCGCCAGGGCCGACGCGCAGGAGCTCGCCGGCCTGCAGGAGGCGTTTTTGGCCTCGCCGTGGGCGGCCCGCTCACCGGTCGCCGTGGAGGTGCCCTTCGAGATGGCCGTCGGGCACACCCTGGTGCGCGGGCGGATCGACGCGGTCTTCGCCGAGCCGGACGGCGGCGTCACCGTGGTGGACTGGAAGACCGGTGCGGCCCCGGCCGGGCCGGAGGCGCAGCGGCACGCCACGGTTCAGCTCGGGGTGTACCGGCTGGCGTGGGCCGCGCTGAGCGGCTGCCCGGAATCGAAGGTGCGGGCCGCGTTCCACTACGTGCGCACCCGCACCACCGTCGTCCCCGACGAACTGCCCGAGCTCGCCGAGCTGACCGCGCTGCTCAACGGTTGACGACCGGTGTGGTTACAGTGGGTCCGTGCGTCAGGCTGACCGATGACCGCCCGTCGTGGCAGGAGCTAGCTGGCGACGGCTGCGTCGTCTCGACGAGGCGCTGACCGCCCAACCCAGTCACGCGCTCGTCGGCGTCCTGCGCATCCCCCAGGGACAGTCCAGTCCCGGCCGCACCGTCTACCGGCGCTCCCTGATCGCGCTGGTGGCCCTGCTGGTGTCCACGATCTTCGTCTACATCGACCGGGACGGCTACCAGGATGTGCAGGGCGACCGGCTGACCTTTTTGGACTGCCTCTATTACTCGGCGGTGACACTGTCGACCACCGGGTACGGCGATATCACGCCCGTCACCGAGTTCTCCCGCCTGATCAACGTCGCGATCATCACCCCGCTGCGGATCGCCTTCCTGATCCTGTTGGTCGGGACGACCGTGGAGGCGTTCACCGAGACTTCTCAGCAGGCATTCCGCATTCAGCGTTGGAGGAAAAGAGTGCGAGACCACACCATCGTCATCGGATACGGCACCAAGGGCAAAACCGCGATCGCCGCGATGCTCGGCGACGACGAGACCACCCCGAGCGACATCGTCGTGGTGGACAGCGACCGGGCTGTGCTGGAACGGGCGAAGAGCGCCGGCTTCGTGACGGTAGACGGCGACGCGACCAGGTCGGACGTGCTGCGGCTGGCCAGTGCCCAGCGCGCAGCGGCGATCGTGGTCGCCACCGGCGACGACGCCAACGCGGCACTGGTGACCCTGACCGCCCGCGAGATCGCCCCCGAGGCCACCATCGTGGCGGCCATCCGGGAAGCCGAGAACCAGCACCTGCTCGAGCAGTCCGGCGCCAACTCGGTGGTGGTGTCCTCGGAGACCGCCGGGCGGCTGCTCGGCATCGCCACCACCACGCCCAACGTGGTGGAGATCATCGAGGATCTGCTCACCCCCGACGCCGGCTACGCCATCGCCGAGCGGGAGGTGGAGCAGAAAGAGGTCGGCGCCTCGGCGAAGCATCTCACCGAAATCGTGCTCGCCGTCGTCCGCGACGGGCAGCTGCTGCGGCTGGACGCACCGGAAGTCGATGCGATCGAGACCGGTGACCGGCTGCTCTACGTCCGTACGGTGGGCAACCAGTGAGCTTCCAGCTGCGCCAGGTGCCCCTGCTGTCGCGGATCGGCGCCGACCGGGCCGACCAGTTGCGCACCGACACCGACGCGGCCGTCGCCGGCTGGCGGGCCGCCGCACTGCTGCGGGTCGATCCCCGCAACCAGGTGCTGGTCGCCGACGGCCGGGTGGTGTTGCACGACGCCGGCGAACTCGGCGACATGCCCCCACCCGACGCGGTGTTCCTGGGCCGCCTCGAAGACGGCCGGCACGTCTGGGCGCTCCGTGGTGCGCTGCAGGCGCCGCCCGACGGCGACGTTTCGGTGCTGGACCTGCGGGCCATCGGAGACGTCTTCGACGACACCAGCGCGCAGCTGGTGTCCTCGGCCATCGCCTTGCTGAATTGGCATGAGAGCGCCCGGTTTTCCGCCGTCGACGGCACACCGACCAAACCGGTGCGCGGCGGGTGGGCGCGGGTCAATCCCGTCACCGGCGCCGAGGAGTTCCCCCGGATCGATCCGGCGGTGATCTGCCTGGTGCACGACGGCGCCGACCGGGTGGTGCTGGCCCGCCAGCACAATTGGCCGGTGCGGATGTTCTCGCTGCTGGCCGGGTTCGTCGAGGCCGGCGAGTCGTTCGAGGCCTGTGTGGTCCGGGAGGTCCACGAGGAGGTCGGGCTGGCGGTGCGCGACGTCAGTTACTTGGGCAGCCAGCCCTGGCCGTTCCCACGCTCGCTGATGGTGGGCTTCCACGCGGTCGCCGACCCGGGGCAGGAGTTCGTGTTCAGCGACGGCGAGATCACCGAGGCGAACTGGTTCACCCGCGACGAAGTGCGCGCCGCGTTAGACGCCGGGGCCTGGAGCGGCGGCTCGGCGGAGGCGAAACTGCTGCTGCCCGGGTCGATCTCGATCGCCCGGACGATCATCGAGTCCTGGGTCGGCTGATCCCGCGGAGGCGATCAGCTGCTGAGCCGATCCAGTTTCGCCTTGACCTCGCGGCCGGTCGGGTTGGTCAGCGTCGAGCCGTCGGCGAAGCGCAGCGTCGGCACCGTGCGGTTGCCGCCGTTGGCTTCCTCGACGAACTTGGCGGCGGTGGGATCCTGCTCGATATCGATCTCGTCGTAGCCGATCTCGAACTTCTCCAGGGCCTTCTTGAGCTGGCGGCAGTAACCGCACCATTGCGTGGTGTACATGATGAGCGGCGGATCGCTAACAGTCATAGCTCTCAAAGCTAGTCGCTGAGGATGGCGGGCCGCTCGCGGCCGGGCGTCGGAGGTCCCTGTCAAGATGGACGCCATGGATGCGCTGATCGCCGGCTTGGACGACGAGCAGCGCGCCGCCGTCCTGGCGCCGCGGGGGCCGGTGTGCGTGCTGGCCGGTGCCGGGACCGGCAAAACCCGCACCATCACCCACCGGATCGCCCAACTGGTTGCGGCCGGTCACGTCGCGCCCGGACAGGTGCTGGCGGTGACGTTCACCCAGCGTGCCGCCGGTGAGATGCGCTCGCGGCTGCGTGCCCTGGGCTCGGCCGCCGGCAACCCGGCCGGCGTCGGCGCGGTGCAGGCGCTGACGTTCCACGCCGCCGCGCGCCGGCAGCTGCGCTACTTCTGGCCGCGGGTGGTCGGCGACACCGCCTGGGAACTGCTGGACCGCAAGTTCGGGGTGGTCGCCCGGGCCGCCGGCCACGCCGGGCTGCGCCTCTCCAACGACGACGTGCGCGACGTGGCCGGCGAGATCGAGTGGGCCAAGGCCTCCCTGATCGGGCCGGAGCAGTACCCGGAGGCGGTGGCGGCCGCCGGGCGGGACACCCCGATCGAGGCCACCAAGCTCGCCGACGTCTACGCCGGCTACGAGGCGCTGAAGGCCCGCGGCGAAGTGGCCATGCTCGACTTCGACGACCTGCTGTTGCACACCGCCGCCGCGATCGAGAACGACGCGGCCGTGGCCGCCGAATTCCGGGACCGTTACCGCTGCTTCGTGGTCGACGAATACCAGGACGTCACCCCCCTGCAGCAGCGGGTGCTGTCGGCCTGGCTGGGCCAGCGTGACGACCTGACCGTGGTCGGTGACGCCAACCAGACCATCTACTCGTTCACCGGCGCCTCGCCGCGCTACCTGCTCGACTTCACCCGCCGGTTCCCCGAGGCCGCCCTGGTGCGCCTGGAACGCGACTACCGCTCCACCCCGGAGGTGGTGTCGCTGGCCAACCGGGTGATCGCCGCGGCCCGCGGACGGGTGGCCGGCAGCAAACTCAAACTGATCGGTCAGCGCGATCCCGGCCCGGCACCGACCTTTCGGGAGTACCCCGACGAGGTCGCCGAGGCCGCCGCGGCGGCCAAGTCGATCGCCCGGCTGATCGAGGGCGGCACCGCGCCGGCCGAGATCGCCGTGCTCTACCGGATCAACGCGCAGTCGGAGGTCTACGAGGAGGCCCTGACCGAGGCCGGAATCGCCTACCAGGTCCGCGGGGGAGAGGGCTTTTTCACCCGCCAGGAGATCCGCCAGGCGCTGGTGGCGCTGCGGCGCGCAGCAGAGCGTGGCGCCGACGGGCCGCTACCTGACGTCGTGCGCCAGGTTCTCGAACCGCTCGGGCTGACGGCCGAACCGCCGAGCGGGACCAAGGCCCGGGAACGCTGGGAGGCGCTGGGCGCGTTGGCCGAACTGGTCGACGACGAAGTGGCACAGCGCCCCGACCTGGATTTGCCCGGCTTGCTGGCCGAACTGCGGATGCGTGCCGACTCTCGCCACCCGCCGACGGTGCAGGGCGTCACGCTGGCCTCGCTGCACGCCGCCAAGGGGCTGGAGTGGGACGCGGTGTTTTTGGTGGGCCTGGCCGACGGCACCCTGCCCATCTCGCATGCCCTGGCGCACGGCCCGGACAGCGAGGCCGTCGAGGAGGAACGCCGGCTGCTCTACGTCGGCGTCACCCGCGCCCGGGTGCATCTGGCGTTGAGCTGGGCGCTGGCGCGCGCCCCGGGCGGGCGGGCGTCGCGCAAACCGTCGCGGTTCCTCAGCGGGATCGCGCCGCAGGCCGATGCTGCGGCGACACCGGCCCGGCGCCGAACCCGCGGCGCTCCGAAGCACTGCCGGGTCTGCAACAAGACGCTGAGCACACCGGCGGCCATCATGCTGAGCCGGTGTGAGACCTGTGCGGCCGACGTCGACACCGAGCTGCTGGTGGCGCTCAAAGATTGGCGACTGCGCACCGCCACGGAGCTGAAAGTGCCTGCCTACATAGTTTTTTCGGACAACACGCTGACCGCGATCGCTGAGATGCTGCCCGTCGACGAGGCCGCTCTGGTGGCCATTCCGGGCATCGGTGCGCGCAAGCTCGAACAGTTCGGTTCCGACGTGCTCGAGCTGGTCCGCAACCGGGACTGAACACGCAGGTCAGAAATTCGGTTGTGCATCCCGGGCGGCAACCGTTAACCTGCCTAACCATGAACACCCCGAACACGATCGGCGTACATGCGGCTGCTGCGGCGGCGCATGCCGCTGCCGGCGTGTCCGTGCATCGGGGTTTTGTCTAACGCATCAGCTCAAGCCGCCCGATGGCCACGGACCCAGACCAGGATCCGTGGCCATATTTTTTGCGTTATTCCCAGAACAGGTGACCAGCGATGATGAAGAACCGACCCGAGCTTCCGTGCAATCGTGATCCCGACCTGTGGTTCGCCGACGACCCCGCGGACCTGGAGCGGGCCAAAGCGCTCTGTGCCGGCTGCCCGATCCGCCGGCAGTGCCTGGCGCTGGCACTGCAGCGCGCCGAACCCTGGGGGGTGTGGGGCGGCGAGATCCTCGACCGCGGCACCGTCATCGGTCGCAAACGCCAGCGCGGGCGCCCGCGCAAGGAGCCGGTGGCCGCCTGAGTGCCTAGGGTCCGACCGCTACGGCGTCGGGATCGGTGAATCCGGGCACCAATTCCTCGGAGAGCCGCTTGATCGGCACGTGCGCGTCGAGCTGGCACATGATCGCCGTGGTGGAGGCCAGCACCCGCATCGGCATCGCCAGCTTCGGCGGCAGATCCAGCTGACGGGCGGTCTTGAGTTGCTCGACGGGGCGTTCCAGCTGCTTGCCGGCCATGCGCATCAGCCATTTGCGGCTGTAATGGAACACCTCGACCTCCACCGGCTCGACGTACTGGCGCAGCATCTCGTCGATCTCGCGTACCGAGACCTCCTGGCCCTTCTGGATGAAGCCGCCTTTGCGCATCGTCGCGATGACCTGGTCGTAGTCGTTGTCCCGGGCGTAGCGCACCGCGGCGCCCAGCTCCGGGGGGAAGCCGCCGGGCATCGGCGCCACCGCGCCGAAGTCGATCACGCCCATCCGGCCGTCCGGGAGCAGCATGAAGTTGCCCGGGTGGGCGTCGCCGTGGATGAGCTCCAGCCGGCGCGCGGCGTCCCAGGTGAACTCGGCCAGCCGGGTGCCCATCAGGTCACGTTGCTCGACGGTGCCGTTGCGGATGATCTCGGCCATCCCGACGCCGTCGATCCACTCCTGGATCACCGCCTTGGGGGCGCTGGCCACCACGTTCGGGATGAGAAAGTGCGGGTGGCCCGCGTAGGCCTTGGCGAAGATCCGCTGGTTGTCGGCTTCCAGCCGGTAGTCCAGCTCCATCTCGGTGCGCTCGATCAGCTCATCGACGACACCTTGGACATCGACACCGGGCGCCAGCTGCTTGAAGACGCCGGTCAACCGCCGAATGGTCTTCAAGTCGGCGCGCAGTGCCTGGTCGGCACCGGGGTACTGGATCTTGACCGCCACCTGGCGGCCGTCGCCCCACACGGCCTTGTGCACCTGGCCGATGCTGGCCGAGGCGATGGGGGTGTCGTCGAACGAGGAGAACCGTTCCCGCCACTTGGTGCCCAGCTGGGCGTCGAGCACCCGGTGTACCTTGTCCGCGGGCAGCGGTGGGGCGTCCTTTTGCAGCTTGGTCAGCGCCTCCCGGTAGGGCTCGCCGAATTCCTCGGGGATGGCCGCCTCCATCACCGACAGCGCCTGCCCGACCTTCATCGCGCCGCCCTTGAGTTCACCCAGGACGGTGAACAACTGGTTGGCCGCCTTCTCCATGAGCTCGGCGGTGACCTCGTCCTTCGACTTGCCGGTCAGCCGCTTCCCGAGACCGAGAGCGGCCCGGCCGGCGAAACCGACGGGCAGACTGGCCAGCTTCGCATTGCGCGCCGCACTCCCGCGCTTGATCTCTGACACCTGTCCATCATCCATGATGTCGTTGTGGCGCTGGTCACCGCGTGCGAAATCGCCGGTACACGGCGTGCGGTCAGCAGTCGCACAGCGGGTGGCGCTCCCAGCGCCGGGTCATGATCGACCCGGTGGCCAGATCCAGTTCGAGGGTGGCGTTGAGCGTCGGCGGGGGAGCCAGGCCCCGATCGGTGGCCGTCCCGCGCACCGCCGCGATCACCTTGTCGACCTGGCTCAGCGCCAGGGCCACCGTCGCCAGCACCGTCGCGCGGTCGGTGTGGGCGACGGTGTCGCGCAGCTGGGCGGCCACCGCCGGCCAGGAGGCGTCGCGATCGCGCCGGTGCAGATCGGCACATCCCAGGCAGCTGGTCTTGCCGGGAAGCACGAGCGGGCCGACCACTCCGGTGCCGTCGCGCACTCGCACCGGCAGGTGCGGCACCCGCTCGGCGTGCAGCTCGCGCACCAGCCGCGGATCGGTGACCAGATAGTCGGTCAGCACTACCAGATCCGTGCCGGCGGTGCTCACCTCGGCGTGTGGGTGGCTGCTGCGCCGGACGACGGCGCCCGAGCAGCGCAGTGACTCGACCAGTAGATCCGACAGTGGCCCGCGGCCGTGCACCCGCAGCGACACCGCCCGGTGCGGCCGGCGCGGGCCGCGGATGACGGCGACGCGTGCCTCGAGCAGCGCCCCCAGCAGGCTGTCGAGCTCCGCACCGTCCACCGGGCCGTGCCGGGCGGCCTCGATCCGCAGCTCGGCAGCGGTGGCGGGGGTCTGCATGCAGCGCAGCACGGCGGCCAGCCCGGTAGCGCTCAGGCCAGGTGGCGGCTGCACCAGGACGGCCCGCTGCGGATCCCAGCCGACCTGCACCGCCCCGTCCGGACGCAGCAACACCGGTCGCGCCGGGTCCAGCGTGTAGGCGGGTGTCTCGGACTCAACCCTGCTCACAGACCGACCCTGTCACGCCGGGGGGTGCGGCCGACTCCCGTTATCCACAGGGCCGGCCGCGGTACCCGTTCACGCGTCCAGGGCCTGGTCCTCGTGGCGCTTGATGATCAAGTTCGGGGGACGCGGATTTCCGCGGCCCCGGCCATCTCCTGCGCCTTGGCGTTGGTCATCCGTTCCCCGTTGGCGAGGTAGACGACCTCCTGGTCAAGATCGATGTCGTCAGCCGGGTCGATCTCGTAACCCTTGGCATCCATGTTCACCACTCCAGTGTGCTCGAGGACTCCGCAAGCCGGCTGCCGGAGCGGTGCGATGAACTCTGAGCCGCGAGGCTTCAGTCGACTACTCGCACTTCAAACGGGATCGCGATAGAGCCGCCGCCCTCGATCGTCTGAATCAGGGTCCTCCGGCCACCTATCTCCTCCGCGATGCCGATATGAGTTATCCAAAACCGGTTCTCGCCTGAATGGGCATCGATTGAGATTGTCTCGTCGCCGACTACGCGTGGGACGCCACTGCCGTCGACCACCTCGGTGATCATCCGATACGGCTTCTGGTGGTCGTCCGGCCCAGCCTGCATCAACGTGATGAGATGTCCGAACCCCATGAGCATGTCACCCGCGTCGTTGAACTGCCCCGCGCGGGGAACCGCGATCCAATCGAGCACACCGCCGATCACATTGAGCTTGTTGTCGACAACTTCGGCATGTTCGGCGAGGAAAGCACCTGTTATTTGCATCTGCTCAACGTACGATCTCGGTCCGACAGAAGCCGACGACCGCACGCCAGCAGGGCTAGAACCTCTAACTCACCATGTCGAGCGACGCGCTCAGCTTCGTCACCGGGAATTTGACCCCGCTCACTTCACGTACGTGGTCGCCACCCATTCGTCAGCTTCTTGTCCACGACCAGTCCCGGTTCGACGGCCGGTAGCCGGGCAGCACCACCACCAGCACACGGTCCGGGCTGGACTACGGCGTCCGAGCAGCGGAGTGATCGGGCAACAGATCCGACTGCGGCCCGCGGCCGTAGGTCCGCGTGTCATGGCAGCGCACTGCTAGTGGACCTCCGCGCTAACTTGTCGTGCCTGCAAAACCAGTCGATTGTCAGCAGCGGCTGGTATATTTTCTGGTATGTTTTCACGACTTTATCCGCTTGATGGCGAAGTCATGGCGGAACTCGGAGATAAGTTCCTGGATGCTCTGGTCGGCGCTGTCAGAGGCGCACGCGGCGACATCGCGGATATGCGCGAGTGGCGGCCCGGTTGGTTTCCGGCCATGCACAGTCGTTGTCTTTCCAACCTCATCCACGACCGGATCTGGGCGCGGTTGATCGCCGTCATCGAAAGCGACCCGAACACCGAAATCATCGAGTTCGGTCCCACCCGCGAGATCGCGGTCGGCACGCACCTTCGGCTTCGGGTCAAGCGGCACCACACCGGTGACACGATCAGCACCTACCCGACTCGGACCGCAATCGAGTTCTGGCAGCAGGGCAGCCAGTACGCCTTTCCGGGACTCGACGAGATCCGCATGGGGGTGGGGTATCGGTGGGACCGCGATACCCGCGAGATCGGTGCACCGGTCCTATCGCTGCGTGACGGTAGGGATAACGTCATCTGGGCCGTCGAGCTGGATGAGCCAGCCGAGGCCGTCAAGGTCACGTGGATCCCGATCGAGCCGACGCTGCCGACCCTCGACTTCGGGGACCTCGACCACGAGGGTGACGAGCCAGGAGCATCGGGGGAGCAATGAACCGCCTGGGAGACGTGCTCGCGATCGCACGCAAAGCGCGAGGACTCACCCAGACCGAGCTGGCCGACCTGGTGGGCCTCACCCAGCCCGCAATCAACAGGTATGAATCGGGCGACCGCGACCCAGACGAGGACATGCTGGCCAAGCTGGCCGGTGTTCTCGGGGTGACCGAGGGACTTCTCGCGCACGGCAACAAGTTCCGCGGCGCGTTGGGCGTCGAAGCGCACATGCGGCGCCAAAAAACCACCAAAGCCTCGGCGTGGCGGCAGCTGGAGGCGCGGTTGAATCTGCTGCGGGTACATGCGTCATTTCTTTTCGAAGAGGTGTCGATGGCAAGCGAACAACATGTTCCCGCGTTCGACGGAGAATTCACCCCTGCCGAGGATGCTGCTCGGATGGTGCGTGCGCAGTGGCGGATGCCGATGGGGCCGGTCGTCAACCTCACCCGATGGATCGAGGCCGCCGGATGCCTGGTGTTCGAAGAGGACTTCGGCACCCAGCGCATCGATGGGTTGTCACAGTGGGTCGGTGACCACCCCGTGATGCTGATCAATGCCAACGCCGTGCCGGACCGCAAGCGGTTGACCGTCGCTCACGAGCTTGGCCATTTGGTGCTCCACTCTAACGGACCCACCGAGAACATGGAGACCGAAGCCACCGCGTTCGCTGCTGAGTTTTTGATGCCGGCCAACGAGATTCGTACCGAGCTGCGTCAGCTTGACCTGGGAAAGCTGCTGGAACTCAAGCGCGAATGGGGCGTTTCGATGCAAGCCCTGCTAGAACGCGCCTACCGGATGGGCCTGGTGTCGGGTGAGACGCGCACCAAGTTTTACAAGGCTATGAATGCCCGCGGCTGGAAGACCAACGAACCGGGAGTCGAGTTCCTGGCCAAGGAAAAGCCCAGGCTGCCGGCCCACATCGGACAGCTACTCAAGAGCCGAGGATTCACCGACCAGCAGGCCGCCGCAGTCGCTGGATACCGCGACCTCGCCGATAGCCCCTTCCGGCCCGAGAGCGGCCACCTGCACTTGGTCTGAGGGCGGGCCGTCCTCCGTTGATTACCGCGCCACGGCCGTCATTGGGTGTTGGGCGAGGCGGACGGGCTCAGACCCCGAAGACCTTCATCACCTCATCGCCGTAGTCGTTGATCACCTTCACCGCGATCTTGCCGGTGTCGGGTTTGGCAAACGGCCGGGATTCGGTGCGGTGCAGGCTGGCCCAAGCGTCAACATCGATGTCGGCTTTCAGCGCGGTCTTGAGCCGCCGGTATGGGTCGTTGCCGCCGGTGAAGTAGCAGTGCCGGACGAAGAACGATTCCTCGTCGTAGTTGGTGTCGATCATCCACAGCGCGATTTGGCCGGTGTCGTTGTTGCGGATCTCGCCGGTGGTGGGGTCGTAGACGTCGACCCCACGCAACTCCACGATCACTTGGCCGTCATCGGTGTCGCGCAGCTCGATGTCGGGTTCGCCGAAGACGGTGAACAGGTTGCCGGCGCCGGTCTTCTTGAGTTCGGCACCGATCAGCAGGTCGGCGTTCATCCGAACCAGCAGCACCGGGATGCGGCCGAGTTTGCGCTCCCCGGCCACGTTGGCGAAACCGTCGTCGCTGGCCTCGACGGTCACTCCGTCATCTTCGGTGACACCGGTTGCCTGCGGGTCGAAGGCGAAACCCAACACGCACAGCAGGTCGATGTCACCGGCCCGGATCGCTTCCTTGGCAGCGCTTTTGATGAACGACGCGCTGACCGTCCCGTACTGCGGTCCTAGCGCCAGTCCGACCCGGCCGGCGTCGTTGCGTTCGCCGACCGCCTGGATGAACTCGCCGGCATAGGACTCCACGGTGGCGAACTCGATGCGTTCCTTGCGCTTGCCGTTTTGGATTCCGGCCTTGGCCAGGTTGTCCAGGATCGATTGTTCGAAGGTGGGGTTGTCGGCCTGCTGCGCGGCCACCGATTCGCTGATCGTCTCCCGGTTGGCGTCCTCGACGGTGCCGGCGAACGCCAGCGAGCGGTGCGGGGAGAGGCTTTCGACGGTGAACGGGCCGGTGACCCGGACCTTCTTGGTGTCCTCGTACGGCTTGTCGTAGAGCTGCTCGAAGTCGGCGTGCCGCTTGATGGCCGCGTCGATCTCCGCCCGCGACATGCCCTCTTTGATGTCGGGGTTGTTGGCGATCGACTTCAGTGTGACGTGCTGGACGCGCTCGTAGACGAAGCCGTGCCGGATATCGTTGGTGACCGGGCCTGGGGGAGCGGGCTTTCCGCTGACCGCGGCTTCCTTGGTCTTGCCCGCTTCGGAGTCGGCGATCAGGTAGTAGGGGAACTTGGCGCCCATCAGCCGCTGGCGGGCCAGTGCCAGGGCCACCCGGGAGGTGTCCATCGTGATCCAACGCCGGCCCCACTGCTCGGCGACGAAAGCCGTTGTGCCGCTGCCGCAGGTCGGGTCGAGGACCAGGTCGCCGGGGTCGGTGCACATGAGCATGCAGCGTTCGATGGTGCGTGTCGCGGTTTGCACGACATAGATCTTGGGATCGGCACGGCTTTGAACACCGCCGATGTCGGTCCAGGAGTTGCTCACTGCGAATGCTGGGAAGTCATCGAGGTATCGAACATACGCAAGTGTGTTGCGAGTCCGAGCGACCCGCCCAGCGAGCTGGAGCCTTCTCATGCCGTGCTGATTCGTTTTCCATCGGCTCTGCATCGTTGGCGTAAACTTCTGTCCGTCCACCTCGACGGGGAACCAGGATGCGGCACCTTCGCCCTTTGCACGGCCTTGGCTTTGGCTTGTGAGGTTGTCGAGTCGATACAGACGTCCGGAGTCATCTGTCTGGTTGTATTTCGACGCCCCAGCGCCACCGGCAGCCTTTTCAAGGTATACCTGTCGAAACTTCGCTTGATCTCGGTCCTTCGCATACCAAACGATGTAATCGGTTGTACCAGCAAGGAAGTCACTCGTTGCGCCGGCGGTTGTCGCGAAGGTGATCAGGCTAATGAAATTCTCGCTCCCGAACACCTCATCCAGCACACACCGCACCAAATGCACGTTCTCGTCGCCGATCTGCACGAAACAAGATCCGCTCTCGGTCAGCAGATCCCGCGCCACTACCAGCCGGTCCCGCAGGTAGGACAGATACGAACTGATGCCCAGCTCCCAGGTGTCACGAAAGGCCTTGATCTGCTCGGCTTCCCGCGCCGCGTCTTCCATCTTGCCGTCTTTGACGTCGCGTTTGCGGGCTGACACCTGCCAGTTGGAGCCGAACTTGATGCCATAGGGCGGGTCGAGGTAGACCATCTGCACCTTGCCGCGTAACAGCTCCCGCTCGGCGAGTGATCCCATCACCTGCAGCGAGTCGCCGAGGATCATCCGGTTCGACCAGTTGGCGGGGTGCTGGTAGAACTCCAACTGCGACAGCTCGTCCAGTCCGTCGAAGGAGTCGAACAGTGACAGCTCCGGTTCGTCTTCTTCACGATCGGCGGTGCGGCGCAGATTCTCGATCAGCACCCGCGGGTCGATCTTTTCCTGGATGTAGATCGGCGGTGCGTCTACCTGCAGATCTGCCGAATCCTGCTTGTCCTTACCGCGCCATACCAGCTGCGGGTCCAGGCTCGGGTCACGCGGGTAACGCAGCGGCGGTTGGCCTTCGATGGCCGGGTCGATGAACTCCTGGGCGTCGGCGGTGGGGATGTTGGCGCGCTTGTCGCCGTGCTGAATGGCCTCCACCGGCGTGGGGCCGGTCTGGACTTTCTTACGCGCCACGTCGCACCTCGTTGTAGTCCAACAGATCGGGGTCGCCGATGATTGGCGCATCGGCGTACAGGCCGTCAATCGCCTCGTTCAATACTTCACGCACGCTGGCCATTTGGGTGATCTCAATGTAGCCCCAGCGGCCGAAGCCGCCGTGGTTGTTGACCGCCGGACACCAGCTGTCCCGGGCGGTGCGGGCTTTCTCTTTCGTAGGTCCGGGGCTCTTCTGGCCGCCGGAGACCTCTACGATCAGCACCCGGTCGAAGTCCTCACCGTCGGGGCGTACCAGCCGCAGCAGAAAATCCGGGACGTAGGCGTGCGAGCGGCCCTTGTGCACATACGGGATCGCGAAGCCCAGGTGGTCGTTTTTCACGAACGCCGCGACGCGGGAGTTGAGTTCACATTCCAACGCCAGGATCTGCTCCCAGGTGTTGGTGCCCACACCGTCGAGCACCACATGGCTCACCTCGGATTTGGTCGCCTCGATCGCCGGCTTGTGGGTCAGGAAGCTCACTTGCTCCGTGGAGCCTTCTGGGGCGAAGCGCCGCAGCATCGGCCGCAGCCGGGCCTGGCGGTTGTCGTCTTGGCGGGCGATCGCGTTGACGATGGCTTCGACGGCTTCGGCCTGCTTTTCGGCGCTGGTCACCAGATAGCCGATGTTGCGCCCGGATTCGACCCGGACGCATTCGTCGATCCACTGGGAACAGATCTTCACCAGCTGGGGGAACAGCCATGGCCGCAGGTCGGCATCGTCGTGCTGGTAGTGGGTCATCAGCAGCCTGCGGGCCAGGTGAAACGCCACCTCCTGGGTGCGGAAGGTTTTCGGGTCGCGGTCGTCGCTGCGTTCGCTGCGCCCGACGATGCCGGCCGATTCGGTCCAGGTCGGTACCGTGCCGGTGCTGAGCACGAACGCGTCGGCGCCGTCGCTGGAGAAGATCAGCTGCGCGTCGGGGATCTCCATCCGGTAGCCGTCGAGTTTCGGGAACCGGATCCGCAGATGTTCGCGGCCCCCCAGCGAGCGCACCTCAAGGGCCGGCGGGCGCGGTGGTGATTCCTTGGTGGCGTGATCGGAAGGGATGAACGCGAACGGGATCCCGTAGATCTGGGCGTACTCGGGTTCGAACATCCCGTCGTCGTTGACCGCGTACGAGCGTCGGCGCAGCCCGCGGCCCACCACCTGTTCGCACAACAGCTGGCTGCCGAACGCGCGGATGCCGAGGATGTGGGTGACGGTGTTGGCGTCCCAGCCCTCGGTGAGCATGGCGACGCTGACCACGCAGCGCACCCCGGCGCCGAGCGCACCCGGCTTGCCGACGGTGTTCATCACCTCGCGCAGCAGATCTTCGTCGGTGATCTTGTCGGTGTCGGCACCGGGATGAGCCAACCGGTACTGGGTTTTGAACGCCTCGATCTCGGCGGCGGCCGCAGCCTTGAAGTCCGCCTTGAGCGCTTCACCGGATTCCAACTGGGCCGAATCGACCAGGATGGTGCGGGGCCGCTCGACCAGCGTGCCGTTCACCACGTTGCTGAATAGATCCAGGTTCCCCGGACGCAGCACGGTCTGGCCGGTGGGCGCCTCGATCTGGCATCCGGCGATCCAGTCGTAGACCAGCTTGGACACCACCGTGTTGGGGCAGACCACGATGTAGACCGGGGGCGTCTCGCCGAGCGGCTGCAGATTTTGCTGCCAATGCTTGTAGGACCGCTCGTAGCTGCGGTACAGGCTGCGCAACGCGCCTTCGAGCACCTCTGGCGGTGGCCAGTTCTTTAAGTCGAGATCGTTTTTCGATTTACGTTTGGGCAACTTGTCGCCGATGTGATCCCACAGCCGCAGATAGGTCACCAGCTCTCCGGCGGCGTCGTCATCAACCGGGGTTTGCGGCACCTTGACGATCCCGGACTCGATGGCGTCCATCAACGAGAAATCGCTGACGGTCCACGGAAAGATGTAACCCTCGTTGTAGCCCGAACCGGACAGGTAGAACGGTGTTGCCGACAGGTCGTAGATCGCCTTGACGCCGATCCGCCGGTTGATCGCCTGAATGCCCTTGAACCACACCCGCGCGTCTTCGTTGGCGGCGGCCTGTTCAGCGGTGAGCTTGCCGTGCCCGGCAACAGCCTCGATCGGCTTGTCCTGATAGCAGTGGTGGGCCTCGTCGTTGAGCACGACGATCTCCTGGCGTCCCTTGGACTCCGCCACCCCGAAATCGCGCAGCACCCGGGTCACCATCGCCTCCGGGGTCTCTTTGAACGGGTCGGTCGATTTACCGGCCAGCAGGATCTGCCGGGTGGTTTTGCTGACCCCCTTGATCTCCTTGGCGTCGCGCAGCAGAAACGAGTGGTAGTTGGTGATGATGATCTGCGCCTGGTGCAGCGCCCCGCCGAGGTCGGGTGGGATGAGGTCACGCGCCGCGTAGTAGTTGCCGGGATCGCCGGGGAACAGCACCCGCAGCCGGTCGCGGATGGTGATACCGGGGGTGATCACCAGAAACCGCTTGGCGAACCGGGCGTCCCGGGGGCTGTGCACCTTGTTCAGGGTCTGCCAGGCGATCAGCATCGCCATCACCACGGTCTTGCCCGAGCCGGTCGCCATCTTCAGTGCTAGGCGGGGCAGCGCAGAATTATGTGCGGCGTTCTCGTCGTCGACGCGGCGACGCCAGTCGGTGTAGCCGTGCCGCCCGGAGACCTCTCCCAGGAAGATTGCGGTTTCGGCCGCCTCGCGCTGGCAGAACAACACCCGGTTCTCCCGGGCGGGGTCCGACCAGTGCTGGAGCAGTTTCCGGCTGATCGGCGTGACGCGCTCATAGTCACGTCGGCGCCACTGGTCGACCTCGCGGCGCAGCTCGTTGATCAGGTCGTTGCGTTTACGGCGTTCGCCGGTGAGATCGAAATCGATCATCTCCTGCACACCGGCCCCGCGGGCGGTCTTGCGGGCGGCTGCGATCGGAATGAAGGATTCACTGGGCCGCCGGCCGCCATTGATCTCACCGGTCGGTCCATTGGGTCCGATGGCGAAATGCCTGGTCGGCGGGTCGTAGGGGCCGTTGAGGATCGGATTGTCGATCGGGTCGGCCATCCCACTCCCTTAGCTTCTGCTGTCAGCCGAACTGACTCTAGGCGTAGCCAGGGACAAATCTCGGGCGAACCCGGCGAGTCACTTATCGCCGGTGTCGTCGCGGTCCTCGCTGCCGCGCTGGAACTCGGCGATCGCCGCATCGATGTCGCTGGTCTCACCGCCCAGCATCCGGTCGATGAACGCGGCCGGGTCATCGAGGTCGGCGGCTTCGGGCAACAGGTCCGGGTGCTGCCACACCCGGTCGCGGGCGTCGACTCCGACGGCCGCGGTCAGCCGCTCCCACAGCACCGCGGCTTCGCTGAGCTTGCGCGGGCGCAGTTCCAGGCCGACCAGGGTGGCGAAGGTCTGCTCGGCCGGACCGCCGGTGGCGCGGCGCCGACGCAGCGTCTCCGACAGCGCGGCGGTGCCGGGGATCCGGTCACCCAGCGCTGCTGTCACCACCGTGCGCACCCAGCCCTCGATCAGCGCCAGCAGGGTCTCCAGTCGCTCCAGGGCGGCCAGCTGCTCCGGCGTCGACTTGGGTTCGAACACCCCCTGATTGAGCAACTCCTCCATCGCCGACGGGTCGGCCATCATCGCGGACGGGTCGAAGCCTTGGGCCAGCTCCTCGATACCCCGGATGTCGATCTGCATGCCGCGCGCGTAGGCCTCCACCGCGCTGAGCAGCTGGTTGGCCAGCCAGGGGACATGGGAGAACAACCGATGGTGGGCCGCCTCGCGGGCCGCTAAGAAGGTGACGATCTCACTGCGCGGCTGCTCCAGGCCCTCGGCCAGTTCCTCGATCGCCCCGGGCAGCAGGGCGGCAATTCCTTTGGGCCCCAGCGGCAATCCGATGTCGGTCGAGGTCAGTACCTCTCCGGACAACCGGCCCAGCGCCTGGCCCAGCTGCGATCCGAACGCCAGCCCGCCCATCTGCGACATCATCGACAGCAGGGGGCCGGCCATGCTCTTGGCCTCCTCCGGCAGCGCCGAGGCCCACACCGACGACACCTGCTCGGCCATCGGGTCGCACAGTCGCTGCCAGGTGGCCATGGTGTGCTCCACCCAGTCCACCGGGGTCCACGCGGCCGAGCCGGTGGTGCCGGCCGGCAACGAGGTCACCCCGTTGAGCCACGTCTCGGCCAGGTGCACCGCGTCGCCGATGGCGGTGGCGGTCGACCCCGTGACCGGCGCGACCGAACCGATCGAGCGGGCCGCGACCTGTCGGGCCAGGTCGTAGTTCACCGGCCCGGCCGGCCGGCCGCCGCCCACCGTGCCGGCGCTGCTGAACATCTGGCCGAGCTGCGTGAAGATCTGGCCCAGGTCGGAGATGTTGAAACCGGCACCCATTCCGAACGGATCGCTCGGCCCGGAACCCGAACCAGGTTCGCGCCCCCCGGGTCGCTCGCGGTCGGGGTCGTCCCCGGAAGAGAAACCGAAGGGCAGATCAGCCATAGACACAACCGTACCCACCGGCATCCGGCCGTTTACCATTCCCGGGGTGAACAGGCGGATTCTCACGCTGTTGGCGGCGCTGCTGCCGGTGGTCGTGTTCGGCGTACTGCTGGCGGCGGTGACCGTGCCCTTCGTGTCGCTGGGGCCGGGCCCTACGTTCGACACCCTGGGGATGGTCGAGGGCAAGCAGGTGGTCGACATACAGGGCACCACGACGCATCCGACGACCGGGCACCTCAACATGACCACGGTGTCCCAGCGAGACGGGCTGACCCTCGGCGAGGCGCTGGCGCTGTGGCTGTCCGGACGCGAGCAGCTCATGCCCCGTGACCTGGTCTATCCGCCGGGAAAGTCGCGGGAGGAAGTCGACGAGGACAACGACGCCGATTTCCGTGCGTCCGAGCAGAGCGCCGAGTACGCCGCCCTGGGCTACCTGCGCTACCCGAGCGCGGTCACCCTTGCCGACGTCCACGATCCCGGGCCGTCGGCGGGCGCGCTGCAGCCCGGTGACGCCGTGGACGCCGTCAACGGCGAACCCGTGTACACCGTCGAACAGTTCACCGCGCGGCTGGCCGGCACCAAGCCCGGCGAGACGGTGGCCATCGACTACCGGCGTAAGAACGCCGCGCCCGGCACTGCCCGAATTACGCTGGGAGAGAACAAGGACCGTCCCAACGGATTTCTGGGCGTGTCGGTGCTCGACGCGCCGTGGGCGCCGTTCACCGTCGAGTTCAACCTCGCCAATATCGGCGGCCCTTCGGCCGGGCTGATGTTCTCCCTGGCCGTCATCGACAAACTCAGCACCGGCGGGCTGGCCGGTGAGAACTTCGTCGCGGGCACCGGGGTCATCAAGGCCAACGGCGAGGTCGACTCGATCGGCGGCATCAGCCACAAGATGATCGCGGCGAAGGAGGCCGGCGCGACGGTGTTTCTGGTCCCCGCCGAGAACTGCTACGAAGCCCGATCGGACGACAACGGGCTGCAGCTGATCAAGGTCGACAGCCTTGCCCAGGCGGTGGATGCGTTGCGCACGCTCACCGGCGGAGGTCAGCCACCGTCTTGCTGAGGCCGGGTTGGCTACAGTGGGGCGGTCAGGACCACCGAGCTAGGGAGCGTGGCACGTGGGTATGCGGCCCACCGCGAGAATGCCGAAGTTGACCCCGCGCAGCCGGATCATGATCGGCAGCGCGCTCGTCGTGATCCTGTTGCTGCTGGTCGGGCCGCGGCTGATCGACGGCTACGTCGACTGGTTGTGGTTCGGGGAGCTGGGCTATCGGTCGGTTTTCGTCACGACGCTGCTGACCCGGGTGGTCGCCTTCGTGGTGGTGGGCCTGATCGTCGGCGGCATCGTGTTCGCCGCGCTGGCGATGGCCTTCCGGGCCCGGCCGGTGTTCGTGCCCTCGGGCGGCGCCAACGATCCGGTGGCGCGCTATCGCACCGCGGTGTTGTCACGGCTGCGGCTGGTCGGATTCGGGATACCGGTGGCCATCGGGCTGCTGGCCGGCATCGTGGCTCAGAGCTATTGGGTGCGCATCCAGTTGTTCCTGCGGGGCGGTGACTTCGGGATCGCCGACCCGCAGTTCGGCAAAGACCTCGGCTTCTACGCCTTCGACCTGCCGTTCTACCGGCTGGTGGTCGGGCTGCTGCTGGTGACGTTCTTCCTGGCCACCCTGGCCAACCTGACCACCCACTACATCTTCGGCGGCATCCGGTTGTCCGGCCGTGCCGGCGCGCTGAGCCGTCCGGCGCGTATCCAGGTGGTCAGCCTGATCGGCACCCTGGTGCTGCTCAAGGCCGCCGCCTACTGGCTGGACCGCTACGAGCTGCTCAGCCACACCCGCACCGGCAAGCCGTTCACCGGGGCCGGCTACACCGACATCAACGCGGTATTGCCCGCCAAGATGATCCTGCTGGCGATCGCGCTGATCTGTGCGGTGGCGGTGTTCTCGGCGATCGTGCTGCGCGATTTGCAGATTCCGGCGATCGGCCTGGTGCTGCTGCTGCTGTCGTCGGTGGTCGTCGGAGCGGGCTGGCCGCTGATCATCGAGCAGTTCAGCGTCAAACCCAACGCGGCGCAGAAGGAGAGCGAGTACATCTCGCGTTCGATCGCCGCGACCAGGCAGGCCTACGGGCTGACCGAGGACGTGGTCACCTATCGCGACTACAGCGGTGACGCACGCGCTACGGCAGCACAGGTGGGCGCCGATGTCGCCACCACCTCCAACATCCGGCTGCTGGACCCGACCATCGTCAGCCCCGCGTTCACCCAGTTCCAGCAGGGCAAGAACTTCTACTTCTTCCCCGACCAGCTCACCATCGACCGCTATCGCGACAGCGACGGCGAGCTGCGCGACTACGTGGTCGCCGCCCGCGAGCTCAACCCCGATCGGCTGATCGACAACCAGCGCGACTGGATCAACCGGCACACCGTCTACACCCACGGCAACGGGTTCATCGCCTCGCCGGCCAACACCGTGCGCGGAATCGCCAACGACCCCAACCAGAACGGCGGTTACCCGGAGTTTCTGGCGAACGTGGTCGGCGCCAACGGCAGTGTGGTCTCCCAGGGACCGGCCCGCCTCGACCAGCCGCGTGTCTACTACGGCCCGGTGATCGCCGACACCGTCGCCGACTACGCCATCGTCGGACGCAACGGCCCGGACCGTGAATACGACTACGAGACGAACGTCGAGACGAAGAACTACACCTACACCGGTGCGGGCGGCGTCAACATCGGAAACTGGCTGGCCCGCAGCGTGTTCGCCGCGAAGTTCGCCGAACGCAACTTCTTGTTCTCGTCGGTGATCGGCTCGGACAGCAAGATCTTGTTCAACCGTGACCCGGCCGGCCGGGTGCAGGCGGTGGCGCCGTGGTTGACCACCGATTCCACGGTGTATCCGGCGATCGTGAACAAGCGCCTGGTGTGGATCATCGACGGCTACACCACTTTGGACAACTACCCGTACTCGCAGCTGACCTCGTTGTCGTCGGCGACCATGGACTCCAAAGAGGTGGAATTCAACCGGTTGCTGCCCGACCGGCGGGTGTCCTACATCCGCAACTCGGTGAAGGCCACCGTCGACGCCTACGACGGAACGGTGAGCCTGTACGCCCAGGACGAGCAGGACCCGGTGCTGCGGGCCTGGATGAAGGTGTTCCCCGGGACGGTCAAACCCAAGTCGGAGATCTCACCCGAGCTTGCCGAGCACCTGCGCTATCCCGAGGACCTGTTCAAGGTGCAGCGGATGCTGCTGGCCAAGTATCACGTCAACGACCCGGTGACGTTCTTCTCCACGTCGGACTTCTGGGACGTGCCGCTGGATCCCAACCCGACCGCCAGCAGCTTCCAGCCGCCCTTCTATATCGTCGCGAAAAACCTTGTCAAGGGCGATGGTTCGGCGTCCTACCAGCTGACCAGCGCGATGAACCGGTTCAAGCGCGACTACCTGGCCGCCTACATCAGCGCCAGCTCTGATCCGGACACCTACGGCAAGATCACCGTGCTGACCATCCCGGGTCAGGTCAACGGCCCCAAGCTGGCCAATAACGCGATCACCACCGACACCGCGGTCAGCCAGGACCTCGGGGTGATCGGGCGCGACAACCAGAACCGCATCCGGTGGGGCAACCTGCTGACCCTGCCGGTGGCTCAGGGCGGGCTGCTCTACGTCGAACCGGTCTATGCCTCGCCGGGTTCCAGCGACGCCTCGTCGTCGTACCCGCGGTTGATCCGGGTGGCGATGATGTACAACGACAAGATCGGTTACGGACCAACGGTTTCTGACGCCCTCAACGGGCTGTTCGGGCCAGGAGCCGGCGCGGCAGCGACCGACATCGCGCCCACCGACGGCGGCGCCGCGGCCCAGCAGCAGCCGCCGCCGGCGAGCGCTCCGCCCGCCGCGGCGGTGCCGCCCCCGCCGGCGGGCAACGCCGGGATGTCGGCGGCGAAGGTCGCCGCGCTGCAAGAGATCGAGGCGGCGATCACCGCGGTGCGCGAGTCGCAGCGCCGCGGCGACTTCGCGGGCTACGGGTCGGCGCTGCAGCGCCTCGACGACGCGATGGCGAAGTTCAACAGCACCAAGTAGCGTCCTCAGGCACCGAAGAGCACGGCGTGCATCAGCGCGCGCACGCACGCCTGGGGGTAGGCGCGGTTGGTGGCCGGTGATTCCGCCGCGTCCGTTTCGGGCCGGTCGTAGTGCACCAGGCGGCCGACGTCGACGACCAGGCCCATCGCAGCGTGTACCAGGAAACGAGCGTCGGTTGCGGTGAGGTCGGGGCGCACCGCGATGAGCAACCGGACCCAGGAGTCGATGGTGGACCGCTGCACATTGCGCAGCACCTTCTGGTCGGCCGGCGTGAGATTGACCCGTTCGCTGTAGTAGACCGAGGCCAGCTCCGGGTTGGCGAACGAGGTGGCGACAAAGGCATCGACCAGTTGGGTCAGCGCTTCTCGCGGTTGCGGCCGGTTGCTGTTGACCCGGGACAACTCCGCCGATAGCCGGTCGGAGGAGCGCCGTAGCGCGGTGCTGAGGATGTCGGCCTTGCCGGGGAAGTAGCGGTAAATGCCCGCGACGCGCACGCCGGCCGCCTTGGCGATCTGGGCCATGCTGGTTTCTGCGTAGCCGCGTTGGTGGAACAACATCATTGAGGCGTGCAACAGCGCTTCGTAGGTTCCGGCATCCGGGGTGAAGATGCGCCACGCGGGCGCCCCGGGCGAAAAATCGTCCGGCGTGGGCAACTCCGCGTTCAGCAATGCCGACGACGCCGCGGTCAGTACGTCCCTGATGTCCTCGGCCGGGGCGCGCACACGATGGTCGGCGATACCGCCGGCGACGCTGAGCAATCCGGCCGACAGCATCCGGAGCTGCAAGACGGTCGAGGCGGGACGCAGCTCGGCCAGCGGCTCCTGCAAGCGGCGGTTGATCAGCCGCAACTGATCGACGAGGCGGGCCTCGTCGGCTTCTCGGAGGTAGCGCGACTGCCAGCGGTAGAGGCCACCGGATTCCCGATTACGCAGTGCGACATCGATAATGGCCTGTACCAGCCGATCGAGCACCGGCTCGTCGTCAGATCCGGCCGCTGGATCGGTAGCCAGATCGGTAGCGGTGACCAGTTGCTGGCTCAGCGCCAGCACGGCGTCGCGGAACAGGTCGTACTTGCTGGCGTAGTGCCGGTAGAGGGCCGGAGCGGAGATGCCGACCTCGCCGGCGATGGCTTCCAACCGCACCGAGTGGTAACCGAGCGCGCTGAAGGCCTCGGCGGCGACGCGGGCGATCTGTTCCTTGCGGTCCTTGGGGCGTCGCCGGACCGGGGGCGCCGCCTCAGAAAGGTGTTGAGTCACGGGGAATCTCGCCTCCCGCCAAGTGCCGCGCGCGCTCGGGCATTCCAGTGGTGCCGGGGTGCCAGGGTGGACAGGCGGGCCAGCCGGGCGAACTGCCGCAGCGATCGCCGGTCGGCGGCTGTGACGGTGATTCCGGTGAGTTCTCGGGCCCGGGGATGCTGCAAAGCGCGGATGGCCGGGTGCGGGACCGCACGCATCCACCAGTCGGTGGGAGCGAAAATCTGCTCACGGTACGGTTCGAAGTGCGGGCCGGCGAACAGTTTTGTGTCGCAGTAGTTCTCGAAGTAATCGAGGAACTCCGGCCAGCTCGGCGGCATCGACCGGCTCGAAATGCCATACCTGCGGTACCAGGCGCAGCATTCCTGATAGAGCTGCTCGTGTTCGGGCCCGTCGAGGGGCCGAATGAAGGTGTTGACCATGACGAACAGGGACTCTACGTAAGCGGCATGCTGAAAATGGAACGTATCGGGGCTGAGCGCATGATACTTCTGGCCGAAGCTGTCGAGGCCCTTGACGTGCTCGTGGGAGAACCGCATCTGCGGGCTCATGTCGACACCGGTGTAGACGTAGTTGACCGCCTGGGTGACGGTGCGCTTCTTGTGCAGCCAGATGCGGTCGCGCATCAACGCGTGCTCGGTGATGCCGGCGGCGATACCCGGGTGCAGCATCAGCAAACATACCGCCCTGGGCAGCACGAACAGGAAACGCCGGTCGGCCAGGACATGCCACAGCATGCTGTCGGAGTCCAAATGGTCCACGGTGGCGGGCGACATGATCAGAGCAGCGCCTTGCCTCGGCGGATGCGATAGCGCAGGACCGCCATCACCACGCTGTAGTTGAACGTGCGGATGAACCGGGGGATGAAACGGTTCACGAACGACACGAACAGGAACAGATTCTCGAACTGACGCTGTTCGGTCTCGGACCATTCGACGTCGAGCAGCTCTCGGAACATGGGGGGAAGAAAACCGATCGACAAGAACCGCAGCAGTGGTGCGAAGACCACGCGGAGGAGCGGGTTGATCATCTTGAGGTTGAACAATCGCATCAGGTATTCGCGGATCGGATCGCTCATTTCGAGAGTCTGGCAGGTGGCATTCCAGTAGGTGTCGAATTCGGCGCGGCTGGCCGGCCACTGATCAGCCGTGACCTGCAGACCGGTGGCGAGCGGCCGGGCATGCTGGTAGAAGTACTCCGCCTGCTCTTCGGTCATCTTGCCGCGCAGCAATTGATAGGTGTCCTCGTAGAAGACGAACAGACAAGCCGCTACCCACAGTTGCAGATCACGATCGAAGGCGTTGTATTTGACCGGGCTGTCCGCGGTGGAACGGACCTGCCGGTGTACCACGTTGATCGCCTCCCGGTAGGCGTCGCGTTCCCTGTCGGTGCCCAGCACCGCGAGCGCCATGTATTGGGCGGTGGTGAGCAGTCGCTTCCACGGATGTTCCATCAGCGCACCGGATTCGACCCGGCTCTCCACCACCCCGTAGCCGACACCGGGGTGGCACATCTGCATGGCGACGTTCGCGGCGGCTGCGGCCGCCGACCAAAAGTCCAGTGCCTCCGTGAGATCGAACTTTTCATCATCCCAGCGCGGGGTGTGCTGGCCGACGTGAATGCGAGTCTCGGCGGTGGTCAGTTGCCGGTGCCGGGCGTGGTCTTGTTCACGGTCCTGTTCGTGACAGGTCGACATTTCAGCGATCCTTTCCAAACGGCGGCTACGGACTGGCGAAGTACTGCGGCAGCTGGGTGAGTGCCCAGATGACACCGGCCGCCCCGACGAGCGCACCGCAGACCAGCACCATCAGCACCCCGGCGCGAAGCAGCCGGGCCTCGGGGGAGGCCAGGATTCGCAGCATGCTGACGACCAGGTCGATGAGCCGCACCAGAAGCATCATCTTCGGGGTACTCCTATCAGTGCGTGGTTCATCCGGGTGATCGATGTGGGCAGGGTCATGTTCCACCGTATTCGGGTCGCAGTGACGCCGACATTGCGGTGAGCGGCACCCGGACGACCACGGCGCCGCCGTCCATGGACCACACCAGCCGGTCCGGCGGCTGCGGATTCTCGCGAAGCATCGGGGCATCGGGCAGGTACAGGATCAGCTCTTCGGGTGACAGCGCGAAGGCCCGATAGCCGCCGGTGTAGCCGGCTCCGGCCGGGCCGGGCTGGAATTCCGCCACCGTGAAGGGGTAGGTGTTGGGGGTGTGCGGGGGAGCCGCCGCATCCAGCGCCGCCGGCAGCACCGGGGCGGCCGCGTCCGCGATGACGCGCATCGGGTCGACACCGGGCTTGAACAGGTCATCCAGGGCCAGGCGGCGTCCGGCGGCCATATCGAAGACGAAAGTGCGATAGGCATTGTTGGCCTGCATGCCGAAGGGCTCCAGGCACTCATGGACGACGAGCGACTGCACGGCGCCGGGACCGGCAAAGCTGTCGTAATAGGCGATCGCGCTGCTGTCTCGTATCGCTTCGGCGCCCGAATCGCGCCAACCGGTCATCAGCCGCTGGTAGAAGTCGCGCACGACCGGGCCGGACACTGGTTGGTCGAGCAATGGCTCGGGTAGGTCAAAGGCGATGTAGCGCTCCGCCTTTCGCGACGACACGACCAGGGTGGTGCAGCGCTGCCCGTCCCAGCGCGCCTGCAGCTCATCGCAGAAGCCCGGCGCGGAGCCGACGGCGGGCGGTGCCGGCGCTGTGCTGACGGCGGCGAGAAGAGCCGCTAGGACGCAGACCGCGTTGCGGGTACTCATGGTTGTTGTTGTCCTGCCATCACATCGCTGGCCAGCCAGCGTCCGGCTTCTTTGCGCAGGGTGATCGTCATGGCGGTGATGTCGGGTGGCGCCTTGGCGATCCGGTCCGAGGATTTCAGTGCCGCACTGGTGAAGGTCTGCTCGACGAACAGCAACACGGTCGCGGTCGCGGCGTCGGCAGACTTCACCGCCGAGTCGACGACGGTGCCGCTGGTGGTCACCTGGTTGGCGATCAGCATCGCGCGAAGCTCGGCGCTCTGCTTGGCATAGCGGTCGTGGAAGGTGCCGGTCGAGCGGTCAAGCAGCTCGGTGATCTGCCGGTCGACGGTGGCCGGATTCGCGGTCGTGAGGGCCACCGCGTATGACGCTGCGGCGTCCAGCGCTTCCCGGCCGGCGACAGCCGACCGGTGGTGCTGGTAGAGCAGCCAACTCTGATATCCGGTGCCGCTTAGTACCCCGACCGCGCAGAGCACGGCAGCCGGGCGCACGATGCGCCGCAGTCGCGTCGTCATACGTTGCCCCTCGTCGCTGCTCAAATCAGATCCACACTGCTGGCCAACCACCGGCCGTCGATGCGTTCCATAGTCATCTGGATGCGGTTGCGGTCGAGGCGTGGTTCGGAGCGGACCGCGTTGGTGATGGACTGGTCCACGAACAGCAACACCTCCACCCGGTTGGTGGTCGCGGATTTGAGGGCCGCGTCGAGGACGATGCCTTTGCCGGAAGCGTTGTTATCGATCAGGATCTGACGTAACTGCTTGGCCCCCAGGGTGTAGGCGTCCTTGAACTGGCCGGTCGCACCGTCGAGCGCGCGGGCGTAATTGCCGTCGATGTCGGCGGTGTCCAGGGTCGTCAACACGAGGGCGTAGTCCTTGGCGGCCGCCAGGGCGGCCTGCCCGGCGGCGGTGCGCGCATCGACTTGGTGCAGGCGCCATCCGGCGTAACCCGAGTACGCCAGGGCACCGATCAGCAGAGTGGCCACCAGGGCCGCCGCCACCCGGCGGCGCCCGGCCAGCGGCACGGCCGGCGCCACGGGTACGTTCTCGGCGGTCTCCGCGTCTGGCGCATCCGCCTCGAGCTGGTCGTCGATTTGGTCGAAGACGTCCGGGTCGGCGGTTTTTCCCATGTGGCTCGGCTTTCTCGTCAATTGGGGATCCATGCGGGCAGCTGCGGGCCGCCATCAGGCGTGGGCAAGGTGTAGGGCGGGTAGACCGGCGGCGGTTCCAGGGTCGCCAGCGGGTCGTGGCCCGCCGGCGGCCCGGCGGTGTCGTCACCCGGGGGGCGTGGCGCATTGCGCGCACCGCGAACCAGTAGCGACGGGTCGTCGTCGGGGCAGTAGGTGTAGCGGTACGGGGCGGGGAAATTCACCGCCGACGGCGGCTTTCGCGGCAGGTTGTAGTCGCAGCGGTGCCGGGGGTAGATGTCGGCGATCACCCAGATGCCGCCGTCGTGCACGGTGCCGGCCAGCCGATCCACCAGGGAGCCGTGATCGGGGCGCCAAAGGTCCTGCAGGGCGGGCACCCGCAGGTAGAAGATCTGCGACAGGGTGGTCAGGTTGCCCAGCAGTGCGTACACGTTCTCCCGGTTGTCGCCGATGAACCTGTCGACCTGGCCGAGTTCGGTGCTGCCGAGATCGACAAGCGTGCGGAAACCGCCGTCCATCTTGTTGACGCCGCCGAGGATCTGCTGAAGGTCAGTGCTGGTGCCGCTCAGCCCCGGTGCGACATCGCTGAAGGTGGTGAACGTGATCCGGGTGTTGCGGAGCATGCTGACGGTCTCTGGCAGGACCCCATCGAGCGTCGAGGCCAACAGCACCGTGCCATCCAACAGCGCCGACAGTTTCTTGCCGCCCTGCGGGCTGACCCGAAGTTCGCTGAACACAGCCGTCAGCTTCTCGGCGTCGACCTGGCCCAGGGCGCCGCGGCTGTCGTCGATGATCTGGGGCAACGACACCGGCACACTGGTCTGCTCCTGGCCGACCAGGGATCCGTTGGTGAGGTAGGGACCGTCGTCGTGGTCGGGACGAAAATCGAGGTATTGCTCACCGGCCACCGACAGCCCGGATACCCGTACCCGGGTGTCGCGGGGAATGGGCCGATCGGCGCGCACCGCGACGACGGCCTCGGCTCCGGCCGAGGTCAGCTGCACGCCGGTGACCCGGCCGATCGGGATTCCGCGCAGGGTGACGTCCTGGTTGACCAGCAGCCCGCCGGATTGTGGGAGCAGCACCCGCACCGAGATCGTCTTCTGCGCCGGGTTGATCCCGACGCCGAAGATCGTCACGTAGGCCGCCGCCACCAGCGTGGTCAGCGCCAAGCCGATGCCGGACAACAGAATACGGCGCCGGTAGCCGGCCTGCACCAGCCAGACACCGAGCCGGGCGAGCAGGTCGAGGAGGTCGAGGAAGGGTCTCATCGCTGCGCTCCGTAGATCCGGGACAGCAGCATGTTCCACTCATAGCGCAGGTCGCCGATCATCAGATGCCAGTCGGTGCCGTCGGTCCAGTGGAATTCGGGGTCGCCGGGGTAGTTCTTGTCGGGCCAGGGCACCAGCGTGATCTTGTCGATCTCTCCTTTGACGTGTGCGGCGGGGCCGTTCAAGGTCTTCATCAAGATGCCCAGGAACCGGTTGAACGACATCAGCGACAGTTCGGGGTCGATGGCGATCTCGTTGAACACCCGCGCCAGCTTGTTGAGGTCGGCGCTCACACTGCGGGTATCGGTGCCTTGCAGCGACGGGAATCGGGACAGTTGACGGGTGATTCGCGCCCCGGTATCGACCAGGTCGATCAAGTCGGAGGTGTTGTCGGAGATGACGTTGAGGGCCGGCGCCAGGTGGGTCAAGGAATCATCGAAGGTGTTCTGGCGCGCCGACATGGTCGCGGCCAGTTCCGATGATCTGCGCAGGGTCAGGTCCAGTTGCTGCGAGCGGGCGCTCATCCGGGACAGCAGGGTCGCGGTCTGGTCCAGCAGCAGGCCGAGCTTCTCGCCTCGCCCGCCGACCGCCTTGCCCGCGCCGTTGAGCATGGACACCAGGTGGCGCACCGTGCCGCCGTTGACCAGCGTCGCCATCGAGCTGATCAGTTCCTCGATGGTCGGGGCGTTGGCGGTTGATTCCAGCGGCAGCACCGAGCCGGTGTGCAGCAGCGGCGCGTCGTCGGGCCGGTTCTTGTCGGGCCAGATCTGCACGAAGATGTCGCCGAGCGGGGTGGCCGAGCGCAGTTCGGCGGTGCTGCCGGCATACAGCGGCACGGCGGATTTGATCCGCATGGTGATGTAGGCGTTGAAGTCCTGCGCCCGAATCGATTCGACCTCACCGATCTGCGCCCCATATAACCGCACCTTGGCCTTCTCCGGCAGGTTCAGGGCGTCGGAGAAGACCGCGGTGATGGTGTAGTAGGGCCCACCACCGCCGGGTGCGGGCAGGGCCACGCTTTCCAGATCCAGGCCGCAGCCGACCGTCAGCAGGGCCGTCGCGACCGCGACCGCCGCGCGAGCCCCGCGAACGAACCCCGTCGGCCGTCTCATGGCTGCCCACCGATCCCGTCCTGCATCAGGTCGAGCATGCTGCCCAACCCGAAATCCGGCCCGTAATCCTGCAACGTCCCGGTCGCGCACGCGAGCTGCCGCAGGCCCATCAAGTTGCAGACCTCCTTGCCGAACTGACTGTTGAGCAAGGTCTTTCCCAGCAGCAGGTGCACCCGCAGACTGCCCGCCTTGTCATCGATGACGTTGTAGAAGTTGTCGATGAACAGCGGGCCGGTGTCGAGGATCTCGCGGAGGTCACGTTCGTTGTCGGTGAGTGTCGTGGCGACCGTGCGGACACCGGTGAAGGCGTCGCGCAGCCGGTCCTGGTTGCCTTCCAGCAGTCGCGAGGTCTCGGCCAGCAGCCGGTTGATCTTGGCTCCGGTGTTTCCGGCGCCGAGGTTCTCCGCCGCCAGGATGTCGCTGAGCTGGTGAATATAGGAGCCGAATTCTCGCAGAGCAGCATCGTTCCGGGATGCCGCCTCGCTGAGTTCGGCGACGCCTGTGATGATCGTCTGGATGGTTTTCTTGCTGTGCGCGCCCTTGTCCGATCCGACTTGCAGGGCTTCGGAGAGCCGGCCCAGTGTCGCTTTGATGTCCGGTCCGTTCCCGACGGTGATCTTCGATCCAAGCGCCACGAATTCGCCGAGCGGGCCCTGGTTGTGCTCGTCGCCGCGTAATGCGCTGCCCAGCTTGTGCATCATCGCCAGGGTCCGTTCGAACTCCACCGGCGTGCGGGTGCGGTCCAGACCCAGCACGTCGCCGTTGCGCAATTTGGGCCCGCCGGTGTAGGCCGGGGTGAGCTCGACGTGACGGTCGGTGAGTACCGAGGAGGACACGGTGACGGCTTCGACGTCGGCGGGAATGTCGACGCGCGCGTCGATGGCGAGCTTGACCTCGACGTAGCCGCCCTTGGGAGTGATGCTGGTGACCTTGCCGACGTCCATGCCCAGCACCGACACCCCGTTGCCGGTGTAAAGGCCGACGGCATCTTGGAATTGGGCGGTTACCCGGGTCTTGTGCACGGCGACCCGCGGCAGGTCGGGAATCAGCTGCGGTGCGACCGCGGCGCCGGTGACGGCGAGGACCAGCGCGGCCGCACCGACGACCAGGTAGAGCTTGAGGCTGCGGCTCATTCGCAGTCCTTGAAGTACTCGACCAGGTTGAACTGCCGGGCGCGTCCGCTCAACGCGCACATCCAGGAGTCGACGAAGATGCCGGCCGGCAAGAAGACATCGGCGGCGTTGCCGCTGCCGGTGGCGTTGGCGAAGTTGCGCAGCGCCACCGGGGTGGATTGCAGAAAGCTGCGCAGCAACGCGTCGTGGTCGGCGGTCATCGTCATGAACTCATGGAAGTCGGCGATCATCTGGTTGACGGCCGCCTCGTCGCCCAGGATCCCGTGGGTGCGCTCGACCAGCAGCGTGGCGCTGGCGAACAGTCGTTGCACGGCAGCGCGGCGGGTGGCGATCTCACGCAGCACGTCGCGGCCCTGCATGACCAGCGCGCCGAGGTTGGCCCGCTGACCCCGCAGCATGGTGGTGAGCGTTTCGGTGTTGGTCAGCAGCGTGCCCAGTTGCTCGCGGCGGTCGGCGATGATGTCAGCCATCGCCTGCAGGTTGTTCAGCGCCTGGGGCAGTTCGTCGGCGACCCCGCCGAGGTTGGCGTTGAGCAGGTTCAGCGAGTCGACGAACCGGTTGGCGTCCACCGGCCCCAGGGTGCGGGTGGCCCCGGCGAGGGTCCGCTGCAGATCGTAGGGAACGGCGGTGCGCGCCAAGGCGATCGTGCGGTTCTCGAGCTGCCCGCTGCCCGCCGGGGACAGTTCGAGGTAGCGCGATCCCAAGATGGTGGTCAACTTGATCGCGGCGCGGGTGTCGACGCCCAGCGGGATGCCGCGCTCGACGTTGAATCCGACCACCACGTGATCGCCGGCGAGCTTGACGCGTTCAACGCTGCCGACCTTGACGCCGGCGATGGTCACCACGGCTCCGGAGCGGATTTGGGCGGCCTGGGCGAATTCGCCTTGGTAGCGGGTTTTTCCGACGCCCAGCCCGGAGTAGACCACGGTGGCCATCAGCACCGCGGCGATGATGATGATCGAGATCACCCCCAGCCAGGGCCGGCTGAAGGACTCGAGGGGGCGTTTGAAGGCGGCGGGGATCGGGCTCATCGGCACGCCGCCGAGTGCTGGTGGGCGAGGCCTTCGCTGGCGGTGGTGGCGCCGACGAACGCCCGGAACCAGTGGAACAGGCCGCGCCACAAGCCGAAGTCCAGTTCGCAGGCGTAGACGTCGCTGTAGGTGCCGCTCTGGGTGATCCGGGCCAGCCCCTGCAAGACGTACGGCAGGTTGGCCGCCATGTAGGCGAACCGTTCGCGGCCGTCGTTGACGCCGTAGTTGAGCAGCCCGGGCTGGCGCCCGATGAACTCTTCGAGATCCGGCGCGATGTTGTCGACGATGGTCGACAGCCGTGCCATGGTGGCGTTGATCGAGCCGACCGAGTCGACCAGCGGTTGGCGGTGGTTCGCCAACGTGACCATGGTGTCGCGCGACTGGCGAATCATGTTCTCCATGTTGGTGCTCTGGCCGGCCAAGTCGGTCATCAGCTGATCGAGGTTGGTGATGAGCGCGCTGAGGACTTCGTCGGGACCGGCGAAGGTCTCGGCCATCTGCGAGGCCTGGGTGATCAACATCAGCATCGATGTCTTATTGCCTTGCAGGGCAAGAACTGTCGCGTTGCTGATGTTATCGACCTGTTCGGGGTCCAGCTCGGCGAACAGCGGCTCGAACCCGTTGAGCATGTAGGAGACGTCCAGCGACGGGTTGGTGCGTTCGATCGGTATCTGGCCATGATTGGGCAGGATGTCGTGGGTGTCGCCGGGCCCTTGGGCCAGCCCAAGATAGCGCTGCCCGATGATGCTCTGATACGTCACCGAAGCGATCGTGTTCTGGTAGAGCTGTTGGCTGCGTTGCACACGGAACTCCACTTTGGCGGTGGTGCCGGCCAGTTTCACCCGGTCGACCCGCCCGACCCGCACCCCGGCGACGCGTACGTCGTCGCCGGGCACCATCCCCGAGGCGTCGCTGAAGATCGCCGAGTAGCTGTAGGTGGGTCCGGCGATGTCGCGGCGCAAGGTGTTGTAGACCATCCAGGTGACGGTCAAGGCGAAGGTGGTGAAGACGGCCATGCCGATCACCGATTTGCGGCGACTTCTCATCGGCCACCTTCTTTCGCTGCCGGGGACAGGTGCACCGTGCTGCCGCGCAGCAACGGCGCCAGCAGCAGCAGCGTGGGGGTATCGGCACTGCCGGTGATCCGGCTGATCTGCTGCTTTTCCAGCGGGCTGCCGACCAGTCCGACATTGCCGCCGATGACCGCGCCCGCAGGTTCGGCGGTGGGGGCTTCGGCCGGCAGCGGCGGCGGTCCCGGGGGCCCGGGGACCGGCGGGCCCTGCGGGTCGCCGGGCATCGAGTGCCGCGGCGGAGTGACATTGGGGCGATTCTCGGTCATGCCCGGGGTGGGGGAGACGCCCTGAGACTCCAGCGCGGGAAACAGGTCCGGGGCGGTGGGCACCTCGGGTGCGGTGGCGCAGCTCGGTCCGGCCAGCTCGCCGTAGCGGGGGCAGTCGGCGCGGACATAGGTGCGGCTGGGCGTCAGCGCGATCGCCGCCTTGACCTGGAGAAGATTCTCGTTGGGATCCCAGATGACGTCGTAGATCCGGTTGGCCAGGGTCTGCAGCTTTGTTGAGACGCCGTGGAACTCGTCGGCGTGATCTGCGATCACCCCGAGGGCCGGGGAGAACTGGCTGGTGATGGTGATCATCCGCTCGGTCTGATTCTCCAGGGCGCTCGCCAGCGTGGTCGCGGTGTCGGTTCCGCCCGTCAGCAGGCTGGACAGCTGCGGTCCCTTTTCGGCGATGGTGGCCATGGGCTGAATCGAGCGGTCCAGCGCATCGAACAGTTCAGGGGACACCCGCTGCAGGCCTTCGGCCGCCGCGGTCAGCGCCGACAGGGTGGTCGGGTCGGTGTCGTCTGCGGCGACGACGGAGTTCAGTTGCGCCAGAATCTCGTTGAGGTTGTGGCCGGCGTCGGTCAGCTCCTGGCCACGCCCGTGCGTGGCGGTGCCCAGGGCGGCGATCACCCCGACGGTGGTGTCGTCGGGTTTGCGGCCCAGGGGGCTGATCAACTGTCGGAGCTTGTTCAGCACGTTCTGGAACAGCACGGTGGGCAGCGACTCGTCTTCGAAGACCACCGAGCCCGAGCGCAGATGGTCGGGAGCGGCGCCGTTGTCCACCAACTGGATCGCCGAGACGGCGAACAGGTTGGCCGGCACGACGCGGGCGGTCACGGTGTTCGGGATCTGGGCCGCGTGTTCGGGTTTGAGCACGACGTGGACTTCGTTGGGCAGCCCGTGCGTGGACGGGGTGATGTCGGCGACCGAACCGACCAGCAGTTCGTGGTATTTCACATCGGAGCGAGGTGGCAGGCCGTCGCCGATGTTGGACAGCCGCACGTCGATCCGGACCAGGTTGTCCAGCCGGCCCTGGGATTTGGCGACCATCAGCGTCGCGGTGGCGACGGCGACGACGACGAACACGACGCCCAGCGCGAACACGCGGAGGTTGGAGGGTCCGCGCGGATCGGTGTCGAACGAGTTGGGCATCGTCTAACCCCCGAACCTGGCGCCGGACTCGACGCCCCACAGTGCCATGGTCATGAACATGTTCACCACGACCACCGCGGTGACACTGGTGCGCATCGCGCGTCCGGCGGCGACGCCGACGCCGGCCGGGCCGCCCGAGGCGATGAACCCGTAATAGCTCTGGATGGTCGACGACACGAACACGAACACGGTGGCCTTGAACGTCGCGTACAGCACGTCGCGGCCGTTGACGAACAGCGAGAAGTAGTGCAGGTAGGACCCATTGGATTGGCCGGAGATCAAGATGACCGAGAACTGGCAGGACAGGTAGGCGATACCCAGCGCCACCAGGAACAGCGGAACGACCGCGATGACCGAAGCGACCGCCCGGGTGGTGACCAGGAACGGGATGGGGTTGATCGCCATCGCCTCCAGCGAGTCGATCTCCTCGTTGATGCGCATCGCACCGAGCTGGGCGGTGAAGCGGCACCCGGCCTGGGCGATGAACGCCATCCCCACCATGATCGGGGCGAGTTCACGGGTGGTGGCGAATGAGGAGATCAGCCCGGTGGCCGGCCCCAGGCCTAGTAGGTCCAGCACGTTGTAGCCCTCGACAGCGACCAGTGCGCCGGCGATCGCCCCCAGCGCCAGCGCAACGGCGATGGTGCCCCCGCCCACCACGATCGAGCCGTTGCCCCAGGCGATGTCGGACAGCAGCCGCAGCATCTCGCGCCGGTAGTGCCGGAGCATGATCGGGATGGATGCGAGCGTGCGTCCGAAGAAGTGCACCAGGTGCCCGGCGCGGGCCACCGCCAGGAAGGCGCCGCCGAGGAAGGCGACGACCGCACGGAGACCGGGGAGCCCAAAAGCACTGGGAATGGCCGTCATTACAGCGCCTGCCTCGGGAACAGGATCACATAGAGCTGGCTCATCAGTACGTTGACGAACATCAGCAGCAGGATGGACTCGACCACCGCGGCGTTCACCGAGTTGGCGACTCCGGCCGGCCCGCCGTGGCTGTCGAGGCCCTTCTGGCAGCTCACGATCGCGACGATCATCCCGAAGACGATGGATTTGGCGAAAGCCAGCCACATGTCGCCGACATCGGAGAACGACGAGAAGGTGGCGATGAACGAGCCGGCGGTCCCGTTCTGCAGGAACACGTTGAAGATGTAGCCGGCAACGTAGCCGACGAAAAACGTGATGCCGGTGAGCAGTACGCCGACCGTCATCAGCGCGGCCAGCCGGGGCACCACCAGGCGCCGCACCGGCGAGACCCCCATGACCTCCATGGCCTGGATCTCTTCGCGCATGGTCCGCGATCCGAGGTCGGCACAGACCGCGGAGCCGACGGCCACGGCCAACAGCATCGCGGCGACCAATGGTGCGGCTTGGCGGATGATGACGAGTCCGGTGGCCGCGCCGGCAAGTGATGAAGCACCGACCTGTCCGGCCAGCACACTGAACTGGATCGAGAGTGTCACCCCTACCGGGATGGTGACGAACACGGTTGGCAGGAAGGCGGCGCCGGCCACGAAAGCTGTCTGGTCGATGAATTCACCGACGTCGAAGCGCCCGCGGAACAGGTCGACGAACAGGTACTGGATCGCGCGAACGCCCAGCACCACCTGGCTTCCGCCGGTGCCCAGCGACTGGATCGGGTGGCTTTTCAGGTAGTGCAGAAGCCAGTCGATCACGGCCCGCAGGCCGGGCCGGCCGACCAATTGCTGCTCTGCGAGGCGGATCAGGCGTCCCGGGGCATCCGATGCGGTCATCGAGTCACTGCATGCAGACGTCTGCGACCAGCAGCACCGGCCACGACACGATCGACCCGAGGAAGGACACCACCAGGTCCACGCCCTGCATCTCGTGCAGGTGAGCGGTGTGCGTCAAGGACCAGATCAAGCCGACGATCAGGTAGGGCGTGCCGAGGATCAGGCCCAGGCCGATGAGTTCACCGACGCTCATCCGATAGCTGAGCAGCCGGCCGATGTTATTAACGATTCCGGGCATCCGTCGCTTCTCCCACTGCGGTGGCCCTGCGCCGCACCGAGGGGAATGTGACGCAGGGCGCAGCTGGCGCTGCGGATGCAGCATGACACAGCGGGCGTAGCCCCGCAAGGGACAAGTTAATTTCGATCTGAGGTCGTGTGGAGCCGGATGGACCCGTTAAATGCTGCCTGGCAGCGGAAAACGCCAGGAATGACAGATCAAGTTATCCCGCATCTGAGCCGCTTTGGCGTGGTGGTCGAATGTGGACGGACTGCGCTGCGCGCGTTCGGGGTGCGGTGTCGGACGGGCCGCGACCTTCGGACGGACCGTCCCGGAATTGTTAATCAACGTTACGCCTGTTTTCCGGGTCGGCCGGTCTCGCGCGGCGGGCGATTTGGCGCCTTGGGCCCCCGTTCGGTAGCCTCATAGATACCGACGCGGGGTGGAGCAGCTCGGTAGCTCGCTGGGCTCATAACCCAGAGGTCGCAGGTTCGAATCCTGTCCCCGCTACTAAAGAAAGTGGCCCCCAGGCGCAAGCCTGGGGGCCACATTCGTGCCATGGGTCGGTTGCTCGTCCGAGCACGCTCACCCAGCCCACACATCCTCGACGTAGCGGTCGGACTCCACCAGGCCGATAAGCCAGTCGCGGGCTCGGCTCTCGTCGCCGCCGGTACGCGCGCGGTAAATGTCGATGAAGGCCTGCCGTACCGCCGGCGCCATCTGGGCGCCGTCACCACACACGTAGACGTGGGTGTGCTTGGCGGGGTCGCCGAGCAGCTCCCAAACCTCGTCGGCGTCGGCGGCGATCCGGTCCTGCACGTAGCGCACACCGTCCTGCGGTGCGCGGGAGAAGGCGGGGCGCATCCGGACGACCCCTGCCGCTTCGGCGGCCTCGAACTGCTCGCGGAAGATGTAATCCACGTCTGGATTTCGGACGCCGAAGAAACACAGAGCCGGCGCGTAAGGCTCCCCAACCTGTTTGGCCGCCAGGCGATCGCCGAGGAAGCCGCGGAACGGGGCAACACCTGTACCGGCGCTGACCAGGATCACATTCTTCGCAGGGTCGGCACCGGCACGGAACGCCTGGCGGGCCGGATCGACCCGCGCCCGAATCTGTGTGCCGGGGGCGGCGGCGGCCAGATGATTGGAGGCCACGCCCTGGAACAGTCCATGTCCGGACCGGGCCGGCGCATCGAGCACGCTGACCACCAGCCCGACCAGCCCTGGTGTCAGGCGGGAGGACGACGCGATGGAGTAGTGGCGGGGTGTCATCGGCTCAAGCAGTTCGAGTAGCTCGGCGCCCGTCAGTTCGCACGCTGGGAACTCCACCAGGCACTCGAATGGACTCAAGGGGCAGGGATCGGCCGATTCGGCGAGCTGCTCGAGGCGTTCACGCTCCGGTGGGCACGGGTTGGATGCGGCCAGGCGCCGCAATTGGCTCGGCGTAACCGGCTTTCGCAGCTCCACGAAGTGGGTGAGCAGTTCGCGCGCGCTCACCTCCCGATCGAGTGCGATCAACCGCCGCGAAGTGCGCCGAGGATTGATCGACAGCCGCCGTTCGGCTTCGATGCCGAGAAGCTCGAGCACCGTGCTGACGAGATCTGGCGGATTGTCCGCGAGGACTGTCAGGTGATCACCGGTCTGGTATTCGACTCCCTCGGGAAGGACAACGCGGACAAAGTGTTTTGCTCCGCCGAGGATCGCGTCGTCGCCCACCAGTGCGGTGTTGCCCAGGACGATCATGGGTGTCACCGCGAAGCGAGCGTCGATCGCCGCAGTGACCGGCCCGATGATCGGATGCATTGCGTAGAGCGGTTCGTCGGTGTCGGCGACCGGCGCCGCGTCCGGATCGCCGAAGTGCTCGCAAAGCGCTTCGTGCAACGCCACAGAGAATTCTTCGACCGTGCCGTTGAGATCCCCTGAGGTGTCGGCGGAGGTCAACGGGATCAGCGGCTGGGCGCCCAGCTGGGTCAGGCGTTCATCGATGTGCTTGGGCACCGCCTGATAAGTGTCGGCCCAGTTGCGATCTCCGACACCGAGTACCGCGAAATACGGAGCACCGTCGAGAGCGGCATCGGCACCGAGCAGCCAGGCGAGGAAGGCACGTGCGTCGTCGGTCGGCTGACCGTTGTAGGACGCGGCGACGATCACGATCGCATCCGTCTTCGGCAGGGTGCCGGCGAAGTCGTCCAGGGGCGCTACGGTGGCGGCACAACCAAGATCGGTGGCCTCTTCGGCAAGCTGCTTGGCCAGTGCCCGGCAGGTTCCGAGGTTCGAGCCATGTAGCACGGCCAACGTGGTGCCGGATCTGACCGCGGTGCTGGCCCCCAACGCGCTCCGCTTGGGTGTCGGGGCGGCCGACGCTGCTGCGCTGCGGCGGTCTTCAGGTGTTCGCCGGATCAGGCCGAGACGGAAGCCCATCGGACGCCGGCTGCGCTCGCTGTCGAACCGCAGCACATAGTGGTGCGAGTCGATCAGGCGATACCGGTGGACCACCCGGGCGATCGTCATGGTGGCCTCGTGCAGCGCGAACTGGCGTCCGATGCAGGATCGCGCCCCGGTGCCGAAGGGTTTGAACACCGCACCGGGCCTGCCGGCGGATTGGGCGGCGTCGAACCTGTCCGGATCGAAGAGTTCGACGTTGTCACCCCATTCGGGCTGACGATGAAGCGCACCCGTGAGCACGGAAACCGCCTCGCCCCGCATGATCGGGTAGCTATCGCCGATAGCGGTGTCCACCAAGGCCGTTCGGTCGAATCCTACTACGGGCGGAGACAACCGCAGCGTCTCGTTGATCACCTGCCGCAGATACCCGAGCTTTCCGATGTCGTCGTAGGTCGGCAGATAGTCGTCGTCCACCCCGAACACGGCATCGACTTCGGTTGCGACACGGGAGAGTACTGCCGGGTGATGCAGCAGGTTGTAGAGCGCGGTGGGCATCAACTCCGACGTGGTCAACTGGCCGGCGATGAGAAACGTCATGATCTGGTTGCGGATGTTGTTCGGACTCAGGAGCGGCCCGCCGTCGGAGTCGCGCTCAAGCATGACGTAGAGCAGATCGTCGAGTTCGGGTGTGGCAGTCGCCCGGTGCTGCTCGATCAGTTCGTCGAAACTGCGATGCAGATGCTCCAGTTCCTGGCCGAGTTGGGCGATGCCCTCGGTCTCTGCGAGCTTGCCCAAGGCCGCGGTAAAACTCTGCGGGATGGGGGCAAGGCCGTCGTGGCTGAACGAGTCGAATCGTGCGCCGAAGCCGGCAAGGCCGACGGTGTCCATCGCGAGCTTCTGCAGGTCGGTCGACGCATCCGCGGGTCGATGCCCGACGCAGCTATCCCAACGGTCGATCAGCTGGGTGCCGATGTCGAGCATGGCGCCGTGGTAGTTGCGCAGCCCGGCATTGCTGAAACCCGGCATCAAGACGTCGTGGGCCTTCTGCCAGCTCGGCTCACCGTGGTACGCGGTGAACAGACCGTCGCCGGCGAGCTGGCGGACCCGCTCCAGAGGTCGCATCGGATTTTTGGCGAACCGGTTCTCGTCGCACAGTTCTTCGACCAGCTCACGTGAGCACGCGTACAGCTTTCGCACACCGCTGTAGTCGGCGTAGAAGAGCGGCCCGTGGAGCTCGCCGAGTATGTCGATGGGCAGTGCATAGGGGCGGCCGACGAGGTCAGACGACGGTGGCAGCGGTCCCTCGGCGGACGGAACGTTGGCCAGTTCCGGTGGCAGCGACGCGGTGAAGTCGGCCATATCGGGCAGCATAGGCCGCTGCTGGATCCCGTTCCGGCGCAATGGTGATCATTGGCCTGGGGTTCATTTGACGCGGTCTGCCCTGTTCCCGATCGGTGAAGGTGACCGCCTCTCCGCGGTTGAACACCTAGTCGCGGCCATCAGCTCAACGGTTACATCGGCATCAGCAGCGAATATCGTGATAGGTCAACCTCGATTGATCGATTGTCGATGTGTCTGCGAAGTGGGGATCAGCTATGCCGGACGAGCCGGAGATGTCAGCGCCCGGTGCTGAACCGGCCACGCCGGCGACCTTGCGGCGCCAGTTGGGTGTCTTCGACGCAGTGACGATCGGACTGGGGTCGATGCTCGGGGCGGGGATCTTCGTGGCGTTGGCTCCGGCGGCGTTGGCAGCCGGCGAGGCCCTGTTGGTGGGGTTGGCGATCGCGGCGGTGATCGCATACTGCAATGCCACCTCTTCGGCACGCTTGGCGGCGGTGTATCCGACCTCGGGCGGCACGTATGTGTACGGGCGCGAGCGCCTGGGCCCGTTCGAGGGATACCTGGCCGGCTGGGGGTTCGTGGTCGGTAAGACCGCGTCGTGTGCGGCGATGGCGTTGACGGTCGGGTTCTATGCGTGGCCGGCGCATCCGCACGCGGTCGCGGTGGCCGCGGTGGTGGCGTTGACCGCAGTGAACGTGGTGGGTGTGCAGAAGTCGGCATGGCTGACCCGGGTGATCGTGGCTGTCGTGCTGGCGGTGCTGGCCGCGGTGATCGTGACCGCCCTCGGCGCCCGCGGAGGCCCGCTGGTGGTGGCCGCCGTGCCCTCGGCGCCGGTGGGGGGAGTGCTTCAGGCGGCGGGACTCCTTTTCTTCGCGTTCGCCGGCTACGCGCGCATCGCCACGTTGGGTGAAGAGGTACGTGACCCAGCCCGCACCATTCCCCGGGCGATCCCGATGGCTCTGGGGATCACCCTGGTGGTTTATGCGCTCGTCGCGGTCTCGGCGTTGAAGGTGCTTGGCTCGCAACGTCTTGCGGAATCGTCGGCGCCGTTGGCGGAGATCGTGACCGACGCCGGCGCACCCTGGCTGGCTCCGGCGGTTCGGGCCGGGGCGGTGGTCGCCGCAACCGGATCGCTGCTGGCGCTGATTTTGGGGGTGTCACGTACGACGCTGGCAATGGCCCGCGACCGATATCTGCCGCCGGGGCTGGCAGCGGTCCATCCGCGGTTCGGGGTGCCCCATCGCGCTGAGCTGGTCGTGGGGGTCGTGGTCGCCCTCGTGGCTGCCACTACCGATATCCGGGGCGCGATCGGTTTCTCGTCGTTCGCTGTACTGGTCTACTACGCGGTAGCGAACGCCTCTGCCTGGACCCTGTCGGCCGGAGAACGCCGTCCACCCCGGCTGGTGCCGATCACCGGGTTGGCCGGGTGCCTTATCGTGGCGTTCGCCTTGCCGCTCTCGTCGATCCTGGCTGGACTCGCAGTGTTCGCCGTCGGAATCGCCGCCTACGGTGCTCGGCGGTTCGGCGCGGCTAGCGGCAGGGACCGATAGCGAGCGCGGAAACCGCAACCGTGATGTCTCGAATCCCCGTACCGAGCGCGCGACACGCACCGCGTCCAACCCGTCGGTCCTACCCGCCCGATCAAGCCCAGTACACGGATCAAAAAAAGGGCTGCCGCAGCGTGCGCTGCGACAGCCTTTTGAAGTCTGTGTGTTCGATCAGATTACCGAAACGCCCACAGCCTGTGGACCTTTCGCGCCCTGTTCTACCTCAAACTGAACCCGAGCGTTCTCTTCGAGCGTGCGGAATCCGCCGCCACTGATCTCGGAATAGTGAACGAAGACGTCAGGCGCTCCGCCGTCGGGGGCGATGAAGCCGAAGCCCTTTTCGCCATTGAACCATTTCACAGTGCCCTGTGCCATTACTTAACTTCTCTCATTTTTCCAAGCGCATCACGCAAGATGCGCGTCATTGACGGTAGCACGGTGGATTGCCTGGTCGCGGCCCACTGCTGTGCAGCGAGCAGAGAACGATGGAGGTCAGGTTGTGGTGATGGGCGTCACCCAGCCCACACATCCTCGACGTATCGAGCATCCGACAAGCAAGAGCCGATATCAAGGAATGGCGACTGCGCTCACATCACCCATGGTGCAATCAACGTCATCGCCCCCATCACCGCCAGGCCGATGACGAACGCGACGACCGTAAAGCCCATCACCTGGCGGACATTGAGCTTCGCGATCGCCAGCAGGGGCAGTAGCCAGAACGGCTGGATCATGTTCGCCACGCCCTCACCGACGGCGACGGCCATGGAGATCAACCCGAGATAGGCCGGCGAGTGCTGGCCGATCGCCAGCGCCGAGTCGACCGCAATCGGGCCCTGCACCGCCCAGTGCCCGCCGCCGGAGGGCACGAACAAGCTGATGATCACCGAGCCGAGGAACGTCAGGAACGGCAGCGTGTACTGCGTCGCGCCGTTCACCAGCGTCTGGGCCAGCAGCGCCTGCAGCGGCTCGGCGTCCCCGGCGCCCCGGTAGGCGAGCAGCCCCACCAGGCCGCCGTAGAGCGGATATTGCAACAGCAGCGGCCCGGATACCTTCGCGGCCCCGGTGAAGGCCCGGATGAACCGGATCGGCGTGCGGTGCAGCAGCGCACTGGTGATGGTGAACAGCATGATCATCGAGGAGATGTTCAGCGCGAAACCACTCATCACGAAATACACGATGCCCGCGGCGAACACCAGCACGTTGAGGATCCACTGGTTTTCCAGCCTTTCGGCGAACGTCTTGGCGGCCTGCGGCTCGAGCGGCTGATCGTCGTCCTCGAAGACCGCGGGATCCGGTGCAAGGCTGACCGACGGCTCCATCCGCCACACCGCGAGCGCGAGCACCGCCAGCACGATGATCGCCGACAGCCAGCTGTAGGGCTGGAAGATGGTGTGGCGCAACGGCACGACGAATCCGGCGATCTGGTGGATCACATTGATCGGGCTGGAGGCATCGGTGTTGGCCAGCGCGATCGACGACGAGAGCCCCTGTGTCCAGACGATGAAGCCCATGAATGCCGCGGCGATCAGGTAGCCGAAATGCGAGTCGGGGAAACGCCGCGCGACCTGGCGGGCGACCAGCGCGCCGGCCACCAGTCCAAGGCCCCAGTTCAGCAGGGACAGAACGGCACTGACGGCAAAACACAGCAGCGCCGCCTGGACCTGGTTGCGCGGCATCTCCGCGACTCGGACGATGGCCCGCTTGAGCACCGGCGCCTCGGCCAGCGTGTAGCCGGTCACCAGGATCAGCACCATCTGGAAGGCGAAGGTGAAGATATTCTGTGGCCCCCACACCCCGCTGTACCAGGCGGTCAGCATGCCGTGAGCCGACGCTCCGCGTACCAGCACGGCGACCAGTCCGGCGACGATGAGCGTCAGGATCACCGCGAACAGATACGGATCGGGCATCAAGCGTTCGACGTAGCGGACGCTCAGCCCGGTGAGCGACTGCATGATGCCCCGACGTTTGGCCTGCTGCGCCGAGTTCGTCGTCATGGGGTGGACCCTTCCCTGGAACGTCTCAGCGCATGGTGGCGTGCAGGGCGTCGGTCATCGCCTCGATGGCGGCCTCGCGCTCCAACGGCCAACCGTCGACCAGCCACAGATGCATGAAGGAGTCGACCATGGTGTACATCATCGCGATGGCCAGCCGCAGCTGCGCCTCGGTGGCACCGGGCATGGCGTCGGCCTCGATCCACTCGGTGACGTTGGCCTCCATGGTGGCTCGGTGCGCCGCGGCGAACTCCGGATCGGCCGCGCGCGCTTGGTGCAGTGCGGTGTAGAGCTGCGGTGCGGAGGTGTAGAAGTCGACCACCTTCTCGAAGAAGGCTCGAATCGACGGCCGTCCCGACCGGCCGCCGCGCGGGGCGTCCTGCTGGGCCCACACGGTCATCCGGGTGTTGCGCAGCTCGCGCAGCACCGCCGCCTTCGAGTCGAAATGCAGGTAGAACGTCGCCCGCCCGATCCCAGCCCGGCGCACGATGTCATCGACGGTCACCGCGACGTAGCCGCGTTCGGCGAAGGCCTCCAGCGCGGCGGCCATGATGTGGTCGCGGGTCATGATGCGGTGCCGGTCGCGCATCGTGAGTCTGGGCGCGGCGGAGGTCATTTGAGGATCACCCCCTCCAGCTGGCCGGTGGAGCGCCAGGCGCTGAGCATGTCGAAGAACTCGACGGGCTTGCCGCCGAAGTTGGTCGCCAGCATGCCGTGCGGATTCTCCCGATCCCCCTCGGAACTCAGGTAACTCGGCGTGCACTCGGCGTAGAAGGCCCGGGGCTTCTCCGACGCCGCATACATGGCGGCCAGCCACTGCTCCTCGGCGGCCTTGGTGGCCTCGATGGTGCTCGCACCGCGCTGCACCAACGTGCTGACCAGGTAGGCGAAATGGCGGGCCCGTTCCTCGGCGGTGTGGGTGTAGTTGGGGGAGACCCCGGACTGGGTGTAGCCGAGGAAGAAGCAGTTGGGGAAGCCGTGGGTCTGCAGGCCGTGCAGCGTCCGCATGCCCTTGGCCCACTTGTCACTCAGGCGCACGTCGTCGCGGCCGATGATTTCGAAGCCGAGCCGGCGGGTGAACTCGGTGCCCACCTCGAAGCCGGTCGCGAAAACCAGTGCGTCGACTTCGTATTCGACGCCGTCGACGACGACGGCGGTCTCGGTGAACCGCTCGACGCCGCGTCCGTCGGTGTCGACCAAGGTGACATTGGTCCGGTTGAAGGTGTCGAGGTACTGGTCGTGGTAGCCGGGACGTTTGCAGTTCAGCCGGTACCACGGCTTGAGCGATTCGGCGGTCTTGCGATCGCGCACGGTTTCATCGATTCGTGCGCGCAGCCGTTCCATCGCCTCATAATCGGCGCGGAACAGGAAGTCGGCGATCTCGGTGGGCGTCATCTCTCGGCCGAGGCGCCGGGTCTCCCGGATCACCGCGGATTCGCTCAGTTGCAGGGCCTTCTGCGTCCAGCCGTCGTCGGTGAGATCGAGGTCCATCTCCACACCGCAGGTGACGCGGGTGAAGTTCTCCATCCGCTCGCGTTGCCAGCCGGGCTTCAGACTTGCCGCCCACTGCGGGTCGGTGGGGCGATTGCCGCGTACCGAGACGGTGCTCGGGGTCCGCTGGAATACGTAGAGCTGCTGGGCCCACTCGCCCAGGTGCGGGACGCACTGCAGCCCGGTCGAACCGGTGCCGATGACGCCGACGCGCTTGTCGGCCAGCGCGGTCAGCCCGCCGGATTCGTCGCCGCCGGTGTAGCCGAAGTCCCAGCGGCTGGTGTGGAAGGTGTGCCCGCGGAACTCGTTGATGCCCGGAATGCCCGGCAGTTTCGGCCGGGTGAGCGATCCCGGCGAGACGGCGACCACCGTCGCGGTGAACGCGTCGCCGCGATCGGTGCTGATCTGCCAGCGTTTGGCCGACTCGTCCCAGCGCAAGCCGGTGACGGTGGTGCCCAGCAGCGCGTTGTCGTACAGGCGATAGTGCTTGGCGACGTTCTGCAGGTGCTCGCGGATCTCCGGGCCGTGCGCGTAGCGCTCGGTGGGAACGTAGTTCAGCTCTTCGAGCAGCGGCAGATAGATGTAGGACTCGACGTCGCACTGCACGCCGGGGTAGCGGTTCCAGTACCAGGTGCCGCCGAAGTCGCCGGCGGTGTCGATCATCCGGATGTCGTCGATGCCGGATTCCTGCAGCCGTGCGGCAGCGATCAGGCTACCCAGACCGGCGCCGATGATCGCCACCTGGACGTGGTCGTGCGCCCGGTCGCGTTCGGTGCGCTCGGTCCACGGGTCGTCGGCATAGTGCGAGAAATCAGCGGTGACCTCGATGAACTGGCTCACCGCGTCGGGCCGCAGCCGCTTGTCGCGTTCGAGCGCGTACTTCGCCCGTATCCACTCGGGGTCATAACCCGCCGGTTGAGGGTCCAGGGAAGCCGCCGTAGCTGGCATCGCGTCGTGCTCCTCGCGTCATCCAATCTCGCTGGACATAGCGTCCAGTGAACAGACTAGGCGATATTTTGTCAGACACAACGTCTATGGCATCGGTGTTGGGGGGCCTCGCCCGCCGCTACGACATCAGCGCGGCCGCGATGTCGTCGAGCGCCCGCTTGGCGTCGTCGAATGGCCAGCGGATGAATTCGTGGATCATGCCGTCGTAGCGATTGATGCTGACGCGAACTCCCGCCTGGCGCAGTCGCGCACCATACTGTTCGCCCTCATCGCGCAGTGCGTCGAACTCGGCGGTGACTATGAGCGCCGGCGGCAGCTGGTGCAGGCTGGGGACCAGCAGCGGCGAGACGTACCCTTCGAGCTTCTGGTGCTCGCCGGTGAGGTAGTGGTCCATGAACCACTGCTGCGTCGCCCGGCTGATATTGCCGTACTTGCCGGCGAACTCCCGGATCGAGACGTTCGATCGCCGAAAATCCAGGTCTGGGTAGATCAGAACCTGGTGGGCGATAGCGGGCCCGCCGGTGTCGCGGGCCATCAGGGCGACGACGGCTGCCAGGTTTCCCCCGGCACTGTCACCGGCGACGGCGATGTTCGTGCCGTCGCCGCCGAATTCGGCGGCGTGGTCGGCCACCCAGGTCGTGGCCGCGAAGGCGGCGTTGATCGCTGCCGGATATTTGTGTTCGGGGGCTAGCGGATAGTCCACGGAGACGACGACTCGGCCGGTGCGGTTTGTCAGGGCTCGGGCCAGTCCGTCGTGGGTGTCGAGGTCGCCGAGCACGAAACCGCCGCCGTGGAAGAAGACGATGACCGGGCGTGACTCGTCCGGCTGCGGGTGATAGATCCGGACCGGTAGGTCGCCGGCTCGCGTCGCGATGATGCGGTCCCGAACGCTGGCGACGGACTCGCCGTTGCCCAGGCTTTGGGTCAGCAGACCCATGGCGTGTCGGACTTGTTGGGGAGCGAAGGTGTGCAGGTCGGCGAAGTTGGTGCCGGCCAAGCGGTCGAGGTGGTCTTGGGCCTGTGGGTGGAGTGGCATGACGCTCGGATTCCTTTCCTTGCGGGCGGTTCCTCGCTAGTCTCTGACTTGAACCGCACTTCAAGTCAAGGAGAGAAGGCCATGCTGGACATCGCCGAAGTGGCCACCCGGTCCGGCTTGGCGTCATCGGCGCTGAGGTTCTATGAACGGCGGGGACTGATCAGCTCGGGCGAACGCAACGGCCTGCGCCGCACCTACGAACCTGCGGTGCTCGACCGGCTCGCGCTGATCAGCTGCGCCAAGGCGGCCGGCTTCACGCTTGCCCAGATCGAGCGGTTCCTGCGGGCCACGCCCAGCGACACCGAATTGCGGGCGCGAATGGCCGAGAAGGCCCACCAACTCGACGAGGAAATCGCCCGGCTCACCCGGATGCGCGACAGTCTCACCCACGCTGTGACCTGCACCCACACCCCGCTGGTCGAGTGCCCGGAGTTCAAGGCGCGCATTGCCGATGCCGACACTTAGCGCTATGCCGCACTAATGTCATCGGGGTCGACACACCGGGAGGGGCACATGCCGTTCGAAGCTCATCTGGACCGGCGCAAAATCGCTTCGCTGGTCGCCATCGGCGTGGCGTTCGTACTGGCGGGGGTGTGGTTGGCCGGGGGATTCGGGCCGGTAGGGCCGATCCGCGGCTGGTCACCACAGGCCTTGCACGTCTTCGGCTGGATCGCGATCGTTTTCTTCGGCTTAGGTCTGGCGGTAGTCGCCCCGCGGCTGTTCCAGTCCGGAGTCGAGGTCCGTATCGACGCCGAAGGCGTCTACGGGCGCCGCAACGGCAAACGGGTGATCCCGTGGAGCGCCGTCGAGCGCATCGCGACCGTGGACGCCGGCCGGGTGCAGCTGGCGTACCTGTTTCTCAACGATGCGGCCGCCTTCACCGGCCGGAAAAGGCTGGGCGCGAAGTCCTTTGGGGACGTCGGGCTGTCGCTGCAGGGAACCGACGGGAACTTCGCCGACATGCGCGCCGCCTTCGACTACTTCGCGCCGGGCAAGCGGGACGACGCCGTCACCTAATCGCGCAGTCGCAGCACGACTTTGCCGGCCGCGGTGCGGTTCTCCAGTGCTGCGAGCGCATCGGCGGCCTGCTCCAGGGCGAACACCTCCGGTTGCGGCGCGGACACCGTCCCGGAGGCCAACAGCGGCTCCAGCGTGGACCACTGCCGCTCCAGCTCGCCCGGATGCGACATCACCCACGCGCCCCAGCCGACCCCGACCACGTCGATGTTGTTGAGCAGCAGCCGATTCACCTTCACCGTCGGAATCTCACCGCCGGTGAACCCCACCACCAGCAGTTTGCCGCCGGGGGCCAGCGAGCGCAGCGAGTCGGTGAACCGGTCACCGCCGACCGGGTCGAGCACCAGATCCACTCCCTTGCCGCCGGTCAGTTCGGCGACCGCCTCGCGGAACCCGTCGGCCGGCACCGTGTCGGTGGCACCGGCGGCCCGGGCCACCTCGGCCTTGGCGGGGGTGGAGACCACGGCGATCACCCGCGACGCCCCCAGCGGGCCGGCCAGCCGCAGCGTCGAGGTGCCGATGCCGCCGGCGGCGCCGTGCACCAGCACGGTGGCGCCCTCCGCCAACTGGCCGCGCGTGGTCAGCGCGAACAGCACGGTGAGGTCGTTGAACAGCAGCCCCGCCCCGGCCTCGAACGACACCGTGTCGGGCAGCTTGAATACCTGGGCGGCGGGCAGCGCGATCACCTGCGCCATCGCGCCGTTGAGCATGGTCAGAGCCGCCACCCGGTCACCGGCGCGGACATGGGCGCCGGGCGGAGCGCTGCGCACCACCCCGGCGGCCTCCCCGCCCGGTATGAACGGCAGTTCGGGTTTGTGCTGGTAGAGGCCGCGGGACTGCAGCACGTCGGGAAACGCCACCCCGGCGGCGTGGACGTCGATGACTACGGCCCCGTCGTGGCCGGTCGGCTCGTCGAGGTCGACCAGCCGGGCGGCGCCCGGTCCGTCGAGCTGAGATATCTGTACCGCGCGCATGGCGCCCCCTTCGTCAGGTGGAGAGCAGTGGCCTACCGAAAACCTAGACCACGACGCTAGACTCGCGGTGCGGCAGCGTTGCCGCATCTCCGATGGAGTGGCAATGAGTTCTCAAAGGTCCGATCGGCGGCGTAGAGGTGTCGACAGGTTTCCGGCGGCGTTGCCGTCCGGCCGCACCATGGCGGTCCGGGCAGCCGACGGAACCCGCCTGCACGCCGAGGTCTTCGGCCCACCCGATGGTTACCCGATCGTGCTGGCGCACGGCATCACCTGCTCCCTCCGGGTCTGGGGCCATCAGATCGCCGACCTGACCCGCGACTTTCGGGTGATCGCCTATGACCATCGCGGCCACGGGCGCAGCGAGGTGCCCAAGCGCGGCGGGTACAGCCTGACGCATCTGGCCTCCGATCTCGACTCGGTGCTGGAAGCCGCTCTGGAGCCGGGGGAGCGCGCGGTGATCGCCGGGCACTCGATGGGCGGAATCGCCATCAGCGCCTGGTCGGACCGGTACCGACACCGGGTCGCCCAGCGTGCCGACGCGGTCGCGCTGATCAACACCACCACCGGGGACCTGCTTGCGCACGTCGACCTGTTCCGGGTGCCGCCACCCCTGCACCGGACTCGGGTACAGGCGGCGCGCCGGGTGCTGCTGACCTTCGGCAGCGTGCCGATCGTGGGACCGGCGAACCTGGCGGTACGGCAGTTCGTGCACATGCTCGCCGTCGGTGGTGAGGCCGATGCCTCTGTCGCACCGCTGATCTGCGAGCTTTTCGCCAAGACCCCCGCGGCCAGCCGCGGTCACTGGGTGCGGGCGCTCGTCGACTCGCTCGGCCCCTCGCACATCAGTCTGGAGGGTCTGACGGTCCCGACCCTGGTCATCGGCAGCACCCGCGACCGGCTGCTCCCGATCATCGCTTCGCATCGGATCGCCTCGGCCGCACCCAATCTCGTCCGGTTCGTCGAGATGAGCGGGGGGCACTGCTCGATCCTCGAGCACCCCGACACGGTGAACCGTGAGCTGCGTGACCTCGTGGAGCTGGCCACCGGATCCGTCGACGGCCTCGCGGCCGATCGCGAAATCATCTCCTAGCGGCGGTGAAAGTCCTCACCGCGCTGAGCGGGCTGACCGGCGTCGCCGAGCAGGCGCGCGAACTGCGCGACGCCGGCGTGCACGGGGTGTTCACTTTCGAGGGCCCCCATGACGTGTTCGCGCCGCTGACGCTGGCGGCCGGCGTGGGCGGGCTGGATCTGATGACCAACGTCGCGATCGCCTTTCCGCGCAACCCGATCCATCTGGCGCATCAGGCCAATGATCATCAGCTGCTCAGCGGTGGGCGGTTCGTCCTGGGGTTGGGCACCCAGGTGCGCGCCCAGATCGAGAAGCGGTTCGGCGCCGACTTCGACCACCCGGTGCAGCGCATGGTCGAACTGATCGCAGCGCTACGGGCGATCTTCGACTCCTGGGACACCGGTGCCCGCTTGGATTTTCGCGGCGACTACTACCGCCACACCCTGATGACCCCGACGTTCAGTCCCGGGCCGAACCCGCACGGCGCCCCGCCGATCTTCCTCGGCGCATTGGGGCCCCGGCTGACCCGGGCGGCCGCCGAGCACGCCGATGGGCTGTTGGTGATGCCGTTCTCCACCAAGCGATTTCTGCACCAGGTCACGATGGCCGCCGTGCGCGCCGGGCTGCAGCGGGCCGGCCGGCGCGAAGAGGAGTTCGCCGTGGTGCCCGAAGTCATCGTGGCCACCGGAGCCACCGACGCTGAGCGGGAGGCCGCCGAAGCCGCCACCCGGATGCTGCTCGGCTTCTATGCGTCGACTCCCGCGTATGCGCCGGTGCTGGCCGAACACGGCTGGCAGGACCTGCAGCCCGAACTCAACGCGTTGTCCAAGCAGGGCCGCTGGTCCCAGATGGGTGCGCTGATCGACGACGAGGTGTTGCACACCATCGCCGCCTGCGGCACACCGGCGCAGGTGGCCGCGCACATCCGTGACCGGGTCGAGGGCATCTCCGACACCGTCTGCGTCTACCAGGCCGCGCCGGTCGCCCCGGCGCTGATCGGCGAGATCGTCACCAACCTCGCTTAAGGCGCCATGGTGACCCAGTCGGGGAACCCGGTCGGGTCGTGCCGGCCCAGTACACCGTGCTCGTAGAGGCCCCAGCCCTCCACCGGGGCGGCGTCGCCGTCGCGGCACACCGCCCGCCCCACGTGGTCGATCATCCCGAAGCTGGTGCGCCCGAGGACGCTCGGATCGGTCATGTCGTAGGTCAGCCGCTCGGTGAACTTCTCGCCCTTCCATTCCCCGTGCAGCCAGTCGCTGTCGCCGCCGTAGCCGCCGCCGACGTGAATCGGCACCGGCAGTTTGGATTCCACCTCGAAGACCACCGGGGTGCCGTCGGGCCGGGTCGCTTCGATGGTGGCCCCGGTGGCGATGCGGGTACCGGAGCGGTAGCGGGTGGAGACCCGCGGCCAGCCCAGCTGTTCGACCCGGCCGTCGCGCCAGATCCGGGTGCAGTCGTTGAGCGAACGGAACCCGTCGGGCTCCTCCTGGATGATCATCACCACCGCGAAGTCGTCGAACGCGATCGGCACGTACAACCACCACATGCCGTCGAACGGCGGGTCGGCGGGCCGGCCGGCCGGTTCGCGTTCGCCGACCGGGCGAATACCCCAGGACCGGTCGCGCGATCCGATCCAGACCGATGGGTCGACGGCGATCTGCTCGCCGTCGATGACGATCTGCCCACTCCAGGAGCCCAGTTGGGCGAAGCGCTGCGCGTCCAGCGTCACCCGGGTACCGGTGCGCAGGATGTGCCTCTGCTCCTGCACCACGTCGAACAGGCCCTCCCAGCGCAGGTCCAGCGCGATGCCCTCGGTCTCGTCCATGACCACCCGCAGCGAACGCAACGGGTCGGTGACCTCCACCCGATAGCTGCCGACGTGCTGGTTGAGCCGGTCGGAGTCGATGGCGTCGGAGAGGTGCACCGCGGTCTGAGTGTCACCGCGGCGGACCAGCACGAAGGCGTCCTTCACGCCGAGGTTGGGGTAGTAGCCGCACCCGGTGATCAAGAAGATGTCCCCGGAGCGGTCGTGGGCGTTCAGGTAGCACCGGTCGTAGAAGTTGCGGTCCGAGGAGCCCGGCCAGGCGATCGGTTGCGGCAGTTGGTGAACCGGGTATTCGTCGAGAGGTCCCAGCATCAGTTCTGTTCTCCGATCAGCTTTTTCAGCAATCCTGCGTGGTAGAAGAGGGCTTCGGGATTGTCGGGCTTCTCCATCTCCCCGAAGTGCACCCGGCGGGCCCCGGTGCGCATGAACACGATCGCCCACATCAGGCCCGCGTAGACGTAGAACCAGTGCAGGTCGCCCAGTTCGACGCCGGTGAGTCGCTGGTAGCCGGTCCGGACGTCCTCTTCGCGCAGCACCTGCGGCAGGCCGGGCAATCCGGCCAGCCCGGCGAGTTCCTCGAACACCAGGTGCGCGAAGATCACCCAGGACACGTCCAGTTCGCGCGGCCCGAGCGCCACCATCTCCCAGTCCAGCACGGCGACCGGGCGGAAGTCGCGGTAGAGCACGTTGCCGATCCGGGAGTCGCCCCAGCACAGCACCGTCTCGCCGGCGGCCGCGTCGGCCGGCCAGTTCGCCTCCAGCCAGGCGATGGTGCGGTCCAGCAGGGGCGAGCGGCCGATGTCGGGTACCGCGAACTCATACCAGTCGCGGATGTGGGCGAAGTGCCGCTGCAGCGCGGACTCGCCGCTGCGTCGCTCGTCGAGGAAGTCGAACGTCGTTGCGGCATCCGGGATCTGGTGCAGCTTGGCCAGTACCTCGATGGTGGCGTCCTGCAGGGTCCGTTGCTGTTCGTCGGCTGCGTCGGCGAACCAGTTGCTGCCGAAGGTATAGGGCATGACGTCGGGGGGCACCTGGCCGTCGATGCGGTCCATCAAGAAGAACGGCCGGCCCAGGACCTCTCCGGTGGGTTCGATCCAGCGGACCTTGGGCACCGGGACGTCGGTGAGTTCCCCGACGCGTCGCATCACCTCGAACTGATGGTCCAACCGGTAGGTCTCGAACACCGGGATGTCTTCGCCGGCCGGGGCCACCCGCATCACCCAGCGCTGCTCGACCGGGGTGCCGTCGGCGATCCAGCGGCCGGTGAGCATGATCGTCTCCGACGACATGCCGTTGGTGTCGACGCCGCTTTCCACGGTGATCTCCGGCGTGGCCCCGCCGGGCAGCTGCGTCGCAAGCCAGCGAGACATTACCGTGGGCAAGGTGGTGACATCACGGCTGGAACGCTGGATCCGGCCAACATCTCGTTCCACAGTCGGTTGGTCGACCACGGTTGCATCCTCCGTCACACTAATTACGATACGACAGGTAGCGTTATGAAAGCAGAACCTTCATCGGTTGACAAGGGACCCGGGGCCGGGCGGCCCCGTGATCCCCGTATCGACGCTGCCATATTGAAGGCCGCCGCGGAACTGGTTGTCGAGGTCGGATATTCGAATTTGAGCCTGGCGGCCGTCGCCGAGCGGGCCGGCACGACCAAGACCGCGCTGTACCGCCGCTGGCCCAGCAAGGCCGAACTGGTGCACGAGGCCGCCTTCTCGGTGCCGCCGACGGCGGTGACCGCGCCGCCGGGGGATGTGGCCGGCGACCTGCGGGCGATGATGGCCGGTGCGCGCGATGCGTTCACCAGCCCGGTGGTGCGGGCCGCCTTGCCCGGCCTGATCGCCGACATGGCCGGCAATGCCGAGCTGACCGCCCGCATCCTCGAGCGATTCGCGGGCCTGTTCGAGGTGATGCGCGGATGGGTGGCCGATTCGGTGCGCCGCGGTGACGCGCGTGATGTCGATCCCGGCCGGTTGGTCGAATTAATCGGCGGCGCAACGCTGTTGGGCATGATGTTGCGCCCCGACGATGATCTCGGCGGGGATTGGGTGGAACAGACCGCCGACATCATCGCCCACGGTGTGATGGCATAACCCGATGTCCGCCTCGACCGAACCGCAGCCCTTCCCGGCCGACTGGGCATCGCTTCTGGTGCTGGTGCCGCATCCCGACGATCCCGAGTACGGCACCGCCGCCGCGGTCGCCAAGTGGACCGCCGCCGGCAAGACCGTCCGCTACGCGCTGGCCAGCCGCGGCGAGGCCGGAATCGCCGGGATGGATCCGCAGCAGGCCGGGCCGGTCCGGGAGGCCGAGCAACGGCGGGCGGCGGCCATCGTGGGCGTGGAACCGATCGAAGGGGTCGACTTCTGGGACTTCCCGGACAGCAATATCCGTAACACGCCGGAGCTGCGCGCCAAGATCGCCTCGGTGATCGCCGACGTCCGCCCCGACGTGGTGGTGGCGATCTACGGCGGCGCGCAGTTCGCGCCGGGTGCTCCCAACCAAGCCGACCACATCGAGTTCGCCGCCGCGGTCACCGACGTCTGGGACGCGCTGGACAGCCCGCCGCGCTGGCTGTTCCAGAACGGGCCGGCGCCCACCCACGTCGAGATCGTGGACGGCTACCTCGACACCGCGGTGGATTCGCTGGCCGCGCACGAGGTCTACCTGTCGGTGCTGGATCCGAAGACCCCGGTGCGTGAGCAGGCGCGGGCGGTGATCGACATGACCAGCGCGACGCTGGCGGGCCGGCGGGTGGCCGGTTTCATCCTGGAAAGGACCACCGACCGATGACCCCTTCGCGGCCCGGACTACGCATCGGTGTGCTCGGTGCGGCGCGGATCACCCCGATATCGCTGCTCAAACCCGCAGCCGATAACCCGGAGGTGGTGGTCAGCGCGGTCGCGGCCCGCGACGGCGGACGTGGCCGCGCCTTTGCGCGCAAGCACGGCATCGGCCGGGTGCACGATGGCTACGACGAGCTGATCGCCGATCCGGACATCGACGCGGTCTACAACCCGCTGCCCAATAACCTGCACGGGCGGTGGACCCGCGCGGCGCTGGCCGCCGGCAAACATGTGCTGTGCGAGAAGCCGTTCACTGCCAACGCCGCCGAAGCCCGCGAGATCGCCGAGGTGGCCGCAGCGACCGACCGGGTGGTGATGGAGGCGTTCCACTACCGGTATCACCCGATGACGTTGCGCATCGAGGAGATCATCGCCTCGGGGGAGCTGGGCACGCTGCGGCGGGTGGACGCTGCGCTGAGCTTCCCGCTGCCGCGGTTCTCCGATATCCGCTACGACTTCTCGCTTGCCGGCGGCGCATTGATGGACGCCGGCTGTTATGCGGTGCACATGGCCCGCACCTTCGGCGGTGCGACCCCGGAAGTCGTTTCGGCACAGGCGAAGTTGCGCGATCCGCAGATCGACCGGGCCATGACGGCACAGTTGCGGTTCCCGGCCGGACACACCGGGTCGGTCCGCTGCTCACTGTGGTCGACGAACCTGCTGCAGGTCAGTGCTCGGGTGATCGGCGATCGGGGGGAGCTGCGGGCGCTCAACCCGCTGATGCCCCAGTACCTGCACCGGCTGCGGGTGCACTCCCAGCACGGCAAGCGCGTCGAACGCTTCACCCACCGGGCCTCCTACGCCTTTCAGCTCGACGCGTTCGCCGACGCGGTGCTGCGCGGCGCGCCGGTGCGCACCACGCCGCAAGACGCGATCGAGAACATGACCGTCATCGACGCGATCTACCAAGCTGCCGGCCTGCCGGTGCGCCGGCCGAGCTGACCGTCCACCGGCCGCCTCAGGCGCGGTGGCCGGGTTCGATGTCGCCGACATCGGAGAACGCCAGCAGGTCCCCGGCGTTCTGGTCGGCGTGCCCGGCGACGGGTTCCAACAGGTAACCCAGATGGTCGCCGAGCTCGATACGGCTCAGCGTCTTGCCGACGAACCAGGCCGGCGCATCGTCGAGGATCGGCATTCCCGCCGGCCCGCGATGCCAGGAGCAGCGCGCGAACTTGTCGATGTCGTCGCCGGTTTCACCGCCGAAAAGCCGGGCCAGCTCGATGTCGCGCCGCGACAGGACATGCACGGCCAGATGCTCGGACTGCGCCGCCACTCCGAAGGTGTGGTTGCGTTCGGAGACCCCGACCAGAAACCGCGGCGGCTGCAGGCTGGTCTGGGTGGCGAACCCGACCAGACAGCCCGAGCGATGCCCGTTGGCCTCGGTGGTCACCACGAACATGGTGTAGTCCAGCATCGCGACCAGGCGCTCGAATTCGTCCACCCGTCCATGATGTACCCGCCGCGACGGGCCCGCCGGGGATCAGCGCGCGAACACGGTGGCGGCATCCACTAGGTCGAGCAACGGCTGCGGGAACACTCCCAGCCCGATGGTGACCGCGGCGCACAGCGCGATCGCCGCCTTGCTCCAGACGCTGGGCAGCACCAGCTGCGGCGGGTCGGCGGGGGAGTCGGTGAAGAACATCAGCACGATCACCCGGACGTAGAAGTAGGCGGCGACCCCGCTGGTGACCACGCCGATCACCACCAGCGGGACGGCGCCGCTCTCGGCGGCGGCCTTGAACACCGCGAACTTGCTGACGAAGCCGCTGGTCAACGGGATGCCCGCGAACGCCAGCAGGAACATTGAGAACAGCAGTCCCACAACGGGATAGCGCTGCCCCAGGCCGGCCCACCGGGACATGTCGAGCTCTTCCTCGCCGCCCGAGCCGCGGATCAGGTTCACGACCGCGAAGGCGCCCACCGTGGAGAAGCTGTAGGCCACCAGATAGAACAGCGTCGAGGAGACACCGGCCGGGATGGCGGCCAGCACGCCGGTCAGCACGAAGCCCACGTGGGCGATCGAGGAGTAAGCGAGCATCCGCTTGATCTCGGTCTGGGTGATCGCCGCGATGGTGGCGACCACCATGGTCAGCACCGAGATCAGCCACAGCAGCGGACGCCACTGGTCGTGCAGGGCCGGCAGTGCCACATAGACGATCCGCAGCATCGCCCCGAATGCGGCGACCTTGGTGGCGGCCGCCATGAAGCCGGTGATCGGTGTGGGCGCGCCGACGTAGACGTCGGGCACCCAGGAGTGAAACGGTACGGCGCCGACCTTGAAGAACAGTCCCACCAACAGCAGCCCGGCGCCGATCAGCGCCAGCGGGTCGCGGCTGTGGGCGAACAACTGCTCGCCGATTTCGGGCAGTGCCAGCGTTGCCGTCGCGCCATAGATCAGGGCCGCGCCGAACAGGAACAGCGCCGAGGAGAATGCGCCCAACAGAAAGTATTTCAGCGCCGCTTCCTGCGACAGCAGTCGCCGGTAGCGGGCCAGTCCGCACAGCAGATACAGCGGCAGCGAGAGCACTTCCAGGGCCACGAACATCGTGACCAGGTCGTTGGCGGCGGGGAACACCAGCATGCCGCCGACCGCCAGCACGGTCAGCGGGAACACCTCGGTCTGGGTGAAGCCGCTGCGGGCGGCGTCGAGTTCGGTGGCGCTGCCGGGGACCGTGGATGCCTGCGGGGTGAACGAATCCAGCCCCCGGGGCACGGCGGTCGCGGCGCCCGGTCCTTCGGCGGCGCCGACGTTGCGTTCGGCGATGAAGACGACGGCCATGATCCCGACCAGCAGTATCGTGCCCTGCAGCACCAGCACCGGCCGGTCGACCGCCACCGCGCCCAGCACCGCGATGTGGCCGACGGCCGGCAAATCCCGGCCCACGGCGACGACGGCGGCGAACGCGGCGGTCAATCCGCCGACGGCCAGCAGGACCTGCGCCAGGTAGCGTGCCCGCCGTGCCACGAACGCCTCGAAGAGCACGCCGGTGACCGCGGTGCCGAAGACGATCAGCAGCGGCAACAAAAGGTCGTATTCGATATGGGGTGTTGGCATGCCCGACATGTCAGTGCGCCCCCTCAGCGGTCAGCGGTGCCGGGTCGGTCTGACCGATCGTGGTCAAGGTGTGCTCGACGCCCGGGTTGATGATGTCCAGCACCGGTTTCGGGTAGAAGCCCAGAAACAACAGCAGCGCGAGCAGCGGTGCGACGACGACGAGTTCGCGCGGCACCAGATCGCGGATGCGTTCGTTGCCGGCGGTGACCGGGCCGGTCATCACCCGCTGGTAGAGCCACAGCATGTAGATCGATGACAGCACCAGTGCGGTGGTGCCGACCGTCGCCGCCAGCCAGTACCGGTTGAAAGTGCCCAGCAATACCAGGAATTCGCTGATGAACGGGGCGAGTCCGGGAAGTGACAGGGTGGCCATCGCCGCGACCATGAAGGTGCCCGCCATGACCGGGGCCACCTTCTGTACGCCGCCGTAGTCGGCGATCGACCGGGTGCCCCCGCGCCGGGAGATCAAGAACCCGGCGATCAGGAACAGTGCCGCGGTGGACAGTCCGTGGTTGAGCATGTACAGCGTCGAACCGCTCTGGCCCTGGCTGGTCATCACGAAGATCCCCAGGATGATGAAGCCGAAGTGCGAGATCGACGTGTAGGCGATCAGCCGCATGATGTCGCGCTGGCCAATCGCCACCATCGCGCCGTAGACCACCCCGATCACCGCCAGCACGATGATGGCCGGGCGGAAATACGTTGAGGCGTCCGGGAACAGCTGCAGGCAGTAGCGCAGCATGCCGAAGGTACCCACCTTGTCCATGACCGCCATCATCAGCACCGCGGTGGCGGGAGTGGATTCCACCGCCGCGTCGGGCAGCCACCGGTGCAGCGGCCACAGCGGAGCCTTGACCGCGAACGCGAACATGAAACCGGCGAACAGCAGCTTGAGCACACCCGGGTCCACGGTGGTGGTCGCCGAGGAGAACAGCGAGACCAGTTCGCGGAAGTCGAAGGTGCCGCCCGAGGAGCCCTCCCGGGCGCTCACCACGTACACGCCGATCACCGCGGCCAGCATGATCAGGCCGCCAAACAGGTTGTACAGCAGGAACTTCAATGCCGCTTGCGAACGTTTGGCGCCGTTGCCGAAGCCGCCGATCATGAAGTACATCGGGATCAGCATCGCCTCGAAGAACACGTAGAACAGCAGCACGTCCAGCGAGACCAGCGAGATCAGCACCATCGCCTCGACGGTCAGCGTCAGCGCGGCGAAGGCGTGCGGGCCACGGCGACGCTGGCCGTCGGCCGCATCCCCGTCGTTCCAGCCGGCCAGCATCAGTAGCGGCACCAGTCCGGCGGTCAGCAGCGCCAGAACCACCGCGATACCGTCCACGCCGAGGGTGTAACTCGCCCCGAACGCCGGTATCCAGGAATGGGTTTCGACGAACTGGTAGGGAGCGGCGACGGGCGTGGTGTCGAAGCCGGCGGTGACCACGATCGCCACCGCCAGCGTCACCAGGCTCACCAGCAGGCCGGTCCACTTCGCCAGCCGCGCGGCCCCGGCCGGCAGTACGATGACCAGGCCGGCGCCGGCCAGCGGAAGCAGCCACAGCAGGCTCAGCCAGGGCAGGTTCGTGTTCACAGTTGCACCGCCAGGACTACCGCCACGACCAGCACCGTGCCGGCCAGCATCGTCAGCGCGTAGGAGCGCACGAAGCCGGTCTGCAGTCGGCGCATCAGGTACGACCCGATCGCCACCAGCCCGGCCAGGGCGTTGACCGAACCGTCCACCGCCCGGTCGTCGACGTCGACCAGACCTTGCGCCAGTCGGTTACCCGGACGCATGAACACCTCCTCGTTGAAGGCATCGCCGTAGAGATACTGGCGGGCCGCCACCGTCAGCGGCGACACATCGGTAGGTGCCGTGACCGGTATCGGTTTGCGGCCGTACATGCGGTAGGCGACCGCGGCGCCCAGCAGCACGATGCCCAGGGTGATGGCACCGGTGAGCCAGGCCGGAATGGCGTGCGCCGTCTCGTGGGCCGCACCGGTCACCGGGCTCACCACCGGTTCCAGCCAGTGCTCCAGGCGCCCGCCGATGGCCAGCGCGGCGCCGGAGACCACTGCGCCGACCGCCAGCACGATCATCGGCCAGGTCATCACCCGCGGAGACTCGTGCGGGTGCTGCAGTGCCCGCTCCGCGCTCACCTCGCTCTCTTCGGCCGCCCAGCGGCGTTCACCGCCGAACGTCATCAGCATCACCCGGGTCATGTAGAAGGCGGTGATGCCCGCACCCAGGATCGTCACCGCGCCCAGGATCCAGCCTCGGGTTCCGCCGGCGGCCAGCGCGGCCTCGATGATGGCGTCCTTGGAGTAGAAGCCGGCGAACGGCGGCACCCCGATGATCGCCAGGTAGCAGATACCGAATGTCACGAACGTCACCGGCATGAAGGCGCGCAACGCGCCGTAGCGGCGCATGTCCTGCTCGTCGTTCATCCCGTGCATCACCGAACCCGAACCCAGGAACAGCCCGGCTTTGAAGAAGCCGTGGGTGAGCAGGTGCAGGATCGCGACGGCATAGCCGGCCGGGCCGAGCCCCGCGGCCAGCACCATGTAACCGATCTGGCTGACGGTGGAGGCGGCCAGCGCCCGCTTGATGTCGTCTTTGGCGCAGCCGATGATCGCACCGAAGAGCAGCGTGACCGCACCCACCACCACCACCGCCAGCCGGGCGTCGGCCGACAGGTCGTACACCGGGCCGGAGCGCACGATCAGGTACACCCCGGCGGTCACCATGGTGGCGGCGTGGATCAGCGCCGACACCGGGGTGGGGCCCTCCATCGCGTCGAACAACCAGGCCTGCAGCGGGACCTGGGCGGACTTGGCGCACGCCCCCAGCAGCAGCAGCAAGCCGATCGCGGTGGTGAGCCCGCTGGGCCCGGCGTCGCCGACCGCGCTGAACAATCCGTCGAAGGACAGCGTGCCGAAGCCGGCGAACATGGCGAACATCGCCAGCGACAGCCCGAAGTCGCCGACCCGGTTGGACACGAACGCCTTCTTGCCGGCCGCCGCGGCAACCGGCCGGGCGTACCAGAACCCGATCAGCAGGTAGGACGCCAGGCCGACGCCTTCCCAGCCCACGTAGAGGCCCAGGTAATTGTCGGCGACGACCAGCAGCAGCATCGACGCGACGAACAGGTTCAGGTAGGCGAAGAACCGCCGGCGATCGGGGTCTGCTGCCATGTAGCCGATCGAGTAGATGTGGATCAACGCGCCGACGCCACTGATCAACAGCACGAAGCAGATCGACAGCGGGTCGATCAACACCCCGAAGTCGACCTGCAGGGCGCCGACCGGAACCCAGCTGAACAGGTGGGTGTGGATCGCCCGGTTCTCGCCCGGCCGGCCCAGCATGTCGGCCAGCAGCGCGAGGCCGATCCCGAATGACCCGAGGACGGTGGCAGAGCCCAGCAGGTGCCCCCACCGGTCGGTCCGGCGCCCGCCGAGTAACAGGATCAGCGCGCCGGCTGCCGGCAGGGCTACCAGCAGCCAGCTCAGCTGGCTCAGATTCGTCATTGAGCTTCCCACTCCTAGCCGCGCAGTAGGTTCGCGTCGTCGACCGACACCGATCGCCGGGCCCGGAAGATCGTCATGATGATGGCCAGGCCGATGACCACCTCGCAGGCGGCGACGACCATCGTGAAGAACGCCACCATCTGGCCGTCGAGCTCCGAGTGCAGCCGGGCGAAGGTGACGAACGCCAGGTTGGCGGCATTGAGCATCAGCTCGACGCACATGAACATCACCAACGCGTTGCGCCGCAACATCACTCCGGTGGCGCCCAGGGTGAACAGCATCGCCGACAGGTAGAGATAGTTCTCCGGATTCACTGGCCCGACTCCTCCCCGGTTCCGGCGTGCGCCGCGTTGCCGGTGGCGCCGACCCAGCGGTGTTGCAAGGTGTCCGACACCGACAGTTCCGAGTAGGACCCGTCGGGCAGCCGTGCGGCGATGTCGACGGCGTTGTGGCGGGCGTAGACGCCCGGCGTGGGCAGCGGCGTCGGGCGGTGGCCGGCCTGGAATCGCCGGATGGACAGCTCCCGCTGCGTCATCCGGGGTTGCAGGCGCTCGCGATGCGTCAGCACCATGGCCGCGACCACCGCGGTGATCAGCAATGCACTGGTGAGTTCGAACGCCCAGAGGTAGCGGGTGAAGATCAGCACCGCGAGTCCCTCGACGTTGCTCTGGCCGACCTCGGCCGAACTGCCGGTCGCCGCGGCGGGAGCGCCGATCCGACGCAGGTGTACGGTGGCGCCGCCGATTCCGGCGATCAGCAGCACCCCGAATCCGATACCGGCGAGCGTCGAGGCGATCCGCTGGCCACGCAGGGTCTCCACCAGAGACTCGGCGGAGTCGACGCCGATCAGCATCATCACGAACAGGAACAGCATCATCACCGCGCCGGTGTAGACGACGATCTGCACCACGCCGAGGAACATCGCGTCCTGGACGAAATAGAACACGGCCAGAGCGAGCATCGTCATCGCCAGGAACAACGCCGAATACACGGCCTTGGCGGCGGTGACGACTCCGACCGCACCGATCAGCGCCACGGCGCCCAGGACCCAGAACGTCACCGCCTCTCCGGTGGAGGTGCGGACGACGATGTCGGCGGCAAGCAGCGTGGCGTCCATCAGGCCTTGCCCTGTTTCTTGCGGTCGAGCATGACGAACAGATCCGGGTCCTCATCGAGCCCCTCGGGGCCGACCCGGCCCAGGTAGTAGTCCTTGTCGGTCGCGCCGGGCGGCATCGGGTGCGGCGGCGCGGTCATGCCGGGCTCCAGCGGTGCCAGCAACTGGTGGCGTTCCAGGATCAGGTCGGCGCGATTGTCGGCGGCCATCTCGTAGTTGTTGGTCATGGTCAGCGCGCGGGTGGGGCAGGCCTCGATGCACAGGCCGCAGCCGATACACCGCAGGTAGTTGATCTGGTAGACGCGGCCGTAACGTTCACCGGGGGAGAAGCGTTCGTCGTCGGTGTTGTCGGCGGCCTCGACATAGATGGCGTCGGCCGGACAGGCCCAGGCGCACAGCTCGCAGCCGATGCACTTCTCCAGTCCGTCCGGGTGCCGGTTGAGCTGGTGGCGCCCGTGGTAGCGCGGCGCCGTCGGCTTCTTGTGCTCGGGGTAGCCGTCGTTGATCGGCCGTTTGAACATCGTCTTCCAGGTGACGCCGAACCCGGCCAGAGCGTCTCTGAGCTTAGCCATTGACATCCTCCTTGACCCGCGGTGAATGACGCTGCGGCAGCGGTGGCGTCGGGAACGATCCCCCGGACGGGGTCGGTGCGGTGACGGGCGGTGGCGCGGGTTCGGCCCGCCGGGTGTTCACCGCGCTGAAGCGCCGATGCAGACCCATCAGCACCACCAGCGTGGTGAGCGTGCTGATGGCTATCAGCACGATTTGCCAGTGCTGGTAGCCGTCATTGCGCAGGCTGCGCATCACCGCGGCGACCAGCACCCAGACCAGCGCCAGCGGGATCAGGATCTTCCAGCCCAGCGCCATGAACTGGTCGTAGCGCAGCCGGGGCAGGGTGGCCCGCAGCCAGATGTAGATGAAGATGAAACCCCATACCTTGGCGGTGAACCACAGCAGCGGCCACCATCCGGAGTTGGCGCCGGCCCACAGGTTGATCGGGAACGGTGCGTGCCAGCCGCCGAAGAACAAGGTGACGGCGAGCGCCGAAACCGTTGTGACGTTGATGTATTCGGCGAGGAAGAACAGCGCGAACTTCAACGACGAGTACTCGGTGTGGAAGCCGCCGACGAGCTCGCCCTCGGCCTCGGGCAAGTCGAACGGCGCCCGGTTGGTCTCGCCGACCATCGCGGTCACGTAGACCACGAACGACGGCATCAACAGGAAGGTGAACCACATCCGGTCCTGGGCGGCCACGATGCCCGAGGTGGACATCGTGCCGGCGTAGAGGAACACCGCGGCGAACGACAGCCCCATCGCGACCTCATAGGAGATCACCTGGGCGGTGGAGCGGATACCGCCCAGCAGCGGGTAGGCCGACCCCGACGACCAGCCGGCCAGGATGATGCCGTACACCCCGATCGACGACATCGCCAGGATGAACAGCACCGCGATCGGCAGGTCGGCCAGTTGCAATGCGGTGCGATGGCCGAAGATGCTGACTTCCGGCCCGAGTGGCATCACCGCGAACGCGGTGATCGCCGGCACCGTCGAGATGACCGGAGCCAGCACGTAGATCGCGCGGTCGACGCCGACGGGCGTGATGTCCTCCTTGAGGGCCAGCTTGATGCCGTCGGCGAGGCTCTGCAGCCAGCCCTTCGGACCCACCCGGTTGGGGCCGGGCCGCATCTGCATGCGCCCCAGCACCTTTCGCTCGATGACGATCGCGAACAGCACCGTCAGCACCAGGAAACCGAAGATGCCCAGCACCTTGACGAGCATCAGCCACCAGGGATCGCTCATGGTCTGCGTCCAATCCGTACCACCGCACCCGGGCCGACCCCGAGATTGCGGTGCACCGCTGAGTCAGAAGAATTCATCGGCAACCACACCACCCGGTCCGGCATCTCGGTGATGACCAGCGGCAAGGTGATGTCGCCCTGCTCGGTGCTGACCGTGACCGGATCGCCTGGCGCGGCACCGATCTCGGTAGCCGTCGGCGCCGACAGTCGGGCCACCGGCTTGCGGGCGGTGGCGGCCAGGTTCGGTTCACCGGCCTGCATCAGGCCGTTGTCCAGCAGCATCCGCCAGCTGGCCAGCACGGCTTCGCCCGCCTCGGGCTGCCCCGGAGCGCCCGGCGGCACGTCGGGGGCGGCTGCCCGCTCGCCGTCCCAGGTGCCCAGCCGGGCCAGCTCGTCGCGCGCTGCCTCCACGGTGGAAAGCCCCAGCGCGACGCCCATCTCCTCGGCGAGCGCATCGAGCACCCGCAGATCCGACAGGGTGCCGCGCTCACCCAGCGCGACACCGAACCGGCGGGGGCGGCCCTCCCAGTTCAGGTAGGTGCCGGACTTCTCCACCGCCGCCGCGCTCGGCAGCACCACGTCGGCGCGCTCGGTGACCTCGCTGTGCCGCAACTCGATGCTGACCAGGAACTCGACCGCGTCCAGAGCGGCCAGCGCCGCGGCCGGGTCGGCCAGGTCAGCCGGTTCGACTCCGCCGACCACCAGCGCGCCCAGTGTCCCGTCGGCGGCGGCCGCCAGGATGGCGTCGGTGTCGCGCCCGGGCTGCGACGGCAGGTCGTCGGGGCTCTCGAGGCCCCAAGCCTGTGCGACGTCGGCCCGCGCCGCGGCATCGCCCAACGGACGCCCGCCGGGCAACAGCCCGGCCAGAGCACCGGCGTCCAGGGCGCCGCGCTCTCCGGCACGACGCGGTACCCAGGCCAGTCGTGCCCCGGTCGCCTCGGCCAGTCGGACCGCCGCGGACAGTGCGCCGGGCGAGCCCGCCAACCGCTCGCCGACCAGCACCACCGCACCGGGCTGGCGCAGCAACTGCCCGAGGTCCTGGTCGTCGTGCAGACTGTCCAGCACCGCCGCCTCGCCGCCTGGCGCCGCGGGCAGCAAGGTGCCGAACATCTTGGTCAATGCGCGGTCGGCGAACGGCGCGACGGAGAACACCCGGGTGTGCTTCTTGCGGGCGGCTTTGCGCAGCCGCAGGAAGATGATCGGCGACTCTTCCTCGGGTTCCAGGCCGACCAGCAGCACCGTGGCAGCGGCTTCCAGGTCGGCGTAGCTGACCCCGAACGGCCCTGAGCTGCCGCGCCCGGCCACCCGGGCGGCCAGGAACGCCGCCTCCTCCGCGGACTGGGTACGCGCCCGGAAGTCGATGTCATCTCCATGCAACGCCACCCGGGCGAATTTGGCGTAACCGTAAGCATCTTCAGCGGTCGTCCGGCCGCCGACCAGCACGCCGGTGCGTCCGCGTGCTGCGGCCAATCCGCGCGCCGCCACCGCCAGCGCGTGCGGCCACGAGGTGGGGACCAGGTTCCCGCCGTCATCGCGCACCAGCGGGGTGCCGACCCGGTCCGGTTGGACGGCGTAGGTGAACGCCCAGCGCCCCTTGTCGCAGTTCCACTCTTCGTTGACGTTCGGGTCGTCGCCGGCCATCCGGCGCATCACCTTGCCGCGACGGTGGTCGGTGCGCTGGGCGCAGCCGGCCGCGCAGTGCTCGCAGACACTGGGTGTGGACACCAGGTCGAACGGGCGGGCCCGGAACCGGTAGGAGGCGCCGGTGAGCGCGCCGACCGGGCAGATCTGCACAGTGTTGCCGGAGAAGTACGAGTCGAACGGCGTCTCGGTGTAGATCGCGACCTGCTGCAGGGCGCCGCGATCCATCATCTCGATGAACTTGTCCCCGGCGATTTCGTCGGAGAACCGGGTGCAGCGTGCGCACAGGATGCAGCGGTCCCGGTCGAGCAGCACCTGGGAGGAGATGTTGATCGGCTTGGGATAGGTGCGCTTGGCCTCTTCGAAGCGGGTCTCGGTGCGGCCGTGGGTCATCGCCTGGTTCTGCAGCGGGCATTCGCCGCCCTTGTCGCAGGTCGGGCAGTCCAGCGGGTGGTTGATCAGCAGCAGTTCCATCACCAGGTGCTGAGCCCGGTCGGCTTCGGCGGAGGTGTGCTGGGTGCGTACCACCATGCCGTCGGCGGCGGCGACCGCGCAGGACGGCTGCGGTTTGCGCTGGCCCTCCACCTCGACCATGCACTGCCGGCACCAGGCGACCGGATCCAGCAGCGGGTGATCGCAGAACCGCGGGATCTCGATACCCAGCTGCTCGGCGGCCCGAATGATCAAGGTGCCCTTGGGAACCGTGATCTGCCGGTCGTCGATGGTGAACGTCACCGACTCCTGGCCGTCGGCCTGAGGGGGTTGAGTCACGCCACACCGCCGTGAGATCCGTTAGGCACGAACATGCTCGCTTTCGGGTCGAACGGGCAACCCCCGTCAAGGTGGGCGATGTATTCGTCACGGAAGTACTCGATCGACGACTTCACCGGCATCGCCGCACCATCGCCCAAGGCGCAGAAGGACTTTCCGAACAGCACGTCGGCGATGTCGAGCAAGGTGTCGAGGTCTTCGCGGGTACCGCGGCCGGTCTCGAGGCGTTCGTAGATCGGGACCAGCCAATAGGTGCCCTCACGGCACGGGGTGCACTTGCCGCAGGACTCATGCTTGTAGAACTCCGACCAGCGCATGGCCGCGCGCACCACGCAGGTGGTCTCGTCGAAGATCTGCAGGGCCTTGGTGCCCAGCATCGATCCGGCCGACGCCATGCCCTCGTAGTCCAGTGGGATGTCGAGGTGTTCTTCGGTCAGCAGCGGTGTCGAGGATCCGCCCGGCGTCCAGAACTTCAGCCGATGCCCGTCGCGGATCCCGCCGGCGTACTCCAGCAGCTCACGCAGCGTGATGCCCAGCGGCGCCTCGTACTGGCCGGGCCGGTTCACATGCCCGGACAGCGAATACAGCGTGTAGCCGCGGGACTTCTCGGTGCCCATCGAGCGGAACCACTCCGCCCCGTTACGCAGGATCGACGGCACACTGGCGATCGATTCGACGTTGTTGACCACCGTCGGTGAGGCGTACAGGCCCGCGACCGCGGGGAACGGCGGCCGCAGCCGCGGCTGGCCCCGGTAGCCCTCCAGCGACTCGATCAGCGCGGTCTCCTCGCCGCAGATGTAGGCGCCGGCCCCGGCGTGCACCGTGATGTCCAGGTCGAATCCACTGCCGTCGATGTCGGTGCCCAACAGCCCTGCTGCGTACGCCTCGGCCACCGCGTTCTGCAGCCGACGCACGATCGGCAGCACCTCGCCGCGCACGTAGATGAAAGCGTGCCGGGCGCGGATCGCGTGGCAACAGATGATCATGCCCTCGATGAGCACGTGCGGCGTCGCCAGCAACAGCGGCATGTCCTTGCAGGTGCCGGGTTCGGACTCGTCGGCGTTGACCAGCAGGTAATGAGGTTTGGCTGCGGCGCCTTGATCCCCTTGCGGCACGAACGACCACTTGGTCCCAGTGGAGAACCCGGCGCCGCCCCGGCCGCGCAACCCGGATTCCTTGACCAGCTCGATGACGTCGTCGGGTTTCATGGCCAGCGCCTTGCGCATGCCGACGTAGCCGCCGTGCCGGCGGTAGGTCTCCAGCGTCCAGGACTCCGGATCGTCCCAGTAGCTGCTCAGAACCGGGGTCAGGGCGGTCGCCGCGGTGGGCGGCATCGGTGGGGGAGACGTCACTGTTGGCCCCCGTCCGCGTCGGACTCCGGCGCGGCCATGCCGTGCTCCTGGGCGAAGCGCAGCCCCGCCAGCGTCGGCCCGGCCGGTCCGCCCTGACCGTCGTCCGGACGCCCATCGGCGAATCCGGCGAGTACCCGGGCGGTTTCGCGGAAGTTGGTCAGCGGCAGCCCGCGGCTGGGACGCACCTCGGCACCGGAACGCAGCGCATCGGTGAGGTCGCGCGCCGACTCCGGTGTCTGCTGGTCGAAGAACTCCCAGTTGACCATCACCACCGGCGCGCAGTCACAGGCGGCGTTGCACTCGATGCGCTCCAGGGTGACCTTGCCGTCGGCGGTGGTCTGCTCGTCATTGACGTCCAGATGCTCCTTGAGGGCGTCGTAGATGGCGTCGCCGCCCATCACCGCACACAGCGTGTTGGTGCACACGCCCACCAGGTAGTCGCCGGTCGGTTTGCGTCGGTACATCGAGTAGAACGAGGCGACCCCGGCGACGTCGGCGCGGGTCAGCCCGAGCACGTCGGCGACGAACGACATGCCGGCCGGGGTGATGTAGGAGTCTTCGGCCTGCACCAGATGCAGCAGCGGCAGGATCGCCGAACGCGGCTGCGGGTAGCGGGCGATGATCTCCTTGGCGTCGGCCTCCAGCCGAGCCCGGACCTCCTCGGAGTAGGCGCGCGGCGCATCGGGGTGGTTGAACTGGTTGGGTTCCTCCGGTGGGCGGCCCAGCTGCAGGAAGACCCGCTTGCCGTCGGTGCCCGCGGTTGTTGGCATCAAGCGGCCCCGCCCGGTCTTCTCGGGCTGACCGTTCGTCTGGCTCACCGATCCACCCCGCCCATCACCGGGTCGATGCTGGCGACCGCGGCGATCACGTCGGCGATCAGCCCGCCCTCACTCATGGCGGCGACGGCCTGCAGGTTGGTGAACGACGGATCCCGGTAGTGCACCCGGTAGGGCCGGGTGCCGCCGTCGCTGACCATATGCACCCCGAGCTCGCCGCGGGGCGACTCGACCGAGACGAACACCTGACCCGGCGGCACCCACAGGTCCTCGGTGACCCGCTTGAAGTGGTGGATCAGCCCCTCCATCGAGTGGCCCATGATCCAGCCGATGTGCTCCTTGGAGTTGCCCTGGCCGTCCGGGCCCACTGTCAGGTCGCCCGGCCAGGCGATCTTGCGGTCTTCGATCATGACCGGTCCGGGCCGCAACTTGTCTAGACATTGCTCGACGATTTTCAGTGACTCCTTGATCTCCGCGATGCGGATCAGGTAGCGGCCGTAGGCATCACAGCCGTCATCGGTGATCACCTCGAACTCGTAGTCCTGATAGCCGCAATACGGCTCTTCCCGGCGGACGTCATAGGGCAGGCCGGTGGACCGCAGCACGGGGCCGGTGATGCCCAGCGCCATGCACCCGGTCAGGTCCAGATAGCCCACGCCCTTGGTGCGGGCCTTCCAGATGTAGTTGTCGGTGAGCAGGTCCTCGATGTCCTTGAGCCGCTTGGGCATCAGCTCGAGGAAGCCGCGGATCTGCGGGATCACCTCGTCGGGCAGGTCCACCGACACCCCGCCGGGCCGGATGTATTGGTGGTTCATCCGCAGGCCGGTGATCGTCTCGAAGATGTCGAGTACCAGCTCGCGTTCCCGGAACCCGAACAGCATCACCGACAGCGCACCGAGTTCCATGCCGCCGGTGGCCAGCGCGACCAGGTGCGAGGAGATCCGGTTGAGCTCCATCATCAGCACCCGGATCACGTTGACCCGCTCCGGGATTTCGTCGGTGACGCCGAGCAGTTTCTCCACTCCGAGGCAGTAGGCGACTTCGTTGAAGAACGGCGACAGGTAGTCCATCCGGGTGACGAAGGTGACGCCCTGTGTCCAATAACGGGCTTCCAGGTTCTTCTCGATACCGGTGTGCAGATAGCCTATGCCGCAACGGGCTTCGGTCACCGTCTCGCCGTCGAGTTCGAGGATCAGCCGCAGCACGCCGTGCGTCGAGGGGTGCTGCGGACCCATGTTGACGACGATGCGTTCGCCGGGGTCGGCGGCCTTGGCCGCTTCGACCACCTGCTCCCATTCCTGCCCGCCGACGTTCAGGACGGTGCGGGGCGTCTCGGTGCTCATTACTTGTAGGCCCTCCGCTGGTCCGGCGGCGGTATCTGCGCGCCCTTGTACTCGACCGGGATACCGCCCAACGGGTAGTCCTTGCGCTGCGGGTGGCCGTGCCAGTCGTCGGGCATCTGGATCCGGGTCAGCGACGGGTGACCGTCGAAGATGATCCCGAAGAAGTCGTAGGTCTCCCGTTCGTGCCAGTCGGTGGTGGGATAGATCCCGAACAGCGAGGGAATGTGCGGGTCGGCGTCCGGGGCAGCGACTTCCAGCCGGACGCGGCGGCTGTGGGTGATGGACCGCAGCGGGTAGACCGCGTGCAGCTCGCGGTCGGTGTCGGCGGGGTAGTGCACGCCGGAGACCCCGAGGCTCAACTCGAAGCGCAGGGCCGGTTCGTCGCGCAGCAGCTGAGCGACCGCCGGCAGCTGTGCCCGGTGGACATACAGGGTCAGCTCGTCGCGGTAGACCACCACTTTCTCTACGGCGTCGGCGAATTCGACGCCCTCGCGCTGCAGTGCCGCGGCGAGGGTGTCCACGAGTTCGTCGAAGTATCCGCCGTAGGGCCGTGGGGTTTCACCGGGTAGCGCGGCCTCGGCCACCAGCCGCCCGTAGCCGGACGTGTCGCCGGAGCCCGTGGCACCGAACAGGCCGCGGCGGACCCTGATCACGTCTTCGCTGTCGCCGCGGTCGTCACCGTCGACAGTGCCCTGGCTCACCGCAGCAACCCCCTCATCTGCCACGTGGACGGGGCCGACAGGGCCGCCTCCTCGGTTGCGGTGATCACCTGCTCCCGGTTGGCGCCCAACGGCATCTCGCGAATCTTCTCGTGCAGCTTGAGGATTGCGTACATCAGCATCTCCGGCCGGGGCGGGCAGCCGGGCAGATAGATGTCGACCGGGACGACATGGTCCACCCCCTGAACGATGGCGTAGTTGTTGAACATTCCGCCCGAGGAGGCACATACGCCCATCGACAGCACCCACTTGGGTTCCACCATCTGGTCGTAGATCTGCCGCAGCACCGGCGCCATCTTCTGGCTGACCCGACCGGCCACGATCATCAGGTCGGCCTGGCGCGGCGAGGCCCGGAACACTTCCATGCCGAACCGGGAGATGTCGTAATCCGGCGCCATCGACGACATCATCTCGATTGCGCAACAGGCCAGACCGAAGGTCGCCGGCCACAGCGAGCCTTTGCGGAAATAGCCGGCCAGGTCCTCCACGGTGGACAACAGGAGACCGCTCGGCAGCTGCTCTTCTAGTCCCATATGTAAGCCCGCCTACTCCCACTCAATCCCAGTTCAGGCCGCCGCGCCGCCAGACGTAGGCGTATGCGACGAAGACGACGGCGGCGAACAGCACCATTTCGATGAGGGCGAACACCCCGAGCTTGTCGAAGGCGACCGCCCAGGGGTAGAGGAAAACGATTTCGATGTCGAAGACGATGAACAGCATCGCGGTCAGGTAGTACTTCACCGGGAAGCGCTGACCGGGCGGAGCGTGCGGCCCGCTCACCGGCTGGTCGGTGGGTTCGATCCCGCACTCGTAGGCTTCCAGCTTCGCCCGGTTGTAGCGCCTCGGGCCGACCAGCGGCGCTATGACCACAGAAAATACGGCGAAACCGGCGGCCAGCGCGGCGAGCACCAAGATCGGCATGTACAGGTTCATACGCGGTGACGTAGTTCCCTTCCGGGCGTCGATGTGAGTTCAGGCACAGCCTAGCTCGCAGCAACCGGGCGGTCGGGAAGAATCCGAAATTGGCGGCAACTGTGACCGGCGTCACCTACTGCAGCGGTCAACGGCCACAGTGCAATTCGCTTCTGAGGGCGCCCTAACCCGGCGGTTAGCGAGGCTCGACGGAGGAGAGCCGAAGCTGGACCGCCGCATCAACTCGGCGTCGGCGTGCGCAGCAGACCCAGCACCGCGCGGCTCAGCGCCATCGGGTCGACCGGGTGTGCCAGCGCGGCGTCGGCGTGCGACCATCTCGCCAGCCAGACGTCGTCGGCGCGGCCGGTCAGAACCACGATCGGCGGGCAGGGCGCGATCTCGTCCTTGAGCTGTTTGCAGATGCCCATTCCGCCGGCCGGGGTGGCCTCCCCGTCCAGGATGGCAAGGTCGATGCCCCCGGCATCCATCTGCCGGATCACCACCGGTTCCGTCGCGACTTCGACATAACTCAACTTCGGCAGATCCGGGTGCAGCTGCTTACCCAAAGCGGTCATGACCCGGGCGCGGGTCGCGGCGTCGTCACTGTAGACCAGAATCCGCAGCGTGGCGGTGGAGGCAGACACGCAGCAGATGCTACTGCTCACCGGACGCCCATAGGCGGGTTTGACCGATGGCCGTCGAACCGACTGCCGCGCAGTGACTCTAAGCGTCTAGCGGTCGCTAAAGGTCATAGCCGGGATGGTCGATTGACAACCGGTGCCGGACCAGGGCGTAGAGGCAGGCGGTGAGCGCCTCGGCCCGGTCGTCGAGTTCACCGGCCCGGATGGCGGTTGCCAGCGCGGCCTCATCGGCGAAACCCAGTCCGGCCAGCGCCTGCGCCGGCGCATCTGCAAACCTGTCGCTCAGTTCCCGTTCGACGATGCGTAGCGCGTTGGCGGCCACCCGGGTGTGGAATCTGACCTGGCTCTCCGTGGCGGCGTCGCCGTCGCGGTTCGCAAATGCCGTGCCGAGGAATTCGGCGACCGCGGTCACGAGTTCGGTGGCGGTGGGGCGGCGGCCGGTCACGCGTGCACCCCGTCGAGCAGTCGCAGCAGGTCCCACTCGGTTTCGGAGACCCGCCGCCCGATCGTGGCCAGCTCCACCGAGCGGGCCTGCCCGCTCAGATGGCGTTCGGCCTGGTAGCGGCAGATGATTCCCCACCGCAGCGTGCCCAGCGTCAGCCACCAGTCGAACCGCCGGCGGTCGACCTCCGTCCCGGCGGCCTGCTCATAGGCGGCCAGGAACGCCTCGATCGGCCCCAGCCCGCCGGCGCCGCGATCGACCGGCGCACCGAACCGCCAGGCCCGCAGGCAGAACCAGGCCAGGTCCTCGCAGGCGTCGCCGAGGTGCACCAGCTCCCAGTCCAGCACCGCGGCCAGCTCTGCGCCGTCGACGATCAGGTTGCCCATCCGGAAGTCGCCGTGCACCAGCTGCGGCTGCGCTACCGGCGGCCGGCGGGCCTCCAGCCAGCGAAACGCCCACTCGAAGGGGGCGGTGGTGTCGTGCATCGCGTCGAGCTGGTCGCGGCAGGCAACGAGCTGGTCCTCGGCGCTCAGCGCGATCCCGGCCGGGTCGGCGCGGTGGATGGCGGCCAGGGCCTGCGCGCACTGCTGCAGCAGGGCTTCGCGCCCGGTGTCGCCGAGCTGGCGGCCGATGCGCCGGACCACCGTCTCGCCGGCGACCGCATCACAGATCAGAAACGGATTACCCAGTGCCGCAGGAGAATTATCTGCCAGCAGGATGGTCGGCACCGGGGCACCGGCTTGCCGTGCGGCGCGTTGGGCGTGTGCTTCCAGCTCCATGCTGGCGTTGCTCTCATCGGGTGGTCCGGTGCGCAGGATCAACGCTCGCCGCCCGGAGGCTTCCACCGTCTTCATGACCGCGTCGAACGCCCAGGTGGTTCGACTGGCACCGCCGGTCAGGGCGCGCAGGCCCTCGATGGTGACCGGACCCACCACCGGCGCCAGCACCTGCGAAAGCCGGTCGGCCAGCTGCTCGGCGGTCATCGTCGGCGGTCGAATCCGAACAGTCGCTGCGCGACCCGGCGGATCTGGATCTCCTCGGCGCCCTCGGTGATCCGGTAGCGGCGGTGATGCCGGTAGATGTGCTCGAACGGTTCGTGGCGGGTGTAGCCGATCCCGCCGAAGGTCTGGATGGCCCGGTCGGCGGCGTCGCACACCAGCCGGTTGGCGCGATAGTTGGCCATCGACACCTTGTCGGAGACCTCCAGGTGGTGGTCGCGGTCCAGATGCCAGGCCGCGTAGTACACCAGCAGCCGCACCATCTGGGCTTCGGTGGCCAGCTCGGCCAACGGCCACTGCACGGCCTGGTTGACCGACAGCGGCTTGCCGAACACCACCCGTTGGGTGGCGTACTCGGCGGCCCGGTCGATGCAGTACTGGGCAGCACCCAGGCTGGAGGCGGCCTGGCGGATCCGGTTCTCGTGCAGGAACGTCTGGGCTACTTCCAGCCCGCGATCCACCTCGCCAAGCACCGCCTCGGCCGGTACCTCGACGTCGGTGAGCTCGACCTCGCCGTGGTCGGTGGGCATGTTGAACGTCCACCAGTAGAACGGCACGCGGAAGCCCGGTGTGTCGGTGGGCACCAGGAACGCGGTGATGCCGCGCGCCGAGCCGGGGTCACCGGACGTGCGGGCGAAGACCAGGTCGTGGGTGGCTCGGTGCACTCCGGTGTTGAATCGCTTGGCGCCGTTGATCACCCAGCCGTCGTTGGCGGGCTCGGCGCGGGTTTCCATCCAGGTGGCGTCCGACCCGTGGGCCGGTTCGGTCAGCCCGAACGCCATCGACCGTTCACCGGTGATGAGGGCTTGCGACCATGCCCGGCGCTGCTCGTCGGTGCCGAACCGCTCCATCATGATCACCTGAGGAAAGTTCCCGACGATCGACGACTCGTCCTGCAGGTCGTTGTGCAGGCCGAGTCCCTTGTGGGCCAGATGTTCTCGGATCACCGCCATGTCGACGTTGGTTCCGTCCCGGCCGCCCAGCGACGACGGCAAGCCGTAACGTAGCCAGCCCGCGGCGTCGGCCCGGCGGCGCATCTCGGCCAGCAGTTCCTCCCAGTCCCGGTTCGGGATACCGCCGTTGGCCACGTCGGTGCGGGCGAACTCCCGGCGGTGGTCGAAGTATTGCATGTGCTCGGCCTGCAGCGGGGCGATCTCGCGCTCGATGAAGTCGTCCATCTCGGCCAGTAGCGCCGGAAGGTGGTCGGGCAGTGTGAAATCCATGGCACGTCCTTTTGTCGGTGGTCAGCAGCCGTACAGGGTCTTTCGCCAGATCGTCGACAGCGTTGCGATGGCGTCGCTGTCGCTGATTCGCCATCCCGGTCCGGACGGACCGACGAAGACGACGGTGAAGTTCTCGAACAGCAGCGCGATCGCCGCCGCGATGTGGTCGGGGTCCAGACCGAGGCCGTGGCCCTGTTGCTGGGCGCGCCGAACCGAGGCCGCGACGATCTCCATGCCGAACCGGCGGAACTCGTTCTGCAGCGCGGCGAATCGCTGCTTGGTGGCTGCAAGCTGTGCCACGGCGATCATCACACCGATGTTCTGCTTGAACATGCTCCAGTAGGCGCTGACCACCGAGGTGAAGAACTCGCTGTCCTGCGGTGAGTCCGGCAGCCGCATCTTCAGCCCCGACGGCTCGACCACGTCGGACAGAAACGACTCCGCCAGCGCTGCCAGCAGATCCTCTTTGTCCTGGAAATACCGATACAGCACCGCCGGGGACTTGCCGGCTGCCGAGGTGATGTCGGCCAGCGTGGTGCCGTGAAAGCCGCGTTCGGCGAACAGCTCTCGGGCGGCCTGCTCGATCGCCTGGCGCGTCTGGCGGCCTTTCGAGCTGAGCTCACGCGGGCTGGACATCGTGGCGTTCAGTCCCGTTTCCGGTCTCCGGCCGCCAGCAGCGCGCTGGGCAACCCGTGTCCGACGACCGAACTGGCCACGCCGGCCGCGGCGATGGCGGCCTGCAGGTCGATGCCGGTGTCGATACCGCAGTCGCCCAGCAGATAAACCAGGTCCTCGGTGGCGATGTTGCCGGTGGCACCGGGGGCGAACGGGCAACCGCCCAGGCCGCCGGCGGAGGCGTCCAGGCGGGTCACACCGGAGCTGACGGCGGCGTAGGCGCAGGCCAGCCCGGCGCCGCGGGTGTTGTGGAAGTGCGCCCCCAGGGCCATGTCGCCGATGATGGGGCGCATGGCCGCGATCAGATCGGTGACGCGTCGGGGAGTGGTGGTGCCGATGGTGTCGGCGATTGCCAGCCGGTCGACTCCGAAACCGCTGGCCGATTCGGCGATTGCGGTGACGCGGCCGGGTGCTGTCGGGCCGTCGAACGGGCAGTCCCAGGCGGTGGCGATGATGACCTCGACGGACCCGCCGGCATCGTGTGCGATGCCGACGATGTCGGGGATCGCGGCAACTGCTTCCGTGGTCGGCCGGCCGACGTTGGCCGAGCTGAACGAATCCGTGGCGCACACCACGTATTCGAGCGAGGTCAGGCCCGCGGCCACCGCCCGGGCAGCGCCACCGGGGCTGGCGACCAGCGCGGAGAACTCCAGGCCCGGGTAGCGCCACAGTTCGGCGGCGAGTTCGGCGGCATCGGCCAGTGCGGGAACCTTGGTGGGGGAGACGAACGAGGTCACCTCGACTTCGCGTACTCCGGTGGCGGCGATCGCGTCCAGCAGTTCGAGTTTGGCGCGCAACGGGATCGGCTGCTCGATCTGCAGCCCGTCGCGCAATGCCACCTCGCGGATCGAGACTTCGCTGGGAATCACAGCACCCCCTCGGCGCGCAGGGCGTCCAGTTCTGCCGCTGTCTTACCGAGCAGTCCGGTGTAGACCTCGTCGTTGTGTTGGCCGGGCCGGGCCGAGCCGGCGTTGCGGATTGTTCCCGGGCTCTCGGAGAGCACCGGGATGATCCCGGGGCCCAGCACAGTGCGTTCGGCCCCTTCGTCCCAGTGCTCGGCGAGCATGCCACGGGCCCGCAGCTGTGGGTCGTTGACCACCTCGGCGACGGTGTTGATCGGTCCGGAGATCACTCCGGCGTCACTCAGCGTGGCGATGATGTCCTCGGGCTTACGCTGCGCGGCCCATTCGCCGATGATCGCGTCCAGTTCGTCCTGGTTGCGCCCGCGCGCCACATGGCCGGCGAACCGCGGGTCGGTCGCCAGCTCGGGTTGGTCCATGGCCTGGCACAGCCGGGCGAACACGCTGTCCTGGTTGGCGGCGATCACCACCCAGCTGCCGTCACTCGCCTGGTAGATGTTCGACGGCGCGATGCCTTCCAGGCGGGTTCCCGAAGGCCCGCGCACCACACCGCCGACGTCGTAGTCGGGGATGGTGGATTCTTGGATGGCCAAGCAGGATTCGGTCAGTGCGACGTCGACGACCTGGCCCTGGCCGGTGACGGTGCGCCGGTACAGCGCGGCGAGCGCGCCCTGGGCGGCGAACATGCCGGCCAGGCTGTCGCCCAGCGAGAGCGCCAGCCGTGGTGGTGGTCCGCCCGGGAAGCCGTTCATGTGCCGCAGCCCGCTGGCCGCCTCGGCGACCGAGGCGTAGCCGGCCTTGTGGGCGTCCGGCCCGGTCTGCCCGTATCCGGAGACCCGCACGAGGATGATGCCGCGGTTGTGCGCGCGCAGCACGTCGTAACCCAGTCCCCAGCGCTCCAGCGTGCCCGGGCGGAAATTCTCCACGACGATGTCGACGTTCTCGATCAGCTGCAGGAACAGCTCGCGCCCGCGGTCGGCGCGCAGGTCCAGCGTGACGGCCTTCTTGTTGCGGGCATGCACGGTCCAGAAGAAGTGGTGGCCGTCGACCTCGGCCTGCCCCCAGGTGCGCAGCGGATCGGGCTTGCCGGGCAGCTCGATCTTGATGACCTCGGCGCCCAGGTCACCGAGCAGGCGCCCGCCGAACGGCCCGGAGATCAGCGTGCCGAGCTCGAGGACGCGGATGCCGTCCAGCGCACCGGTGGTTGGGGTCATACCGACGAGCCTACGAACTCATGCCGTTCCAGCCAATCGGTGACGATGTCGACGGCCTGGCGCAGCGCACCGCGCTGATCCGGGCCGGCGTAATAGTGGTTGGCGCCGGGGATTTCGTGCATCTCCTTGTCGGGGTGTCCGATCGCCTCGAAGAGCCGGCGGGTGTGGCTGGGCGTGCAGGCGTCGTCGGCCATGTTGCCGATCACCAGGGCGGGAACCGCGATGTCGTTGCCGCAGTCGACTCCGTCGCCGTTGGCGTCGTCGTAGCTCCACTGCGACAGCCAGCTGCGCAGCGTGCAGAACCGCGCCAGACCGACCGGGCTCATGTTCACCACCTGCGGATCGCCCAGATAGCAGCTGCCGGGGGTGCGGTCGTTGGGGTCCACCGCCGGATCCAGCCAGCGCGGGTCGGCCATGGTGCCGTGCACCACGAACGCGAACTCGTCATCGGGGCGGCCGCTGCTTTGAAGTTCGGCCAGCTTCGCCTTGACCCAGGCGGTGATCCGGCGGTTCCGCTCGATCTGGGCCTGGCGGTAGCGGTCCAGGAATTCTTCGGTGTACGGCGGCTGGTTGGGGTTGTCGGGGTTGTAGAGATCCAGCTCCGGGTCCCGCCTGGTCGGATCGGATTCGTCGAGGATCGAGGCGTCCAGCCATTCGGTCATGGTGCCGTGCCGACTGATGTGCGCGGCCAACAGCATGATGCCGTCGGCGGGGATCAGCCCGAGCTTGGTCAGGTCGGGGCCATCGCCGGACGGGCTGGCCGTCACCGTCGGATGCTGCGCCTGCTGCTGGTAAAACAGCGACAGCGAGCCGCCGCCGCTCCAGCCGGCCAACACCACCTTGGAATAGCCGAGCCGATTCTTGGCGTCTTTGAGGCATTCCCCGAGGTCTTCGACCACCTTCTCCATCAGCAGTGCGGAGTCCGTGCCGCGGAATCGACTGTTGCAGTAGATGACATGGTGGCCGGCGCGGGCCAGCGCGTTGACCATCGGCAGGTAGGCGCCACCGCCGATCGGGTGCATGAACACCAGCACGGTGTCGCTCGGGTTGTTCTTCGGCCGCAGCAGGTAGCTTTCCAGCACCACCAGTTCGGCGACGCCGCCGTAGACGTCTCGGACACCGGAATTGTTCTGGTAGGCAACCAGATACGGGATGCGTTCGTAGTCGTGCTTGGTGCTCATGCGTGCTGTCCTAGGTCGTGGGCGAGAACTTCCGGTGACGGGGTGAGCCGACGGCGGGTGTCGATGGCGATCACCTGCCAGTCGACGCGCTGGTAGTCGTCGAACTTGCGGCGGGCGCGTTCGCGGGCCTTCTCCGGCGCGCCGTGATGCACGCCTTGCGGTGCATGGCTGATCAGGCCCGGCGGCATCGGAATCCCATAGAGCGATCCGCCGTGGAAGAACGCGATCTCGTCGTAGTCGACGTTGCGGTGATACCAGGGGGTGCGCTCGGTTCCCGGCACTCCTTCGGCGGGCTTGGGTAGGAAGTTCATCACGTACACCCCGGTGGCCTGCATGAACAGGTGCACCGTCGGGGGCAGGTGCACGCTGTCGGAAGTGATCACGTGGTAGTCGGCGATGTTGAAGGTGAAAGCGAAGTTGTCGCCGCGCCACCCTTCGACGTCGATCGGATTGTGTTGGTAGTGAAGCGTCGTCGGCCCGCCCTCATGGATCAACCGGACCTCGTAGCTGTCGCGTCCGTCGTCCTCGAGGGGAGTCGGCTCGGGGATGACTGCCTGCGACGGGTCGAATGGAAAGTGCCGGCCCAGCGGTCCCGGCGGCGGGACCCGGAATTCGTCGGTGGCCTGAATCAGCAGCAGTGTCGTTTCGGCGGCGGGCACTTGTCGCCAGGTGGTCGCCTTGGGAAGGTAGACCCAGTCGCCTTCGCGGTAGTCCAGCGGACCGAACTCGGTCTCCAGTCGCCCGGAACCGGTGTGGACGAAGCACAGCAGGTCGCCGTCGACGTAGCGGACGTGAAACGGCATCTCCGCCGAGCGCCGGGACAGCGAGATGCAGCAGTCGGCATTGTCGAACAGCCGCAGCGGCCCGCCGGCGGGATCGGTGGCGTCGGTCGGTTCGAGCTGGGTGGCCAGCACGTCGATGGGCCGTAGCGGGCCCTCGGCGCGGTAGGCGGTCGGGTCGTGGCGCCGGTACATGTTGGCGGTGCGGCCGGTGAACCCGCCGCGGCCCAGTTCGTCGTCTTTGAGGCCGTCCAGATCGGCGTGCAGGCGCCGGGGAGTGGTGCCTTTGCGCAGGTGAACGAAGGATTCCATCGGTGGCCCCCGGATAGTCGTCCAGAAAGTAAAAGCAACATTACTTTTTGTTTCGGACGGGTGCAAGGGGCGCTTTGTTGCCGCGAGCAGACGCGTAAGCCCCCAAATCCGCACCAAATTGGGGGCTTACGCTGGGGGCACCTCCCGCTTGCGGGGGACTGCTCGGCGGAGGAGGGGCAACGTCTGGGGACTCAGCGGCCGACGAACTCCGCGGTGCTGCGGGACAGAAACGCCTGCACCCCGATGGCGGCGTCCTCGCTGGCGAACAGCTTCTGGACTCCCGGCACCAAGTCGGCCTCGGCCGCGGCGTCGCCGTCGCGCACCGCCTGGCGGGCACTGCGCAGGGTGGCTTGCACGCCTAGCGGCGCCTGTCGGGCGATGGTCTGGGCGATCTCGATGGCCCGGGTCACTTGCTCGCCGTCGGGTACGACCTCCTGGACGATGCCGATGCGATGCGCTTCTCGGGCGTCGAAGGTGTCGGCAGTCAGGATCCACCGCATGGCGTTGCCCCATCCGGCTGCTCGCGGGAATCGGATGGTGGCCCCGCCGAACGGGTATATGCCGCGGGCGATTTCCAGTTGCGCGAAGGTGGCCGACTCGGCCGCGACGGCGATGTCGCCGGCGAGCATGAGCTCGATGCCGAGCGTGAGCACCTTGCCGTGCACGGCCGTGACGAGCGGCTTGGACAGCTGCCGGCCGTCGACCTGCCAGGGATTGATGCCGCCGTCGGGAACGTAGGAGACGTTGTTGGCAATGTCGCCGGCCACATTGGCCAGGTCCAGGCCGGCCGTGAACATCGGTCCCTCGCCGTAGAGCACGGCGGCCCGCAGGCTGTCATCGGCATCGAATTCTCCGTAGGCGGCGGATAGTTCGCGCAGCATGACGGCGTCGAACGCGTTGCGCTTCTCGGCTCGGTCCAGGCCGATGATGAACACGTGGCCGTCGCGGCGGATCGTCAACGTCTCGTAACTCACGACAATGTCCTCCTTTAGAGCCGGATACCGGCGGTGGTGCTCAATCCGCCGTCGAGCGGGATGACCGCTCCGGTCATGAAATTGGTGGCCGGTGCGGCCAGATACACCGCGGCGGCGGCGATGTCCTCGGTGCGGCCGATGCGTTTGACCGGGCTGGCGGCCGCGAGTTGTTCGCCGACGGCGTCGAGGGTCGCTGCCATCATCTTCGACGGGAACGGGCCGGGAGCGATCGCGTTGACCAGGATGCTCGGTGCCAGCTCCGCCGCCAGGTGCCGAGTCAGCTGGTGGATCGCCGCCTTGGATGCCGAATAGGAGAAGTTGCCCACCCGGGGCACCGCCAGGCCGTCGATCGAGCCGATGTTGATCACCCGGGCGGGGTCATCGGCGGCCGAGGCGGCCTCCAGCATTGGCCGGGCCAGCTGGGTCAGCACGAACGGTGCCTTGACGTTGAGGGTCAGTACCTTGTCGAAGGCGGCCGGCGGGAAGTCGTCGAACGCCGCGCCCCAGGTGGCGCCGGCATTGTTGACCAGGATGTGCAGCCGGCCTTCGCGCGCTGCGATGGCATCGATCAGGCTGCGGCACTGGTCTTCCCGGCTGACGTCGGCGGGGATCGCATGCACCTCGCCGAACTGCGAGAGAACCTGCTCGGCTTGTCGGCAGGCCTCGGGTTTGCGCGAGGAGACATACACCCGGACTCCGGCGCGCAGGTATCCCTCGGCGATCATGTAGCCGATTCCGCTGGTGCCGCCGGTGACTAGGGCCGTCTTGCCGGCCACGGAAAACAGTTCTGGGAACACGCGTCCTCCTGCTCGGTCATCGGCTAGACTAGGTCGTCTAGACTAGATCGTCAAGATTAGAGGGAAGCGATGGCAGCCGTGGCGAAAGCTCTGCCCCACAAAGAGCGACTGCTCCGCCAGGGGATGAAGTCGTTTTATGCGACCGGGTTTCACGGCACCACTGTCGACGCCATCTTGGCGGCGTCCGGGGTGCCCAAGGGCTCCTTCTACCATCACTTCGGGTCTAAAGATGCGTTCGGCATGGCCGTGCTGGACCGTTATATGCAACTCCAGTTGGACGCACTGGCCAAGTGGACCGAAGACGAAACCCTCAGCACCACCGATAAACTCACCGGCTACTTCGCTGAACTCACCGCCCGGTTCGTCCGGTCCGGCTTCCAGCGGGCCTGTCTGGCCGGCAAGTTCTCCACCGAACTGGCGGCCGACTCCGCGCCGTTCCGCGACCGCCTCACCGTCGCACTGTCCGGCTGGCATCGCGCGCTGAGCGAGCTGATGCAGGCCGGACAGAGGTGCGGCGACGTGCGCGACGACCGCTCCGCCGAGGAGCTTTCGCACGCCGTGCTGGCACTCATCCAGGGCGCCTTCGTCATTGCGCTATCCGCGCGCGACACCCGGGCGCTCGACGCCGTCAATGCCAGCTTCGGGCCGTTGATTCAGCCACCGGTGAGCGCACCGCAGTAGTCAGGAGATGCCGCGAGCAGACGCGAAAACCCCCATTTCGGTGCCGAAATGGGGGCTTTCGCGACTGTTCGCCGGGGAAGGCGCTACTTCAGCTCGGCCGACGACAGGCCCAGCAGCCGGCGGGCCACCACCAGCTGCTGAATCTGCTGGGTGCCTTCGAAGATGTCGAGGATCTTCGAGTCGCGGCCCCACTTCTCCAGCAGCGTCTGCTCGGAGTAGCCGGTGGTGCCGGCCAGCTCGACGGTCTTGAGCGTGACGTCGGTGGCCATCCGGCCGGCCTTGGCCTTGCCCATCGACGCCTCTTTGGAGTTGGGGATGTTGTTGTCGGCCTGCCACGCCGAGCGCAGCGTCAGCAGGTAGGCCGACTCCCAGTCGGCCTCCATCCGCAGGAACTCGGCGGCCGGGGCGCTCTGGGCGTGGGCCGGCTGGTCGTAGGAGATCTCCACGCCGGCGTCGGTGAGGATCTTGCGCAGCTCCTCCAGGGCGGCGCGGGCCACCCCGATCGCCATCGCCGCGACGATCGGCCGGGTGTTGTCGAAAGTCTCCATGACCCCGGAGAAGCTCTTCTCGGTGTTGATCTCCGGGCTGCCCAGCAGGTTGTCCTTGGGGATGCGGGCGTTGTCGAACCGGATCACCGCGGTGTCGGAGGCCTTGATCCCGAGCTTGTGCTCCAGGCGTTCGACGATGACGCCGGGGTGCTCGCGCGGCACGATGAACGACTTGATCGCCGCGCGGCCCAAGGACTTGTCCAGCGTCGCCCACACCACGATGTGGGTGCAGCGTGATCCGGCGGTGACGAAGATCTTCTCACCGTTGATCACGTACTCGTCGCCGTCCAGGGTGGCCGTGGTGGTCACCGCGGCCGAGTCGGAACCGAAGCTCGGCTCGGTGATCGCCATGGCCGCCCACACCTTGCCGAGCCGCTGGAGCTGTTCGTCGGTGGCCACGCCGGAGATCGCCGCGTTGCCCAGTCCTTGGTAAGGCACCGAGAGCATCAAAGCGACGTCGCCCCAACTCATCTCGAGAACCTGAAGCAGCGCGGCCATGTTGGCGCCGTTGCGGTTGCCCTCTTTGCCCTCGTTCTCGCGGAACGCCTCGGCGCCGGCCAGCGCGTTACCGCCGGCCTTCGACACCCCATCGAACAGGGTCTCGAGCGTGTCGAGTTCGACCGGGTAGGCGTGCTCGCGCTGGTCGTACTTGCGTGAGATCGGGCGCAACATCTCGGCGGCGCCGGCGTGCGTCATCTCGACGACATGCTGCAGCTTCTTGGGCAGTTCCAGATTGATTGCCATGTCAGGTCTTTCAGGTCGGTATCGGGAAAAAAGGTTGAATGACCGCTAGATCACTACGATGCCCTCGGCGACGCCGACGGCCCGCAGGTCGCGGTACCAGCGTTCGACCGGGTGTTCCTTGATGTAGCCGTGACCACCGAGCAGCTGCACGCCGTCCAGGCCGATCTGCATGCCCTTGTCGGTGGCGATCCGCTTGGCCAGCGCGGCCTCTCGGATGAACGGCAAGCCCTGCTCGGCACGCGCCGCCCCGCGCCAGGCCATCAGGCGCAGGCCGTCGAGTTCGATGGCGATGTTGGCGCACATGAACGCCACCGACTGCCGGTTGGCGATCGGCTCGCCGAAGGCCTGGCGCTCCTTGATGTAGGGCATCACGTAATCGAGCACCGCGTGGCTGGTGCCGACCGCCAACGCCGCCCAACCCAGCCGGGACAGCGCGATCGCTTCGGAGTAATCCGCATCGGTGGCCGCGTCCTCGCCGAGGCGGGCGCTCAACGGCACCGACACCTTGTTCAGCTCGAGCTGGCCCAGCGCGGCGGCACGGACACCCATGCTGGGGTCGGCTTTGACGGTCAGGCCTTGGGCCGAAAACTCCACGATGAACAGGGCCGGCTTGCCGTTGAGCTGCGCGGCCACGATAAACAGTTCGGCGCTGGCCGCCGCCGGTACCAGGGACTTGACGCCGTCCAGCCGGTAGCCGCTCGGGGTGCGCACCGCGGTGGTCTTCAGGTTGGTGGGGTCGAACAGCGGCTGCGGCTCGGTGATGGCCACACACGCCTGGGGCACCTTCTCCCCGGCGAACTCCGGAAGGTAGGTGGCTTGCTGGTCGGCGCTGCCCCAGTGGGTCAACGCCGCGGCCACCCCGCCCGGCGCCAGGATCGGCAGGGCCAGGCCCATGTCGCCGTAGGCCAATGCCTCGGCGACCAGGACGTTGGTGATCGCGGAGCGGTGCGCGGCGATTCCGTCGAAGTCCTCGGGGATGTTGATCGCGGTGATGCCCAGTTCGGCGGCCTTGGTGATCAATTCGTGCGGGTGGTCGGCAGCCTCGTCGGCGTCGTGGGCGGCCGGGCGCAGGATCTCGGCGGCGAACTCCTCGACCGTCTCGACGATCATCTGCTGCTCGTCGTCGGGGGTCAGATCGAAGTAATCCTTGCCGCTCGCCTTGAGCCGGGTGGGGGCCTTGCCCAGGGTCTGGACCCGCTTGAACTCACGGCCGGTCGCCCCAGCCACCGAGAAGACCGTCTTGACCCCGTAGTTCAGGGTGCGGTTGAGCGGATTGCGCAGGTTGTGCCGGTCCAGAAACTCCCGGCTGATCAGGGGAGTGACGAATGCCAGTGCGGTGGCGATCGGGGTGCGCCTGGGCTTCTCCGGCCCGATGGCACTCGACCGGCCAGATCGCTTGTCCTTGGAGCCGGGGGCGAGGGATGCAGTGTCAGTCATGTCAGAGCCTCACTGAAAAGGAAAGTATCGGTGAGACCACCTTACTCCGAAGTAAGATAACTCGATAGTAAGGTGTGACGAAGTCCTCAGCGGCACCCGCCGCGGCGCCCTTAACCTGCGGTCAGGCGACCCAACACCGACTGGTGCAACAGGGCGTTGGCTGCCACCGCGCTGCCGCCGTGCGGCCCGGCGTTGCCGTCCAGATCGCTGAATGTGCCACCCGCCTCGCGCACCAGCACGTCGAGGGGGGCCAGGTCCCACACCGACACCGCCGGTTCGACGACGACGTCGACCGCGCCCTCGGCCAGCAGGCAGTACGCCCAAAAGTCGCCGTAGGCACGTACCCGCCACACCGACTCGGTCAGGTCGAGGAATTGCTCGCGCAGGCCGCGCAGCGCCCACGTCGTCAGGCCGGCGAACGACAGGCTGGCCGAGTCCAGGTCGCCCACCGCGGACACCGACAGTCGTCGTGGCGGGCCGTCACCGAACGCGCCGAACGCGCCCTGGCCATCCGCGGCCCACCACCGCCTGCTCAATGCGGGGGCGCTGATGACCCCGACGCGGGGCACCCCGTCGATCAGCAGCGCGATCAGGGTGGCCCAGACCGGGACGCCGCGGACGAAGTTCTTGGTGCCGTCGATCGGATCGATGATCCACTGGCGACCGCTGAAGGACGCTGTGCCGCCGAACTCTTCACCGAGGATCTCGTCGGCGGCCCGCTCGGCGGCGAGTATCTCGCGCAGCGCGGTCTCCACCGCCTGGTCGGCGTCGGTGACCGGGGTGAGATCCGGCTTGGTGTCCACCCGCAGGTCGAGTGCACCGAATCGGGCCAAGGTGATCGCGTCCGCCCGGTCGGCCAGCGCCAACGCCAGGGTCAGGTCTTGGTGGAGATCGGAGTCGGGATTGTCGTTGCTGTGCGCCATGGCTGCAGTCCTACCATGGCCTGATGTGGGAGATGTGGGCGCTGTTGTTGCTGCTGGCGATTCTGGCGGTGTTCGTGGCGCCGCGGTTCTTCCGGCCGGGACCGGGCGGCAAAGCGCAGGAGGGCACCTTGCTGGTCACCGGTGTCAGCCCCCGACCCGACGCCGAAGGGGCGCAGTACGTCACGATTACCGGCGTCATCAAGGGGCCCACGGTTGACGAGCACGAGGTCTACCAGCGGCTCGCGGTCGACGTGGCCAACTGGCCGAGCATCGGGGACCTGCTGCCGGTGGTGTATTCGCCCCGTAACCCTGACAACTGGAATCTGACCGGGCAGTGACCGGGCTCAGCCGCGCCCGACCCGCAGCATCTCGGCCACACTGACCAGCTTGACGCGGGGCCGGCCGTGCGGCTCACCGGAGGACCGCTCGTGGGCGTCGATCAGCTGCCAATGCTCGCCGGTGACCAGCTCGGGCTGCCGCGACAATAGCCACTTGAGCAGCTGCACGTCATGGTCGGCGTCGACATCGGCAAGCTCGGCGGCGGCCAGGTCGGCGGCGAGGGTGTCGACGGTGGCTTGCGAGTCGCTCTTGTTGGAACCGATCACCCCGGACGGCCCGCGCTTGATCCAGCCGACCACGTACTGATTGCGGGTGCCTTCGATACGGCCGTCGGCATGCGGAATGGTGCAGCTGCGCTCGTCGAACGGCAGACCCGGCGTCGGTACCCCGCGGTAACCGACCGCCCGCACCACCAGATCCACCGGCAGGACTTCGCGCTCGCCGGTGTCGCGGGCGCTGACCCGGCCCTGCTCGTCGGTGACCAGCTCGTTGCGGCCCAACACGATCTCCTGGACCCGGCCCTCGCCGCGGATCTCGATCGGGGAGGTGTGGAACCGGAACACGATGCGGCGATTGCCCGGATGCTGCTCGCGGCCGACGTAGCCGCTGAGCACCTTGTAGTTCGCCTTGGCGTGCTTGCCGGCGGCGTCGACGTCGGCGTCGGTGATCCCGGCCAACTCCTCGGGTGCGATCACCACGTCGACGTTCTCGAGGCTCTTCATGTCGCCCAGTTCCCGCAGTTCCGGGCTGGTGAAGGTGGCCTGCAAGAGCCCGCGCCGGCCGATGATCACCACCTCTTCGATACCGCGCGGTTCGAGCAGTTCCAGCGCGTGGTCGGCGATGTCGGTACCGCGCAGTTCTGCGGGATCGCTGACCAGGATGCGGGCCACGTCCAGGGCGACATTGCCGTTGCCGATCACCACCGCGCGCTTCCCGGTCAGGTCGACAGCCATGTCCTTGAAGTGCGGATGGCAGTTGTACCAGCCGACGAAGTCGACAGCCGGGACGCTGCCGGGCAGGTCTTCGCCGGGGATGCCCAGATGGCGGTCGGTTTGGGCGCCCACGGCGTAGATCACCGCGTCATAGCGTTCGGCCAGTTCCGCGGGCTGGACGTGCTCGCCGACGGCGATGTTGCCGAAGAACCGGAATCGGGGATCGGCGGCGGTCTTCTCGAACTGCGCGCTGATCGACTTGATCTTCGGGTGATCCGGGGCCACACCGGAACGCACCAGGCCCCACGGCGTCGGCAGCATCTCCAGCATGTCGACGCGCACATCGACCTCACCGCCCCCGGCCAGCTTGAGCAGGGAGGCCGCGGCAAAGTACCCGGATGGACCCGAGCCGACGATCGCGACATGGTAGGGCCGCATCCTCGAACCTTCTTTCCTTGTCGGAAGTCGTGCACGCACCGGCGTATCCCCGATGCTAAAGGTCGACCCCCGGTGCTCGCCGGTAACCTCGATAAACGTGGAACCCGACCGCCAGCCCGACATCGCCGCCCTTGACGCCACTTTGACCACGGTGGAGCGGGTGCTAGACGTCGACGGCCTGCGCAGCCGCATCGACAAGCTCGAGCACGAGGCCTCCGACCCCAACCTGTGGGACGACCAGGCCCGCGCCCAGCGGGTGACCAGTGAGCTGTCACACGCCCAGGCCGAGTTGCGCCGGGTGGAGGATCTGCGCCAGCGCGTCGACGACCTGCCGGTGCTCTACGAGCTGGCGGCCGAGGAGGGTGGGGCAGAGGAGGTCGCCGAGGCCGACGCCGAACTGGCCAAGCTGCGCGAGGACATCGACGCGATGGAGGTCCGCACGCTGCTGTCCGGCGAGTACGACGAGCGTGAGGCGCTGGTCACCATCCGCTCCGGAGCGGGCGGCGTGGACGCCGCGGACTGGGCCGAGATGCTGATGCGGATGTACATCCGCTGGGCCGAACAGCACAAGTACGGCGTCGAGGTGTTCGACACCTCCTACGCCGAAGAGGCCGGTATCAAGAGCGCGACGTTCGCGGTGCACGCCCCGTTCGCCTACGGCACGCTCTCGGTGGAGCAGGGCACCCACCGGCTGGTGCGGATCAGCCCGTTCGACAACCAGAGCCGCCGGCAGACGTCGTTCGCCGAGGTCGAGGTGCTGCCGGTGGTGGAGACCACCGACCACATCGACATCCCCGAGGGCGATGTCCGCGTCGACGTCTACCGCTCCAGTGGCCCCGGGGGGCAGTCGGTGAACACCACCGACTCCGCGGTGCGCCTCACCCACGTCCCGACCGGGATCGTCGTGACCTGTCAGAACGAGAAGTCCCAGTTGCAGAACAAAGTGTCGGCGATGCGGGTGCTGCAGGCGAAATTGTTGGAGCGCAAGCGTTCTGAGGAGCGCGCTGAACTCGACGCGCTCAAGGGAGACGGCGGCAGTTCGTGGGGCAATCAGATGCGCTCCTATGTGCTGCACCCCTATCAGATGGTCAAGGACCTGCGCACCGAATATGAGGTCGGCAACCCGGCGGCGGTGCTCGACGGTGACATCGACGGATTTCTAGAAGCCGGAATCCGTTGGCGCAACCGGCCGGAGGAGGACTGACCCGATGGTATTGGCGTTCTCGCCGGGTCAGCGCTGGCACGACGTGTGGAGCGGTGAGATCGGCCAGTGGGTCATTACCAAGGGGTTGCGGATCGTCCTGCTGCTGATCGGGGCGGTGCTGGCGGCGCGGTTCATCACCTGGGCGGCGCGCCGGGTCACCCGCCGGCTGGAACTGGGCTTTCAGGCCAGCGACGCGCTGGTGCGTTCGGAGGCCTCCAAGCACCGCCAGGCCGTCGCCTCGGTGATCTCCTGGGTCACGGTGGCGATGCTCGGTGTGGTGGTGGCCGTGCAGATCACCGGGATCCTCGACATCCCGGTCGGGTCGTTGGTGGGACCGGCCGCGGTGATCGGTGGGGCGATCGGCTTCGGCGCCCAAAAGCTGGTGCAAGACCTGCTCAGCGGATTCTTCATCATCACCGAAAAGCAGTACGGCTTCGGCGATCTGGTGCAGTTGAGCATGATCGGGGCGCCGGAGGAGGCGCTGGGAACGGTCGAAGACGTCACGCTGCGGGTCACCAAATTGCGCAACGCCGACGGCGAGGTGTTCACCGTCCCGAACGGCAACATCGTGCGATCGCTGAACCTGTCCAAGGACTGGGCGCGTGCGGTCGTCGATATCCCGGTGCCCACCAATGCCGACCTGAACCGGGTCAACGAGGTGCTGCACCAGGTGTGCGAGAACGCGATGGAGGCCGACGCCCCGCTGCGCGACCTGCTGCTGGACGAGCCGTCGATCATGGGGGTGGAGAGCATCGAATTGGGTGTGGTCAATCTGCGGATGGTGGCCCGCACCCTGCCCGGCAAACAGTTCGAGGTGGGACGCCGGCTGCGGATCCAGGTGGTGCGTGCGCTGGCCTCGGCCGGGGTGGTGACCGCGGGTGACGTGGAGCAGGTGGAGGCGCCGTGACGAACAAGCCGGACAAGCCGGCGGCCGCCCGGTCGGAGGGCGCCGGGCTGCGCTGGCCGACGCATCTGTTCAACGGCCGGGTCCGTACCTCCACGTTGCTGCTGGTCATCGCGTTCATCGCGGTGTGGTGGGTGTACGCGACCTACCGGGTGGAGCCGACACCGCCGGCCGCACCGCAGGTGGTGCCGCCCGGCTACGTCCCCGACCCGGCCTACACCTGGGTGCCGCGGACCAAGGTGCAGCAGCCGCCGGAGACCTCCACCGAGACACCCACCCCCACGCCGACCACGACCGAGCCGCCGACCGAGCCGCCGACCCCGTCGCCGGTGCCCGGGTTCCCGTTCTGCCCACCGTTCTGCCCGCCGCCCACCCCGGCGGCGCCGATGCCGCCCGAGCTGGCCCCCGGGGCCGCGCCCGAACCGTCGCACCCTCCGGCGGTCCCCGGCGCTCCGCTGCTTCCCGCCCAGACCGCCCCGCAGCTTCCCGCCCAGCCCGCCCCGGCAGGACCGGCGCCGACGACTTCGCATCCCGCGGCACCGTAGACCTGGCCTGACCGGCGGCGGCATGCCGCACGGCTAAACTGCGTGCCGTGATGATCACGCTCGACCATGTCACCAAGCAGTACAAATCGTCGGCCCGTCCGGCACTGGACGACATCAACGTCAAGATCGACAAGGGCGAGTTCGTGTTCCTGATCGGGCCGTCCGGTTCGGGCAAGTCGACGTTCATGCGCCTGCTGCTGGCCGAAGAGACCCCGACCAGGGGCGATATCCAGGTATCGAAGTTCCACGTCAACAAGCTGCCCGGCCGCCATGTCCCGAGCCTGCGCCAAGTGCTCGGCTGCGTGTTCCAGGATTTCCGGCTGCTGCAGCAGAAAACGGTGTTCGAGAACGTCGCGTTCGCCCTGGAGGTCATCGGCAAGAAGCCGGAGATGATCAACCGGGTGGTCCCGGAGGTGCTGGAGATGGTCGGGTTGTCCGGCAAAGCCAACCGACTGCCCGGCGAGTTGTCCGGCGGTGAGCAGCAGCGGGTGGCGATCGCGCGGGCCTTCGTCAACCGGCCGCTGGTGCTCCTGGCCGACGAGCCGACCGGCAACCTCGACCCGGACACCAGCGCGGACATCATGGATCTGCTGGAGCGGATCAACCGCACCGGAACCACCGTGCTGATGGCGACCCACGACCACCACATCGTCGACTCGATGCGCCAACGGGTCGTCGAGCTGTCGCTGGGACGGCTGGTGCGCGACGAACAGCGCGGTGTCTACGGGATGGACCGCTGACATGCGCTTCGGATTCCTCTTCAATGAAGTCCTGACCGGGCTGCGCCGCAACGTCACCATGACGGTGGCGATGATCCTGACCACGGCGATCTCGATCGGTCTGTTCGGCGGCGGTCTGCTGGTAGTGCGCCTTGCCGACCAGTCCCGCAACATCTACCTGGACCGCGTCGAATCGCAGGTGTTCTTGAACCCCGACGTCGCGGCCGAGGACCCGAACTGTGAAGCGCCGGCGTGCAAGGCGCTGCGCGAGCGCATCGAGGCCCGCGACGACGTGAAGTCGGTGCGCTATCTCAACTCCGACGACGCCTACGCCGACGCGATCCGCAAGTTCCCGGAGTTCAAGGACGTGGCGAGCAAGGACTCCTTTCCGGCGTCGTTCATCGTCAAGCTGGAAAACCCCGAGCAGAGTACGGATTTCGACGCCGCGATGGTCGACCAGCCCGGTGTGCTCAGCGTGCTCAACCAGAAGAAGCTGATCGATCGGCTGTTCGCAGTGCTCGACGGGCTGAGCAGCGCCGCCTTCGCCGTCGCCCTGGTGCAGGCGATCGGTGCGGTGTTGTTGATCGCCAACATGGTTCAGGTCGCCGCGTACACCCGTCGCACCGAGGTATCGATCATGCGTCTGGTGGGGGCCAGTCGCTGGTACACCCAGTTGCCGTTCCTGGTGGAGGCGGTGCTGGCTGCGACCGTCGGTGTCATCATCGCGGTGATCGGTTTGATCGTGGTGCGGGCACTGTTCCTCGATAATGCGCTCAGCCAGTTCTATCAAGCACATCTGATCGCGCGTATCGACTATGCCGACATCCTCTACATCTCACCGATCCTGCTGTTACTGGGCGCAGCGATGGCCGCGGCGACGTCGTATGTGACGCTTCGCCTGTACGTCCGGCGGTAGTGGTGGCCAAGAAGGCGGCGGGCAAGCGCAGCGCGAAGCAGGACGGCAAGCAGATCGTTGCCTCGAATCGCAAGGCACGTCACAACTATTCGATTCTCGACGTGTACGAGGCCGGGGTAGCGCTGCTGGGCACCGAGGTGAAGAGTTTGCGGGCCGGTCAGGCCTCGCTGGTCGATGCGTTCGCGACCGTCGACGACGGGGAGGTGTGGCTGCGCAACATGCACATTCCCGAGTACCGGCACGGCAGTTGGACCAACCACGACCCGCGACGCACCCGCAAGTTGCTGTTGCACCGGCGCCAGATCGACATGCTCATCGGCAAGATCCGCGACGGCAACCTGACCCTGGTGCCGCTGGCGGTGTACTTCACCGAAGGCAAGGTGAAAGTCGAATTGGCGCTTGCCCGCGGCAAGCAGGCCCATGACAAGCGGCAGGATCTGGCCCGCCGTGACGCCCAGCGCGAGGTCACCCGCGCGCTGGGACGCCGCGCCAAGGGCATGTGATCGGCGCCTCGCTGGCGCTGGTAGCGGCGGCCGGCTTCGGGACGGGCGACTTCGTCGGCGGCCTCGCGTCGCGGAGGGTGTCACCGCTGCAGGTGTTGCTGGTGTCCACCCCGCTGGCGCTGGTGGGGCTGACGGCGGTGGCGGTTGCGACCGGCGGCCCGATCCGTCCGGGTGCTGTCGGCTGGGGGGCGGCCTGCGGCGTGGCGCTGGGGCTGGCCAGCTGGTGGTTCTACGCGGCTCTGAGGTCCGGCCCCATCTCGGTGGTTTCGCCGCTGTCCGCCGTCGTGACGGCCGCGGTGCCGGTCACGGCCGGACTGCTCCAAGGCGAGCGGCCCAGCTTGGTCGCCGGCGCCGGCATCATGCTGGCGCTGATCGCGGTGGTCCTGGTGAGCCGGGAAGTCACCGACGAGGACATCCGGCCGCACCGGTTCACCCCGAAGGTGGCGTGGCTGACCATCGGCGCGGGGGTGGGATTCGGGCTGAACTTCGTGTTCATCGAGAAGGCACCGGCCGAGTCCGTGTTGTGGCCGCTGATGTTCGCGAGGTTGGCGGCGCTGGTGGTAATCAGCATCATTGCGGCCGCCACTCGTGATCTGCGGCTGCCGTCGGGAACGCCGATGAAGCTGTCGCTGACCGCCGGGCTGATGGATACCGGTGCGAACGTCGCCATGCTGGGGGCGCTGCGGAATGCACCCCTGTCGTTGGGCGGCATGCTGATCTCGCTGTTCCCGGCGGTGACCGTGGTGTTGGCCATCGTGGTGTTGCGGGAACGGGTGCACCGCGGGCAAGTGATCGGCATGGTGGCGGCCGTCGTTTCGGTGGCGATGATCACCGCCGGGTAGCGGCGGGTTTAGCATCGGATCCCATGACCGGCCCCGCCCCGACCCGGCTCGACAAGTCCGACGTGCTGGCAGGGCTTTTCGCCTGCTGGGATGGCCTCGATAAGTTGCTGGGCGGTTTGACCGACCAGCAGTGGACGCAGCCGGTGCCATTGCCTGGCTGGTCGGTGCGCGATGTCGTGGCACACATTGTCGGAACCGAATCGATGCTGCTCGGAACACCCACTCCGCAAAGCGATCTCGACGTCTCGGCCCTCGAACATGTTCGCAACGAGATCGGTGCCAACAACGAGTGCTGGGTCCGTCACCTGCGCGGCGAATCTCCGGCGGAGATCCTGGGGCGGTTCCGGACGGTGACGCAGCAGCGGCGTGCGGTGCTGGCGGCACTATCCGACGACGACTGGAACGCGCCGACTATGACGCCGGTGGGGCCGGACAGCTACGGACGGTTCATCCGGGTGCGGGTCTTCGACTGCTGGATGCATGAGCTCGACATCCGGGACGGGCTGGGACTGCCCGCCTCCGGGGCGGAGCTGGTCGGCCCGGCGGCTCGGCTGGCCCTTGATGAGATGGCCGCCGCGATGGGACGGGTGGTGGGCAAGCTCGGCGGGGCGCCGCAGGGCTCCCGGGTGGCCCTCGAGCTGACCGGGCCACTGGCGCGGACCATCCGGGTGGCGGTCGAGGGCCGCGCCCAGGTTGTCGACGACTTCGGCGGCCAGGCGCCTACCGCGGTGATCCGGATGGACGGGGTGGCGTTCACCCGGGCCGCCGGCGGGCGCGCGGCTCCCAGGGCGGTCGACCTCGACGGGGACCGGGAGGTTGCTGCCCGCATCGTCGAGCACCTGAACTTCGTTATCTGACGCGGCTGACCGGCGTGACCTCGGAAATAAAGATGCCGCATCCTGTCGTTGCAGACCGGTACCATGGGTTGTCTCGCCGAATTGGCGGGCGTAGAGAGAACAAGGACAGGGGGCTGAAAGGTTTCGACTGCGTGTGTCGAATCAAGGGAAGCGTGCCGGTGCAGGCAGGAGACCACCGTTAAGCGTCGCTGTAACCAAGTAAGCGCCAAGGTTGCACTTACTCCGGCTAAGGTCGCTCTCCAGAGCGACTTCGCTCTCGCTGCTTAAGCGATAGCGGGCCTGTCAGACCGGGACCTCCCTCGGCCCGGACCCTGGCATCGACTAGAGGGATCCACCGATACGTCCGGTCGCGGGATTTATCGGGACACCAACAGCGACTGGGATCGTCATCTCGGCTTGTTCGCGTGACCGGGAGATCCGAGTAGAGGCATAGCGAACTGCGCACGGAGAAGTCTTGAGGGAATGCCGTAGGACCCGGGTTCGATTCCCGGCAGCTCCACACCCGAGAAGCTGGCCAGAGCACACGCTCTGGCCAGCTTTCTTTTTCCGGTCCGCCGCCGGCCATGCAGCCGGGGCCGGCTTGCCGGCGATACCCTGGGGTATGAGCCCCAAAACCACGTTCCGCGTGGCCCGGGTTTACGACGAACCCAGCCAAGCCGACGGCGAGCGGATCCTCGTCGACCGCGTGTGGCCGCGGGGATTCCGCAAGGACGACCCTCGGGTGGGGCAGTGGTTCAAGGATGCGGCGCCGTCTCGGGAACTGCGCGGTTGGTACAACCACCAGCCCGAGCGGTTCGATGAGTTCGTCTCCCGCTACCAAGCGGAACTGCGCACCCCGCAGGGCACCACAGCGTTCAACGCCCTGCGCGCGCTTATCCGAGGCAAGAAAACCGTCACCCTGGTGACCGCGACCCGCAATCTGGACGGCAGCCAGGCTGCGGTGCTGGCCAAGCTGCTGGCCCAACAGTGAGGACGCGGCCTAGCCGCGGCCGGCGGTGGTGATCAGCATGCCGATCGGAATGCTCACGATCAACGCCGCGATGAACAGCCGGTAGGCGACCAGCGCCCAGCCACGTCGCGCGGTGCGCCGCACCCCGTAGAGCAACCACGCCAGTACGGCGAACAGCAGCGCCGCACCGATGTTGAACACCACGATGTGGTCGGTGACGACACCGAGCACGATCGCCGCGCCCGAGACGTTGAACGCCGCCGCGGTGATCGTCGCCGCGCCCGATGTCAGTGGCTCGGCCGCCAACAACGCTTGGCCCGCACCCAGCACCAGCTGGCCGACCCCGAGCACGAGCACCAGATAGGCGACCGCCCAGACACCGTGACGGGTCGGCGACGGCGCGGCGATGGCGGCGGCCAACCCGCCGCCGGCCACGATCGCGACTGCGCCGGCCACGGCAAACGGCTTGAACGCGGCCCGCTGATCCCACAGCGCCAACACCACCGGCCGCTGCGCCGGGTCGTCATTCATCGCTGGGCACCTCCTGCGCCGCGGTAGCTCTTCATGATCAAGTCTGCTCGGGCCTGAGATTACCGGGGGCCGACCGATGAGCCGTCTCACAGCGATCCCTACCGCGGCCTCCAGGCCCCGCCGAACCGTTGCCTAAAATCGGCGGGTGACTTCCAACGCCCCGGCTGCCCGCATGCGGCTGCCGCGGGAGGTCTTCGTCCTACTTGGCGCCAACTTCTTGATCGCGCTCGGCTACGGGGTGGTATCGCCGGTCCTGCCGGTCTATGCCCGCCATTTCGGGGTGAGCATCTCCGCGACGACGTTCCTCATCACCGCGTTTGCGCTGATGCGGTTGTGCTTCGCGCCGGTGAGCGGTCTGATGGTGCAGCGGCTGGGGGAGCGCCGGGTCTATGTGACCGGCCTCTTGATCGTCTCGGTGTCGACGACCGCCTGCGCTTTCGTCCAGACCTACTGGCAGCTGCTCGTGTTCCGTGCGCTCGGCGGCGTCGGGTCGACGATGTTCTTCATCGCCGCGGTGGGCCTGATGATCCGGATCAGCCCGCCGGATGCTCGCGGCCGGGTTGCCGGGATGTTCGCCACCGCGTTCCTGCTGGGCACCGTCGGCGGTCCGGTATTGGGAAGCCTGACAGCGGGTTTCGGCCTGAGTGCGCCGTTCCTGTTCTACGGTTCGGTGCTGCTGGTGGCAGCCACCGGCGTGTTCGTCAGCCTGCGCAATTCGCACCTGGCCGAACCGGCCGAGTCGACCGGGCCGACGGTGTCGGTGCGGGCGGCGCTGGGCCATCGTGCCTACCGGTCGGCGCTGTTGTCGAACTTCGCCACCGGCTGGTCGGTGTTCGGCCTGCGGGTGGCGTTGGTGCCGCTGTTCGTCACCGAAGTCCTGGACCGCGGGCCCGCCGTCGCCGGCCTGGCGCTGGCCACGATCGGGATCGGCAACGTGTGCGCGGTGCTGCCCAGCGGCCACATGTCCGACCGGATCGGCCGGCGGGGCCCGCTCATCCTCGGGCTCGCGGTGGCCGGGGTCGCCACGATCTTGCTCGGTGCGAGCGGCTCGCTGGCGGTGTTCCTGGTCGCGGCGTACCTGGCCGGGCTGGCCTCGGGCATGTACGGGGCGCCGCAGCAGGCCGTCATCGCCGATCTGGTCGGCAACCAGGCTCGCGCCGGAACCGCGGTGGCCACCTATCAGATGATGGCCGACCTCGGGTCGATCATCGGATCGCTGGTGGTCGGGCAGATCGCCCAGCGGCTCTCGTTCGAATGGGGGTTCGTGATCAGCGGCGCGGTGCTGCTGGTGGCGGCGGTGGCCTGGGTGCTGGCACCGGAGACCCGGGCGCGCAGTCCGATCGGCGGGATCACCGGAGAGACGTGGTTAGGCTCGGTTGATGGTGACGCTGGACCGGCTGGTCAACGTGGTGGGCAGCTACGGGGTTCGCCTGCGGTTCTGTTCCGTCCCTCGGACGACGCCGCTGAGCAGTGTCGTGATGCACGAGGTGACCGGTGAGCGCGCCGTCATCGGCGACGTCCTGCTGGCCGTCGGCGCCCGCTCGGTAAAGGAAGCGGTGCGCTGGGCGGTGGCCGCCAAGGCCGTCGCCGTGCTGGTGCGCGACGGCGAGGACAAGACCGCATTCGCCGGTGAGGGCGAGTCCCTGGCGGTGCTGGTGGTGGATCCCGCGGTGTCCTGGAGCGAGCTGGCCGCTGTGGTCTACGGGCTGGTGCTCGAGGGCAGGGAGACCGACTCTGGCCGCGGCCCAACGGATCTGTTCGCGGTGGCCGACAGTCTGGCCGATGCCGTCGGTGGGGCGGTCACCGTCGAAGACCAGCTGGGCCGGGTGCTGGCCTACTCGCGGGGCCAGCGGCACGCCGATCCGGCGCGTGCGGCGACGATCCTGAACCGGCAGGAGGCCGGCCCGCTGCGGGAGCTGTTCGAAAAACGCGGCGTGCTGGCGCATCTGGATCGCCACGATGAGCCGCTGTTTGTCGCCGCCGACTCCGAGCACGGGCTGACCGGCCGGATGGTGGTGGCGGTACGGGCCGGCCGCGAGCTGCTGGGAGCGGTGTGGGTGGCCTGCCCGGCCCCGCTGAACGGACACCGGCTCACGGCGCTGGCCGACGGCGCCCGCACGGTGGCACTGCACCTACTGCGGTCACGGGCCAGTGCGGACCTGGAACGTCAGGTCGAATCCGATTGGGTCAGCCGGCTGCTGGACGGCCGAACCGACCCGGCCGACGCCGCCGCCCTGCTCGCCAGGTTGGGCCTGCCGCAGGCGCCGCTGCGGGTGATCGCCGTGCACACCCGGATCGCCACCCAGCCGCATGCCGGGCTGTTGCTGACTTTCGAGGCCGTCACCACCGGGTTCGGCTGGTCACGTCCGGGCCGCAGCGCGCTGGCTGCCAACACGGTTTATACGGTGCTGCCCGCTCACGACGCGGCGCAGGCCCGGCAATGGGTGAGCGGGCTGCGCTCGGCGCTGCCGCATCAGGCCAGCGTGCTGGCCGGGATCAGTGCGGTCGCCGAGGTGGCCGAGCTGGCCGCGGCGCGCCGCGAGGCCGAGGAGTGTCTGGCGTTGCACGAAGCCGGCCCAACCGACGGTGTGCCGCCGGCCTACGACGAGGCCTGGGACGAGATCGTGCTGCGACGGCTGTACACCGCCGCGCGCGCCGGGCGGGTGCCGGCCCGCGGGCCGGTTGCGGAACTGCGCCGCCACGATGCGGCGCACGGGACGCCGTACGTGGCGACGCTGCGGGCCTGGCTCGATGCCCAGGGCGATCTGGCGCGGGCGGCCGAGCGGCTGGGCGTGCACGAGAACACGATGCGCTACCGGTTGCGCAAGATGGCGGAGGTGACGCCGCTGGGCCTCGACGACGCGCGTACCCGGTTCGCGGCGATGGTCGAGCTGGCGGCCGGTGACATGTCGGTTTTCGACAAAGGCTGACGTCCTCGTTGTGTGATTAGGTCAAAGCCGTTTCGGGCGATCGCCGCATCATGGAGTAATGAGCGCGGGCAATCGGATCGACGGCGCGCCACGGTCGGTGATCGTGGTGGGCGCCGGCATCGTCGGATTGTCGACCGCTTGGTTCCTGCAAGACCGCGGCGTGGAGGTCACGGTCGTCGATCGGGTCGGGGTCGCGGCCGGTTCGTCGTGGGGCAACGCCGGCTGGATCTCCCCGGCACTGGCCATTCCACTCAACGAGCCCGCCAACCTGCGCTTCGGGCTGCGGTCCCTGCTGAGCCGCGGCGCGCCGCTGCAGGTCCCGCTCAACGCGGGCCCGGCGCTGTGGAGCTTTTTGGCCCGCTTCGCTGCGAACAGCCGCCCGTCGGTGTGGCGCCGGGCGGTGCGGGCCAACGCACCGCTGAGCGCCGACTGCATCGAGGCCTACGACGTGCTGGTGTCCAACGGGGTGGATGCCCCGGTCACCGACGCCCCGATCACCGCGATCTTCCGCACCTCGGCCGACGCCGAGCGTCTGCTCGACGAGCTGCGGCGGTTCTCCGAGGCCGGCCGGCCGGTGTTCTGCACCGAACTGACCGGGGCGGCACTGCGCGAACGGGTGCCGCTGGCGTCGTCGGCGGTCGCCGCCGCCGTGCAGATCGACGGTCAGCGCTTCCTCGACCCGGGCCGGTTCGTGACCGCGCTGGGACGCACGGTAGTCGAGCGCGGCGCCGCGCTGCACACGATGGACGTCGTGGACGTGGCGCCGTCCGGAGACGGCGTGGCGGTGACGGGCCGTGACGGTACGACGTTGACGGCGGCAGCGGCGGTGATCGCCAACGGCGCCTGGCTGTCGCAGCTGGCGGCCCGCTGGACTCGGGTGCCGGTGCGGGCCGGACGCGGCTATTCCTTCACGGTTCCGGTCGACGGTCCGGTCACCGGCCCGATCTACCTGCCCGACGCCCGGGTGGCCTGCACACCGTTGAACGCCAAACTGCGCGTCGCCGGCACCATGGAGTTCGGCGATCCGGACGCCCCGATCGTTCCCTCCCGCGTCGAAGCCATCGTGGCGGCGACCCGGCCGCTGCTCGACGGGGTCCGCTGGGAGGAGCGCACCGACGTGTGGGTGGGCCCGCGCCCGGTCAGCCCCGATGGGCGGCCCTTGGTGGGGGAGGTGTGCCCGGGTACCGTTTACGTCGCCGGCGGCCACGGGATGTGGGGCCTGACGCACGGCCCGGTGACCGGCCGGCTGCTGGCCGAGCAGATCACTACCGGCAAGCAGTCCGCCGTATTGCGTGAACTCGATCCGCTGCGCTGAATCTAGTTGGTACCCAAGCAAATCTGTTCGTAAAGGAGATCGTCGATGGCTGATTCACAAAGTGTCTGGATGACACAGCAGACCAAGGACCGGCTACTGGCCGAGCTGGCTGAGCTGTCCGAGCCGCACCTGGGCTCGGGCACCGCTGATATCACCGAGCAGCAGGCCCGACAGGCCCGGATCCACCAGATCCACGACCTGCTGTCGGTCGCGGTCGTCGGGGAGGACCCGCCGGACGACGGGGTGGCCGAACCCGGCATGGTGCTCACCGTCCGCTACGACGACGGGGACACCGAGACCTTCCTGCTCGGGGTGCGCGACGACGACCAGAGCGGGCTGGAGGTCTACTCGCCGCAGTCACCGCTGGGCAAGGCGATCACCGGGGCCCGTCCCGGCGAGCAGCGCAGCTATCAGGTGCCCAGCGGCGCCAACGTCACGGTCACCCTGCTCGACGCGGTGCCCTACGGGATGCATCAGACCCAGCACCCGGCCTGAATCTCGGGCTGAGTGACCAGGTGTTTTGAGCCTGGGTATGGCGGTGGTGTAGCTTCGATGAGCACGACACCGCGGGGCTATGGCGCAGCTGGTAGCGCACCACACTGGCAGTGTGGGGGTCAGGGGTTCGAGTCCCCTTAGCTCCACTTATTTTGTTGAGTTCTGGAATTCATGCGCGTGGTCGCTGATCCGTATCAGTGCGGTAACGAATTGCATTGCAATCCGAGTTACTTACACCGCTGTGATACGGTTCATTCGCAGTCGAAAAACTGCGTGTCCGGGGGGCTGGATACTAACAATCGGAGTGTGCAGTGAAGAGCCTCGGGAGACCCGGTATCGCGATATTTGCCGGTATTGGCTTATATGCGAGTGCATTGATTTTCAGCGCCAGTGCGGCGGCTGCGCCATTTTCGGTGGCGCCGTTGCCGACGGGTGGGCCGGTGTGCGGCGGCGTGGTGACGCAGACGGCCGGCGAGGCCCTGGCGGCAGGAGCGCTGCCCGCTGGAGCGGCGGCGGCCTGCGGACCGGCCGTCGCAGACCTGACCACCCTGGCCGGTCCCGTGGTGCCGGTGGGGCTTCCTCCCGGCCCGGTGCCCCCGGTGCCGATCGCTCCGATTCCACCGATCCCCGGAGCGCCTCCGCCGATACCTTTGGTGGCGCCGGGGCCGGCCGGGGCCGCGGCGGCGAGCCCGGTGGCCGGTATGCTGACCGACGCCATCGGCGCCCCGATCGGGCTGGCCGGCGGCACCAAATAGCCCCCCGGAAAGGGCCCGCAAGCATTAGCTTGCGGGCCCTTTTCTATGCCGTCAGAATTGGCGGCTATCGATGCCCAATATTTAGCGCATAATTGTTATACGTCCGACACCGTAATGCGCTTTAGTCGTAAGGAATCACTGCTATGCGTCAACCGGTCACAATGCGTCGCGGTGTGCCCGCGCAATAGCCGACAATATCGTCGACGATATCCCGGTAGAAGCGGTCCATGCATTCTTCGGTGACATAGCCCAGGTGCGGAGTGAGCACCGTATTGGGCAGCTGCGTCAGGGGGTGGCCGCCCGGTAGGGGCTCCGCGTCGTAGACGTCGAGCCCCGCTCCTTTGATCCGGTTCGCGCGCAGCGCCTCGATCAGCGCCACCTCGTCGATCAGGCCGCCGCGCGCGGTGTTGATCAGAATCGCGCTGGGTTTCATCGCGGCGAGTTCGTCGCGGCCGACGACGCCCCGCGTCGTCTCGGAAAGCACCAGGTGAAGCGACACGACGTCGGCGGTCGCGAACAGGCTGCGGCGGTCCACCAGCTCCGCCTGGGCTTCGGCGGCACGCTCGGCGGTCAAATGCGGGCTCCACGCCGTGACCCGCATGCCGAAGGCGTGGCCCACCGTCGCGACCCGTCGACCGATCCGCCCCAGTCCGACCAGTCCCAGCGTCGCCCCGGCGAGATCGGCGCCGACGGTCTGTTGCCAGTGGCCGGCGCGCAGCGCGCGGTCCTCGGTGATCAGGTGGCGCTGCAGGGCGTGGATCAACGCCCAAGTGAGTTCGACCGTCGGGGTGATGATGCCGCCGGTGCCGCACACCGTGATCCCGAGCCGGCGGGCGGCCGCGGTGTCGATGGCGGCGTTGAACGGCCCGGTGGTGACCAGCAGTTTCAGCGACGGCAACCGGCCCAGCAGGTCGCCGTCGATCGGGGTGCGCTCCCGCATCGCCACCACGACCTCGCGGTCGGCCAGCCGGGCGACGAGTTCGTCGCCGGGTGCGATGTGTTCGCGCAGGGCCAGCAGGTCGACGGGCCGCGGGATGGGTGACCAGTCCACGGTTTCGGCGATGCCCTGATAGTCGTCGAGCACCGCGACCCGCAACGGGGAGTCCGTGTCCATCTCAGAACGCGTCCGGGTCGTGCTGAACCGCCTCAGGCACCGGATGCTGATACAGCCGAGAGGCGTTCTCCCACGTCAGTTTCCGGATCACCTCCGGCGGCAGGCCGCCGATCTGCTCGTGGATGACACGCTGGGTGTTCGGCCAGGTCGAGTCGCAATGCGGGTAGTCGGCCTCGAGCATGATGTGGTCGGTGCCGATGCGCTCGTGCTGGCAGAACGATGACTGGTCTTCGACCGCGCAGAACCAGAAGTTGCGCTGCAGCACTTCGGCCGGCGACAGGGTTTCGCCGAGCGCCTTCCAGGTTCCGTACATCTCGTGATAGCTGAGCATGTGGTCGAGCCGGTCCAGTAGCCCTGCGACCCAGCCGATTCCGCCCTCGGACAGGCAGATCTTGAGCTCGGGGAACCGGCTGGGCAGTCCGGAGTACAGCCAGTCCACCGCCGCGGAGATGGCGTAGGCGAAGAACAGCACGCCCTGCACGTCCGGCGGTGCGTCGTCGGTGGTCGACGGCGCCGAGCCGGACGAGCCGATGTGCAGGTTGACCACGGTGCCGGTCTCGGCGCAAGCAGCGATGAACGGGTCCCAGTGGCCGGAGTGAATGGTCGGCAGGCCCAGCATGGCCGGATTCTCACTGAACGTGACGGCGCGAAAACCGCGCTCCGCGTTCTGGTAGATCATCGTTGCGGCCAGCTTCGGATCCAACAACCAGGGCAGCTGGCAACCGATGATGCGCTCCGGGTAGGAACCGGCCCACACCTCGTGGTGCCAGTCGTTCCAGGCGCGAACCGATGCCAGCGCCAGGTCGCGGTCTTTCGTCGTCAACTGGAGGCGCTGCCCGGCGAAGCCCGGCAGGAACGACGGGAAGTTCAGTGAGGCGTAGACACCGTTGAGGTCCATGTCTTTGATGCGTTCGTGGATGTCCCAGGCGCCGCGTCGCATCTCATCGAACCGGGCGGGTTCGAAACCGTACTCCGAAACCGGCCGGCCGACGACGGCGTTGAACCCGACGTTCGGCAGCGATGCGCCGTCGTAAATCCAGGTCTGGCCGCCGTTGTCAGTCTCGACCACTCGGGGCGCGCGGTCGGCCAAGCTGCGCGGGACGCGGCCGGCGAAGGTGTCGGGGGGTTCGACGATGTGATCGTCGACCGAGATGACCGTGTAGCGACGGTGTGCGCGTGGCGGTTCGGGCAGGAAGGTCACGGTGCGCTCGGCGCCGACTTTGGCGGTGGTGAAGCTCGGGTCGGAGCTGAGTTCATCGATCGATTTCACCCACAAGCCTCGATTCTGCTCAGTCCAGCACGCGTCGGTCGGCCTTGATGGTCATGCGCGCCGCGCCGGCCCAGTACACGTCGGCGGCGCGTTCGATCAACGACGCCTGCATGCCGGCCATGTCGGACCGCTTCATCGGCGCGGGGGTCCGACCCGTCAGCATGACGTGGTAGGCCAGCTTGCAGACCCGTTCGATGGTCGCTGACCGATAGACCGCCTCGGCAAGCGTGCGTCCGGTGACGATCACCCCGTGCGATGCCAGGATCGCCAGGTTCGCACCGCCGATGCGCCCGGCAAGCTCTTGAGCGCGGGCGGCGCTGTCGATTTCGCCGTCGTAGCGCTCGACAAAGCACAGGTCGTCGAGGAACAACGAGCCGGTTTGGTGGACCAGTTCGGGCGGGGCGTGCAGGGATGCCAGCAGGCTGACGTAGTAGGGATGGTTGTGGATGACCACCCGGGCGTCGGGGCGGGCGCGGTGCAGTTCGGTATGGATATGAATGGCCGGGGTGACATCCCAGCGGCCGGCGACCACCCGGGCGTCCTCGTCGACGGTGCAGATGTCGGAGGCGGTGAGCTCGGCCCACCAAAGCCCCCACGGGTTGACCAGCATCTCGCTGTGGCCTTCGGGTTGCCAGGTGATGTGACCGGCCATGTTCTCGGCGAAGCCGATGTCGGCGAGGTGGCGAAACGCCACGGCCAGCGCCTGCGAGTCGCTCAACTCGACTCCGATCGGTGGCACCACCGAGGGCGACCAGACCGCCGAGCCACCGGGGCGCACCGGTTCCATCATGACCAAATCATATGGAAGCAAGGGATTTGTGTCATACGATTGCCGTGCGAGAAGGGGATCACGGGCGTGCAGCACTGGACTGTCGGCGATGTTCGGATCCACGCGGTGCTGCAGGCGGTCATTCCGATCCCGCCGTCGCGGCTGTTCGCGAACGTGCCCGGCCGATTGCCGGCGAATCTGTCGCCGGACTACATCGACGCCTCCGGCAACATCTTGATGGCGATCCAGTCCTTCCTGATCGAATCCGCAGCGGCGCGCGTGCTCGTCGACACTTGTTTTGCGGAGAGCTTCCTGCGGCAGCGGGATATACCGGACCGCTTCGGGGAATCGTTGGCCGCCACGGGATTTACCGCCGCTGACGTCACGGCGGTGATCTGCACCCATCTGCACCGCGATCACGCCGGCGGTAACACCACCGAGCGCAACGGGCGGTGGGTGCCGGCGTTTCCCAACGCCGACTACCTGGTGACCGCGGCCGAGCACGAGCACTGGTGCGGGTTCGCCGGTGAGGACCGCGCGCCCTCGGAATGCGTTGCGCCGCTGGAACACCATGGCAAGCTGCGGCTCATCGGCCCCGATCACCGGGTGACCGACGATGTCCAGCTGGTACCGACCGCCGGTCACACGCCCGGTCACGTCTCGGTGCGCATCGAGTCCAACGACGCCGTCGCGTACATCAGCGGCGACGTGGTGCATCACCCGATTCAGATCGCCGACCCCGACATCGCCGCCCTGCCCGACGCGGACCCCGTCGCCGCCCGAGGCAGCCGGCTGCAGCTGCTGCGCCGTATCGCCGACGAGCGGGCGCTGCTGCTCGGATCGCATTTCGCCGCCCCGTCGGGCGGGTTCATCGACGGCGCCGAAAACGCATGGCAACCGCTGGCCGACCGAGAGGCAACACGATGACCCAGACACCTCGCCTGCTGCCCGAGGGGTTCGACTTCACCGACCCGGCGCTGATCGCCGAACGCATCCCGCACGAGGAGTTTGCGCTGCTGCGCAAGACCGAACCCATCTGGTGGAACGACCAGCCGTTCGGGGCGTCCGGTTACCCCGACGAGGGCTACTGGGTCGTCACGAAACACGCTGATGTCCGAGCGGTTTCGCTGCAGGATGAGGTGTTCTCCTCGCACGAGAACACCTCGCTGATCCGGACCAACACCACCAGCAACCAAGACCTTCACGACGCCAGCCGCGACAACATCATGCTGTTTCTCGACGGACCCAAACACGCCAAGCTGCGCCGGATCGTATCCCGCGGATTCACACCCCGTGTGGTCGCCGGCATGCGGGATTCACTCGACCGCCAGGCCCGCGAGATCGTCGCGGCCGCCGCCGAGCACAAGACCGGCGACTTCGTCACCGAGGTGGCCTCCCAGCTGCCGTTGGCGACCATCTGTGAGCTGATCGGTGTTCCGGTAGATGAGCGCCAGCAGGTCTTCGACTGGAGCAACCGGCTGGTGGGCGGTGGCAACGGCGACCCGCAGGCCGCAGCCGACGGGATGCAGGCCTCCGCGGAGCTTCTGGGCTACGCCTACCAGATGGCCGAAGACCGCAAGAGCCGCCCCCGTGATGACATCGCGACAGCTTTGGTCACCGCGAGCATCGACGGAGAGGCGCTGACCGCACTGGAATTCGGCTACTACGTGATGATGCTGATGGTCGCCGGCAACGAGACGACCCGCAACGCCACCTCGCAGGGGATGCTGGCGTTTTTCGCCCATCCCGACCAATGGCGGTTGTTCGTGGCCGAACGCCCACCGACCATGGTGGACGAGGTGGTTCGCTGGGCGACTCCGGTGATCTCCTTCCAGCGCACGGCGCTGCGCGATGTCGACCTCGGTGGGGTGCACATCGGCAAGGGCCAGCGGGTCGGAATGTTCTACGGCTCGGCCAACTATGACGAGGAGGTGTTCGACAACCCGTTCCGGTTCGACATCCTGCGAAGCCCCAACCCGCACCTGGGTTTCGGGGCCCCGGGCGCCCACTACTGCATCGGCGCGAACCTCGCCCGCCTACAGATCAACCTGGTGTTCGGCGCCCTGGCAGACATCATCCCCGACATTCGCCGACTCGACGACGGGACACGCTCGGCGCTGCCCTGGATCAACGGGATCGATTCCCTGAAAGTGGATTTCGGGGGTATCCGCTCAAAAGGCGAAGCTATTCCTTGATGATCACCGGGTCGCCGATATTGACCCGCTCGAAGTACCATTCGGCGTCCGTGGGGCTCAGGCCGACGCAGCCGTGGCTGACGTTCTCCAAGCCCAGCGAGCCCAGCGCCCACGGTGCGGCGTGGACATAGAGTCCGCGCCGCGAGATGCGCACCGCTTGCTCGACGTCGAAGCGGTAACCCTCGGGGTCATCGACCGGGATGCCGACGCTGCTGGAGTCCATCAGGACCTTTCGGTCCTTGGCCAGCACGGTGTAGTTGCCTGTGGGCGTGGGAAACTCGGATTTGCCCATGGTAGCGGGCATGACCCCGTCCTCGCCCCAGTGCGGGCGGTGGTGCGGTGCCGGCAGCGGGCCGGCCTCCTCGTCGTCGACGGTCACGGTGAAGGTGTGTGAGGAGATGCTGGCGATGCCCACCACCTTCGCTCCGGTGCTGAAGTCAGCGGAGAGCTTGCCCACCGACAGCTTCACGGTGCTGTGCGCCGGCCAGTAGCGGTCCGGAACCCACTGCACCTCGGTGTCGTCGACCCACTCAAAGGTTCCGGCCATGGCCGGCGTCGACCGCACCGCGACAGCGCGTTCGGCGGCCCTGCGGTCTGACACCGGCGTGAAGAAGCGCACCACCACCGGATGCGCCACGCCGACAACCGCACCCGATGCCGGCTGGATTGCGGCAATGCCGCCGCCCGGTGGACGGCTCGCAGCAGCCGAACTATTTACCGGCGGGGCCACCACCGTGGTGACGGCGACCCCGACAACGACAATGGCAGAGCGCACCGATCTCCACATCTCCGCTTACCTTCCCGACCAGACAAACTGAGGTTATTGCCGTTGATGGTAAGGAGATTCGACCTGCCACCCCCGCCGCACATGCCCACGACTCGGTCAAGTCTTCATTAAGGTTTGGCCACAGCCGACCGGGCCGCGCGGCCGGTCCTCGCGTACTACGCGGCGAAACCGGGCAGCAGCTCGAGTGCGATCGCCCGAACCGGCACATGGGCGTCCAGCTGTGCCAAGATCGCCACCGTCGTCGCGACGACCCGCGTCAGCACCGCCAGGTTGGGCGGCAAATCCAATTGGCGTGCGGTCTTGAGCTGGTGAATCGACTGATCCAGTTGCGCGGCAGCCAGTTTCTGCAGCCACTGGCGGTTGAAGTGGAAGACCTCCGATGTCACCGGCTCGACGTAGCGGCGCAGCATCTCGTCGATCTGCTCGATCGCGATCTGCTCGCCGGGCTGGATGAAACCGCCCTTCTCCAGCGTGGGCAGCAGCAGGTCGTAGTTGTACTGGCCGGCGAAGCGCAGTGCCATGCCCAGCTCGACCGGCAGGCCGCCGGGCAGCGGTGCGACCGCACCGAAGTCGATCACACCCATCCGGCCGTCGGGCAGCAACATGAAATTGCCCGGATGGGCGTCACCGTGCAGCATGCCCACCCGCGCCGGTGCGTCGCCGATCAACTCGACCAGCCGGGCACCGGCCAGGTCGCGCTGCTCAACGGTGCCCTCGGCGATGATCTGCGACATGCCGATGCCCTCGATCCACTCCTGGATCACGACCTTGGGCGCACTGGCCACCACATGCGGCACCGCGAAGTGCGGGTGCCCGGCGTAGGCCTTGGCGAACGCACGCTGGTTGTCGGCCTCGAGCCGGTAGTCCAGTTCCATATCGGCCCGGTCGATCAGTTCGTCGACGACGCCCTGCACGTCCGCGCCGGGAGCCAGCGGCTTGAGTATCCCGGTCAGCCGCCGCAAGGTCTTCAGATCAGCGCGCAGCGCCTCGTCGGCGCCGGGGTACTGGATCTTGACGGCTACCGCGCGGCCGTCGGCCCACACCGCCCGGTGCACCTGCCCGATGCTGGCCGCGGCGACCGGGTCGTCGTCGAATGAGCCGAACCGTTCCCGCCACTGGGTGCCCAGCTGGGCGTCAAGTACCCGGTGCACCTTGCTCGCGGCCAGTGGCGGGGCACCCTTCTGCAGCTTGGTCAGCGCCTCCCGGTAGGGCTCGCCGTACTCGGCGGGCACCGCGGCCTCCAGGACCGAGAGCACCTGGCCGACCTTCATGGCACCGCCCTTGAGCTCGCCGAGGACGGTGAACATCTGCTCGGCGGCCTGCTCCATGAGTTCGGCGGTGACGTCGTCCTTGGACCGGCCGGCCAGCCGTTTGCCCAAGCCGAGCGCGGCCCGCCCGGCGAAGCTCAGCGGCAGGCCGGCCAGCTTGGCATTGCGCGCCGCCCGCCGCCGGGTGATGTCAGCCACCTCTCGATCATGCCTGACGAGCCCGGTCAGCAGCACCGTCCGCCGGGATCGGCGTCATAACGCCGGCGCCAGTAGTCCCGCTCGGAGAGCACCGGTTCCCCGGGATGGGCCCGGCGGCGGTACTCCAGGTAACGGCGGTAGTGGTTATCGCCCAGCAGGGTCGCCCAGTACCAGCCGACCTGGCGGGCCGCGCGCACTAGCGGGTGTGAGCGTCCCACTGCGCCTGTATCTTTCGCTCGGCCGCCGAGGGGATCAGCCCGGCGGGGGCGAACCGGCGCGACAGCACCGGCGCTGCTTCGGTCATCGGCGCGCTACCGCGAATCGCCTTGATACAGACCAGGACTCCGGTCACGAACACCACCGCGACCAGGGTGGCGAACACGATCGACAGGCTGCCCTGGATGAAGGTGTTGCGCACGACGTCGTGCAGCTGTGCCGGGTCGGCCGCCGCGCCGAACGAGGTCTTACCGGCCCGCTCGGCGTCCCGGTAGGCGAAGTGCTGTGTCCAGTAGCCCACCCGCGGATCGGGCGAGAAGATCTTCTGCCACGACGCCGTCATAGTGACCGCGAGATCCCACAACAGCGGAATGCCGGGTACCAGTGCCCATTTGAGGTTCGAGGTGCCTCGGCCCCGCTTGACCACGATCACGGTCACCACGGTCAACGCGATCGCGGCCAGCAATTGGTTGGCGATGCCGAACAGCGGGTAGAGGGTGTTGATTCCGCCGAGCGGGTCGGTCACCCCCATCAACAGGATCGAACCCCAGCCGGCGACCACCGCCACGCTGCACCCCCAGGCTCCGATCCGCCACCCCGGGTTGGCCAGTCTGCGCAGCGGTCCGCCGAGGTTGCTCAGGGCGTCCGACAACATGAAGCGGGCCACCCGGGTCCCGGCGTCGACGGTGGTGAGGATGAACAGCGCCTCGAACATGATCGCGAAGTGATACCAGAACGCTTTGAGGCCAGGACCGCCGAAGACCCGCCCCAGCACGTCGGCCATGCCCAGCGCCAGGGTCGGCGCCCCGCCGGTGCGCGACACGATCGAGGACTCGCCTACGGCCGCAGCGGCCTCGCTGATCTGATCGGCGGTCACCGGCGGCCCCCCGAGGCCGAGCCCGTTGACGTAGTCGGCGGCACTGGCGGCAGTCCCGCCGGTCGCCGCGACCGGAGCGTTGAGCGTGAAGAACAGGTGCTGGTCCAGAATCGACGCGGTGATCAGGGCCATCACCGCCACGAAGGACTCGGTGAGCATGCCGCCGTAGCCGATCAGCCGCATCTGGCTCTCTTTTTCCAGCAGCTTGGGGGTGGTGCCCGAAGCGATCAGCGAATGGAACCCCGACAGCGCCCCGCACGCGATCGTGATGAAAAGGAACGGGAACAGCGATCCGGCGAACACCGGCCCGTCGCCGGTGTAGGCGAACGTCGAGACGGCCGGAGCGGCCATCATCGGCTGGGCGATCAGGATCCCGACGGCCAGCAGCATGATGGTGCCGACCTTCATGAACGTCGACAGGTAATCGCGCGGGGCCAACAGCAACCACACCGGCAGCACCGAGGCGGCGAAGCCGTAGCCGATGATGCACCACGACAGCGTCACCGGCGACAACGTGAACCACGCGGCACCCCAGGACGTCTCGGCGACCCAGCGGCCGGACGCCACGGCGCCCAGCAACGCGACGATGCCGATCAGCGACACCTCGGAGACCCGCCCGGGCCGCAGGAACCGCAGATAGATCCCCATGAACAGCGCGATCGGAATCGTCATCGCGATGGAGAACACGCCCCACGGGCTGACAGCCAGCGCACGCACCACGATCAGCGCCAGCACCGCGATCAGGATCACCATGATCACCAGCACCCCGATGATCGCGGCGGCACCGCCGACCGCACCAAGCTCCTCGCGGGCCATCTGCCCCAGCGAGCGGCCCCGCCGGCGCACCGAGCACCACAGCACCAGGTAGTCCTGTACGCAGCCGGCCACCACCGCGCCGATCACGATCCAGATCGTGCCCGGCAGGTAGCCCATCTGGGTGGCCAGCACCGGGCCCACCAGCGGACCGGCGCCGGCGATCGCCGCGAAGTGGTGGCCGAACAGCACCCGCCGGTCGGTCGGCAGATAGTCGGTGCCGTCTTCGAAGATCTCCGCGGGAGTGGCGTGCTCGTCGCGGGGCTGCACGATCTTGCGTTCGATAAGCCTTGCGTAGCAGCGGAATCCGATGATGTAGGTGCACACCGCGGCGACGACGAACCACACCGCATTCACCGACTCGCCGCGCACGAAGGCGATCAGCGCCCACGCCACCGCGCCGACGACGGCAAGCGCACCGAACGCCAGTTTGTGGCGTGCGGAGATCGGCGAGTGATCGACCACGGCGACCGGTGGCAGATCGGGGTCGGTCTGCAGGTAGGTCACCGGGCCGTCGCGTCGCTCGATCACCTCCGGGGCGGTCGGTGCGGCCACGGTTACCTCCTTGCCAGGCCTGCCGGATGCCCGAGTGGCAGCGGTTTCCGAGCGGAACGATAACTTGTTCTTGATACTCAAGTACTTGCTTAAAGGAGTCCGCATGGAGATCAGTGGCAAGAAGGTCGTCGTCGTCGGTGGTGCCTCGGGGATGGGCCGGGCAACCGCCGAGCTGTTGGCGGCCCGCGGCGCCAGCGTCGCGGTGCTGGACCGCGAGGGTTCGGAGGGCAAAGAGGTCGCGGCCGGGTTCGGCGGCGAGTTCTACCCGGTCGACGTCACCGATTTCGCCGGCACCGAAGAGGTGCTCAACACCGCTGTGCAGGCGTTGGGCGGCCTGCACGTCATCGTGACCACCGCCGGCGGCGGGATCGCCAAGCGCACGCTGTCCAAGTCCGGGCCGCACGACCTGGAGTCGTTCCAGTCGGTCGTCGACCTCAACCTCGTCGGCACGTTCAACATCAGCCGGCTCGCCGCAGCGCACATGAGCGTCAACGAGCCCGAAGACGAGGAGCGCGGCGTCATCATCAACACCGCGTCGATCGCGGCGTTCGAGGGCCAGATCGGCCAGGTCGCCTACACCGCCGCCAAGGCCGGCGTCGCCGGCATGTGCCTGACCATGGCCCGGGACCTCGGCTCGGTGGGCATCCGGGTGCTGGCGATCGCCCCCAGTCTGTTCGCCACCGGGCTGACCAAGGGCATCCCCGACGAGTTCGCCAGCGCACTGACCAAGGACGCGGCCTTCCCCAAGCGGCTGGGCCGGCCGGAGGAGTACGCCAAGCTGGTCGCCGCCGTCGTCGACAACCCGATGCTCAACGGGCAGTGCCTGCGCTTGGACGCCGGGCAGCGGTTCGCACCCAAGTAGACACAGACCAGGAGACCTTCAATGGGCATCGCAGTAATCGACGACCATCGCGAGCTGGCCGAGGTGGCCCGCGGATTCTTGACCGCCCAGAAGGCTCGCGCGGCAGCGCGTGCGCTGCTGGACGCCGCCGACGAAGGCCGGCCACCGTTCTGGGAGGAGCTGGCCGCCCTGGGCTGGCTGGGCCTGCATATCGACGAGGCGCACGGCGGCTCGGGCTTCGGGCTGCCCGAACTGGTGGTAGTGATCGAGGAGCTGGGCCGGGCGGTGGCGCCGGGTCCGTTCGTGCCGACGGTCATCGCCTCGGCGGTAATCGCCGCCAACGGCACCGCTGACCAGCAAGCGCGGTTGCTGCCCGGGCTGATCGACGGCTCGGTCACCGCCGGGGTGGGCCTGGCCGGCGACGTCGCCCTCGACGGCGGGGTGGCCTCCGGCGACGCCGGGATCGTGCTGGGTGCCGGACTGGCCGACGTGCTGCTGCTGGCCGCCGGCGACGACGTGTTGGTGCTGGAGCGCGACCGGGCCGGCGTCAACGTCGATGTGCCCGGCAATCTCGACCCGACCCGCCGCTCCGGCCGGGTCACGCTGACCGGTGTCGGGGTGAGCGCCGACGACACCCTGGTCGGCGCGCGCGAATCGGCGCTGGCCCGCGCCCGGGTGCTGCTGGCGGCCGAGGCGGTCGGCGGCGCTGCCGACTGCACCGACTCGGCGGTGGCCTACGCCAAGGTGCGTGAGCAGTTCGGCCGCACCATCGCCACGTTCCAGGCGATCAAGCACCACTGCGCCAACATGCTGGTCGCCGCCGAGGCGGCCACCGCAGCAGTGTGGGATGCCGCCCGCGCCGACGGGGAAGACGAGTTCGCCTTCCGGCTGGTCGCCGCGGTCGCCGCCACCCTGGCCTTCCCGGCCTACGTGCGCAACGCCGAGCTGAACATCCAGGTGCACGGCGGCATCGGCTACACCTGGGAGCACGACGCGCACCTGCAGCTGCGTCGAGCCCTGACGGTCCAGGCGCTGTTCGGCGGTGACGCCCCGGCCTTGGCGGTATTCGAAAGCGCCGCCGCCGGCATCACCCGGGCCAACAGCCTGGACCTGCCGCCGGAGGCCGAGGAACTGCGCACGCAGATCCACGCCGACGCCGCCGAGATCGCCGGATTGGCCGCCGAGGCCCAGCTGGACCGGCTGATCGAAACCGGTTACGTCATGCCGCACTGGCCCAAGCCGTGGGGCCGGGGCGCCGACGCGGTCGAGCAGCTGGTGATCGAGCAGGAGTTCGGTGCCGCCGGGATCCAGCGGCCGGACTATTCGATCACCGGCTGGGTGATCCTGACGCTGATCCAGCAGGGCACCGCCTCACAGATCGAGCGGTTCGTGGAAAAGGCGCTGCGCCAGGACGAGATCTGGTGCCAGCTGTTCTCGGAGCCGGAGGCCGGCTCGGATGCCGCGGCGGTCAAGACCAAGGCCACCCGGGTCGACGGCGGCTGGAAGATCAACGGCCAGAAGGTGTGGACTTCGGGGGCACACCTGTGCCGGCGTGGGCTGGCGACCGTGCGGACCGATCCCGACGTCCCCAAACACGCCGGCATCACCATGGTGATCGTCGACATGGAGGCCCCCGGCGTGCAGGTGCGGCCGCTGCGGCAGATCACCGGTGGCTCGGAATTCAACGAGGTGTTCTTCAACGACGTGTTCGTCCCCGATGAGGACGTCGTCGGCGAGGTCAACGAGGGCTGGAAGGTGGCCCGGGCCACCTTGGGCAACGAGCGGGTCAGCATCGGCGGGGGCGGGTCCTACACCGCCGGTGTCGACCAGCGGCTGATCGCGCTGGCCCAGCAGCACCGGCAGGCGGTGGCCGACGCCGACGTGCGCGTCGGCCGGTTCGTCGCCGACGAGCACGCGTTGCGGCTGCTGAACCTGCGCCGGGTGGCGCGCAGCATCGCCGGCGCCGGCCCCGGTCCGGAGGGCAACGTCACCAAACTCAAGCTCGCCGAGCACATGGGCGACGGTGCGGCGATCGGAGCGGCGCTGCTGGGACCCGACGTCGCCCTCGACGACGGTCCGGGCGCGATGGCAGGCCGGATGGTGATGGGAGCGCGCGGCATCGCGATCGCCGGCGGCACGTCGGAGGTCACCCGCAACCAGATCGCCGAACGGATTCTGGGGATGCCCCGCGACCCGCTGATCAAGTAGCGTTCCCCATGACGCGAGCTGGGGCCCGCTTGCGGGGGAGCGTGTTTGCACAACGACACGCCGGCTGCACTGGCATTCTGCGCACGCTCGCTCGTGGTGAGGAGGACGCGAAATGGCAACCGTCGCCGACCACGTCATCGCCGCCCTCAAACGCAGCGGAGTGCGCCGCGTCTACGGGATCCCGGGCGACAGCCTCAACGGCTTCACCGACGCGATCCGGCGAGCCGGTGACTTCACCTGGGAACAGGTGCGTCACGAGGAGACCGCGGCCTTCGCCGCCGCCGCCGACGCCGCGCTCAGCGGCGGGTTGGCGGTGTGCGCCGGCAGCTGCGGGCCCGGAAACCTGCACCTGATCAACGGGCTGTTCGACGCGCAGCGCAGTCGGGTGCCGGTCCTGGCGATCGCCGCCCACATCCCACTCGCCGAGATCGGCTCGGACTACTTCCAGGAAACCCACCCGCAGAACCTGTTTCGCGAGTGCAGCGTCTACTGCGAACTGGTCAGCGCCCCCGAGCAGGCGCCGCGAATCCTGGCGATGGCGATGCGCGCCGCGGTCGAGGAGAACGGGGTCGCGGTCGTGGTCGTGCCGGGCGAGATCTTCTCCCACCGCGTCGACGACGACACCGCCTGGGGATCGCGTCCGGTACTGCCCGCCCGGTTGGTATGCCATCCCGACGAGCGTGGGCTGGCGACAGCGGCGGGCATGCTCAACGCCGCCACCAACGTCACCATCCTGGCCGGTGCCGGGGTGGCCGGTGCCCACGACCAGGTCATCGAACTGGCGCACACCTTGGCGGCCCCGATCGTGCATGCCTTACGCGGTAAGGAGTACATCGAGTACGACAACCCCTACGACGTCGGCATGACGGGGCTGCTGGGCTTCGCCTCCGGGTACAAGGCGATCAGGGAAGCCGATGTGCTGCTGATGCTGGGCACCGATTTTCCCTACCAGCAGTTCTATCCCGAGCGTGCGCAGATCATCCAGGTCGACATCCGCGGCCGAAACCTGGGCCGGCGCGCCCCGATCGACCTCGGACTGGTGGGTACGGTCACCGACACGCTCGCCGCGCTGCGCCCGTTGCTGGCGGTCAAGGACGACCGCACTCATCTGGAAAAGTCGCTGCGGCACTACGACAAGACCCGGCGGCGGCTGGACGCACTGGCGTCCAATGACCGCGACCGCACTCCTATTCGTCCCGAATACGTTGCCGCCATAGCAAATCGGTTGGCCGCCGACGACGCGGTGTTCACCGTCGATGTCGGATCCCCGGTGGTGTGGGCGGCACGCTACGTCACCATGAACGGGCACCGACGGATGATCGGGTCGTTCAACCACGGCACCATGGCGTGCGCGTTGCCGCACGCGATCGGCGCGCAGACGGTTGACCGCGAGCGGCAGGTGGTCGCGTTGGCCGGCGACGGCGGGCTGGCGATGCTGTTCGGCGAGCTGCTGACCCTGACGCAGAATCGGTTGCCGGTCAAGGTGATCGTGTTCAACAACTCGTCGCTGAACTTCGTCGAGCTGGAGATGAAGGCCGCCGGCATCGTCAACTTCGGCACTGAGTTGCAGAATCCGGACTTCGGCGCCGTTGCCCGCGCGCTGGGCATGTTCGGACGCCGGGTGGAGCAGCCCGGCGACCTGGAAGCCGCACTGGCCGAGGCGTTCGACTATGACGGACCGGCCGTGGTCGACGTCGTCACGGCCCGCCAGGAACTGTCGATTCCGCCGGCGATCACCGCCGAGCAGGCCAAGGGCTTCTCGTTGTATGCGATCCGGACCATTCTCGCCGGTCGCGGTGAGGAACTGCTCGATCTGGTGACCACCAACGTGGCACGACGCATCCTGGATTGATCCGAATAATCGGGTTGCACGCCGACTACAGCGGGACTAACCTGGCCGGATCATGCGTCATCTGCTTGTAGTAGCCAGCACCCGCAGCGGGGTCTGATTCAGACCGACCCCCCGCTGTGGGTCGGAGGCTACTACCCGTCGGTCACTCTCCTCGAGCAGAAAAGACCGAGATATGACCACAACATCGTTCGCCGACCAATTCCGGGGTCCGCTGCCACGTGAACTGCGCGACCAGGCCGCGCGGCTGTCGTGGGACGGCTTCGTCTCCGCCTACGGCCGCGCCGCTGGGCCGCTGAGCCTGAGCCGATGGCGTTGCCTCGATGCTGAGCGCCCGGCCGCCAGACTGGGCCCGCAGGGGCGCACCTACCAAGCGACCATCGCCGTCCGCGGCGTGAACGGTACCTGCACCGCCGCGGCGCACGGGCCGCTGGCCGCGCTCACCACGATGCTTCATGACCGCGGAATCACCCTGGAAATCTTGGGTTTCCACCAGCTTCGGTGTGGTGCCGAGACCGCCACGTTCATCCATGGCTCGAACGGGCGCGGCGCGGCGTGGGCGGTGGGGTTTGCGCCTGATGCCGGGCACTCCGCGCTGGAGGCGGTCATCAGCTGTGCCAACCGATTGTTGACGGTGCAGTGATGCTCGTTGGCGTAGGGGGATCCCGATCTACAACCGCCGCAACACGATCGGCATACCGTCCATCGGGATCGGCATGCCGCCGTAGTCCCAGCGCGGCTGGTAACCGGGCCGGCTCAGCTCCAGCCGGTAGCGGCGCAGCATCCGGTGCAGGATGGTCTTGACCTCCAGGCGCCCGTAGTTCATGCCGATGCACTTGTGCGCGCCGCCGCCGAACGGTGCCCAGGCGTAGCGGTGTTGCTTGTGCTCGGCACGCGGCTCCAGGAACCGCTCCGGGTCGAACTGGCGCGGGTTGGTGTAGAGCTCGGGCAGCCAGTGGTTCATCCCGGGCCAGGTGACGATGTTAGTGCCGGCCGGAACATAATGCCCGAGCAGCTCGGTGTCGCGCACGGCCTGGCGCATGTTGAACGGCAGCGGGGTGACCAACCGCAGCGACTCGTCCATCACCAGGTCGAGGGTCTCCAGCTTCTCCAGCGACTCGATGTCCAGCGGCCCGTCGCCCAGCCGGGTGGACTCGTCGCGGGCCCGCTCCTGCCACTCCGGATGTGCGGCCAGGTGATAGGCCATCGTCGTCACCGTCGACGTGGTGGTGTCGTGCGCGGCCATCATCAGGAAGATCATGTGGTTGACGATGTCCTGATCGCTGAACGTGTTGCCGTCGTCATCGGCGGTGTGGCACAGCACCGACAGCATGTCGGCGCCCTCGACGCGCCGGCGTTCGGTCACCCGCTCGGCGAAGTAGTCCTCGAGCACCTTGCGGCCCTGCAGGCCCTGCCACCATTTGAACGGCGGCAGCGAGGTGCGGATGATCGCTCCGCCCGCCCGGGTGGTCTGCTCGAACGCGTGGTTGACCGCGGTCACCAGCTCGTGGTCCTCGCCCGGTTCGTGGCCCATGAAAACCACCGCCGCCACATCGAGGGTGAGTTCCTTGGCCGCGGGGTGAAAAAGGAACCGGGTATCGTCGGTCGGCCAGTCGGCCACGATCCGGGTGATCACCCGGTCCATGTCCTCGACGTAGCTGGCCAGCCGCGGACGGGTGAACGCCCCCTGCATGATCCGCTTGTGATGCAGGTGCTCGTCGAAGTCCAGCAGCATCAGGCCGCGGTCGAAGAACGGCCCGATCACCGGGATCCAGCCCGTCGTCGAGAAGTCCTTCGCCTTGTTGGTGAAGATGGCCTGGGTGGCGTCGGGTCCCAACGCGACGATCGACGGCAGGATCGGCGACTCGGCGAAATACACCGGGCCGTACTTCTTGTAGATGTGCAGCGGGAAATCCGGACCCTGACGGAACATCTCGATGATGTGGCCGAGCACGGGCAGCCCGGAGTCGCCCATGACGGGCTTGAGCCCGCTACCGACCGGGGGCTCGGCCAGCATCTTCTGCTTCCAGTCCACGGTCAACAGCCGCTTCTCGATGGCGCCCATGCCGGGAATGGTGTTCAGCGTCGGGGTGAACCGGCGCCGAGCCTGGTCGAGAAGATATTGAGGGGTGGACATGGTCGTCATCGGCTGACTACCTCTCGGTCATGGCGTCACGGCGCGCGACAAGGTGTGGCGACTGTCACGCAACCACATCCTCAGATTAAAATTGACGCGTGTCAAGTTTGAATCCGGCGCGGCGTGGTGCAAGGTGCAAAGAATGAGTACCCAGCCCGACGCGGGCAGCCCGGCCACCGACGATGCGCGCCAGCGCCGCGGCGACAAGCAGCGGCAGGCGATTGTGCACGCCGTGCGGGAATTGTTGGAGGAGAAGCCGTTCGCGGAGCTGTCGGTCAGCACCATCAGCGACCGGGCCGGGGTGGCGCGCTCGGGCTTCTATTTCTACTTCGACTCCAAATACGCCGTGCTCGCCCACATCCTCGCCGAGGCGACCCAAGAGCTCGAAGAACTCACCCACTACTTCGCGCCGCGCGGTGCCGATGAATCACCCGCGGCCTTCGCCGAACGGATGGTGGGCAGCGCGGCGGCGGTGTATGCCCACAACGATCCGGTGATGACGGCGTGCAGCTTGGCGCGCAACAGCGATGCCGAGATCCGCGAACTACTCGACGCCCAGATCGACGCGGTGATCAATCAGATCGTCGGCGTGGTCAACGACGAGATCGCTGCCGGCACCGCCAACCCGATCAGCGATGACATCCCCGCCCTGGTGCGGACTTTGGCGGCCACCACCGCCTACATGCTCGCCGGTGACAGTGCCTTCCTGGGCGCCGACGGCGATGTGCCGCGTGGCGTGCGGGTGCTCGAGGCGCTGTGGCGCACCGCGCTGTGGGGTGGCTCGCGCTGATCGCGAGCGCGGCAGGGGATTGGATCATCTGCGTCCGGTACCGCCGGTATCGTCTGCAGCCATGACACGTGTAGCGGAGTACTACCGGGGCAAGCGGTGCTTCATCACCGGGGCGGCGAGCGGGATCGGTAGGGCAACCGCGTTGCGGCTGGCCGAGGTCGGCGCCGAGCTCTATCTGACCGACCGCAACGCCGAGGGACTGGCCGAGACCGTCGCCGATGCGCGGGCCCTGGGTGCGCTGGTTCCCGAGCACCGGGTGATCGACATCGCCGATTACGACGACGTCGCGGCGTTCGGCGCCGAGATTCACGCGCGGCATGAGGCGATGGACGTCGTGATGAACATCGCGGGGGTGTCGGCGTGGGGGACCGTCGACCGGTTGACCCACCAGCAGTGGCGAAAGATGGTCGACATCAACCTGATGGGCCCCATCCACGTCATCGAGACGTTCCTGCCGCCGATGGTCGCCGCCGGCCGCGGCGGGCACCTGGTCAACGTGTCGTCGGCGGCCGGCATCGTCGCGCTGCCCTGGCATGCGGCCTACTCCGCCAGCAAGTACGGCCTGCGCGGAGTCTCGGAGGTGCTGCGGTTCGACCTGGCGCGTCACCGCATCGGGGTGTCGGTGGTGGTACCGGGTGCGGTGAAGACCCCACTGGTCAACACCGTGGAGATCGCCGGCGTCGATCGCGACGATCCGCAGGTGGAGCGCTGGGTGGGCCGGTTCGCCGGCCACGCGGTGACACCGGAGCGGGCGGCGGAGAAGATTCTGGCGAGGGTGGCCCGCAACCGCTACCTGGTCTACACCTCCGGCGACATCCGGGCGCTCTACGCGTTCAAGCGGCTGGCCTGGCTGCCCTACAGCGTGGTCATGCGACAGGTCAACGGGCTGTTCAGCCGGGCGTTGCGGCCCTCGAAGAGCTCGCTGCGCAGTTCTTAACCCGCGGCCTCAGCGGTGTCACAGTGGCGTCCGGCGACGATGGTGAGCATGCTGCATGTCGGGGTGCGGGCGCGCTCGGCGCTGGCCGCGGCGGTGGTGATGACGGTGTGCCTGGCCATCGCCGGTGGTGTTCTGCTGCTGGTGCTGTACCGGTCGCTGGAATCGACCGCCGAGACCGCGGCGGCACTGCGTGCCGAACGCATCGCCGCCGCGTTGGCCCCTGATGGCCTCGACGACCTGGATTCGACGCTGCTGGCCACCGATGGGCAGATCGGTGTGGTGCAGGTGGTCGGGGCGACTGGGGTGATCCGGGCCGCCTCCAACGGTGCTCCCCGATCGCCGCTGGCCGTGGTGCACCTCGATGACGGCCAGGCGCGCTACGTGGGCCGCGTCGAATCGTCCACCGACGATGAGTACTGGGTGTCGGCGCGCGGTGCCGTCGCCGACGGGGAGCAGGTCACCGTCCTGGTGGCGGTGGACCGCGAACCGGTCGAGTCGATCGTGGCCAAGGTGGGCGCGCTGTTGGGCGTCGGCGCACCGTTTCTTATCGGGTTGGTGGCGGTGGGCACCTTCCGGTTGGTGGGTGCCGCGTTGCGCCCGGTGGAGGCGATCCGTACCCGGGTGGCGTCGATCTCCAGCGCCGACCTCACCGAGCGGGTGCCGGTTCCCCGAACTCGTGACGAGATAGCCGAATTGGCGACGACCATGAACGCCATGCTGTCCCGGCTGGAGCACGGCAGGGCCGCCCAACTGCGTCTGGTCAGCGACGTCTCGCACGAACTGCGCAGCCCGCTGGCCACGATCACCACCGCGCTCGAGCTGGCGGCCGGCCGGCCCGAGCTGATTGACGGCGACCTGATCGATGAATCACTGCTCCCGGAATCCCGGCGGATGAACCAGCTGCTCGAAGACCTGCTGCTGCTGGCCCGCTCCGACGAGGGCGCACTGGGACTGCGCCGCCAGGACGTCGACATCGACGATCTGCTGGCGGCTGAGGCCAACCGGCTGTACGGCACCCCAAAGATCAACGCCGTGACCGACATCCGGGCATGCCGGGTGGTGGGGGACCGCGCGGCCCTGACTCGGGTGATCCGCAACCTGGTCGACAATGCGGCCCGGTATGCCCGCAGCACGGTGACGTTGAGCTGCCGTCCGGAATCCGGCCGCGTGGTGATCACGGTTGCCGACGACGGCCCCGGAATACCGGTGGGCGACCGGGGACGAATCTTCGAGCGATTCGTCCGGCTCGACGCGGCCCGCACCCGGACGTCCGGCGGAACCGGACTCGGCCTGTCAATCGTCGGCGAAGTGGTGCGCTCGCACCACGGCAGTGTCACCGTGGGGGAGGCGGCCGGCGGTGGCGCGGTGTTCACCGTCTCACTGCCGCAACAGCATCGCCCCGATCAGTCCTCGGTGTCGGAGCGCAGCCGGTAGCCGGCGCCGCGCACCGTCTCGATGGTGGCGAGCCCGAACGGTGCGTCGATCTTGCGGCGCAGGTAGCCGATGTAGACCTCGACGACGTTGTCGTCTCCGGAGTAGTTCGAATCCCACACCGACCGCAGGATCTCGGATTTGGTGACGACATCGCCCCGGTGCCGCAGCAGGAACTGCAGCACCCCGAACTCCCGCGGCGTCAGGGTGAGCACCGTGTCACCGCGGGTCACCCGGCGCCGGGCCGGGTCCAGCGACAGGGTTCCCGCGGTGAGCACCGTCGGACGTTCCGGGGCGCCGCGCCGCGTCAGGGCGCGCAGCCGCGCCACCAGGACCACAAACGAGAACGGTTTCGTCAGGTAGTCGTCGGCGCCGATGTCGAAGGCGTCGGCCATGTCGTACTCGCCGTCCTTGGCCGAGAGCATCAGCACCGGCGTCCACACCTGCTGCGCCCGTAGCTCACGGACCACCTGGTAGCCGCTGAGGCCGGGCAGCATGATGTCCAGCACGATCACGTCGAAGTCGCCGGTGAGGGCGGTGGCCAGACCGTCTGCGCCGTCGTGTTCGACGTCGACGACGAAGCCCTCGCTGACCAGGCCCCGGCGCACCGTCTCGGCCAGCCGGGTTTCGTCTTCGACCAGCAGGATTCGCACGATGTCGCCCTCCCGATATCTTCCCGACCAGACCAGTACAGCAGAGCTTCGCCGGGTGTTCGCCGCCTTCTCAGCGCCGCCACAGCGCCCGGCGGACAAGCTGGTGACAGGGCCGGCAGAGCAAGCCCGGTCAGTTGGGAGGACCAGCGATGATCGAGGCATTCACCACCAACCCAGACACCCTGATCACCACGTTCGGGCTGCTGGGGGTGCTGGCCATTGTCTTCATCGAGACCGGCCTGCTGGTGGGGTTCTTCCTGCCCGGCGACTCGCTGCTGTTCACCGCGGGCGTTTTCGCCGCTCAAACCGACCCTGTTGTTCCGTTGTGGCTGCTGTTGCTGACAGTGCCGGTCGCCGCGATCGCCGGGGACCAGTGCGGCTATTACATCGGCGCCACAGCCGGGCCGGCGGTGCTGGAGCGTCCCGGTGCACGCCGACTCGGCCGCCACCACATCGCCCGGGCCCAGCAGTACTTCGAGACCCATGGCACGCTGACGGTCTTTTTTGCGCGCTTCCTGGCGGTGGTGCGCACGCTGGTACCGGTGTTAGCGGGCGCCTCCGGGATGCGGCATCGAACCTTCACGGTCTACAGCGTGGCGGGGTCGCTGGCATGGGGGGCGGGTCTCCCGTTGCTCGGGTACCTGCTCGGCGGCCTGGCGTTCGTCCGGGGCCACATCGACCTGATCCTGCTGGTGGTCGTGGCGGTGTCGCTGCTGCCGGTGCTGGTGGGCGTGGTCAGGGGGCGTCTGCGTGGCAAGCGCCGGCAACCGGACCCGGTTGCTGCCGCCGAGCGGGCGGAACCGGTGCTCGCCGGGATGCGCTGAGCGGGCGTCCGGGCCGCTTTGCTGGTGACCGGTCGACGGCCGGCTGTCCCGACGGCTTGTCGGTGGGCCGTGGTAGACCTGCGGCTATGAAGGATGAACCGCTTAAATGTGAGATGCGACACGCCGAAGGGCGACGGTGCCGCAGCCTCGCGACCAGCGAATTTCAACAATGTCGTTCAGAACATCTAGTATTAACACCACGGGGTGACCACTAGGTGTAGTGTTCGGGGGACCGACAGGCCCGGGATCTTCCGGTTATCCGGGCCGCGGCAATCGGCACCGATTCGGGTGCCCTGCCACGGCTGGGGGAACTGGAAAATCAGAGTCCTGGCGGCCCGCTGGACGTAGTACCTGATCCGTCATCCGTTCGTTGTCGACGATTCGCTGAGGAGTCTGCCGCCCATGAGCATCACCGTCTACACCAAGCCCGCGTGCGTGCAGTGCAACGCGACCTACAAGGCGCTGGACAACCAGGGCATCGCCTACGAGATCGTCGACATCTCGCTGGACTCCGAGGCGCGCGACTACGTGATGGCGTTGGGCTACCTGCAGGCCCCGGTTGTCGTCGCCGGCGACGAGCACTGGTCGGGTTTTCGGCCCGACCGCATCAAGGCGCTGGCGCAGACGGCGCTCAGCGCGTAATCGACCAGCGGGTCGGGTACCGGGTGGAGTTTGACTGAGAGCTGAAGGGGGTCGCCGTGTCTGCGGATTCTGAATGCAGCCTGGTGTATTTCTCCTCGGTGTCGGAGAACACCCACCGCTTCGTGCAGAAGCTGCAGTTGCCGGCCATCCGGATTCCGCTGCACGGGCGCATCGAGGTGGACCACCCCTACGTGCTGGTGCTGCCGACCTACGGCGGCGGCCGTGGGACACCGAACATCGCTGACGACGCTGCGGGCGGCTATGTGCCCAAGCAGGTCATCGCCTTTCTGAACAACGAACACAACCGGGGCCTGCTGCGCGGCGTGATCGCCGCCGGCAACACCAACTTCGGTGCGGAGTTCTGCTACGCCGGCGACGTGGTCGCCCGCAAGTGCGGGGTGCCGTACCTATACCGATTCGAATTAATGGGAACCGACGAGGACGTACACGCCGTCCGCGCGGGCTTGGCCGATTTCTGGAAGGACGAGGCATGCCACCTACCGCTGCAACTGCAGAGCAGGTAACCGCCACCACCCGCAGCGCACCGGAGGGCGAGCTGGATTTCCACGCGCTCAACGCGATGCTCAATCTGTACGACAGTGACGGCAAGATCCAGTTCGACAAGGATGTGCTGGCCGCCCGTCAGTACTTCTTGGAGCACGTCAACCAGAACACGGTGTTCTTCCACAATCAGGACGAGAAGCTCGACTACCTGATCCAGAAGGACTACTACGAGCGCGAGGTACTCGACCAGTACTCGCGCAACTTCGTCAAGTCGCTGCTGGATCGGGCCTACGCCAAGAAGTTCCGGTTCCCGACGTTTCTGGGCGCCTTCAAGTACTACACCTCCTACACGCTGAAAACCTTTGACGGCAAGCGGTATCTGGAACGGTTCGAGGACCGGGTGTGCATGGTGGCGCTGACGCTGGCCGCCGGTGACACCAAGCTGGCCGAGCAACTGGTCGACGAGATCATCGACGGCCGCTTCCAGCCGGCCACCCCGACGTTCCTGAACTCCGGCAAGAAGCAGCGCGGCGAGGCGGTGAGCTGTTTCCTGTTGCGCATCGAGGACAACATGGAGTCGATCGGCCGCTCGATCAACTCCGCGCTGCAGCTGTCCAAGCGTGGCGGGGGAGTGGCCTTGCTGCTGAGCAACATTCGCGAGCATGGCGCGCCGATCAAGAACATCGAGAACCAGTCCTCCGGGGTCATCCCGATCATGAAGCTGCTGGAGGACTCGTTCTCCTACGCCAACCAGCTCGGCGCCCGCCAGGGTGCCGGGGCGGTGTACCTGCACGCCCACCACCCGGACATCTACCGGTTCCTGGACACCAAGCGGGAGAACGCCGACGAGAAGATCCGGATCAAGACGCTAAGCCTGGGGGTGGTGATCCCCGACATCACCTTCGAGCTGGCCAAGAAGAACGATGACATGTACCTGTTCTCGCCCTATGACGTCGAGCGGGTCTACGGCGTTCCGTTCGCCGACGTCTCGGTCAGCGAGAAGTACTACGAGATGGTCGACAACTCGGCGATCCGCAAGACCAAGATCAAGGCGCGGGAGTTCTTCCAGACCCTGGCCGAGCTGCAGTTCGAGTCCGGCTATCCCTACGTCATGTTCGAGGACACGGTGAACCGGGCCAACCCGATCGCCGGCAAGATCACCCACTCGAACCTGTGCTCGGAGATCCTGCAGGTCTCCACGCCGTCGGTGTTCAACGAGGACCTGTCGTACGCCAAGGTGGGCAAGGACATCTCCTGCAACCTGGGTTCGCTCAACATCGCCAAGGCGATGGACTCGCCCGACTTCGGCCAAACCATCGAGGTCGCCATCCGGGCGCTGACCGCGGTATCGGATCAGACCCACATCTGGTCGGTCCCGTCGATCGAACAGGGCAACAACCAGTCGCACGCCATCGGCCTGGGCCAGATGAACCTGCACGGCTACCTGGCCCGGGAGAGCATCCACTACGGGTCGGAAGAAGGCATCGACTTCACCAACATCTACTTCTACACCGTGCTCTACCACGCGCTGCGGGCGTCGAATCGCCTTGCGCTGGAACGGGGTCAGTCATTCGCGGGATTCGAGAAGTCCAAGTACGCCTCCGGCGAGTTCTTCGACAAATACCTCAACCAGGTGTGGGAACCCAAGACGGTCAAGGTGCGCCAGCTCTTCGCTGACGCCGGTATCCGGATCCCCGAGCAAAGCGATTGGCAGCGACTCAAGGAATCGGTTGCCGCGCACGGTATCTACAACCAGAACCTGCAGGCCGTTCCACCGACCGGGTCGATCTCCTACATCAACCACTCGACGTCGTCGATCCACCCGATCGTGTCGCGGATCGAGATCCGAAAGGAAGGCAAGATCGGTCGGGTCTACTACCCGGCGCCGTACATGACCAATGACAACCTGGAGTACTACCAGGACGCCTACGAGATCGGCTACGAAAAGATCATCGACACCTACGCCGCGGCCACCCAGCACGTGGACCAGGGGTTGAGCCTGACGCTGTTCTTCAAGGACACCGCGTCCACCCGTGATGTGAACCGGGCGCAGATCTACGCCTGGCGCAAGGGAATCAAGACGCTGTACTACATCCGGCTGCGGCAGATGGCGCTGGAGGGCACCGAGGTGGAGGGTTGCGTCAGCTGCATGCTGTGACGGATCAGGCTCGCTTCTCGCGAGCCTGATCGGCATGCAGCGCCTTGAGACGTCGCTGTTCGCGCAGCACCTCCTGGTAGCTCTCACGTTCGGTCGCCAGCCACGGTGGCTTCTCCTCGAGCAGCTGATTGATCTGCTCGGTGGTGAGTGCATTGTCGACGCCGTTGCGTGCCAGGGCGGCGATCGAGACGCCCAACTTGGCCGCCACCAGGTTCTTGGGATGCGGCCCGTTGCGGCGGAGGTCCTGGAGCCATTGCGGCGGATCCGCTTGCAGGGCGGCGAGTTCGGTGCGGGTGATCGCGTTCGCCTGGAACTCCGCCGGCGTCGCGGGCAAGTACACGTCCAGCTTCTTGGCCGCCGTGGCGGGTTTCATGGACTGCGCGTTCGGCCTGCTCATGCAAGCAGCGTATCGGTAGCCTGATGCGGTGGCGCCGCTCTCTCTCACCCTCGGGTACGTCCCCGGCGGGACACCTGCGAAGTGGGCCCGGATCTGGGCGGAGCGCCACCCCGAGGTGCCGCTGCACCTGCACATCATCGCCGCGGCAGAGGCGCCCGGCGCGGTGCGGGCCGGCACCGTCGATGTGGCGCTGCTGCGGCCGCCGACCGACACCTCTGGGCTGGCCGTCATTCCCCTTTACGACGAGACGACGGTGGCCGTGGTGCCGACCGACCACGTTGTCAGTGCCGTCGACGAAATCACCGCCGCCGATCTCGACGGCGAGCCGCTACTGCTCCCACTCGACGACGTCGTCGAGTGGGCGAGCGCTCCGGGGAACCCGGTCGATCACCGACCCGAAACCACCAAAGACGCCATAGAGCTGGTCGCCGCCGGGATGGGCGCACTCATCGTTCCGCAGTCGCTGGCGCGGCTGTATCACCGCAAGGACCTGACCTACCGCCCGATTACCGACGCACCCGCCTGCCCCGTGGCGCTCGCCTTCGCGGAAGGGTCTCGGTCAGAACTGGTCGACGAGTTCGTCGGCATCGTGCGCGGCCGTAAACCCGGGTCCTCGCGGGGGCAGTCTCAGCCCGCACCGAAACGCACCGCCCGGGAGAAGACCCTCGCCAAGCAGGCCGCCCGCGCCGCGGCGGGCAAGGTCGCAAGGAAGCCGGGGGCCGGCCAGCGCGGTCGACGCTGAGCTCAGCGGCAGGGCGAGCGCAAGCTGAGCAGCAGCCGGATGAGGTCGGCTTGGCGATGGGTTCCCGTCTTGTCGAAGACGTGCTGCAGATGCGTCTTGACGGTGGCCTGCGACAGCGACATGCGTTCGGCGATGTCTTTGACCCCGCCGCCGTTCAGCACCATGACGGCGATCTCGGTTTCACCGGCTGTCAGGCCGTAGTGGCGGCGCAATAACGCTGGTGTGGTGTTGGATTCGTGCTCAGGATCGGCGACGATCACGATGGCGCGCCGGCCACGACCGGAGGCGGCAGCCGGATCGGTGGGCAGAACCTCGATGATGTAGGGGAGATGCCCCGAGGGGCGCGAGCACAGCAGCGAGTTTCCCGACGGATGGTCATCCCCGAGCGCCAGGGCGCTGTGAATGCTGCGCTGGAGCGCAGTGTCGGTGCTCGCGGCCGCAGCTTCGAGTCGCCCGGCGCGGGCCTGAAGCCCATCGGCCGACCGCAACAGGTGTTCGGCGGCCGGGTTGGCGTAGGCGATGCGGGATTCGAGGGTCACGACGATGATTGCGTAGCCCAGCGCCTGGGCGGCGGCATCGAGGTCATCGGTGTGGCGGTGCAGGCGCTCCAGGTGTGCTTGGCTGCGCAGGGCCTGTTGCAGATGGGGTACCAGGGCACTGAGCAGCGGGGCGAACGGCTCCATGGGGCGTGGCCCTGCGGCAAGGAACGCCAGCGGTGCCGGGCCGTCGCTGAGCCGCACGAACAAGCCCTCGGTCATCTCCATGGGCCGCAGCCAGTCGATGTGGAACTCCGACTGGGCCTGCAATGCGACCAGCGACCGTCCAGTGCGTAGTTCACCGACCGGGCCCTGTTCGACGGCTTCGAGCACGTAGTCGATCCGGTGGTAGTACCGCTCGTAATCGGCACGCACCTCCGGCGCCAGGTGCGCGGCCTGCACCGACCGCCCCGCGGGGTCTGCTCGAATCAGCGCGCAGCTCTGCCCCTCGAGCGTGCGCCGAAGGTCGCCCAGGGCTACGGTCCAGTTCTCGGGAGCCATCACTGAGCCGTAGACGGCCGCGACTATTCGCGAAAAATCGTCGAGAGTCGCCATCGCCGCATCCCGGGTTCCTCGCTCACGGGACATCCCGTCCCATATCGGACATTCTCCCGCCGCTTGGCTCGGATGATCCCTTCGATTTCCTGGGAAAATTTCAGCCATTCGGATGAGGCGGCGGCGCATCGGGCCTGATTGGCTCACGCCATGACCGTGTCCGATGTCGATGTTCGCGCATTGCCGCTGGCGCCGAAGAACCCGTTGCCGCGCTGGCGGCAATCGCGGGAGATCCGGCAGATGCACACCGGGATAGAAAAGCTGCGAGATGCCGGCGGGCCGGTAACCCGCGTGGTGCTGGCGCCGGCGTGGCTGTCGCCTCCGATCGTGGTGGTGACTTCACCGCAGGGCGCCCACGACGTGCTCAGCAGCGGCGACGTCGACCGCGCCCCGACGCATGATGAGATCCGGTATCTGCTCGGCCCGAACCTGTTCGATCTCCGAAACGAGCCGTGGCTGCCGCGGCGACGCATGCTGCAACCGTTGTTCACCAAGCGGCGCGTCGGGGGCTTCGCCGGACACATGGCGCAGGCTGCCGAGATGGTGGCCACCGCGTGGCGCGACGGGACCACAGTCGATTTGGACGCTGAATGCCGCAAGCTGACGTTGCGGGCGCTCGGGCGCTCGGTGCTCGGGGTGGATCTCGACGAGAGCGCCGCCGCGCTGGGTGAGTCGATGCGCGTCGCGCTGGGGTACATCACCGATCGCGCATTTGCTCCGGTTCGGGCACCGCGCTGGTTGCCGACGCCGGCGCGCCGTCGGGCCCGAGCCGCCAGCGCCATGCTGCATCGATGCGCCAACGACATCCTGCAAACCTGCCGGGTGGACCCGATGCTCGACGCGCCGCTGGTGCGCGGGTTGATGACCGCCGTCGACCCCGAAACGGGGCGTAGATTGTCCGACCGTGAGATCTGCGACGAGCTGATCGTGTTCATGCTGGCCGGTCACGACACCACCGCAACGACGTTGGCTTACGCGTTGTGGGCGTTGGGAAACCACCCCGACATCCAGCGAAGGGTCGCCGAAGAGGTCGCCCAGCTCGGCGCGGAGCTCAGCCCAGATGATGTGGCCCGACTGCCCTACACCGTGCAGGTACTGCACGAAGCGCTGCGGTTGTGCCCGCCCGGCGCGCTGAACGGCCGAACGGCGGTTCGCGATATCGCCGTCGACGGCTACCGGGTGCCGGCCGGTTCCCTGGTCGGAGTCGGGGTCTATGCGCTGCACCGCGATCCGGCGCTGTGGGAGCGCCCAGACGAGTTCGATCCGGACCGGTTCAGCTCGGAGAACTCTGCGGGCCGCGACCGTTGGCAGTATCTGCCGTTCGGCGGCGGACCGCGCAAATGCGTGGGCGATCACTTCGCCATGCTGGAAGCCACCCTGGCGCTGGCCACCTGTGTTCGGCATTGCGAATTCAGCTCACTGAGCACCGAGTTTCCCCTGGCGGTGCCGTTCACCACGGTCGCTGCCGAACCGATCTACGCCCTCGTCCGGCACCGCCGGGGGGTCCTCGACTGCGCTGCGGGGGGACGAACCGACAACGCTCAGTAGGTGTGCGACGGTCCTTGCTGGCCCCGGTACAGCCGGGTCAGCAGTACGTCGCGGAAGCGCGCGTTGTCCAGCAGTTTGAGGCCCGCGTTGGCCACCGCCGGCCGACCGGCCAGCTTGTGGAAGAACCGGCCACGCCGGTACTCCCGGCCCCAGGCGGCCTGCATCCGCTGGGCGTAGTTGGTGAAGTCGTCTGGGCCGGCGTTGGTCAACGCCGCGACCGCGCACTCACCGGCGGCCAACCCCGACTCCAACGCCTTGGAGATCCCGGCGCCCGAGGTCGGCCGGCCTGCTCCCAACGAGTCGCCGGTGAACAGCACGCCGGGCCGCCACGGCGGCCATGCGGTGAAACCCATCGGCAGCCGCCAGGCCCGCACCGTCTTGGACTTTTTCAGCTCGGTGATCGAGGGCAGCTCCCAGTCCCGCGGCAGGGTCTCCAGGAATTCGCCGAGGAACTGGGTGGCGTTGATGGCCTGCCAGTTCTTGTAGCTGTTGACATAGCCCAGGCCGATGTTGACCCGGCCGCCGCCCAGCGGGAACACCCAGCCGTAGCCGGGCAGTTGGTCGCCCTGGAACATCAGCTTCAGGTAGATGTCGAGGGAATCGACGTCGGGACGCACCGCCGGCATCTCGGCGCGGATCGCGATCGCCGAATAGCCGTTGTAGGCCGAGTCCAGCTTCAGCGCCCGCTTGATCGGCGAGTAGGCGCCGTCGGCGGCGATCACCGCATCGGCCAGCACCTTCTCCCCGCTCTTGAGCAACACCCCGACCACCCGGCCGGTGTCGTCGAGCACCGGTCCGGCGACCTCGGCGGACTGGCGGACCTGCGCCCCGGCCGATTCGGCGTGCTTGAGCAGCAGAGTGTCCAGCTCGGGCCGGCGCGCGACGTAGCCGTGGTTGGGCATCCCGGGGCGGCGGGGAAACGACAGCTCCCACTCGCTGGGGCTGAACACCTTCACCCGGTTGACCTGGTGGAATTTGTCGACCTCTTCGGCCAGCCCCATCTTTTGCAGATAGCTGACCGCACGGGCGGTCAGCCCGTCACCGCAGGGCTTGTCGCGCGGGAAGTCGGCCTTGTCCAGGACGACGACGTTCGCACCGGCCTGGCGGGCCTGCCAGGCCGCCGCCGACCCCGCCGGGCCGCCGCCGACGATGGCCAGGTCGAATCGTTGGGTCACTACATCTCGTCTCAAATATGCGCGTTTTTGCACCGCGGGAACTGTCTACCGATGCTAACGGACCAGTTCGCCGCGCGGTTCCCCCAGGTCAGCCACGGCAAGGCGGTAAGGTGCTTGACGTGCGCGGAACGAGCAGGCCCAAGCCGGCCGACAATGGCGGGCAGAAGGTCGATGCCCGCAGTGAGCGTTGGCGCGAGCACCGCAAGAAGGTCCGCGGCGAGATCGTCGAGGCCGCCTTCGGCGCGATCGACCGGCTCGGTCCCGATGTGAGTGTGCGGCAGATCGCCGAAGAAGCCGGTACGGCCAAGCCCAAGATCTACCGTCACTTCACCGACAAGGACGATCTGTTCGAGGCGGTCGGGACCCGGCTGCGCGACGACCTGTGGGCAGCGATCTTCGCCTCCATCGACGTCGCCACCAACTCGCTACGCGACATCATTCAACGCAGTGTCGAAGAGTACGTAACGCTGGTCGACGAGCACCCCAATGTGTTGCGGTTTTTCCTCCAGGGGCGGGTGCGCGCGCAGTCCCAGTCGACGATGTGCACCCTCAACGAGGGCCGGACGATCACGCTGGCGATGGCCGAGATGCTCAGCAACGAACTCCAAGAGCTGGACCTCAACCGCGGGGCGCTGGAGCTGGCGGCGTTCGCGGCCTTCGGTACGGCGACCTCGGCCACCGACTGGTGGCTGGGCCCCGAACTGGACAGTCCGCGCCGAATGCCCCGCGACACGTTCGTGGAGTACTTGACGACGATCATGATCAACGTCGTCAACGGCACCGCCCAGAACCTCGGCATCGCGATGGACCCCGATCAGCCGATCCACGAGGCCGTCCGGCGTGAACCGGTCGCCTGAGCTGTCGTCGCGCGACCTGTGGCGCTAGGCGCCCCGCCAGCGCAGCGCCTCCAACGCCACCGCCACCCGAACGCTGTTGTCGGCCAACGGCGTCGGCAACAATTCGTCGGCGCGAGCGATCCTGCGCAGCAACGTATTTCGGTGCAAGAACATCCGTTCTGCTGCTCGTGAGGCGTTGCACTGCTGATGGATGAACGTGAGGGCGGTTTGCTGTAGTTCGGCGTCGGCCGAGGCGAAGTCGCCGAGCGTATGCGTGATGAATCGGTCCGCTTGTTCGGGTTCGGCGCTGATCAGGGCCACCAACTCGATATCGGTGAAGCGCGCGACGCGCTGGGAGGAACCCAGCCGCATCATCATGCGTTGCGTGGTGACGGCGTCGAGATGGCTGCGCCGGAATCCGTCTATGCCGGCGGCTGTTGTCCCGACCGCGATCTGCACCCCAGGAAGGTTGTCCACTGCAGCAGCGACACCCGTCACGTCCGGGCCTGCGGGGCCCGGTATCCACACCCATTGCGTGACTGCGCTCGCCAGCACCGACAACGCGCGCTGCCCGCCCTCGGTGCGGGTCAGCGCCTCGGCCGCCGCGTCCAGGTCGGCCAGGTTGGTGGTGGACTGATCACCCCAGATCACGGCGGCGGTGTGGTTCTGCTGCAGCCGGTAACCCAGCCGGCTCTCGGCGCGCTGCCTGGTGATCGCCGCACCGTCCAGGATCAGCGCGACGGTCTCCCGGCGTTCGGCGTGCGTTCCCCGGGTCAGCGCCTCGCGTTCCAGCTGCATCTGTGAGCCGATTCCGGCGATGGTGGCGTCGATGAACGACGTCAGCGATCGGGAGGTCACGTCGAGCAGTTCGCGCAGTTCGTCGGCGTCGCGGGTGAGGGTGAACGCGGTCTGCATCCAGGACCGCCAGGCCACGTTCGTCCCGACCCGATAGGCGTCCAGCACCGCCGATTCGTCGAGACCGCGGCGGAACCCGTCGCGGACGATGAGCAGTGCCTCCGTCGAGAGGTTGGCCGCTACCGGCTCGCCGGGATGGCTGAGATTGGCGGCCGCCCAGTGCATCAGGTTGGACCGGTTGCTGCGACGGATGCCTTCGGCGAGGACCGGATCCGAGGCGATGGCTTGCGTGTACACCGCCGACAGGGTGGCTTCGTGGAGCTCGTCGAGCGCGTCCGGGGGAGCGCTGACCAAGGCCTGGGCGGTCTGCTGGATCAGCTCGCACACCCGCTCGGACGGTCGCTCCCACTCCATTAGCTGAGGTTAGCGGCAGTGGTGCACTATGCAGCGGCAACGCGGCCAATTCGGTGCGAATTGCTCTTACGTCTGAGATTCGGCGCAGCGAACAATCAGGTCGCTATCAGGTGACAGCCGTCACAGCGCACCTTGACCACACACCGGAGGACCACATGTCGCGCATCGGATCCACCCAACGCGTAGCCGTCGAGCGCGCCAACGAGAAAGCCGCCCAGCGGCGCCGGCTGCGGCAACGGCTGCGTGTCGTCGCCGCCACGGCACCGGGAGCGGTGGCCGGGGCGCTGGCGATGACGTTGGCGACCCCGCATGCGGTCGCCGCGACGGGGCCGACGGCTGCCATGCAGTCGATCATCGACCAACTGCTCGATGCACAGCAGCAGGTGTACGACACGAACAGCCAGTATCCGTTCATCATTCCGTCGGATCTTGACTCGCTGCCGCAGTACATCCAGGGCCTGGCGGCCACCGAGCTGGCGTTGCAATACGGCGAGATGTTCAGCCCCAACACCGGAATCCAGTGGTTGCTGGGGTTCCCGTGGGACGCCAACTCGGCCGACCCGGGACAGTTCTACATCCTGGTGAACCCGGACAATCAGTACGGCGTCATCCCGATCAGCGCGGATGGCACGTACACGATGACGGTCCACCCCGGTGCCGGCAGCCTCGATGTGTCGTTCACAACGCTGTCGGGCACGATCGGTTCGGAGCAGGGCTACTTGCCCACCGGCCATGTGCTCAGCCTGTCCGGGGCCACGCCGAATGCTGACGGCAGCTACACGATCACCTTCAGCTCCACGCCGCATGACGGGAACTGGATCGACACCAGTGGTGCCGAAACCATGCTCATTCGCAACTCCATCGGTGACGCCGGACTGCCGCACGACTTCTTCTCGCTCCAGCAAGAGGGCGTCGCGCCGACGTACCACCTACCGTTCCTCACAGACGAGCAACTGACGACGCTGTTGAGCAACGTCGCCAGGGATATTCCCACCACCAATGCCGATGCCGTCTACTACGACCAGACCAGGATTCCCGATTCGCTACCGCCCAACTGGATGACCCCGATCGCATCGTCGACCACCGCGATCAACGGACTCATGCCCGGTCAATACAGCACGATGGGGCACTTCCAGCTGGATGACGATGAGGCGTTGATCGTCAAGGTGCCCAACCTCGATGCCCGGTACTCCGGCCTGGAATTGGCCAACGCCTGGGGGCAGAACGTCCCGATCGTGACCGCGCAAGGCAGCCTGAACAGCACCCAGACGTTCGAAGATCCTGACGGATACACCTACTACGTTGTCAGCGCCAAAGATCCCGGGGTCGCCAACTGGATCGACACCGGCGGCCTCGTCAACGGAATGCTCGGAGTTCGCTGGCAGGGCGTGGAGGGCAACCCGACGGGTTCCCAGACGTTCTCCCAGGTGGTGAATGTCGCCGACGTCAAGGATTATCTGCCGGCCGATCACCCCCTTGTCAGCCCCGAAGAGCAGGCGGCGCTGCTGCACGAGCGCCTGTTCAATTGGAACTACAACCAGGACCAGGACCACGACATCTCCTGGCTGGGGGCCAACCTCCTGCGCTACCAGGTTATGGCCGCGATGGGCGAGGAGAACTTCGAGAAGATCTTCGGCAGCCAGATTGACGCGCCGACGGTCTGGGACCGGATGAGCGACCCCGCGCTGATGCCGAACCTGGACGCCGTCGCTTCGGAGTTCTTGACCAATCCGGCCGGTGCTATGGCGGCGTTCGTCAGCAATATGCCGTTGGCGGTCAAAGACATCGAGATGCCGATACTGCTGGCCATGATGAGTTCGAAGGCTGTCGCGGACCAGACCTGGCAGAGTTTGCAGGGCGACTTCAGCTCCGGCGACTGGACGCAGGCGTTGACGACGCTGACCGGTGGTATGGAAAGGCTCGGAACGGTCTTCGATATGGCCTGGGACGACCCGACCACCGGCATCATCGCGGGCCTGCTCAACGCGCGGGACGACATGTCGACCGGAATCCTGAACGCCGGCAACAGCTTCGACCTGAGCCCGTACTCACCGCTGATGGAGTCGCTGGTCGATCTGAACAACCAGGTCACAGCAGCGCTGATGGGCTGAGTGCCGTGACCGCCGTGCCGCCTACCCGCTGGACGCCTGCGGGACGGCGGCACGGGCGTTGACGGACTCAGGTCCAGCAAACACACTGAACATCGATACCCGAAAAGGGAGGGACGCGCGATGACGCTGACCGATCACACCGCTGATGACGCCGGCCAACGTGCACCGGTACGCACCCGGGCGCTCATCATCGGCACCGGATTCTCCGGCCTGGGCATGGCCATCGCGCTGCAGAAGCAGGGCGTGGAGTTCCTCATCCTGGAGAAGGCCGACGAGATCGGCGGGACTTGGCGTGACAACACTTATCCAGGCTGCGCCTGCGACGTGCCGTCGCATCTCTACTCGTTCTCCTTCGAGCCGAAGGCCACCTGGAGTCGGCTGTTCTCTCCGCAACCGGAGATCCTTGACTACCTCAAGGGTGTCACCGACAAATACGACCTGCGTCGCCACATCCGGTTCGGTTCGAAGGTGACCCGCGCGGCGTGGGACGACGACGAGTTCCGCTGGCATGTGTTCACCGAAGACGGCCAGGAGTATGTGGCCCAGTTCGTGGTCTCCGGCGTCGGTGGTCTGCACATTCCGCGGCTGCCCGACATCGACGGGATCGACGAATTCGCCGGTACCGCATTCCATTCCGCGCAGTGGGACCACAGCGTGGACTTGACCGGCAAGAGGGTCGCGGTCATCGGAACCGGCGCCAGCGCGATCCAGATCGTGCCCGCGATCGTCGACCGGGTTGCTGAACTGCAGCTGTACCAGCGCACCCCCGCGTGGGTGGTACCGGTGCCGCATCATCAGCTGCCGGGTGCGGTGCGACAGGCTTTCGCGGTGGTGCCCGGCCTGCGCTACGCGGTGCGGGCGGGCATCTACTGGGCGCTGGAAGGCGTGGGATTCGCGATGACCAAGCGGCCCGGCCTGCTGCGTCTGATCGAGGCGGTCGGCAAACTGAACATCCGTCGCCAGGTCCGCGACAAAGAACTGCGCCGCAAGCTGACGCCGAAGTACCGGGCCGGTTGCAAGCGAATCCTCTATTCCGGCAACAACTATTACCGGGCGGTGGCCGATCCGACGACGACGCTGATCACCGACCGGATATCCCGCATCACCCGGAGCAGCATCGTCACCGCCGACAACGTGGAGCGCCCGGTCGACGTCATCATCTACGCGACCGGATTCCATGTCACCGACTCCTACACCTACGTCGGCATCATCGGGCCGAACGGCGAGGATCTGGTGGAGCGCTGGAACCGTGAAGGAGTGGAGGCGCACCGCGGTATCGCTGTTGCCGACATGCCCAACCTGTTCTTTCTGCTGGGCCCCAACACGGCGCTGGGCCACACCTCGGTGGTGTTCATGATCGAGTCGCAGATCCGCTACGTCGCCCAGGCGATCGCCGCCGCCGACAAAGCCGGCGCGCAGGCCTTGGCGCCCAGCCGGGCCGCCCAGGACCGTTACAACGCCGAGCTTCAGGACAAGCTTGCCGGCTCGGTGTGGATGACCGGCGGCTGCAACAGCTGGTACCTCGACGAGCACGGCGTCAACCGCACCCTGTGGAGCGGGATGACCTGGCAGTACTGGCAGTCCACCCGCTCGTTGCGGGCGGGCGAGTACCGTTTTTCCGGAGTGGGCTGAGGCGACACGCAGACACAACTTCTTGTGTTGCCGCGGGTTGTCGGCCCCCAGGGGTAGTGTCGGAGGCCTAGCTTCCCGCGGGTGAAATGGGGTTGTGGTGAGCGAAAAAGTGAAGCTGATCGACCGGGTCTCGGCGATCAACTGGAACCGGGTCCAAGACGACAAGGACCTCGAGGTCTGGGACCGGCTGACCGGAAACTTCTGGCTGCCCGAGAAGGTGCCGGTCTCCAACGACATCCCCTCTTGGGGGACGCTGACCGATCAGGAGCGGCAGCTCACCATGCGGGTGTTCACCGGCCTGACGCTGCTGGACACCATTCAGGGCACCGTCGGCGCGGTCAGCCTGATCCCCGACGCGCTGACCCCGCACGAGGAAGCGGTCTACACCAACATCGCGTTCATGGAGTCCGTGCACGCCAAGAGCTACAGCCAGATCTTCTCCACGCTGTGCTCGACCAACGAGATCGACGAGGCGTTCCGCTGGTCGGAGGAAAACACCAACCTGCAGCGCAAAGCGGCCATCGTCATGCAGTACTACCGCGGTGACGAGCCGCTCAAGCGCAAGGTGGCCTCCACGCTGCTGGAGAGCTTCCTGTTCTACTCCGGCTTCTACCTGCCGATGTACTGGTCGAGCCGGGGCAAGCTGACCAACACCGCCGACGTGATCCGGCTGATCATCCGCGACGAGGCGGTGCACGGCTACTACATCGGCTACAAGTTCCAGCGCGGACTGGCCGCCCTGGATGAGGCCAAGCGCCAAGAGCTCAAGGACTACACCTACGAGCTGCTCTTCGAGCTCTACGACAACGAGGTCGAGTACACCCAGGACCTCTACGACGGGGTCGGGCTGACCGAGGACGTCAAAAAGTTCTTGCGCTACAACGCCAACAAGGCGCTGATGAACCTCGGCTACGAGGCGTTGTTCCCGCGCGACGAGACCGACGTCAACCCGGCGATCCTGTCGGCGCTGAGCCCCAACGGCGACGAGAACCACGACTTCTTCTCCGGGTCGGGGTCGTCGTACGTGATCGGCAAGGCCGTCATCACCGAAGACGAAGACTGGGAGTTCTAAAGGCCCCGGGCCGGGCCCCGCCGCATTCTCAACCGACCGTGGCCAGGTCGGGCGCCAGATAGTCGTGCGGCCACAGCGGCTCCGGGACGTCGACGCCGAACGGTGCACCCCAGCGGTTTCGTGATGAAACCTCCTGCACGGGACGACGATTGGCAGCGACACCCCACTTACCCCGTGGGTAGCCCAGTGCGAGCATGGCTGACATCGTCCAGCCTTGCTCAACGGGCACGCCCAGCAGCTCGTTGACGCGGTCGGTGAAGTTGCGGAGCACCATCGTCATGACCCCGCCGACGCCCTCGGCGCGGGCGGCGAGCAACGCGCTCCAGATCGCCGGGTAGATGTTGGCTCCGCCGAGGTCGTCGATGGCGAAGACGAACAGCAACAGCGGAACTTCTTCGAAATGGTCGGCCAGATAATCTCCGGAGTCCCTCATCCGGCGCATGGTCTCGACATGGTGGGTCGGATCCGCGCCGGGAGCCGGAGCGACCATCGGCCCCGTCCCCGTGGCGAACTTCTGGTATTCGACGGCACGGGCCTGTCGAAACAGCTGGGCCAGCTCGCGTTTGAGTTCCGGGTCGTCGACGGCGAGGAAGTGCCAGCGTTGCGTGTTACCCCCGTTGGGTGCGCGTACGGCCGCGTCCAGGATGCGGGCCTGGGTGTCCAGTGGGATCGGATCGGGTCGCAGCCGCCGCATCATCCTGGTGGTGTACAGCGCTTCGTGGATCTCCATGTTGCCTGCTCCTTTCCGCTATTCGGGCCATGGGCTGTTGAGAATGCTGTCGACCAGGTTGCCGCGCTGGAACGTCGGGTCGAAATGGGCCAGTATGTCGTCGTTCATCGTCCCGAACGTGGTCTCCGGACGATGCTTCATACCGTTGTGGAACGCCGCCAGAATGCGGTTCTTGAAGTCGGGGCGCGGATGGGCGGCGACCACCGCGTCGATGTGCGCCGCGTCCAGATCAGCCCGGCCCACACCGACCACATCGGTCTTGACACCCGCTGCGAGCAAGTGCGTTTCGGTGTCGAGGCGTCCGGTGATCTCCGGCGTCGTGTGTAGTGCGATGCCCAGCCACACCCGGTCGGCGTCGGATTGCGCTATGCCGCGGGCCACCAGGAACTCGCGTGCGGCGTCGGCGCCGTCGATCTCGAAACGCTGGGTCGAATTCCGGTAACGCGGGGTGAGGCCGAAGTCGTGAAACATCGCCGCCACATAGAGCAGTTCCAGATCTGGTTGTCGCCCCGACCGGCGACCGTGCAGCGCGCCGAACAGATACACCCGTCGGGAGTGGTGGAAGAGCACGTCGTCCTCGGCGCTGCGAATGAACTCGGTCGCCTCACGGGCGAGCGGCGTGTCGGGTATGACGACGTCAGCGATGGTCTCGATCCGCTGAATGGTCACAGTCGGTCTCCTTGGTTGGTCGAACAGAAACCAGCCTGCCGCCGATGTGCTAGGTCCACGCGGTGCGATCGAGCCGTCAAAACCTCAGATTGCGACACAATGAAGCCGTGGCTGACGCCAGCGCACCACCGCGGGTCATGGTGATCGTCGTCTTCGACGACGTGACGATGTTGGATGTCGCCGGAGCCGGTGAAGTCTTCGCCGAAGCCAACCGGTTCGGCGCCGACTACCGGATCAAGATCGCCTCGGTGGATGGGGGTGACGTCACCACCTCGATCGGGACGCGTTTAGGTGTTACCGACGCCCTGTCATCGATCGAATCCGCCGACACCGTCATGATCGCCGGCGCCGACAACCTGCCGCGCCGTGCGATCGATCCGGAGCTGGTGCAGGCGGTGAAGTCCGTCGCGGGCCGCACCCGCCGGCTGGCCTCCATCTGCACCGGGTCCTTCGTTCTCGCGCAAGCCGGTCTGCTGAACGGCCGCCGCGCCACCACCCACTGGCATGACGTCCGGTTGTTCGCTCGCGCCTTCCCCGAGGTCACCGTCGAGCCGGACGCGATCTTCGTCCGCGACGGCGAGGTGTTCACCTCGGCGGGGGTTTCCTCGGGTATCGACCTGGCGCTGGCGCTGGTCGAGATCGACCATGGCGCCGAGCTGGTCCGGGCCGTGGCCCGGTGGCTGGTGGTCTATCTCAAGCGCGCCGGCGGGCAGTCGCAATTCTCCACGCTGGTCGAGGCCGACCCGGCCCCGCAGTCCGCGCTGCGAGCGGTTACCGACGCGATTGCCGCTGATCCCGGCGCCGATCACCGGGTCAGCTCGCTTGCCATCCGGGCCAGTCTCAGTACGCGGCAGCTGACCCGGTTGTTTCGATCCGAGCTGGGAATGACCCCGGCCGACTACGTCGAAAAGGTCCGCGTCGACGCCGCGCGGGCCGCCCTGGACGCCGGCTACAGCGTCACCGACGCCGCACGGCTCGCGGGCTTCGGCAGCACCGAAACTCTGCGACGGGTGTTCGTCGATCACCTCGGCGTCTCCCCGAAGGCCTACCGGGACAGATTCCGCACCGCTCTGCGTGGCTGAACGCCGGCCCGCGCGTCGCCTTTTTGGACGAATGACGAGTCGACCGCGCTTCACGGTGTTTGCATATTCCAGTGGGGAGCGTTGATCGACCAGATCTCGGCGCCCGCCGGGGTGTGCAGCTGGCCCTGGCCACTTGGGTGTCGATGATCAACTTCTGGGCCTGGAATCTCATCGGCCCGGTGGCCATGACCGATGCGGCGCGGATGTCGCTGGGCAGTACCCAGGTCGCGATGCTGGTCGCCACCCCGATCCTGGCCGGCTCGTTGGGCCGGATGGTGGCCGGGCCGCTGACCGATCGGTTCGGCGGCCGCACGATGTTCATCGGGGTGTCGCTGGCCTCGATCGGGCCGGTGCTGGCGGTGGGTGCGGCCGAAGCCGCCGGCTCCTATCCACTGGTGCTGGCCTCGGCTCTGCTGCTGGGCATACCCGGGACGGTGTTCGCGATCGGTATTCCGTTCGCCAACAACTGGTATGAGCCGGCTCGCCGCGGTTTCTCCACGGGTGTGTTCGGGATGGGCATGGCAGGCACGGCGCTGTCGGCGTTCTTCACCCCGCGCATGGCGCGGCGATTCGGGTTGCTGTATACCCACTACATGGTCGCGGCCGCGCTGGCGGTCACCGTCGTGGTGTGCGTCGTGGTGATGAGCAACGGCGAGTACTTCTCTCCCAACACCGCGCCGGTGGTGCCCAAGCTCAAGGCGGCTGCCGGGCTGCGGGTCACCTGGCAGATGTCGCTGCTCTACGGCGTGGTGTTCGGCGGCTTCGTAGCGTTCAGCAACTACCTGCCCATCTACATCAAGACCATCTACGGGTTCTCGCAGGTGGCTGCCGGTGAACGCACCGCCGCGTTCGCGCTGGCCGCGGTGTTGGCCAGGCCCGTCGGCGGCGCGCTGGCCGACCGTATCGCGCCCAAGTACGTGGTGTTGGCTTCGCTGGCGGTCACCGCGGTGATGGCCGCCGTCGCCGCTCTCAAGCCGCCGCCCGACGTCTGGTCGGCGGCCACGTTCATCACGCTGGCCGTTGGGTTGGGTATCGGCACCGGTGGCGTCTTCGGGTGGGTGACCCGCCGCGCTCCGGCCGGCTCACTGGGAGCTGTCACCGGAATCGTCTCCGCGGCAGGGGGATTGGGCGGCTACTTCCCGCCGATCGTGATGGGCGCGACCTACGATCCGGTGCGCAACGACTACACCGTCGGACTGTTGTTGCTGGTGGCGACCGCGCTGATCATGTTCGCCTACACCGCGTTGCGGCTACACGCCCGCGAGCCGGAAGCCTCGGCAACCGCATAGTGTTGCAGTCACGCCGATCTCATCACGATCACCTTCGAGGAGTGCAGGATGACGACAAACAGCGACGCCACCACGCCGCGACGCTCTCGGGCATGGACCGCCGGAGCCGGGCTCACCGCTCTGCTGGGGCTGTTCTTTGCGTTCGACAGCATCCCGAAGATCCTCGGTGTGTCCTTCGCCCGCGAAGGCACCGAAGCGCTCGGCTTCTCCCCGGACAAGACCGCGGTGATCGGCTGGGTCCTGCTGGTGTGTCTGATCGTCTTCCTGATTCCGCGCACCGCCGTGCTGGGTGCCCTTGGCCTCACCGCCTACCTGGGCGGGGCGGTGACCATGAACCTGCATGCCGACAAGCCGCTGGCGGGTTTCGTGTTGTCCGGGGTGTATGTCGGCGTGTTGGTGTGGATCGCGCTCATCCTGCGCCGGCCGGAATTGCTGCGGGTGTTGGGAATTCGGCGCACCTGAGCGACTCAGCTTGGCGGCAGCCGATTTAACAGCTCGTCGAGGAATCCGCCCGCCTCGCGTCCGGCCGCCTCGACGTCGCCGGCGGCGATCGCCTCCACCAGGCCCCGGTGCCGGATCTGGTCCGAATGCACCGGTGTGGCGCTCGTCGTGGCCACACTGGCCATCACCACCTCGGTGAGCCCGCAGTACAGCTCGGTCAACACCGGATTGTGCGAGCAGCGCACCACCGCGAGATGAAAATCGGTGTCCGACCGAACGAAGTCGGAGTGTCGGCCCTGCTGCTGGTGGCTGTCGCGGCGATCCAACAGGGCGCGCAACGCGACCAGGTCGTCGTCGGTGCGGGCGATCGCGGCCAGACGGGCCCCCTCCACCTCCAGGCAGCGCCGTACCTGCAGCACGTCGCGCAGCTCAGAGCCGCACAGCCGGCGCACTGCACCGGACACCTCGCTGGTGGCGCGCACATAGGTCCCGTCACCTTGGCGGACCTCCAGGATGCCGCTATGGGACAGTGCCCGGACCGCCTCGCGCACGGTGTTGCGGCCGACGCCGAGCGCATCGGCGAGTTCGGGCTCGGTGGGGATTCGTGAATCGACCGGCCATTCGCCGCCGGTCACCGAGGCGCGAAGCTGTTCGATCACCTGATCTACCAAGCCGGTGCGGCGAGTGGTGACCAACGGCACAGCATCCTCCCTTCATCCAATCATAGGATGTATGCGATCCTACTTCAGGTGACCCGCGCGCCCCGTACCGCAACACGCGACCAGTACGAGCATGATCTCGAACTGGAACTCGAGGGTGCCGCCGAGTTCCGGCCGGCGACGATGGCGGCCGGCGGCGCGCTATTGACCGTCGCGGTGGTGCTGACCGCGCTGAACCTGCGCCCGGCGATCACCAGCGTGGGGCCGCTGCTCCCGGAGATGCGGGCAGCACTGGGTGTCTCGGACACCTGGGCCGGCGTCCTGACCACCCTGCCGGGTCTGTGCTTCGCCGGAGCCGGACTGGGCGCGCCGTGGTTGTCCCGCCGGATCGGATTGGGCCGCACGGTCTCGGCGGCACTGCTCACCCTCGTGGCGGGATTGCTGATCCGGGTGTGCGACGGACCTCTGGTCGTGCTCGGCGGAACACTGGTGGCCACCGCCGGCATCGCGTTGATCAACGTGCTGATCCCGGTCATCATCCGGGGGTCGTTTCCGGCGCAGGTCGGTCTGATGACGGGTATCTACACCGCGGCGCTGCAAGGGGGAGGAGCACTGGGCTCCGCGGTCACCCCGATACTCGACAACGCGTTGGGAGGCTGGCGCTCGGCGCTGGGGGCATGGAGCGCGCTGGCGTTGCTGGCGCTGGCGGCCTGGGTGGTGGGGGCCCGCGGATTCGAGCGGGCGGCCACCGCCGCACCCGCACCCGCGGTCGCGACAAAGGGCCGGTCGCTGTTGCGCAGCAAGCTGGCCTGGACCGTCACGCTGTTCTTCGGCACCCAGTCGTTCCTGGCTTACGTGGTGATGGGCTGGCTGCCCGAGGTGCTGATCGAGAACGGCACCAGCGAAACGCGCGCCGGACTGCTGCTCGGGTTGATCTCGCTGATCGCGGTGCCGATCAGCCTGATCGTCTCGCCGCTGGCCACCCGCCGCGACAGCCAAAGCGGATGGATCGTCGGCCTGGGCGTGCTCGGCATCGCCGGAATACTCGGTCTGCTGATCGCGCCGGCCGCCGCACCGCTGCTGTGGAGTGTGCTGGTGGGGCTGGGAATGAGCGTTTTCTCCTTGGCGCTCACCGTGATTGCGCTGCGCGCCCGCGACGCCGAGGACACCGCGCGCCTGTCGGGGATGGCGCAGGGTTTCGGCTACCTGCTGGCCGGCGTCGGCCCCTTCCTGTTCGGTCTGTTGCACCACGTGAGCGGCGGCTGGACCGTGCCGTGGCTGATGATGCTCGCTGTCTACCTGGTGCAGACCCTGGCGGGCGCCCTGGCCGGGCGGGGCCGCTACGTGTGAGGCAGAAGTCCAGCTCAGACCTGTCGCAGTGACGCGGTGTTGATGACGAAGCGGTAGCGCACGTCGGAGGCCAGCACCCGCTCGTAGGCGGTGTTGACGTAGTCCGGTTCGATTACTTCGATCTCGGGGCGCACCCCGTGCTCGGCGCAGAAGTTCAGCATCTCCTGGGTCTCGGCGATCCCGCCGATCAACGACCCCGACACACTGCGCCGCATCCGGACCAGCGGGCCCGGCGGCACCGCCAGCGCACCCTCGGGCATGCCCAACTCGACCAGCGTGCCGTCCAGGGTGAGCAGGTTCAGGTACGCGCCCAGATCCAGGTTCGCCGAGACGGTGTTGAGGATGATGTCGAAGTTGCCGCGCAGCTTCTTGAACGTCTCGGGGTCGCTGGTGGCGTAGTAGTGCTCGGCGCCCAACCGCAGCCCGTCCTCCATCTTCTTCAGCGACTGCGACAGCACCGTCACCTCAGCGCCCATCGCGGCACCCAGCTTGACGGCCAGGTGACCCAGTCCGCCGAGGCCGACGACCGCAATTCGCTTGTCGGGGCCGACATTCCAGTGGCGCAGCGGCGAGTAGGTGGTGACGCCGGCGCACAGCAGCGGCGCGGCGGCGTCCAGCGGAATCTCGTCCGGGATGCTCAACACGTAGTTCTCGTCGACCACGATCGCACCGCTGTAGCCGCCCTGAGTGGGCTGGCCGTCGCGGCCGACGCCGGCGTAGGTGCCGACCATGCCGCCGCCGGTGCAGTACTGCTCGTGGCCGGCCAGGCAGCTGGGGCATTCCCGGCAGGAGTCGACGAAGCAGCCGACGCCGACGCGGTCGCCGACCTTGAACTTGGTGACCTGCGCACCGACCGCGGTCACCACCCCGGCGATCTCGTGTCCGGGCACCAGGGGGTACTGCGGGCGGCCCCACTCGGCTTTGACGGTGTGGATGTCGGAGTGGCAGATGCCGGCGAAAGCGATGTCGAAGGCGACGTCGTGCGGGCCGGGGTCCCGGCGGGTGATGGTGGTCTTGCTCAGCGGGTCGGTCGGCGACGTGGCGGCATAAGCGGAAACGGTGCTCATCGGTGATTATCTCTCTTCGCGACTCGGCGTTTTTATATAGCCTAGCGAAGTAAATTGTGTGGTGGTTGTCCGTTCCCGGGCTAGGCGCGATCGCGATGCCTATTTGCCCAGCGTGAGGGCGTGCCGGGGCAGCTACGTAATCTTTGACACATCCCGCTGCGGGTCGACGTGCCGGGCGTTCGATTTGCGGCGGGTGGTCAGCGCGATACGGGCTGCCCCGCGCAGGATCCATGGTGTCTGCCGTGCCATCACGGCTACGGCCCGGTCCGAGCGGCGCATCGAGGCCTGCGGGCCGGGAGTCGGCGTCGAGGCCAGTTCGGCCTCGGCTGATCCGGCCGCCGGACCGTTGCGATCGATGGCCAGAAGTTGCCAGGTGCCGGGAACGCCGCGAAGCTCGACGCTACCGCGGTCCTCGAAGCCCGTGCCCGAGCCGACGACGAGATCGCGCACAGTACGCGACACCAGAATCTCGCCCGCGCCGGCCTGGCCGACGATCCGCGCGGCGATGTGCACGGCCATCCCGGCGATGTCGTTGTCGATCAGTTCGCACTCACCGGTGTGGATGCCCACCCGGATCTCGATGCCCAGTGCGTCGGCGTCGGTCTGCAACGCCTCGGCACAGCGGATCGCCTGCGTCGGGCCGTCGAACGTGGCGAGGTAGCCGTCGCCGGTGCTCTTCACCACCGCGCCGCTGAATCGCTCCGTGAGTTCGGCGGTGATTTCACCGAAGCGCTGCAGCACCGCTCGCCACCGGTCGTCGCCGGTCGCCGCGGCGCGTTGCGTCGACGCGACGATGTCGGTGAACAATACGGTGCGCAGGGCCCGATGTGACTGCGCCGGCGCCGCATGGCTGCCGGTGAGGAACTCTTCGACCTCCGTCAGGATCTTGTCCGGCTCGGTCAGAAAGGGTGCGTGGTCGATACCCTCGACCTCCAGGTATCGCGCGCCTGGGATATGTGCGGCGATATACCGGCCGCCCTGCACCGGAACCGCGGGGTCCTCGCGGGCATGGATGACCAGGGTGGGTGCCGTGAGCGTCGGCAGGATCGGCCGCACGTCGATCAGAAACGCCGCCTCAAAGGATGCCCGCGCCATTCCCGGGCTCGCACACATGCGTTCGCACATCGCGAGCTGGCGTAGGGACCGAAACGATGGGGCACTGATGCTGGCTGTCTCACCGTTGCCCCACCCGGACCGCACCGTGCGACCGGCTTGCTGGAAGCGGGCGAGCTGCTCGATCGACGGCGTGTAGTCCGCACCGAGCTCGGCAAGAAAAAGCGCCCGCAGCTCCGCCGGGTCTCGATCCAGGTCGTCCCAGCCCTCGAAACCCCAATACGGAACTGTGCCGGAAAGGATTAGCGCCCTCGTCCGCGTCGGCCATGTCGCCGCGAACATGATGGCGACCGGTCCACCGTCACTCAGACCGCACACCACGGCCCGTTCGAAGCCGACCGCATCCATGACCGCCTCGATCTCGGATGCTCGTTCCTCGAGCGTGCGAACTTTCGGCACCGGGTCCGACAGCCCGACCCCGGCCTTGTCGAACCAGGCAACGCGACAGAACGTACCGAGCTGGTCGACGAACGCCTTGAATTGGGGGAGGGTCCAGGCCAGCTCGACATGGGTGACGAACGGCCCGACGATGACGAACTCGATCGGCCCGTCGCCGAATAGCTGATAGGCCAGGCTGAGGTCGCCGCACTTGGCATATGACGTTTCCGGCACGGAATGAGCGTACTGCGGCCGCGGTTAGCCGTCGCCGAAAACGAAGTGGCCAGATACCACGCCGATCACACGGGCGGTCGCCGGCCCCGGCGGGAAGCGTCATCCGGAAGGAAAGCCTTGCGATACAGCAGGTTTCCGTTTCCTCGCACCCGGAAAGCGGTGCACGTCAGCGAATGCGTGTGACGCATTGCTGTGAAGTTGAGCGGCAAGGCTGAGAGTTCGCTGCAATGTCGACGGTGGTGCAATTTTCGGTGCCGTCTTGCGGCGTGAAAATGATGTCGGTGCCGCACGTTATCGTGCGCCAATGGTTACTCGCCCCAAAGTCGATCGCCTCGTCCTCTACAAGCACGGGGTGGCCTTCGTGAGTCGCCGCGGGCCGGTGGACGGCGACTTCGCGCTGACCTTTCGTCGCGACGACATGAAGGACGTGCTCAAGTCGCTGACCGTCGACGCCGTCGGCGGGAGTGCGTCGGTCGGCGCGGTCTGCTTCGACACCCCGGCGGATCCGGACACCGAACTGGCCGACCGCAATCTGCTGCTGGACTCGGGGGAGGCGCTCGTCGGCCTGCTCGATGCGCTGCGCGGCCGAGCCGTCGAGGTGCACTGCGGCGACCAGGCGCATCGCGGTGCGGTGATCGGTGTGGACGGGGCGGCCGGTGCGGGTAAGCACCGCCGGCTGCTGGTGCTGCGGTCCGAATCCGGCGCGCTCACGCTGGTCGACCTCGCCGACGCCCGGCGTCTCGACGTGCTGGAGGCGGCGTCCCAAGACGATCTGGACTACCTGATCGACCGGTCGCGCGCCGCCACGGCGGGCCACAACTGCGATGTCACCGTGCAGATCCGGGGTGCCGCCGACGACTTCAGGATGTCCTATCTGGTGGCCGCGCCGATGTGGCGGGTGTCCTACCGGGTGATCCGCGACGGCGACACGGTGACCCTGGTGGCGACGGGCATCATCCACAACCCGATCGATGAGGATCTGGCCGACGTCGAGGTGACTTTGACTACCGGCCAACCGATCTCGTTCGACATCGACCTCTACCACGGCCGCCGGGTGCAGCGGGTGGTGGTGGAGGAGAGCGAGCGCATCGCGGCGCCCCGGCGCGCCCACAGTGCCATGGCCGCAGCGCCGCGGTTGGGGGCGGACGTCATGCTCACGGCCGGCGGCTACGACGCGGCCGCCGCTGACGTCGAAACCGAAGACCGCGGTGAGTATTTCGAATACCGGCTGGGCGCGCCGGTGTCGTTGAAGCGGGGCGGCGCGGCGATGGTCCCGCTGGCGGTGGCGCCCGTCGACGCAGTTCGCCGGGAGGTGGTGTGGCGCGAGGACCGCGGGGCCGCCCCCGACATTGTGCTGGCGTTCACCAACACCACCGGCGTGGTGCTCGAAGAAGGCCCGGCCGTCATCTACGAACAGGACGGCTACGCCGGAGAGGCCATGCTGGGCTTCACCTCGCGCGGCGCCGAGGTGCGGCTGGCGTTCGCCAAGGATCTCGCGATTCGCTGCCACAGCTTCGCGAGCTTTGAGACCGTCACCACCCGGATCCGGCTGACCGCCGACGCCGTGATCGAAGAACAGCGCTGCGAGCGGCGACACACGCTGCACGCGGACAACGACCACGACGACCCGGCGGACGTCATCTTCGAACTGTTCGTGCCTCCTCAGCACTCCGTCACCGCGCAGGACGGCGCCACTGAGGCCGGCCGGGACGGGAGCTGGTGCCGGTTCGGCGTCCCGGTGGCCGGACACCAGAGCGCCGAAGCGACGGTGCTGCAGACCTGGCCGGTCTCATCCGAGATCGGCTACGACGACCTGGAACCGGGCCGGCTGGAGCAGTGGCTGGCCGGCCGGTCATTGGACGCCGGGACGGTCGGCGCGCTCTCGCAGGTGCTGGCGCATCAGAACAACGCTCGCCGGCTCGACGCGCAACGCGAACGCGCCGAAGAACAGCGCGACGAGGTCTACACCGCGCAGAGCCGCATCGCCGAACAGCTGCGGGTGCTCGGCACCGAGGGCGCCGAAGGCGAACTGCGGAACCGGCAGGTGCGTGAGCTCAACGCCCTGCAAGACCGGGTCGGTGAGTTGGACTCCGAGGTGCGCCGGCTTCGCGATGAGGCCGAGCAGGCCCGTCAGCGGGCCTCAGCCGAACTGCGGCAGCTGATCGCGCAGCGGCCGCTCAGTTGATCGGCGCGCTCACCCAGCGCAGATCGTCGACCACTCCGCGGGCCGCGATCGGTCCCTGCCCGGTCTGCCACACCTCGTTGTTCACCACAAACACCCGGCTGTCACGGTTGGCCGCCAGCCGGCGCCAGGAGACGCTGTCGAACACGGTGGCCGCTCGCGCCTTGGCCGCCGGCGAGGCAAACGACACGTAGACGATGTCACCGTCGGCCGCCGAGAAGTCCGCGCGGCCGCCCAGATCGCCGTCACCCGCGGTTATCTCGAGGTAGGGCTGGTCGGTGAACCGCTGCGCCGGCGGCCGGTCCACCCCGACCGCCTTGAGCACACTGGCGGCGAAGTTGGCCGCCCCGTACACCCGCAGGCCGTTGTCGGTGAGCTGCACCACCGACGCCTGGAAGTGGGTGGCGTCGCTGGACTCGCCGGTGGCATCGGCCTTCTCGCTGAACCTGCCCAGCACCTCGTCGGCGGCGCCGCTGCGCGCGGTCGCGGCGCCGACCCCGCGCAGGTTGTCCTCCCAGGCCGCGCCCGGCGCGCCGGTGAACACCGTCGGGGCGATCGAGGCCAGCTCGGCATATCCCGGCGTCAGGCCCTGTGCCCCCAGGATCAGATCCGGGCGCAATGCGGCGATGGCGTCGGTGTCGGGATTGCTGCGGGTGCCAACGGCCGGCAGGCCGTGCACCACGGCGCCCAGATATGACGGCTGGCTCTCCGCGCCGTCGGGCAGCGCGGCCCCGACGATGCGGGACTGGAGGCCCAGCGCGCACAGCGCATCGAGCTGATCGCCGGAGAGCACCACGATGCGCTCTGCGTCCTCGGGTACCTCGACGCCGGTCGGCTCCACCCCGGCCGCGTTGTGGACCGACCGCATCGGTGGTCCCGGATCGGCCCGGGCCGGCTCCGGGGCGCAGGACTCGTCGGGCCGGCGGTCGTTGCCGAGCACTCCGGCGCCGGCGACCATGGTGGTGGTGGTGGACGTCGGGGCCGTTTCCGCGCCATCGCCGGAACAACCCGAGACCGTGATCAGCATCACGGCCAATGCTGCCGCGGACACTGTCCGCCGGTCCGCCCTGATCACGCGGTGACGGTAACACCCGCTCGCAGCGGCCCGGGGAGGAGACGAATACGACAGTTTGTAGGAGGGCTATACCGGCGCGGAGAGGCTCGGGGTTAGGATTCGACCCAAGTTCCGGGATGCCCATGTTTGGAGGAATGTTGACCGCCGAAGCACCCCCGCGCGCAGAACTCGAGCCGAGTCGGCCGTTCCCCCCTTTGATGGGTCCCAAGGGCAGCCTGCTCTACAAGATGATCACGACCACCGATCACAAGCTGATCGGCATCATGTACTGCGTCGCCTGCATGGTGTACTTCTTCATCGGTGGCCTGCTGGCGCTGCTGATGCGCACCGAGCTGGCCGCACCGGGCCTGCAGTTCCTGTCCAACGAGCAGTTCAACCAGCTGTTCACCATGCACGGCACGGTGATGCTGCTGTTCTACGCCACCCCGATCGTGTTCGGCTTCGCCAACCTGGTGCTGCCGCTGCAGATCGGCGCCCCGGACGTGGCGTTCCCGCGGCTCAACGCCTTCTCGTTCTGGCTGTTCGTGTTCGGCGCGACCATCGCGCTGGCCGGCTTCATCACCCCCGGCGGCGCGGCTGACTTCGGCTGGACCGGCTACACCCCGCTGAGCAACGCGGTGCACTCACCGGGCGCCGGTGCCGACCTGTGGATCATGGGCCTGGCCGTCGCCGGCCTGGGCACCATCCTCGGTGGGGTCAACATGATCACCACCGTGGCGTGCATGCGCGCCCCCGGGATGACGATGTTCCGGATGCCGATCTTCACCTGGAACATCCTGGTCACCTCGATCATGGTGCTGATCGTCTTCCCGCTGCTGACCGCGGCCCTGCTCGGCCTGGCCGTCGACCGGCACCTGGGCGGGCACATCTACGACTCCGCCAACGGCGGCGAGCTGCTATGGCAACACCTATTCTGGTTCTTCGGCCATCCCGAGGTGTACATCATCGCGCTGCCGTTCTTCGGCATCGTCAGCGAAGTGATCCCGGTCTTCGCCCGCAAGCCGATCTTCGGCTACGTCACCCTGGTGTACGCGACGATGAGCATCGCCGGGCTGTCGACGGCGGTGTGGGCGCACCACATGTACGCCACCGGTGCGGTGCTGCTGCCGTTCTTCGCGCTGCTGACCCTGATGATCGCCATCCCGACCGGGCTGAAGTTCTTCAACTGGATCGGCACCATGTGGCGGGGCCAGATGACGTTCGAGACGCCGATGCTGTTCTCGCTCGGCTTCATCGTCACCTTCCTGGCCGGCGGCCTGACCGGCGTCATGCTGGCCAGCCCGCCGATCGACTTCCACGTCAGCGACAGCTACTTCCTGATCGCGCACTTCCACTACGTGCTGTTCGGCACCATCGTGTTCGCCACGTTCGCCGGAATCTACTTCTGGTTCCCGAAGATGACCGGGCGGCTGCTCGACGAGCGGCTGGGCAAGCTGCACTTCTGGCTGACGTTCATCGGGTTCCACACCACCTTCTTGATCCAGCACTGGCTGGGCAACATGGGCATGCCGCGCCGCTACGCCGACTACCTGCCCACCGACGGATTCCAGCCGTTCAACATCGTCTCCACGGTCGGCGCCTTCATCCTGGGTGCCTCGATGCTGGCCTTCACCTGGAACGTGTTCAAGAGCTGGCGCTACGGCGAGGTCGTCACCGTGGATGACCCGTGGGGTTACGGCAACTCGCTGGAGTGGGCGACCAGCTGCCCGCCGCCGCGGCACAACTTCACCGAGCTGCCCCGGATCCGTTCGGAGCGCCCGGCTTTCGAGCTGCACTACCCGCACATGATCGATCGGCTGCGTGCCGAGGCGCACGTCGGCCGTCACCCCGGCGACGAGCTGTACGAGCCCGCAAACGCTTGATGAGCCCGCTGGGGGTGAGGTGGCGCCGGGTCCGGTCCGGCCGCCGCCGCTGGTGAGCATGCCCAAGGTTCCGGTGCTGATCACGGTCACCGGCGTCGATCAGCCGGGCGTGACGTCGGCGCTGTTCGAGGCGCTGTCGCGGTATCAGATCGAGCTGCTCAACGTCGAACAGGTCGTGGTCCGCGGCCGGCTGACCCTGGGCGTGCTGGTGTCGGCGGTACCGGAGGTGGCCGACGGGACGGCATTGGCCGCCGAGGTCACCGCGGCCATCCACGGCGTCGGGCTGGACGTCACGATCGAACGCAGCGACGACGCCCCGATCATCGCGGTGCCGTCCACGCACCGGATCGTGGTGCTGGGGCGGCCGGTGACCGCCGCCGCCCTCGGAGCGCTGGCCACCGAGATCGCGGAGATCGACGCCAACATCGACATGATCCGGGGCGTCTCGGATTACCCGGTCACCGGCTTGGAACTGCGGGTTTCGGTGCCCCCCGGCGCGGCCGGCCAGTTGCAGTCCGCGTTGAGCCAGGTCGCCGCGCAGCAGCGGGTCGACGTGGCCTTCCAGGACGCCAGCCTGTCGCGGCGGACCAAGCGCCTGATCGTCTTCGATGTCGACTCCACTCTGATCCAGGGCGAGGTCATCGAGATGCTGGCCGCGCGCGCCGGCGCCGGGGACGCGGTCGCGGCGATCACCGAGGCCGCCATGCGCGGCGAACTCGACTTCGCCGAGTCACTGCATCACCGGGTGGCGACGCTGGCCGGGCTTCCCGCCGGTGTCATCGACGAAGTGGCCCAGCAGATCGAGCTCACGCCCGGGGCGCGCACCACATTGCGCACGTTGCGCCGGCTGGGTTTCAAGTGCGGGGTGGTCTCCGGGGGCTTCCGCCAGGTGATCGCTCCGCTGGCCGACGAACTGAAGTTGGACTTCGTCGCCGCCAACGAGTTGGAAGTCGTCGACGGCAAACTCACCGGCCGGGTGATCGGGCCGGTGGTGGACCGGGCGGGCAAGGCCGATGCGCTGCGCGAGTTCGCCGGCCGGGCCGGCGTGCCGCTGGAGCAGACCGTCGCGGTAGGCGACGGCGCCAACGACATCGACATGCTGGCCACCGCCGGGCTGGGCGTGGCGTTCAACGCCAAACCGGCGTTGCGCGAGGTCGCCGACGCATCGCTGAGCTACCCGTACCTGGACACGGTGCTGTTCCTGCTGGGTGTCACCCGCGCGGAGATCGAGGCCGCCGACGCGCACGACGGGGTGCTGCGCCGGGTCGAGATCCCGCCGGAGTAGCGGCGATCGCAAGCGCGGCGGAGCCGGGCGCTGCGGGTCGCCGCCATCGGCGTGGCCCCCTAAAACAGCGCGCCCACCACGATCAGCGGCAGCAACCCGAGGTCAGCGGCGATCGGGGTGCCGATGGCGTCGAGCAGGTTTCCGTCGGCGAGTTCACTGGTGAAGATCTGGTAGTCCAGTTGCGGCAGCGTGAACAGCACCGCGCTGAGCATGTCCAGTGGTGGGATTCCGGTGTGCGGTGGGAAGGCGCCGAACAGGTCCCCCCAAGTGGTGGGCACCATCGACAGCACCGAGAACTGGCTTCCCGGAAGCATTTCCGCGGATTTGACGAGTTGTTCGGCCCATGACGGCAGGAAGTACACGTAGTTGTTCGGGTCGGTCAGATCTTTGAACGCGTCGGTGACGCCCTTCACCAGGCCGTCGGCCAGGGCTTGCGGAACCTGTTGCAGCACACTGGCATCCGGTAGGAATCCGAGCGGCGTGGGCACATCGGCGAAGCCCTGATCCCAGCCGTGCTCGAGGTTGCCGTAGCCCAGGTTCACCAGCACCCGCAGTGCCGGCTGCAGCAGGTCTACCAGGGGGTTACCGATGAACGGCAGCAGTTGCAGCGGAGCCAGCAGCGGCAGGGTGTCGGCCGGCAGCATGTAGTAGTTGGTCAAGGTATCGGCCGTCGAGGTCGGCAGCGCTACCGCGTCGGTGATTTCCTCGGGGGTGAGCCCCAGGTAAGTGGTGTGTTCGAAGACGATGCCCAGCGCCGCGTTGAGGTCGGCCAGGAAGTTGATCGGGTACCGGGGGAAGTCGGCGAAACCGTCGTACTCGTGGGTGTAGATGTCGGTGGGATACAGATCGTCCGGGGTGGCGCCGCTGAACGTGAGCCCCAGGCTCGGGATCGTCGGCATGCTGTCGTCCGGCAGGTTGAACCGTTCCAGCATGCCGCCGTTGGGGTTGGCGGGATCACCGACCAGTACGAAGTGCACCAGGTCGCGGGGAACGCCCTGCTCGGCGAGCAGTGACATGGCGACGGTCTCGACGTCGGCGCCCTGCGAATAGCCGAACACGACCACCGGGTTCGCGGCGTCCACGTGTCCGTCGGCGATCTGGTCCTGGATGGCGTTGACCAGCAGTTGGGCGCCCTGCGCCTCGGACTTGTCGAACCCCAGGCCGAACGGGCCCAGGAACGGGTAGAGCCCTTCGGGGGTGGTGACGATCTGCGTAGTGCCGGTGAAGCCGTGGGGTGCCAGGTATTGGTTGACGGCGAAGTCGGCGTAGGTCTGACTCGGCGTCGGCAAGCCGCTGCCACCCAGGATGAGGGCCGTGCCGCCGCCCAGCGAAGACGTGCCGTCGGCTGCGGTGAGCCGTATCGCCTGCTCCTGGGCGTCCGGCAGCGGGGAGGCGAGGAGACCGGCGGCGAGCCCGACGGCGAGTGCGGCGGGAAAGAGAAGCATCGAACCCCCCTTAAACATTGCTCAGGCGACAGTGTGCGCGCACTGTCGCGGAAATGACAACGACCTTTTTTGCACGGCGGCCGGTGATACCGGCACCCCGGCCGGTCGCCACCGGGTCGGGGTACGGCACCATAGGGCCGTGCCCGACACCGGACGCCCCGGCCCGCTTGCAGCGGCCGACCAAGATCTGTTGATCCACTTCGAGGGCGTTTCGCTGTGCCGGGACGGGCGCTCCTTGGTGGGGCCGCTGGACTGGTCGGTCGAGCTCGACGAACGCTGGGTGATCATCGGGCCCAACGGCGCCGGCAAGACCTCGCTGTTGCGGATCGCCGCCGCCACCGAACACCCGTCCTCGGGCGCGGCCTTTGTGCTCGGCGAGCAACTGGGCCGGGTCGACTCCACCGAACTGCGAGCTCGGGTCGGATTGAGCTCCTCGGCGCTGGCGCAGCGGATTCCGGACCACGAAACCGTCCGCGACTTGGTCATCTCGGCGGGCTATGCGGTGCTGGGGCGCTGGCGGGAACGCTACGACGCCATGGATCACGACCGCGCCGTGGACCTACTGGAGAGTCTGGGCGCCGAACACCTGGCCGACCGCACCTACGGCACGCTGTCCGAGGGCGAGCGCAAACGGGTGCTGATCGCCCGCGCCCTGATGACCGACCCCGAGCTGCTGCTGCTCGACGAACCGGCGGCGGGCCTGGACCTGGGTGGCCGGGAGGAACTGGTCGCCCGGCTGGCTGATCTGGCCGCCGACCCGGACGCGCCGGCGATCGTGCTGGTCACCCACCACGTCGAGGAGATTCCGGTCGGTTTCAGTCACTGCCTGCTGCTGGCCGAGGGCCGCCCCGTGGCGGCCGGTCTGCTCAGCGATGTGATGACCGCCGAGAACCTGACGGCCGCGTTCGGTCAGTCGATCTCCTTGGACGTCATCGACGGGCGATACTTCGCCCGCCGGACCCGCGGCCGGGCCGCTCATCGGAGGCAGGCATGAACCAGCCACCACCCCTGCCGACGCGACCCGCCGCGACCGTGATGCTGGTGCGTGACGGGGACACCGCGCTCGACGTTTTCCTGATGCGCCGCCACGCCGCCATGGAGTTCGCCGCCGGGGTGATGGTGTTTCCCGGCGGCGGGGTCGACGACCGCGACCGCAGCACCGAGATCGCCTGGGTCGGGCCGGACCCGTCCTGGTGGGCGCAGCGCTTCGGCGTCGAGATCGATCTGGCCGCAGCGCTGGTGTGCGCGGCGGTGCGGGAGACCTTCGAGGAATCCGGTGTGCTGTTCGCCGGCCCCGCCGACGATCCGCAGCGCGTCGTCGCCGATGCGTCGGTGTATGCCGACTCCCGGCGCGCGCTGGCCGTCGGCGAGCTGTCGTTCGCCGACTTCCTGCGCACCGAGAATCTGGTGCTGCACGCCGAGCTGTTGCGGCCGTGGGCGAACTGGGTGACACCAGAGGCCGAGCGCACCCGCCGCTACGACACCTATTTCTTTGTTGCCGCGCTGCCGGGCGGGCAGCGCGCCGACGGCGAGAACACCGAGTCCGACCGCGCCGGCTGGGTCACCCCCGACGCCGCGATCGCCGACTTCGCGGCCGGGCGCAGCTTCCTGCTGCCGCCGACCTGGACCCAACTGGATTCGCTGGTCGGGCGCAGCGTGCAGGACGTGTTGACGCTGGAGCGCCAGATCGTGGTGACCCAGCCGAGGCTGGCCCGGCATGGCGACAATTGGGAGATCGAGTTCTTCGACTCGACGCGCTATAACGAGGCGCGCGGAACGCGGTGGCCCGGATGAGCGAATTCGTCACGCTCCACCCGTCGCCGGCCGGAGTGGCCACCCTGGTGCTGTCGCGTCCGCCGAGCAACGCCTTGACCCGTCAGGTCTACCGGGAGATCACCGAGGCGGCCGCGGAGGTCTCGGCGCGCGACGACGTCGCCGCGGTGGTGTTGTTCGGTGGCCACGAGATCTTCTGCGCCGGTGACGACGTTCCCGAACTTCGCACCCTGATCCCCGCCGAGGCCGAGCGCTTCGCGGCCGTCCGCCAGGAGGCCGTGGAGGCGGTGGCGGCGATCGGAAAGCCGACGGTGGCCGCGGTCACCGGGTACGCGCTGGGTAGCGGCCTGGCGCTGGCGTTGGCGGCGGACTGGCGGGTCAGTGGTGACAACGTCAAGTTCGGCGCCACCGAGATCCTGGCCGGCCTCGTTGCCGATGGGGCGGGATTGGCCCGATTGACCCGCACCATCGGGGCCAGCCGCACCAAGGAGTTGGCCTACAGCGGGCGGTTCTTCGATGCCGAGGAGGCGCTGGCACTGGGCGTGATCGACGATATGGTCGCCCCCGACACGGTCTACGACGCGGCGATGAGTTGGGCCGGCCGGTTTGTCGATGCCCCGCGGCAGGCGCTGGCCGCGGCCAAGGCATCGATCGACTCCGTGGCCACGCTGTCCCCAGCCGAGCGGGCCGCGGCGGACCGCCGCCGCTACGCCCAAGCGTTCGCCGCCGGACTCGGCGAAAACCCCCGATAATCACCCGTTCTAACTCTCTTATCAGCTAACGTTCAGTCACGCGGCGATGTTCGCCGCGTGCCGGCGTCAGGGAGAGAGACCAATGCAGCCACTTGCCACCCGTCTGTGGATCACCGCGACCGCTGCGCTGGTCGCCGCGGGAGCTGTCGCTGCCACCCCGGTCGCGACGCCGCTGCCCGACGTCGCCGCGGTGGACATACTGCTGACCGCCCAGGACATCACCCTGGACTTGGTGCGCCACGGCGAGTCGGTGGACAACGCCGAAGGCTATTTGGGCACCTTGGCGCCGGGTGCGGAGCTCACCGAGCTCGGCCGGCAGCAGGCGGCAGACGTCGCCCCGGCGATTCATGAGGCGTTCCCGGACGGGATCGCCGGGCTCTTCGCCTCGGAGATGATCCGCGCCCAGCACACCGCCCAGCCGCTGTCCGATCTGCTGGGAATGGACGTCACGCACCTGGCCGGGCTCAACGAGATCAATGCGGGGTGGTTCGAAGGGCGCGAACTCGACACGCTCACCCAGATCGCCTACGCCCTACCGACATTGATGTGGGTCATGGGTCAGTACTGGGTACCGATGATGGGATCCGCGATCGACCCCAACGGGGTGGCGTTCAACGACCGCGTCACCGACGCGATCGAAACCGTCTACAACCACACCGTGTCCGACCCGGACAACCCGCTGAGCAGCGCGGTGTTCGCCCACGCGGGCACGATCGCGATCTGGACGTTGATGAACGTCAAGAACCCCGACTTCGGGCTGGTCATCAAAGAGTTGCTCGACACCCACACTCCGCTGGCCAACACCGGCCAGGTGGTGATCGAGGGCAATCCGACCGACGGCTGGACGCTGGTCAGCTGGGAAGGGCACGAGGTGTCGGCAACCCCGGACCTGCTCACCGGATTGTTCGTCGACTGGCGCGATCTCACCACGGCGCCGCAGGTCGCCGCCTGGCACATCCTGGAGGCCTTCCAGGGCGGCGACCAGGCCGACATCACCGCCGCCCTGCAGACCGGATTCGACCAGGTCGTCGCGGCGATCACCGCCTTCCCGCAGGCGGTCATCGACACCTTCAGCGGGGCGCTGAGCGGCTAGTCCCAACTCGGCGGCCCGAATTCTCCGGCAACCCATTGACAGTGAGGAAAACATCAGATTAGCCTCAGGGAATCCATTTGCGCTACGCGCCGTAGCGTAACGAAAACCTGTCGCTCGCCGAAGGGAACGTCATGAACCACACCCGCCCGTGGATCACCGCCGGAATCGCCCTCGTCGGCGCCGGACTTCTCGCCGTCGCCCCGGTGGCGCCGGTAGGCGGGCCGCTGCCCGCCCTCACGGCCATGCCCGGCATCCAGCTCGCGGCCGCCGACATGGTGCTCGACCTGGTGCGGCACGGTCAGTCGGTGGACAACGTCGAGGGCGTCATCGGAACGCTGCCGCCGGGGGCGGCGCTCACCGATGAGGGTGCGACCCAGGCGGCCTATCTCGCCGACCCCGACAACCCGCTGCGCCTGGCCGACCCGAGCTTCTACGGCGGGGTCTACGCGTCGGAGTTCATCCGGACTCAGCAGACCGCGACCGACTGGCTGACGGCCGCCGGCGCGTCGGAGACCTCGCCGACGGTCCTTGCCGGTCTCAACGAACTCAACGCCGGCCTCCTGGAAGGCAGCTCGCAGTCCAACCAGGCGATGGCGATGCTGTACCTGGTGGCGCCGCTGGCGTGGATGTTCGGCCAGTACTGGGTGCCGCAGCTGGGTTCGACGATCGACACCAACGGGATGGCGTTCCAGGACCGATTCAGCGACGCCGTCGAGACGATCTACAACAACGGCGGCCCGGTCGACGCCGACGGCAACCTCAACAGCGTGGCGTTTTCCCACGCGGCGGCGATCTCCACCTGGGTGATGATGAACGTCAAGAACCCCGATTTCGAGATCTACTTCAAGTCGTTGATGCAAGGGTTGCTGCCCAACACCGGTCAGGTCGTGATCGAAGGCAACCCGACCGACGGCTGGACCCTGGTCAGCTGGAACGGAACCGAGGTGGCGGAAAACCCCGGGCTGCTCACCGGGCTGTTCGTCGACTTTCGCGACCTGATGGTCGCGCCGCAGATGGCGAGCTGGCACATCATGGAAGCCCTGCAGGGCGGCGATCCCGCCGACATCACCGCCGCGTTGCAGACCGGCTTCAACGACGTGCTCGCCGCGTTCGCCGCGTTCCCGCAGGCCGTGATCGACACCATCACCGGGTCGATGGGCGATGCCGCCGGCAGCAGCGCGGCCGACGCGGTCGGCGACGTGGTGGCGGCGCTGGCCGGCTGAACCGCAGCTGGTGCCTAGCCGGGCGCGGCGGGTGGGCCCCGCAACGCCCGGCTTTGCCGTGTTCGAGAGGCCGGCGCGCCGGCGCCTGAAGACCGACCCCGCTTATAGCTGAGAATTGCGTATTGCGCAGCTCCTTGCCGAATATGTACTGTGAATTCAGTCACAAATGTCCTGTCGGGGGAGGATTGGACATGCAGCGACTCGAGATCCGTTCGTGGATCACCACCGGGATCACCTTGATCGGCGCCGGCCTTGTCGCCGTCACACCGGGGCTCCCGCCCGCCGCCGCGCACATTCCCGATATCCAGCTCGCCGCCGGCGACGAGCAGATCACGCTGGATCTGGTGCGTCACGGGGAGTCGACCGACGACGCCACCGGCATTCTCGGCACGCTCCCACCCGGCTCTCACCTCACCGATTTGGGCGAAACGCAGGCCGCCGACGTCGCCGCTGCCATTCAGAATGAATACCCGGACGGCATCGCCGGCATCTACGACTCGCAGCTGGTCCGGACCCAGGAGACCGCGGCCCCGCTGGCCCAGGCGCTCGGCATGGACGTGCAGACATTGCCGGGGCTCAACGAGATCCCGGCCGGGATCCTCGAAGGCCAGCCACGCGACCTGCTCACCGAGATCGGCTATTTCGCGCCGATGGCCGCGTGGGTTCTGGGCAATCTCTTCGTAGCGGAGCCCGGCACCAACTTCAACGGGGTGGTGTTCGACGAGCAGGTCGACCAAGCCGTCCAGACGATCTACAACAACACCATTGCCGACCCGAACGGCCCGATGACCGATGTGGCCTACTCCAGCGGCGGGCCGATCGCGATCTGGGCCCTGATGAACGTCAAGAACCCGCCCATCTTCCTGCTTCTGCAGCAGCTGCTCCAAACCCTCGGTCCGCCGCCCAACGCGGGCCAGGCCATCTTGCAGGGCAGCCCCACCGACGGCTGGACCATGGTCAGCTGGGACGGGACACCCGTCCCGGCGACCCCGGACCTGATCACCGGATTGTTCGTCGACTACCGCGACCTGGTCACCGCGCCGCAGATTGCGCTGTGGAACATCTGGCAGGCGATCCAGGGCGGCAACTCCGCTGACATCACGGCGGCGCTGCAGACCGGCTTCAGCCAAGTCGTCGCCGCGGTCGAAGCGTTCCCGCAGTCGGTGATCGACACCATCACCGGGTCGATGGGCGACGGCGCCGGAAGCAGCACGGGCGACGCGGTCGGCGACGTGGTGGCGGCGCTGGCGAGCTGAACCCAGGGCTTGGCCGGGCGCGGCGGTGAACCCCCGGCGCCCGGATACGGCATCTGAAGGCCGAGATCGGATTTCCCTGAAATCTAGGTATTGGCGCGCTCGCTACGGTCTATGTATCGTGGTACGAGTCACATAAATGTCCTGCCAGGGGAGACGGACATGCAGCGACTTGTCAACCATTCGTGGGTGCTCACCGGGGTCACGCTGGTCAGCGCCGGCCTTGTCGCCGGGACGCCGGTACCACCGCCCGCCGGCGCGCTCGCCTTTGACGTTCAGCTCACCGCCGAGGACATCACGCTGGATTTCGTGCGGCACGGGCAATCGACCGACGACCTCAATGGCATTCTCGGCACCATGCCGCCCGGCGCCCACCTCACCGACCTGGGAGAACAACAGGCCGCGCAGGTCGCCCAGGACATTCAGCAGGAGTTTCCGGGCGGTATCGCCGGCATCTACGCCTCGGAGCTGGTCCGGACACAAGAGACCATGGCCGCGCTGGCCGCACTTTCCTGGATGCCGGCCGTGACGGTGCTGCCGGATCTCAACGAGATCCCCGCCGGTCTCTTCGAAGGACACCCCCGCGACCTGATCACCGAAGCCAACTTCTTCCTGCCGATGGCCTCATGGATCCTCGGCAACCTCTTGGTTTCGGAGCCCGGCACCAACTACAACGGGGTGGTCTTCGAGGATCAGGTCAACCAAGCCGTCCAGACGATGTACGACGACACCATCGCGGCTGACGGCCCGACGACCGCGGTGGCGTCTTCCAGCGGCGGGGACATCGCCATCTGGATTCTGATGAACGTCAAGAACCCCGATATCTGGCCGATTCTGCAGACGGTGCTGGAAAACGGCGGCCCGCCTCCCAACGCGGGCGAGGCCATCCTGGCGGGCAACCCCACCGACGGCTGGACCCTGGTCAGCTGGGACGGCATCGCCGTGCCGGCGACGCCGGATCTGATCACCGGATTGCTCGTCGACTACCGCAACCTGATCACGGCGCCGCAGATCGCGTTGTGGCACCTCTGGGAGGCCATCCAGGGTGGTGACCAGAGCGACATCAGCGCGGCGTTGCAGACCGGATTCAATGACGTCCTCGCCGCGTACGAGGCCTTCCCGCAGTCGGTGATCGACACCATCACCGGCGCGTTTGGGGGCAGCGCCGGCGGGGCCGCGGACTCACTCGCCGACGGCTTGCTGGGAGCGATCTAACCCGAGGTCGGCCCAGCCGTTAGGCTGACTCGCTATGACGAGTACGGACCCGACGCCGAACCCGCACGCCACCGCCGAGCAGGTGGAGGCCGCCCGCCACGACAGCAAGCTCGCTCAGGTGCTCTATCACGACTGGGAGGCCGAGCAGTACGACGAGAAGTGGTCGATCTCCTATGACGAGCGCTGTATCGACTATGCCCGGGGCCGCTTCGATGTGATCGTGCCGGCGGCCGACCGGGACAAGCTTCCGTATGACCGGGCTCTGGAGCTGGGCTGCGGCACCGGGTTCTTCCTGCTGAACCTGATGCAGGCCGGGGTGGCGCGACGCGGCTCGGTGACCGACCTGTCGCCGGGCATGGTCAAGGTCGCCACCCGCAACGGTCAAAGCCTCGGCCTGGAGATCGACGGCCGGGTCGCCGACGCCGAGGGCATCCCGTACGAGGACAACACTTTTGACTTGGTGGTCGGTCACGCGGTGCTGCACCACATCCCCGACGTCGAGCTGTCGCTGCGTGAGGTGGTGCGGGTGCTCAAGCCCGGCGGCCGGTTCATCTTCGCCGGCGAGCCCACGACGGTCGGCAACTTCTATGCCCGCCGGCTGGCCGACCTGACCTGGAAGACCACGGTCGCCGCGATGAAGCTGCCCGGGATGGGCTCCTGGCGTCGGCCGCAGGAAGAGCTCGACGAGAACTCGCGGGCGGCGGCCCTGGAGTGGGTGGTCGACCTGCACACCTTCGAGCCGAGCGATCTGGAGCGGATGGCCAGCAACGCCGGTGCGGTCGAGGTGCGCACCGCCAGCGAAGAGTTCACCGCCGCCATGTTGGGCTGGCCGGTCCGGACCTTCGAGTCGACCGTGCCGCCGGGCAAGCTGGGCTTCAAATGGGCGAAGTTCGCCTTCCGCAGCTGGACGACCCTGAGCTGGGTGGACGCCAACGTGTTGAGCCGGGTTGTGCCGAAGGGCTGGTACTACAACGTGATGGTCACCGGGGTCAAGCCCTCCTGAGCTACCGCTTCTCGCTGGCCGACGTCGGCTACCTGCGGTCGGCGGCCGGTACCGCCGCCCTGGCCGAGGTAGCGGACTTTGCCCTCACCGATGCCACCCGCATCGCCGACATCGCCACCCTGCGGGGTCGCTTCGGTGACCGGACGCCGGCCCTGGCCGAGACCGTCCTGCTGCGGCGCCGGGCGGCGGCCAAGCTGGCCGAGCTGCCGGACACCTCGCAGTGGCTGTTCACCGACGAGGCGCTGCAACAGGCCAGCGCCGCACCGGTGGCACGACACCGCGCGCAGCGGATCACCGCGACCGTGCCCGATGCCGTCGTGCACGACGTGACCTGCTCGGTCGGTACCGAATTGGCGGCGCTGTCCGAGGTCACCGCCGCTGTGCTGGGCAGCGACCTCGACCCGGTTCGGCTGGCCATGGCACGCCACAACCTGGCCGGGGCGGCCATGGTCGGTCTTGTTCAAGCCGACGCGTTGACCCCGGTCACCCGCAACACTGTGGTGCTGGCCGATCCCGGCCGCCGCGGTGGTGGACGGCGTCGCTTCGATCCGGCCGATTACGAACCCGCCCTGGACCGGCTGCTGGACGCCTACACCGGCCGCAATCTCGTCGTAAAGACCGCTCCTGGAATCGATTTCGAGAAGGTCGAGAGGCTCGGCTTCCAGGGCGAGATCGAAGTCACCTCCTGGCGCACCTCGGTACGTGAGGCCTGCCTGTGGTCGCCCGGACTGTCCGGGCCCGGTGTACGCCGCCGCGCGGTGATCCTGGACCGCGACGAGCAGATCACCGACGCCGAACCCGACGACTGCGACGTGCGCCCGGCAGGGCGGTGGATCATCGATCCGGACGGCGCGGTGGTGCGAGCTGGCCTGGTACGCCAGTACGGCGCCCGGCACCGGCTCTGGCAGCTCGATCCCGACATCGCCTACCTGTCTGGAGATGAACTACCTTGCGGGGTAAGGGGATTCGAGGTACTCGAGACGTTGGCCTACAGTGAGAAGCGGCTGCGTCAGGCGCTGGCGGCGCTCGACTGCGGCACCCTGGAGATCCTGGTGCGCGGCGTGCGCGAGGTACAGGCCGACCCCGATGGCTTGCGCCGGCGGCTGCGGCTGCGTGGACAGCTGCCACTGTCGGTGGTCATCACCCGCATCGGGGCCGGGACAACGGCTCGGGCAATTGCGTTTATCTGCCGTCCATCCCGGTGAACGGCCCGGTAGGCTATCGGCTTCGGGGCCATTCCTGCTTGCTGCGGCAAGTCGAGACAAAGCGAGACGAACCGACAATGCGCATCGTGGTGGCCGCCCTGTTGGCGGGCGGGGCAGTAAGCGGGTGGCTGGGCATACCAGGCCCGCCCTCGGCGATGGCGGCCTCGCCGTGTGCCGAACTGGGCGGAAACGTCGAGGCCGGCGGGCTGTGTCACGTCCACTCCTCGAACTCCAGCTACACCCTGGACATGAAGTTCCCGGTCGACTACCCCGATCAGCAGACGCTGACCGACTACCTGGTACAGAACCGCGACGGATTCCTGACCGTCGCCAAGTCGCCCGGGTCGCGCGACATGCCCTATGAAATGGACGCCACCTCTGAGCAGCACCGGTCGGGGCAGCCGCCCAAGGGAACTCAGAGCGTCGTGCTCAAGATCTTCCAGGACCTCGGTGGCCCGCAGCCGTCCACCTGGTACCAGTCCTTCAACTACGACCTGACCGCCCGCAAACCGATCACCTTCGAGACGCTGTTCGCGCCGAACAGCAAGCCGCTGGAAGCGATCTTTCCGGTCGTGCAGCGCGACCTCGAGCGCCAGACCGGTGTGCCGGCGATCCTGATCTCGCCGGGCTCGGGAATGGACCCGTCGCACTACCAGAACTTCGCCATCACCAACGAGGACGTGATCTTCTACTTCTCGCCCGGCGAGCTGCTGCCGATGAGCGCGGGTGCCACCTCGGTGCGGGTGCCGCGCACCGCGCTGCCGCCGCTGGCCGTCTGAGGCGCTCGCGAGCGCGGCGGAGCCGGGCGCGGCGGGTCGCCGTAACGGCTCTGAGGCGCTCGAACGCACCTTAGGCGGGGGCGAAGCTGAAAACCTGCCCGGCGCTGGTGGCGACCACCACCCGCCGGTCGTGGCCGACCGACACCCCGAGCGGAAACCCGCGCGATTCGGGCAGCGGATAGCTGTTGACGGTGTGGCCGTCGTTGGGGTCGAACACCAGCAGCGACAATCCGGCCGGGCCGACACTGGTACCGGCGACGACGGTGTATCCGACCTTGCCGGCCAGGCTCGACGACGACAGCGGAGTGGTGTCGTCGCGGCGCCACACCTGCTCGGCGTACTCGCCGCGGTCGGCGAACGCGACCAGGTCGGTGTCCGGCCCGCCGCCGGAGACGATCAGCCCGCCGGGCGTCACCGCCGGCGGGGTCTGGGCCAGGAACTTCAGCGGCACCGACCATTTCGCCTTCCCGTCGGCGGCGTTGATCGCCCAGAGCCGTTGGTCGCGCCCGTTGACGTAGACGGTCGCGCCGTCGGCGGACAGCACCGGGCTGGCCAGCACCCCGGCGGCGACGGCGTCGCTGGTCCACTCCTGGGTGAGCAGGGGAGTGCCGCCCGGGTGGTACTTGATGCCGACGAGTCCGGACTCGTCGGCGCCGGGCTGCCACAGGCTCACCACCACGGTGTTGCTCGCCGGTGAGAAGGCGGGGGCGGCCGCGACCGGGCAGTCCGGGCGGGCGGCGGCGCAGTCGGGCAATCCACGGCGGAAATCGGTCGGATCGACACCGTCCACCAGGTCCAGCGGGGTTCCGACGACGGTGCCGCGGTGCGCGTCGAACACCAGTGTCTGGCCCAGGTGGGTCACCACCAGCAGAAGGCCGTCGCCGAGGATCCGCGGCGTCGAGGGCATCCCGATCACCGGTGCACGCCAGCGGATCCACTGGGTGGGCGGAAACGACAGCATCGCACCCGGCTGGCCGACATAGACGTTGTCGAAGCCGTCGATGAGCGGGCCGAAGAACCCGCCGCCCTGATGCAGCCGGGTACACCAGCGCTGCCTGCCGTGGTCGGCATTCTCCCACTGCATCAGCGAACAGCCGGCCTCGGTCTGCCCGTTGAGCACCAACCAGCCGTGCACGCCCAGCGCGGGGCCGGCTCCCAGCTCGCCCTTGACCGAGCGGGTCCAGTCCAATTGCAGGTCGGTCGCCCCGGTAGTGGCGGTGTTGCTGCTGTTGGCGGCGTCGGCGTACTGGGCGGGCCAGCCCGGCGCGGGCGCGGCGTCCACCCACGAATCGGTATTGGCGCAGCCGCCCAACGTCACGGCCGCCGCTATCGCCGCCGTCGTCGCGACGGCTGCCAGGACACCACGTCGCCGCAACACAGTGGCAATCCCCAATCCCGGAGTGAACGAGTCCAGGTGAGGGTAGCGCGTGCGCTGAACCCGCTCGCGTAGGCTTTCCGGCCATGACGACCATGTGGGGTGCTCCGATCCACAAACGCTGGCGCGGTTCGCGCCTGCGGGATCCCCGCCAGGCCAAGTTCCTCACCCTGGCCTCGCTGCGCTGGGTGTTGGCCAACCGCGCCTACACGCCCTGGTACCTGGTGCGTTACTGGCGGCTGCTGAAGTTCAAGCTGGCCAACCCGCACATCATCACCCGCGGCATGGTGTTCCTGGGCAAGGGCGTGGAGATCCAGGCCACCCCGGAGATGTCGTACATGGAGATCGGCCGCTGGGTGCACATCGGCGACAAGAACACCATCCGGGCGCACGAGGGGTCGCTGCGATTCGGCGACAAAGTGGTACTTGGCCGCGACAACGTCATCAACACCTATCTGGACATCGAGCTCGGTGACTCGGTGCTGATGGCCGACTGGTGCTACGTCTGCGACTTCGACCACCGGATGGACGACATCAACGTGCCCATCAAGGACCAGGGCATCGTCAAGAGCCCGGTGCGGATCGGTCCGGACACCTGGGTGGCGGCCAAGGTCACCATCCTTCGCGAGACCAGCATCGGCCGCGGATGCGTACTGGGCGCCCACGCGGTGGTCAAGGGCGTCATCCCGGACTACTCGATCGCGGTGGGCGCGCCGGCCAAGGTGGTCAAGAACCGCAAGCTGGCCTGGGAGACCTCTGCCGCCGAGCGGGCCGAGCTGGCCGCCGCGCTGGCCGACATCGAACGCAAGAAAGCGGCGCGCAGCTAGGCGGTCCGGCCGGAACCCCATCGCGCTGCTTCGCGCCGCCCCGGCGGGCAGACTTGGCCAATGCCCGCCCTGCTGTGGTTTCGCCGCGATCTTCGGCTGCATGACCTGCCGTCGTTGCTGTCCGCGGCGTCGGACAGCAACGACGTGCTGGCCTGCTTCGTTCTCGATCCGCGGCTGGAGGCATCGTCGGGCCCGCGCCGGATGCAATTCCTGGGTGACTCGCTGCGGCAGCTCCGCGACGACCTCGATGGCCGGCTGCTGGTGACCCGGGGACCGCCCGAGCAGCGAATCCCGTCGATAGCCAACGAGATCGGCGCGTCGTCGGTGCACATTTCGGAAGATTTCGCGCCGTTCGGCCGGCGGCGTGACTTGCGGGTCCGGGCGGCTCTGGGGCAGGTGCCGCTGGTCGCCTCCGGATCGCCCTACCTGGTCTCACCAGGACGCGTACTCAAAGACGACGGCAACCCCTTCAAGGTGTACACACCGTTCTTCCGGCGCTGGCGCGAGCACGGGTGGCGGACCCCGGCCCGGTCTGACCGGACCTCGGCGCGCTGGCTGGACCCGCAAGACCTGTCGACACGATCGGCCGAACCGGTGGACATTCCCGACGCCGGACTGCCGATGCCCATCGCAGCAGGTGAGGCAGCGGCGACACGCCACTGGACGAACTTCGTCGAGACCGGGCTGGAGCGCTACAGCGAGGACCGTAACCGCCCGGACCGCGCGAGCAGCCGGATGTCGGCGCACCTGAAGTTCGGCACCATTCACCCGCGCACGATGCTGGTCGACTTGGATCTACGCCGCGCCGGCGCCCAGGCCTATCTGCGCGAGCTGGGGTTCCGGGACTTCTACGCGGCGGTGCTCTATCACTGGCCGCGCAGCGCCTGGTGGAATTGGAACCGAAATTTCGACGCCATCGAGACCGACACCGGCGCCGAGGCGCAACGGCTTTTCGAATTGTGGAAGGCCGGCGAAACGGGATTTCCGATGGTCGATGCCGGGATGCGTGAGCTCAACCAGACCGGTTTCATGCACAACCGGGTCCGGATGCTCACCGCGTCGTTTCTGGTGAAGGACCTGCACCTGCCCTGGCAGTGGGGCGCGTGCTGGTTCTTGGAGCAACTGGTCGACGGAGACCTGGCCAGCAACCAGCATGGGTGGCAGTGGTGTGCGGGTTCGGGCACCGACGCCTCACCGTATTTCCGGGTGTTCAACCCCACCACCCAGGGCGACAAGTTCGATCCCGACGGCGCCTATGTCCGACGGTGGATTCCGGAATTGGCCGACGTCGACGACGTCCATCTCAAGTGTGGGGATCGTCCGCCCGGTTACCCGGACCCCATCGTCGACCACGGTGCTGAACGCCGGGAAGCGCTGCGCCGGTATCAGTTTGTCGGGCCGAAGTCAGAGAGCGGATCAGAGGGCAATCGACGTTCGCCAAATTAACTTTTTAGAAAATGAAAACGATCGCGGATCGGGTTAGGGTGGGCGGCTGATCTGCGGTGTGCGAACCCGGAAGGCCCAGGCATCCGATCCTCGCCCACGGGGTATACGCCAGCGGTACCCACACGTCTGGTGAAAGGGCCGGTATGCGCATCCCCACCCTGGTCGGCACTGCGGCTGCCGTCCTGCTGACCTCCACGCTCGGCGCCGCCGCGACCACCCCGGCGGTCCGATCGACGTGGTATGACCACCTCCGCAAGCCGGCCTATCAACCGCCCCGGCAGGTGTTTCCGGTGGTGTGGCCGGCGCTCTACGCCGACATCGCCATTGTTTCGGCGTCGGCGATCGACCGGTTGCGCGACTCCGGGCAGGCCGGCGAGCAACGCGCCTATCAGGGCGCGCTCGCCGGCAACCTGGCACTCAACGCCGGATGGTCGTGGTTGTTCTTCAACCGGCGGCGCTTCGGCGCCGCCACGCTGCTGAGTGCGATCCTCACGGTCAGCAGCGCCGACCTTGCCCGTCGAGCGGTCAGCGTCGATAAGGCGCGGGCGGTACCGCTGGTGCTGTACCCGCTGTGGTGCGCCTTCGCCACCGTGTTGTCCGGGCATATCTCGGTGCTCAATCGCCGACGGCGGTAGCGCCATGAGTGCGGAGCCCGAGTTGATCGCCTCCCGCAAGCGGCGGCACATCGATGTGTGCCTGACCGAACGCGTTGAGTTCGAACAGGTGTCGACGGGCCTGGAGCGCTACCGGTTGCCGTACAACGCGCTGACGCAGACCAGCCTCACCGGCATCGACATGGCCACCGACTTCCTCGGGGTTCGGCTGCGAGCGCCGGTGCTGATCGGCGCCATGACCGGCGGCCCCGCGCTGGCCGGAACCATCAACCGGAACCTGGCCGCCGCCGCCCAGGAGCTGGGCATCGGGATGATGCTCGGTTCGCAGCGAATCATGCTGGACCCGGACATGACCGAACAGGCGGCGGCCAGCTTCGCGGTGCGCGATGTGGCTCCCGATGTATTGCTCATCGGCAATATCGGGTTGGCGCAGTTGTCGCAAGCCGCGGCCCCGGCCATTGCTGCAGCGCTCGACCGGGTCGGGGCGGATGCTCTTGCGGTGCATACCAATCCATTACAGGAGGCACTGCAGCGCCACGGCGACACCGACTTCTCGAGTTCGCTGGGCAGGCTAGGCGAATTCGCCGATGCGATCGGATACCCGCTGCTGTTGAAGGAGGTCGGCCACGGGATCGGCGCTGCAGCAGTGGGCGAACTGCTCAAGTGCTGCCCGCAGCCACGGGTGGCGGCGATCGATGTCGCGGGTGCCGGAGGAACCTCGTGGGCGCGCGTCGAGCAGTATGTCCGTTACGGGCACCTGCGCTACCCGGATCTGGCCGAATGGGGCATCCCGACCGCCCGGGCGATCTGCGAAGTCCGGGATGCCCTGCCGGAGATCCCGCTGGTCGCCTCCGGCGGCATCCGCACCGGCATGGACGCGGCCAAGGCGCTCGCCCTGGGCGCCGACGTCGTCGCGATCGCGCGACCGCTGCTGGCCGCCGCGATCGAATCGGCGGATTCGGTGTCGGCCTGGCTGCACCGATTCATCGAGGAACTGCGCATCTGCATGCACGGTTGCGGGACGCCGGATCTAGCGGCACTGCACACAGTTCAGCTAGCAGCTGAGTGACGACTACCGCTTGCGGCGGGGACGGTGCCTGACCGTCAAAATTTCTGTCCCGCGTAAAGCACTGCTGGGCAGCAGGTTTGACTGCTGGCCCAGTGCGGGTAGCCGGTCTGGCAGCGCCGAATGGCAGGACTTCGATCGAGAGGACAGCATGACCAGCAACATCACCGCCGCGGTGGACGTCAATCGCCCCATCCGCACCGTCTACAACCAATGGACCCAGTTCGAATCGTTCCCGCAATTCATGGAGGGCGTGGAGCGGGTCGACCAGCTCGACGACACCCACCTGAAGTGGCGGATCAGCGTCGGCCCCGCGAGCCGCGAATTCCGGGCGACCGTGACCGAACAGCACCCCGAGGAGCGGGTGGCGTGGCACTCGGACGACGGACCCGACCACGCCGGCGTCGTCACGTTTCACCGAATCAGCGATGACGTCACCCGCGTGACGGCGCAGATGGACATCGACCCGGAGGGGTTCGTCGAAAACGTCGCCGACAAACTCGGCATTCTGGACCGTCGGGTTCACGGGGATATGGAGCGGTTCAAAGAATTTATCGAAAGCCGGCCGGTGGAAACCGGAGCATGGCGCGGCGACGTGCAACGCTCCTGAGCGTCGGATCAGGGTGACGCATTTGCCAGCGTTCGACTTCCACTTCACCCGGCCCTACCTGATCGCCGGGTTGCTCTTCGGCGTCAGCCCGTCGACATGCCAGGTACGAGTGAGCAGCGGCGGCGTGGCAATCCGATTCGGGCCGTGGCGAGCGAACGTCGAGCGGGACAACATCGCCGACGCTCGGATCACCGGCCCGTATCGTTTTCTCAAAACCGCGGGGCCGGCACACTTGTCACTTGCCGATCGGGGCATCACCTTCGCGACGAATGCCGAGCAGGGGGTGTGCATCAGGCTGCACACCCCGATTCGCGCGATCGAGCCGACCGGCCTGCTGCGCCATCCCGGCGTCACTGTGACCGTCGCCGACTGCGAAGGGTTGCTGAGAGCGCTCGTGTGACGAGACAACGGGGGAGGCGACACATGGCCCGACGGATCGTGATCACCGGTGCCGGCGCTCGACCGCCCGTTCGGCTTGCAGACACCTGGCCAGGGCGCGCGGCTCACCGACGACCCGGGTCGTGATCGTGACACCGTCTCGCGGCTTTCCGCCGGCGAGGCGGGCAGCGGATAGGCAGAACCGAATCCACATGTTCACTTGGATCTCGCTGCCGACCCACAGGTGCCGGTAGAGCAGATCCACCACCCGGTTAGCCGACCGTGCCCACACCTCGATCTCGAACCGCAGCCCGGCGTTTCGGTCGTGAGCGCGGAACTCGATCTGCCCTGCTTCCATGTGGCCGGCGAGGGTACCCAGCCGAAAAGAGTTGCTGTCTCGATGAAGTACCCGCACCGGGCCGTTCCACGGGCCCGGAATCCGGAACGTGATGCGGTCCCCGGAGTGCAGTGCGCGTTGTCGGTGAGCCGGGAGTTCGACCGCCGCGGCTTCGCTGGGTACCGCGCTGTTGAGGTCGGCGGCCAGCATGCCGACAAGCTGATCGGCGCGCAGTCGCGCGTCGTCGATATCGACGCCGAACACCCGGTGATACAGCGGTCCGGTTCCGCCGGCCAGCAGTTGGCCGCCGGAGTCAGCGATGTGCTCGGGCGGCGCCGCGGGCGGCGCATCGCCGTAATCGCCGGGCGCCGTCGAGCGGTGCAGCGGGACGGTCGACCACAGATAGCGCCAGCTGACCAACGGCACGCCGACGCCGTAGCGCGCAAGGCCGGCCAGAACCTGCCGGGGAGCGTGCATGTTCTGCCCCCTTCGTGGGATCACCGCCGCTGGCGGTAGGCGGAGGGTTACCCCAATTCCTCAGCGGGTATCGCGTTGCCATGACTCTGGAAGGGCCCTGGACCGCACGGCTGTGGTTGAGCACCGCGTTACGGGGCGCCTCGGTCGGCTCGGTCGGATTGAGCGTCACGTTATGGATCCGAGCCAAATCGGTTGACCAGGCAGAACGAGGCAACGCCGAACGCAGGGCGTTGTTCGTCGGGTTGTGGCCGCAATTCTTGTGGGTCGCCGCCGATACGGTCGCCGGGCCCCAGCGCTTCGGAGTGGACGGATGATCGAGGCAGGGCACGGGCGCGTCGACTTCGCCGCCGCACTGGCCAGGCTGGCGCATCTGAAGATCAACTACGACGAAGCGGACGCTCCCGGGCCCGGGAATCCCGGCGACTGGCATATCGATGAGTCAAGCGCCTTCATCGCCACCGAGCCGCCCGGCCCACCGGTGCCCGGGGGGCCGTGGGACATCGCCTGCACGCTGGTGCGCGAGTATGAATTTGCCGACCCGCGCATCATCCGCGCGGTGTACCGGCCCGACAGTGATCTGCTGGGCCGAGACATGTTGCTCGAGGCGCGGTTTGCCGGACTGCGGTTTTATGTGGGGGTGCGGGTGACGCAGGTGGTCGACGGCTACCGAGACGGCAAGCGGGCGTGGGGATGGGCCTACCAGACCCTTGAAGGGCATTTGGAGCAGGGCCGGTTGCTCTACGAAGTGACCAAAGATGAGCAGAGCGGGCAGGTGCACCTCGTGTTGAGCGCCTACTCGCGGCGCGCACCGATTGCGAACCCGGTGATACGGGCCGGTTTCGAGATCTTCGGGAGGCGACTCCAGCTGTACTTCTACACGCAGGTGAGTCGCAGGCTGCGCAGCGCGGTGGAAACCGTCTTGGCGGGCGGCGAGGCTCCGCAGCCGACACTGACGTCAGAGGGCCTGATCATGGCGCCGTCGGGCATCAGGCGCAATCCGTTTGAGCGGTTGGCGATCAAAGCGCACCACTCCGGAGGGTGAGACCCGATCAGTGCTTGGCCCGCACCTGGTAGCGGCGCTCGGCATAAGCCAGGTCGTCGCGCCATAACCTGGTCGCGGCCAACCGCATCAGCGGTGTGATGACCGCAGCCGCGGTGAGGGCGCGCTGAAACCCAGGCCGTTCGGAGCGCGCGATGGTGGCTTCCAGCACCGCGGTGCGCGGGCGGCCATCGGCGGTGGAACCGATTGGTGCGGCATGGGTTTCGACGACACTGCCCACCCCTTCGCCTTCCACGATGCGCATCACGATGGTACGGGCGTCGGGCGAGGAGAACTCGGCGATGACCGGTACACCGAAGCGCCCCATCCGGAAGGTGACGGCTACCAGAAAGCGATCGTCCTGTTCGGTCGGGGTAGCCAGCACTTCCAGACTGCTGAATGAGTAGGGGTGAAACCACCCGCCATGCCACGGGTCGAGCCGGTTGGCGATGATGTCGGCGGGCTCACAAATGCCGACCAGCCGGGCGACGGCGTGCAAGGTGTCGCCCGTCGGTCTGGCCGGAAGCACCGGCTGCTCCAGGGGTTCTTCGCCGCCGACGGCATCAAGGCGCACCCAGGCCAGCACGCCGTCGTCGTGGCTGGTCATCGGCCGCCAGCCCAGTACGCAGCTGCTGCCGTCCAGTGGCAGCCCGTGCCAGCGGCAGATCAGGACGCCGTCGAGTACCCGCCCGGTGGCCAGGTCGGCGGCGAGATGCGGGCAACTGCGCGGCCCGACAGCCAACCGGTGCTGCGGATCGCGCCACGCCACGATCTGGACGCCTGCGACGGTGGTGCCCAGCGGTCGGTCGGGGCGCACATCGCGGCTGGCGGCGAAGGCGTACCAGTTGCCGGTCGCTCGACGTTGGGCGCGGCGGAGAGCGGCGTTGATGACGGCCGGATCGGCGTCGGAGTAGGTGGGTGATTGCGCCGCCCACGACTGCGAGGGCAGAAGTTGCAGCGGCCAGTTCTTCGGCCATCGCCGCCGTAGGTCTCGGTGAAGGCTCATGTGGCACTTCGCTTTCGCTGGTTCGCCAGCCACCTCAGCGGCCGTGATCGACCCTGGTTGGGCACGGTGTGCAGGTCGTGACCGGCAAGCCGCCACTGCCTCAGCAAGTGATTGGCGGCACTGAAGCCCGTGGTGGCGGCGCGTTCCATCAAGGCCACCGGCAGGTCGATCCGGATCCCGTCACCGGCCAGCACCAGGCCCGGCTGCGGGGTGCTGATCCCGGGTCGGTCCGCGTGCGATCCGGGCGGAAACAGCGGGCAGTCGGCGCGGTGCAGCTCCCGTTGCGCCAGCACGCCGGCCCGGGCGGTCTCCGGATACACCGCGTGCAGCTGACGGACCGCGGTCGCTGCCGAACTGGCCGAACCGTTGGCGTAGCAGTGCAATTCGACGACCGAGCCACGCCGCTCGCGCGCCCAGGTGCTTGCCTCGCGTTCGTAGCGCTCCAGCACGCTGATGTTGTCGAGCGGCGGGTGGCCGGCGGTTCCCAGAAACGCCGGCCGGTCGGCTGCGACCGGGCGATCCAGCCATAGCCGGTGGACCGTGAACGGGGGTGCGGTGCGCAGCCTCTGTATCCGCGTGCGCCACCGCTCATCGCACAAACCCGGGGATGCCGAAACGATCCGCTGCAGGCCTGTCACATCGGTGGCCAATACCACCGCGTCGGCGTCGAGGCATTCGCCTTTCGTGTCCACGATCCGAAACGACGGCGCCGGGTCGGCTTCGATGCGCAGCACCTCGACGCCGAGCCGGAAGTCGACCCCGGCGGATTCCTGGTACCGCCGCAGCGGGTTCCACAATGCCACGTCGTAATTGGCGTCGGGGACATCGAAGATCAGCCCTTCGCTGGAGCCCAGGAAATAGATGTGGAACATCGTCGCCAGTTCGGCGGCCGACAGCTCGGCCGGGTCGGCGAAGAAGCTGCGGGAGAACACCTCGAAGGCCAGATGCCGTGCAGCCTCGGGGAAGTTGATGGTCCGCAGGAAGGTGTCCGCGTCGATGCCGTCAAGTGCTTCGTAGACCTCCGGCACTGAGACGGCGGCGAGTGGCGCGGCCGCTCGCGGATTCAACCGGACCAGGTCGCGCAGCCGAAACGTGGGGCTGCGCAACGCGAACGCCAACGCATTCCACGGCGGCTGCTGCGGCAGGCCCCGGAACGTGTCGAGCCGGCCCGCGCCGTCGACGAGCGGATAATCGTCGACAGCAGTGAACATGCGCAGCTGCGGGTCGATCCGCCGCAGCAGAGCCCGCAGGTTGTAGTACTGGCGGAAGAACGCATGGAAGCCGCGGTTCATGGCGACCTCGGTGCCGTCGTGATGTTCGGTCCAGCCGCCGACCCGGCCACCGAGGTAGTTCTCCCGTTCGGCGACGACGACCGCGACACCGCGTTCGGCCAACCCGGTCGCGGCGGCCAGCCCGGCGATGCCGGCGCCGACGATCACCACCCGCGGCCGCGACGGCAAGGCCGCGGCGTTGGGCAATCCGTCAGCGGCCCGATGTGTTTGGCGGCGTGGATCGCTCATCGCGGTACATCCGCCAGGAAGGTGTGAACGATGTCGGCCTGCCAACCGGGCACCGTTTCGCTGTGCACCGCGGTGAAGCCGGCGTCGTCAAGACGCCGCCGGAAGGCCGCCGCGCCGTCGAAGGCCAGCACGCTGCGCCACAGGTAGCGGTACAGGGTGGTGTCCCGGCTGCGCCACCATCCGGCGGGAATGATGATGCCCCAGCACACCGCATGCCACCTCGCGATCGCGGCCGGTGAATCGCGCACGGAATACTCGTGAACCGCCAGCGTGCCGCCCGGTCGCAGCAGTTGACGGAACTGTCGCAGCTGAGCGTCGGGATCGGCCAGGTTTCGCACCAGGTAGGCGGCCAGGATGCCGTCGAAGGGCCCGGTTACGCCGTGTTGGCTCAGCTCCTCGACCGGGGTGTGGATGAACCGCACCGATTCCGGCCACGGTTTTGCGCGCGCGGCGCCCAGCATGCCCGCCGAGGCGTCGACGGCCACGATCTCGGCGTCGGGGGCCACCGACAGCAGGGCGGCCGTCGAGGCGCCGGTGCCGCATCCGGCATCGAGCAGCCGTAGCCCGGTGCCGCGTCCGGGCAGCCGCATACGGCGTGCGGAGAGACGCAGGTGGTCGTGGTAGCCGGGGTTCGCGTCGACCAGGCGGTCGTAGCTGCCCGAGCCCGCGTCGAATGCTGCCGGCAGGTCGATGCGCTGCCTGCGCTGGTCAGCGGGGCGCACGTTGACGCTCCCAGAGCAGTAGCACCGCGGTCAGCATGGCGAAGCCGAACAGAAAGTCTTCGACCGGAATGTCGAACGGGAATCGCAGTCCGCTGGTGTGCCGCTCGTCATAGCTGACGATCGGAGCGCTGAGTTTGGTCAGCCACCCATCGACCGGCACCTGGAAACCGAGCGCGATCAGCATCGCCAGCCAGTAGGCCGGGCGCCGGAACAGTCCGGTGCGCAGCCAGCCCAATTCCAGTGCGCACACGGCTATTACGCTCAGTATGGCCGGCGCGGTGTAACCCAGACCGCTCATCGTCGTCGCATCCGGGCGAGAATGTCGCCGACCGCGTTGTAGGTCAGCAGCGCGCAGAGCGGAATCACAATGAAGAAGAGCACTTCTTCGATCGGCACCCCGAACGGGATATGCAGCCCGGTGATGTATGCCGGATCGTAGGTCCACACACGCGCGGCGACGGCCACCTCATCCCAGATCAGGAAGACCGCGGCAACCGGGAGCACGGCGCGCAGCGTCCGGCGGGGTCGTCGGTAGACGCCGTCGCCGAACACTTCCAGCGGTGCGGTGATGGCGAGGCAGGCGCCCAGCACCAGCAGATACTGCCATCGATCGGTCATGCCGCACCGAACTCTGCGCGTCCCGACCCGGCGGTGGTGCCGGACCGTGCGCGCCAGGCGCGCAGCAGCCCGACGGCTGCGACTTGCGCCCGTCGTGCGTTGCCAACGGTCGCCCGGCGGTTGAACACCGCGTAGCCGCTGTCTTCGATGCGGTCGAGGATGGCCGAGTACAGCGTCAAAGCCGTTGCCACACAAGGACGTGACCGCGGCGCCAGCAGCGCGATCCCGTGGGCGGCGAATCGGTAGGTCTGCCGGGCGATCGCGTGTTGGGCCGTCAGTGCGCTGCGCACCTTGGTGTCGGTGCGGTGGGCACTGTGGCACCACATCAGCAACTCTCGGTCGACGCCGTAGGAATCGAGTTCGTCGGCGGGTAGGTAGATCCTGTTCCGCATCAAGTCTTCGTCGACATCGCGCAGGAAGTTGGTGAGTTGGAAGGCGCGCCCGAGCGCCGCCGCGTAGGGGGCGGCCTCGTCGGTGGGCCCGATCGCCCCCAGAATCGGAAGCAGTTGCAGACCAATGGCTTCCGCTGATCCATGCATGTAGTGGTTGAGTGCGTCACGGTCGGGATAGTCGGTGATGGTCAGGTCCATCCGCATCGAGGCCAGGAAGTCGTCGAACAGATCCGTGCTGATGCCATACCGGCGCACCGTGTGGCTGACGGCGGCCAGCACGGGATCGTCGTGCCGCTCGTCCTCGGCGAAGAACCGATCGGCGAGTCGTTGGAGTTGCTCGGCACGAACCTCGGCGCCGATGTCCGGGTCCAGGTCGTCGAGGATGTCGTCGGCGTAGCGGGCGAATCCATAGAGGGCATGGACCGCGGGGCGTTGATCCGGCGCCAGTAGCCGGGTTGCCAGGAAGAAGGTGCGGCCGTGGGCGGCGTTGATTTCTCGGCAGCGGCGATACGCCGCGCGCAACTGCGGGTCGTCGATGCCGGCGGCGGCCAACTCGCTGTGGATCATGGCAGGGGTGCTTTCAGGTCGAGGTGCGAGGCGTGGCGGCGGACAGTTCCGGTGATGCGGTCGGCGGCGAGCCGCCCGGAGATCAGCGCGGTCGGAACCCCCACGCCCGGTACCGTCGACGAGCCGGCCAGCACCGCGTTGCCGATGCCGCGGATGGTGTTGGCCGGGCGGAACGGTCCGGTCTGGCTGAAGGTGTGCGCCAACGCGAACGGCGTGCCCGCCGCCATCCCGCGGCGGGCCCAGTCGGCGGGGGTGACGACCTCGAGCACTTCGGCGCTATCGCGTAGAGCCGGCTGCAGCCGATCGCGCACCGTGTCGACCAGGCCCGCTGCGTAGGCCGGCCCGATCGCCGGCCAGTCGACCGTCCCGGTGGACAGGTTGGGCGCGGGCGCGAGCACGTACAGCAGGTCACGTCCGGCCGGGGCCAGCCCGGGATCGCTGGCCGTGGGGCGGGTGACCAGCAGCGACGGGTCGCGCATCAGTTGTCCCGCGCCGATGATGTCGGTGAATGTCTCATGCCACGCCTCGCCGAACAGGATGGTGTGATGCGCGGTCGTCGGCCGCAGCCGATCACAGCCCACGTGTATCACCACCGCCGACGGCGAGGCCCGCAGCGCTCGGAGACGACGGGGCGTGCGGCCCAACAGTTCGTAAGCTTGAGGCAGTTCGCTGGTCAGCACCAGCGCATCGCAGGGGATCGCATCATCACGGTCGGTGCGGACCGCGGTGATCCGGTCTCCGCGGCGTTCCAGTGCGGTGACGGCCGCACCGTAGGTGAACCGCACTCCGGCGCGAGAAGCTGCGGCAGCCAAGGCATCCGGCAGCGCCCGGATGCCGCCGCGCGGAAAGAACACGCCGGCAACGGTGTCCATATAGGCGATCACCGCGTAGGCCGCCAGCGCGTGTTGGGGTGCCACCCCGGCGTAGAGCGACTGGAAGGTGAACACCCGGCGCAATCGGCGGTCGCTGACGTAGCGCTTGACCATGGTGTCCCAGGCGCGGAATCCGCCGATTGCGGCCAGCCGCATCAACGGCGGGTTCAGTAGAGCCAGCGGAGTGTCGAAGTTGGCGCCGATGAAGCGGTCGATCTCGATGCGATACAGCCGGGTCAGCCAGTCCCGCAACTTCAGGTATCCGGCAGCCTGGTCGGGGCCGGCGAACTCCTCGACAGCGCTGGCCATCCGTTCGGCATCGGCGTGGACGTTCAGCGCGCTGCCATCGGCGAATCTGGCCTCGTAGGCCGGATCCACGGCGAGTAGTTCCAGTCGGTCGGTAAGCGATTCGCCGACGGCGGCAAACGCCTCGTCGATAAGGTCGGGCATGGTCAGCACCGTGGGGCCGGTGTCGATCCGGTAGCCGCCGATATCCAGCCGGCCGGCGCGTCCGCCCGGCCACGGCTCCCGCTCGATCACGGTGACTTCTCGCCCGCGCCCGGCCAGGTGCAGTGCCGCCGACAGGCCCGACAGGCCCGCACCGACCACCACGACATGGTCGGTGCGGCCGCCTACCGTGCGCGTCATCGGGAACGCTCCGTGCAGGCGGTGGCCATATGGGCCAGCGCGGTCCGAACGTTTTCCCCGATTGCCATGTCGTCCAGCGCAATGCGCGCGGTTACCAGATTCTCGGCGATCATCTTCTCGATGGCCTCCACCGCGCCGGTGTGCACGATCAGCGCGCGCCACCGGTCGACGGCACGGCTGTCGACGTCGGCTTGCTTCATCAGTTCGGCGAGTTCGCGTCGGGTCGGCGCGTCGGCCATGTGGTAGGCGGTGACCACGACACTGGTCGGCTTGCGCTCGCGCAGGTCGTCGCCGCTGGGCTTTCCGGTCGTGTCGGGTGAGCCGAACACTCCCAAGAGGTCGTCGCGCAGCTGGAATGCTTCGCCGATCTCGCCGCCGTAGGTGCCCAACCCGGCCAGGGTGGCGTCACTGCAGCCGGCCATAGCTGCGCCGATCTCCAGCGGACGGCGCACCGTGTAGTTTCCTGACTTGCGCCGCGCGACATCGAGGACGGCTTCCAGATCGGGACGGTCCCGCAGATTGCTTGCGAGGTCGGCGAATTGACCCACCGCGAGTTCGGTGCGCATCGCGTCGTAGCGTGGCCAGGCCCGCTGGAGCTGCTCGCTCTGCAAGCCGGATTCGCGCAGCATCTGCTCGGCCCAGATCAGGCACAGGTCGGCCAGCAACACGGCGCCGGATTGGCCGAATCGTCGCGACGATCCCGGCAGGCCGCGCCGGTGATGCCATTCCGCGAACTGCCGGTGCGCCGCGTGCCGGCCGCGCCGGGTGGCGGAGTCGTCCATCACGTCGTCTTGCATCAGCGCGAAGGTGTGCAGCAACTCCATGCTCGACGCGGCTGTCAGCGCGGCCCGGCTGGGGCCGGCTCCGCAGAGCCAGCCCAGGTAGGTGAACGTCGCGCGCAGGCATTTGCCGCCGATGAAGTCGACCAGGATGTCGCCGGCGATGGGCACGCCGGTACCGCCGAGCTCAGCCGAACGGCGAGCCGCCACGAAAGCGGCAACGGCGGCGAGCACATTGCGCCGAATGTGCGCCTGCCAGCTCTCGAAGCACCTTTTGTCGGCGCAGGAATTCTGCGGCAAGCCGACTTCGCCGATGAGCGAACACGTGTGTCGTTCGACCACGGACGCTCCTTCCGCAGGCTCGTTGGTTTGGGCGGTACCCGCCGGGGTTTGCACCCAAACAACGGGGAGCCGGTTAACCATTAATTGGCCACGAAAGAGCGGTTTGACCAGGTGGATCGGCGGGGGATCAGCCGGTCCGGTCGGCGAGCGGTCGGCACCGGCCGGGACCACACCGGCGGACCGATCAGCCTTCGCCTGACCCGCTCAGCGGCGGAACGCCGCGGGTACCGTGGGGCGAGGATCGCACGCGAAGAGGGTCGAAAAGAGGGAGGGCGTTTTGACGGATTTGACGGATGTTTCGAAGACCCGTAATGACCAGAACCACCGCAACCCGGAGAAGGGTTATATCGCGTTACTCGGCTGGAGTTTGAACGCCATCGATGCAGTGGACCGTTTCGACCGCCGATACGTGGTCGTCGCGCCGGACTGGGCCGAAGAATACTGTCAGCAGCACGCTATTCCCTACATCGCCTGGAACTTCGAGCGCCTGAACGAGCGGTCGATGGAGATCGCCGAAACACTCAAGGAGCGCGGCGTCGACGTCGCGATCCCACTCTTCGAAGAGACCGTGGAATGGGCGGGGGCGATCAACTCCGTCCTGCTGGACAACCCGCGGCTGCTCGGTCAAGCGATGCTGCTACGCGACAAATCGCTGATGAAGCGCCGTGCTCAGCTGGGTGGAATTCGGGTCGGCATCTTCGAGGAGGCGCACGACCGCGACGACGTCATCCGGTTCCTCAAACGGGTCAACCAGACGCTGTTGAAACTCGACGGCGACCCCAACGACCCGATCCATTTCAAGGCCTTCGACAAGGCCGGCTGCCTCGGCCACCGGGTGATCCGGGCTCCCGATGACATCGACTCGATTCCCGACGAAGAATTCCCGGCATTGATGGAATCACATCTCGACGGCTGGGAGTTCGCCGTCGAGGCGTGGGTGCACAACGGGAAGATCCGGTTTCTCAATATTTCCGAGTACGTCACCCTCGGCTACTCGGTATTCGTACCGGCGTCGCCGGAATTGGAACGCTACCGGCCGCAGATCACCGCTCAGATCGAGAAGTTGATCAAGACCTTCGACATCGATTTCGGTTTCGTCCACCCCGAGTACTTCGTGACCAGCGACGGAGAGATGTACTTCGGTGAGGTCGCCTACCGGCCGCCGGGTTTCAAGGTCTTCGAACTGTTGGAGCGCGTCTACGGATTCAACGGCTACCAGGCGCTGGCGCTGGCGTTCGACCCGAAGACTACCGAGGAGGAACTGCAGCAGTTCTTCCCGCGCGAGGTCATCGACGCCAAAGGGCACGCGGGCTGTTTCGGGGTGTATCCGCGCCGCCGGGTGGTCAGCACCCTTGCCATCCCGGAGGAGACCGAGGACCACCAGTACTTCGAATCGCACGAACTGACCGCACCGCTCGAAGAGACTGTCACCAAGCGCACCGCATTCGGCACCCACTGGGGTCTGGTCTACTTCTTCGGTGAGGATCCGTATGAGATGCGGCAGTTGCTCAAGCGGCAAGAAGAGCTTGACTTCTACCTCTGAGGCGGCACGCACGTGAGGAACCCGTTGTGAATGGGAATTCACCGGAGGGCCAGACAAACGGTGACCTAGCGACCCTGGAAAGTCGTCTGAGCAGGCTCGACGACGCGACCAGGGCGTTGGCGGAGGCTGGAACACTGGGCAAGGCGAACCGGCTGCGCCGTGTTCTGGACGGGCTGCGGCTGGTGTTGCTGCAGCCGGGTGGCTGTGCGGCGGTACGGGCCCGCAGCGCGGCGCTGGAAGAGGCCGGGCTGTTCCTGGGCACGGACTGGGCGTCGCCGCGCACCCTGCTGCCGGTGCTGACCACCGGTTCGTTGCGCAGCGCAAATCCTGACACCGTGGTGCTGGAGGCGGTCAACGAACTGCGTCTGCTCGCGGTGGCCAACGCCGAGTACAACCATCCGCTGATCACCGCCGAGCAGGCGCGGCACCATCTGTCGCAGGTGCTGGCGATCAACCTGTCGCTGCTGTTGGCCCCGCCGACCGAGGCGGAGCGCGAACTGCAGGGCCGGATGGCGCGGCTGACCCGCGACCTGTTCGGGTACCTGGTCGAGGAGCTCGGTTACGACGGCGTTCTGGACCGGCTGGTCGAGGAGATCTGGCGGATTCTGCGTCAGCGGCCCATCCAGGTCGACCAGATCAAGGCGATGATCACCCAGATCTCGATCGTGCGCAGTGATCCCAGCATCGATCTGGGCAGCGGTGCGGTGGGCACCGATCGGTTGATCACCAGCCTGTACGGCACCACCGACGGCTGTCGGGAAGATCCCGGGGTCCAGGTGTATCGCAGCCGGCTGGAATCGATGGACGAGCCGACCCTGCAGTACGAGGCGGCCGGCTTCGCGCGGTCGATGCATGACACCGGGCTGGTGTCGCCGTATCACGCAGTGCTGCTGCGGTTCCTGCTGGAAAAGAGCGACTATCTGCTCGGCGAGGCGCTGGGCCTGTCCAGCACCGGCCGCGACAGCCTGCTCTGCTTCCACGATCTGGTGCACAGCCTGATCTCGGGGGCGGTGCACGTCGAGACGGCCCAGTGCATCTACGGGCTGGCGCTGCTGCTGGAGCGCGGCATCCTCTACCAGCCGCCGGTGGCGCCGTCGCTGTGGCGTCAATTGGCGCTGCCGGTCTCCAAGGCGTCCCGGGAGCGGCTCACCCAGGTGTTCGGACAGGCGCAGGATCCGCACACCTGGCTGCTGGCGGGGACGCTGTCGATGCTCGGGCTGCCGCTCGGGGTCGGGCAGGGTGACAACCCGACCTGCCAAGCAGCGCGCGCACTGTCGATGTGGTCCTACAACGACCCCGACTACCTGCTGCAGACGATCGCCTGGGCGGCGCGCGACGACGAGATCGTCATGCACTTCGAGGGGCAGCCGATCTCGTCGAAGGACAGCGGGGGCGGGGTGGCCGCCCACCTTCCCGTCGACCTCGATCCGGTCTCGTTGCTGGTGGTGCCGCATCTGGACCGCATCTATGCCGAGATGTTCCGGCGGTGCGTCGGCCGCGACGGCGACCCGCACCGGTGGGTCAATCCGGAGTTCCACGGCTGGTGGTCCGGGCGCGGCTTCCGCATCAACGTCGACGTCGCGACCGGCAATCTGGTTGAGCTCGAAGGGTTTCTGCGACACTTTTACGCCGCCTACCACCCGTTCTACAACGGCAATCAGCCGCTGATCCACCCGCAGCCGGCCGGCATCGCCGTAACCGACAGCGCCGCCCGCTTCGTCGGCTGGCATGCGATCACCGTGCTGCGGGTGGGCCTGGACCCCGAGGGGGCCATGCGGGTGTACTTTTACAACCCGAATAACGACAGTGGGCAGGACTGGGGCGACGGTGTGGTGGTCAGCACCGCTGGGAACGGTGAACGCTTCGGCGAGGCGTCGCTGCCGTTCGAGCAGTTCGCGTCGCGGCTCTACATCTTCCACTTCGATCCGCTGGAACCGGGCGAGCAGGCCGCGGTGACCCAGACCGAATTGGACCGGGTGCTGGGCTACCTCCAGCGCAGCTGGGGCGCCGATCGCATGGTCCCCGCGGCTGCGGTCCAGGCGTGAGGCGTCAGGATTCCAGTTCCGGCAGTACCTGTTCGGCCAGCAGACGCAGGCTCTCCCAGCCGTCGTCGAGCGGTAGGCCGCCGATCAGCGGATGCAGGGTCACCCCGGCCCGGCCGGCGCGGCACTGTGCGATCAGCTCCTTTGGCGTCAGTACCTCCACCGTGCCGGCCCGGCGTAGCTCCGCGACGGTGCCCACCGGGGTTTCGTTGGGGCGCGGCACTTCCGGCACCGCCCAGGAGGCGTATTCGCGTGCCTCGTTGAGGAAGTAGTCGCCGCAGCGGTCCCAGGCCTTGTCCGGGTCGGCGCTCAGATGCGTGACGGTGTTTCCGTTTTCGGGGCTGAACACGAACCCCTGCTTGCCGTTGCGGGCGAGTTCGGCCAGATAGACCGCTTCGAGGTCGGGCATCGGCATCGGCGGCGAGAACGGCAGCCCGAACCGGGCCGCCCGCCGGGCCGCCGCGACGCTCATGCCGCCGATGAGCAGCATCGGGTGCGGCTTGGTGTACGGCTTGGGTGTCACGTCGATCAGCTGGCCGTGGAGCTCGAACGGTTCCTCGCCCCAGGCTTGCAGCAGCACGGTCAGGCATTCGTCCATCAGCCGGCCACGTCGCCGGAAATCCTTGCCGACGGCCTGGTATTCGGTTGGGCGGTATCCGATTCCGGCCACGAAGCTGACTCGCCCGGCGGATAGCTGATCGAGCACGGCGATGTCCTCGGCCAGCCGGATCGGATCGTAGAGCGGCACCAGCAGCGCGCCCACGCTGATGCGGATGGTCGTGGTGCATCCGGCGACGGCAGCGGCCATCAGCAGCGGGGCCGGTAACCATCCGGTGGCCGCGAGGTGATGTTCTTCGCAACCGATCGCGGTCACCCCGTGGGCCTCGGCGTAGGACGCCATCTCCAGCGCCGTCCGGTAACGCTCGGCATGCTCGGCGCCGGGGACATTGGTCATGTTCAGGCGCAGGGCGCTCAGTAGTGGCATGGGACTGACCGGTCACCTCCTCCGGCGTTACCGTAGCGGACGACACGATCCACCGATGGAGACGGAGCGCTGATGGCCGGACCGCCCGACCCCCAGGTGCTCGCGGCGTTGCTGGCGATGCGCGACGGCGCCGAGCAGGTGCCCCCGCCGGCGGTCGGGGACGTCGCCACCCGTCGCCGCAACGCGGGCCACCTGTTCAACCAGGCGTTGGCGTCTCGGCCACCGGTCACCGGCGTTGAGGTCCAAGAGTTCTCGCTGACTTACGAGGGCGGCACGCTCGGACTGCGATGGTATCGGTGCTCGGGCGTTGAGCAGCCGGGAAGTGCGGCACTGTATCTGCACGGCGGCGGGATGATCCTGGACTGGGCACGCCTGGGTGCGCTCTACGACGCGGCGGTGCGCGGCTACGTCGCCGCGTCCGGGGTGCCGATGCTGGTCGTCGACTACCGGGTCGCCCCGGAGTTTCCGCATCCGGTTCCGCTTCAGGACTGCTATGCGGCGCTGTGCTGGCTGGCCGGTCATGCCGCCGAGTTGGGCGTCGACGCCGCCCGGCTGGCCGTGATGGGCGACAGCGCCGGTGGGGGGCTGGCCGCCGGTGTGTGCCTGCTGGCCCGGGACCGAGGCGGCCCGGCGATCGCGGCTCAGCTGTTGATCTACCCGATGCTCGACGACCGGACGTGTGATGGCGCCGACGCTGCGAGCACCCTGCTCACCTGGAGCCATGACGACAACGTCACCGGCTGGGGTGCGCTGCTGGCCGGTGCGGCCGCCGACGGCTATGCCGCGCCGGCCCGCGCCGATGACCTGACCGGTCTGCCGCCGGCCTATCTCGACGTCGGCGGGCTCGACATCTTCGCCGAAGAAGACGTTATTTTCGCGCACCGGCTGCTGGCCGCCGGCGTCCCCGTCGAGCTGCACCTGTACCCCGGCTGCCCGCACGCGTTCGATCTGCTGGCACCCGATACCGATGTGTCGCAACGGGTTATCGCGGACCGGGTGCGGTATCTGGCGGCACTGTAGACGCCTTGCCGGGCGCGCCGAAAAGGGTTCGCAGGGCTGCTTCGTCACCGTCGATCTCCACCAGGGCGGCAACATCATCAAGGGACAACACACCTGCCGCGAGCCCGAGAGCCACGGATGCCTCGGTGTGCAGCACGGCGTCAAGCTCGCGCCCGTCGGGCATGCCCACCTCGATGCCGGACTTGGTGGCTCGCAGCTGAACCATTCCGCCGTCCACGGCGACTCCCACGGTGGAGCGATCCGCAGGTTTGCGGCCGGCGAACAGCGCGGGGAGTGCCAGCAGCAGCCACTCGGCCCGAAACTCGTCGCCCTGCGGGCCGCGGATCATCAGCGGCGTCGACCAGCGGACCAGCGCGTAGATGGGCTCGCGCAGTTGCGCGCCCCATTCGGTGAGCGCGTAGGTGACGGCGCGGCCGTCGTCGGACAAGCGCCGTTCGAGCACACCGGCGGTCTCCAGGTCGCGGAGGCGATCGGTCAGCAGGTTCGTCGCGATCCCCGGCAGCCCGTCGCGCAACTCGCGGTAGCGGGCCGGTCCGGTAAGGAGCTGGCGGACGATCAACAGGTTCCATCGGTCGCCCACCACATCCAGGGCCCGGGCCAGTCCACAGTACTGACCGTAGTCTCGACTCATCGCCACCTACTTGCTATTGTAAAGTTCACTTGATTATATCAAGTCAGTCAGGAGGGGTGGCCATGACGGTCGCGGAGAGGCCCGCCTGGGTCGACGACGAGTTGTTCCCGTTCGAGAGCCGATTCCTCGACCTCGGCGGGCACCGCGTGCATTACGTGGATGAGGGATCGGGGCCGGTGCTGCTGTTCTTGCACGGCAACCCGACCTGGTCGTTCGACTACCGTGAGGTCATCGCAGCATTACGACCAGACTTTCGTTGCGTTGCGGTGGATTACCCCGGATTCGGGCTGTCCTCGGCGGCGCCCGGATACCGGTATCTGCCCGCCGAACACGCTGCGGTGGTCGGGGCGTTCGTCGAAGCACTCGCGCTGAGCGGGGTCACGGTGGTGGCACACGACTGGGGCGGGCCGATCGGGTTGGCCGCGGTGCAGCAACACCCGAAGGTCTTTGACCGGCTGGTACTGACCAACACCTGGGCCTGGCCGGTCGGTGCTCCGCTGGTGCAGATCATGTCCCACGTGATGGGCAGCCCGATCGGACGCCTGCTGATCCGGCAGTTCAACCTCTTCGTCAACGTCATGATCCCCGTCGGCCACCGGCTCACCAAGCCCACCGGCGAGGAGATGGCCCACTACCAGAAAGCCCTCGACAGCGCCGCACGGCGGGAGGCCTCGGCGGTGTTTCCCCGCGAGATCACCGCCAGCCGCGCCTTCCTCGCCGACATCGAATCCGGGTTGCCCGACATAGCGGCGCTCCCGGCGCTGATCATCTGGGGCGACGCCGACTTCGCCTTCGGGGACAACGAATTACGGCGGTGGGAGCAGATGCTGGCTGATCACGAGACCGTGATCGTCAAGGGTGCCGGCCACTTTGTGCCCTCCGATGCCCCCGAGCAGTTCGCCGAGGCGATCCGGCGCTGGCACGCACAGTCGGGGTCATAGTGGCCTACGACGGGCAGCTGGCGGCCCGGGTGCGGGAGATGTTCGCCGATGGTCCACCGGTCCGCGAACAAGCGATGTTCGGTGGGCTGGCGTTCCTCGTCGCCGGCAGAATCGCGGTCGCGGCCAGCGCTGAGGGCGGGCTGCTGGTGCGGGTCGGTGCCAACAGCGCCGAACAGCTTTTGCGAACCACCGCCGCGCAGCCCATGCAGATGGGCGGGCGGACCATGCGCGGCTGGGTCCACATCGATGGCGAGTACCTGCGCAGCAGGCGTCGGCTCGGCGAATGGATCGACATCGGAATCGCGGCCGCGACAAGCGCTTAGAGTCGGACGGGTCTGGACGGCCACCAGATCCGGTCGCCGATCAGGGTGAACAATGCCGGAATGACCAGGGTCCGCACCACGAAGGTGTCCAGCAGGATCCCGACCCCGACGATGATGCCCAACTGGGTCAGCACGATCAGCGGTAATACACCGAGCACGCAGAACACCGCCGCCAGAACGATTCCCGCGCTGGTGATCACGCCGCCGGTGGCGGCGACCGCGGCCACCATTCCGGCGCGGGTGCCGTGTTCGCCGCTCTCCTCGCGGGCACGCGTCACCAGGAAGATGGTGTAGTCCACCCCGAGCGCGACCAGGAACAGGAACGCGTACAGCGGTGTGCCGTCGTCGAGCGCGGGGAAACCGAACAAGTGGATGCTGGCCCAGCCGCCCAGTCCGAGTGCGGCCATCGCACTGAGCACGGTCGCGGCGACCAGCACCGGCGGGGCCAGCGCGGCCCGCAACAGCACGTAGAGCACCACCAGGACTACCGCAAGGATCGCCGGGATCAGCACCTTGCGGTCGCGGTCTGCGGCGTCGCGGATGTCGAGGCCCTGGGCGTCGGCACCGCCCACCAGCGCACCGGGGTCCACGGTGCGGACCGAATCCCGCAGTGCGGTAACCGTGTCGAAGGCGCCGCCGGTCGAGGGCGCGGCGTCGATCACGACCGACCACCGGGTCGAGCCGGCCGGCGACGCGCCGGTGGGAACCGCCGACGTCACCCCGGGGACCGCCGTGATGGCCTCCCGCAGCTGTGCTGTGCGGGCAGTGGACCCGATGATGACCGTCGGGTCGGATGCCCCGCCCGGGAAGTGTTCGGCGAGGGTCTGGAAGCCTGTCACCGAGTCGGCGCGGACCCGGAACTGCTCGGTTTGGGAAAGGCCGATCCGGGCCCCGAACAACCCGGTCGTCAACAGCGCCAGCACCACCACCGCAATCACGCAGACCGGGAGCGGCCGGCGGCCCACCGCGTCGGCGACTCGGCGCCAGCCGGTGTTCGCCGAGCCCTCGCCGACACGGGGAATGAACGGCCAGAAGACGTTTCGTCCGCACAACGCCAGCAGCGGGGGCAGCACGAGCAGAACGAACACCGCGGCCACCACCAGCCCGCTGGCCGCGCAGATGCCCAGGCTGCGGGTGCTCGGAATACTCGCGGCGATCAGGGTCAGCAGCGCCAGCACCACCGTGGCGTTGCTGGCCACGATCGCCGGGCCGGCGGCACGGACGGCGGCGCGCAGCGCGCTGCGGTGCTCTGGGGAGCGGCGCAATTCCTCGCGGTAACGCGAGATCAGCAGCAGTGCGTAGTTCGTGCCGGCGCCGAACACCAACACGCTGGTGATCCCGGACGTCGAGCCGTCGAAGGTGGCCCCGGTCGCATTCGCGATCAGCCCGCCCACCACGGTGGCGACCCGGTCGGCGAAGGCGACGACCAGCAGTGGCAGCAGCCACAGCACCGGGGAGCGGTAGGTGACGATCAACAGCAGGGCGACCACCAGCGCGGTCACCGCCAGCAAGGTGATGTTGGCGCCGGAGAAGGCATTGGCGATGTCCGCGCCGAAGGCGGGGCCGCCGGTCAGGTGCGCGCTCAGCGGGCCGGGCAGCCCGTCGCTGACCGCCTCGCGCAGTGTCTGCACCGTGTCACGAAGCTCGAATCCGGATAGCGCGGCGCTCAGCTGTGCGGTGGCGATCGCCGCTTTGCCATCGCCGGAGACCGGTGCCGGCGCCGGCGGGCCGGGTAGTGCCTGCGGCACCTGCTGCATCCGGTCGCGGGCCTGCTCGACCGCTGCCAGATCGGCCTGCGTCAACACCGAGCCGTCGTGGCGGGTGACGACCAGGATCGCGGTCGCGCGATCGCCCCCGGGGAACTCGCGCTGCGCCGCGGCGACCGCAGCGGCCTCCGAGGACCCGGGCAGCAGCGTGGGTGAGGCGGTGGCGTCGGTGTTGTGGCCGCCCAACGCCATTAGTGCGGCGGAGGCGGCCAGGACCACCAGTGCCACCAGCCACGACCGATGGTGCGTGACTACGGCGGCGATCCGGTCCCACACCCGGGCGTTACCGGTCCGGTAGCGCGTGCTCGATGATCGGCCGGCGCGGCTGAGGTTCCCGCTCGCGACGCTTGGCGGCCAGGTAGACCTGCGCGGTCTCGTCGGCCACGGTGTGCCAGTCGAAGTCGGCGCTGAGCCGCTCCCGGGCGGCCACGGCGCGGTGTTGCGCCGCGGCCGGGTCGTCGAGCACCGCGCACACCGCCGAGGCCAGCGCCCGCACATCGCGCGGCGGACACGACATACCGGTGTCGCCGTCGATCACGGCCTCGCCCAGCCCGCCGACGTTCGATGCGACCAGCGGGGTTCCGGCCGCAGCGGCCTCCAGTGCGGCCAGCCCGAACGGCTCGTAGTGGCTGGGCAGCACGGCGGCGTCCGCGCGGTGCAACATCGCCAACAGTTCCTCATGATCCAGTCGTCCGACGAACCGGGTGGCCTTGAGCACCCGGTACTTTCGGGCGCATTCGATCAGCCAGTCCTGTTGGGTGCCGTCACCGGCGACGGTGAGCGTCGTTCCCGGGTGTGCTCGCCGGATCCGCGGCAGCGCGGCGATGGCGTCGTGGACGCCCTTCTCGTATTCGAGGCGCCCGACGAACAGCAGCTCCGGCGGTCCGGTGCGGGGCCGGCGGCGGGCGAACGGCCAGCGGGCGGCGTCGATTCCGTTGCGAATCACGGTGGTTTCGGCCAGCCCGGGACCGAACAGGTCAATGATCTCGTCGCGCATGGAGGCCGAACAGGTGATCAGCGAGTCGGATTCGCGCACGAGCCAGGATTCCACCGCGTGCACCTGACGGCTCAGCGGACCCGACACCCAGCCGGAGTGCCGCCCGGCCTCGGTGGCATGGATCGTCGACACCAACGGCACATCGTAGAATTCGGCCAGGGCGATCGCGGGGTGCGCCACCAGCCAGTCGTGGGCGTGCACCAAATCGGGGCGCCACAAGGTCTGGCCGCCATCGGTTTTCAACGACAGTCCGGCGCGCACCATGGAGTGACCCATTGCCAGGGTCCAGGCCATCATGTCGTCGCCGAAGGAGAACTCGTGCGGGTCCTGGGCCGCGGCGACCACCCGTACGCCCTCGCTGATCTCGTCCGACAGCGGGTGGGTGGTCGGGTCGGTGCCGGAGGGCCGGCGAGCCAACACGACGACGTCGTGGCCCGCGGCGGCCAGCGCGGTGGACAGGTGATGCACGTGCCGGCCCAGGCCGCCGATCACCACCGGTGGGTACTCCCACGACACCATCAGGATCTTCACGCGGCTGGTCCGTTCTGACGAGGTGCCCCCAACGCGCGCACTAGGTAGCGCAATGGGGAGGTCGAGCGGGGGGTCACCGTGGCAGCCTACGGGCATCCAGGGCACCGAACAGGCCGTCGGCCCGATTCCACCCCTCGGCCAGCCGTTCGGCCACGTCGCGATGGCCCGACGCCAGCGCGTCGGCGATCTCCCGGGTGGCGTGGGCGTGCAGCTGCGCCCGGTAGCGGGCGTAGTCGGCGGCGGAGTCCTTGCTCACCATGAACGGCCAGTCGCTGGACACCGTCAGCAGTGCCTCGCGCAGGATCTGGTCGGCGACCCGGTCGCGGGTGCTCGGCCCCGCCGTCTGCGCCAGGGCCTTGTCCACGGCACCCAGCGCGGTGTCGACCACCTCGGTGTTCAGCTGCACCAGGTCGGCCACCTTCTCCCCGGCCCACACCCGCCAGTCCTTACCCGAACCCCACGAACCGGGCGGCAGTTCGACCGCATCGCCGACGAACCCGGCGCCGATCGCATCCGAGAGCGTGCCGACCCGAATCCCGGCCTCGGGCAGCGCCCGCAGCACCCGGGCCAGCCAGGTCGGCCCCTCGTACCACCAGTGGCCGAACAGCTCGGTGTCGAACGCGGCGATCACATGGGCGGGGCGGCCGATCCGCTCTGCCTCGGCCCGCAGCCGGTTGCGAACCACCTCGACGAAATCGGCGACGTGGGTGTCGATCGCGGCGTCGGCGCGCTGGGGGTCATACGGCGCCTTGTGCTCGGGGTCGACGTTGCGGCCGGTCACCCGCGACGGCTTCAACCCGGTGCGGTGGTCGTAGGTGTGGAAGTCCCGGTAGGCGTCGTGGCCCGGGTAGCCCGACTTCGGCGACCACACCCGATAGCTGACCTGCAGGTCGCGGCCGAACGCGATCACGTCGGTCGCACCGACCGGGCGGCCCAGCGCGGTGTCGCCGTGCAGCGACGGGCCGTCGACCATGAAGTGCGAGACCCCCGCGGCGGCGTAGCCCTGCTCCATGCCGGGCGCGTACGCGCACTCCGGCGCCCAGATCCCGGTGGGGGAATGGGCCAGCCGCGCTCGGGCGTCGGCCAGGCCCTCGCGCAACGCGAACTCCCGCAGCCGCGGCGCCAGCAGCGGCTGGAACGGGTGGGCCAGCGGACCGCCGAGCAGTTCGACGGTGCCGGCCTGGGCCAGCTCGCGCAGCAGCGGGCTGGCGCCGTGGCGCCACAGCAGCGCGAAGTCCTCGAGGGCCTGCTCGGCCGCGGCGCACTCGTGCCGGCCGAAGTCGCGCAGATCCGCCAAGGTGGTGGCCTGGGCGGCGCGCAGCTGCCAGTTCGCCAGCCAGTGGTGCATGCCGTCGAGGCAGTAGGGGTCGTCGAGCTGGGCGGCGACCACCGGCGTCACCCCGAGGGTGAGCAGGTTGCGCCGGCCCTCGGCGGCAAGTGTCCGCAGCACCCGCATCAGCGGCAGGTACGCCGCCGACCAGGATTGGTAGAGCCACTCCTCACCGACGGGCCAGCGGCCGTGGTGGGCCAGCCACGGTAGGTGGGTGTGCAGCACCAGGGTGAAAAGACCCGGCACTGAGGGCTTTTCGCTCACGGCCGCACCGCGATCGCAACCAGATCCAAACTGTCATCGATATCCGGGCTGTCGTGCGCAAGGCCGTCCTCGACGATGTCGAAGTCCGCGGTGCGCACCGCTGCGACGTCGCGCGTCAGCTGCTGGGGCCATGGCGCGTCGGCCAGCGCCCGTTCGATCTGGGCGTCGATGATCGAGCCGCCGTGCCGGGCGTCCATCTCGCGCAGGGCCGGCCCATGAAAGACCCCGAGCATCGCCTCCAGGACGAAGCCGCCGTCGACGAGCAGCTCGGTCAGCTCGGCGGCGTTGAGCTCGCGGGTGTGGAACGGGTTGATCGGGGTGTCGCGGCCGGGGGAGAAGGTGATCCGGTTGGGGGTGGAGATCATCAACAGCCCGCCGGGACGCAGCACCCGAGCGCACTCGGCGATGAACTGCGCCTGGTCCCACAGGTGCTCGATGACCTGAAAATTGACCACGACGTCCACCGCGGCGTCGGGCAGCGGCAGCGCGGCGAGATTGCCCTGGATGGCCTCCACCCGTGGATAGCGGGCTCGTACATGCGCCACCGCGGCGTCGTCGTAGTCCAAGCCGATCACCCGGCGGGCCGCGCGTGCGATCAGATCGGCGCCGTAACCCTCCCCGCAGCCGGCCTCCAGTACGTCGAGCCCGGCGCAGCGCGGCACCAACTGTTCATAGACGACCTCGTGGCGGCGGAACCAGTAGTTCTCGACGTCGAGCCCGGGAATGGTCCGCTCGCCGGTCAGCACCAGGGTGGTGTCGGCGGGGGAGTCGGGACCCTCAGTGGATTTCATTGCCTAGGCAGGCTAACCCGAACCGTGCGCTACGCGAACCGGCTACCCCGCAGTGGCTCTATCACGACCCGCTACTCTGTACACGCGAACCGCGCTAAGTTACTTATCAGTAACATTGCCGTGCGGCTGCGTGAATCGTGACCCAGTCCTGTGGCCGGCCGTCGCAGGACCCCTTCGAGGAGGACGAACCACACTCATGACGAACATCGTGGTCCTGATCAAACAGGTCCCAGACACCTGGTCGGAGCGCAAGCTCAGCGACAGTGACTTCACGCTGGACCGTGACGCCGCCGACGCCGTGCTCGACGAGATCAACGAGCGCGCCGTCGAAGAGGCGCTGCTGATCCGTGAGCGGGAAGGCGCCGAGGGCACGGTCACCGTGCTGACCGCCGGCCCCGAGCGGGCCACCGAGGCGATCCGCAAGGCGCTGTCGATGGGGGCCGACAAGGCCGTGCACCTGCTCGACGACGGCATGAAGGGTTCTGACGTGGTGCAGACCGGCTGGGCGCTGGCCCGGGCCCTCGGCGCCATCGAGGGCACCGAGCTGGTCATCGCCGGCAACGAGTCCACCGACGGCGTCGGCGGCGCGGTTCCGGCGATCATCGCCGAGTACCTGGGCCTGCCGCAGCTGACCCACTTGCGCAAACTGGCTGTCGAGGACGGCAAGGTCACCGGCGAGCGGGAGACCGACGACGGCGTGTTCGCCCTGGAGGCGTCGCTGCCGGCGGTGGTGAGCGTCAACGAGAAGATCAACGAGCCGCGCTTCCCGTCCTTCAAGGGCATCATGGCCGCCAAGAAGAAGGAAGTCACCGTGCTCACCCTGGCCGAGATCGGGGTCGAGGCCGACGAGGTCGGGGTCGCCAACGCCGGGTCCAAGGTGACCGCTTCCACGCCGAAGCCGCCGAAGACCGCCGGCGAGAAGGTGACCGACGAAGGCGACGGCGGCACCAAGATCGCCGAGTACCTGGTCGGCCAGAAGATCATCTAAGCGCCCAGACTCACAGAGACGGAAGTAAACAAACATGGCTGAAGTACTCGTGCTCGTCGAGCACGCCGAAGGAGCGCTGAAGAAGGTCAGCTCCGAACTGATCACCGCCGCGCGTGCGCTCGGCGAACCGTCCGCGGTCGTCGTCGGCGCCCCCGGCGCCGCCGCCCCGTTGGTCGACGGGCTGAAGGAGGCCGGCGCCGCCAAGATCTACATCGCCGAGTCCGACGTGGTGGAGGGCTACCTGGTCACCCCGACCGTCGACGTGCTGGCCTCGCTGACCGAATCGGCGACCCCGGCCGCGGTGCTGATCGCCGCCACCGCCGAGGGCAAAGAGGTCGCCGGCCGGCTGGCGGCCCGGATCGGATCCGGTCTGCTGGTCGACGTGGTCGAGGTCAAGGAAGGCGCCAAGGTGGTGCACTCCATCTTCGGTGGCGCCTACACCGTCGAGGCCGAGCCCACCGGTGACACCCCGGTGATCACCGTGCGGGCCGGTGCCGTGGAGCCGGCCCCGAGCGCCGGTGCCGGCGAGCAGGTCACCGTCGAGGTGCCCGCCGCCGCCGAGAACGCCACCAAGATCACCTCGCGTGAGCCTGCGGTGGCCGGTGACCGTCCGGAGCTCACCGAGGCCCCGATCGTGGTGGCCGGCGGTCGTGGCGTCGGCAGCGCGGAGAGCTTCTCGGTGGTCGAGGAGCTGGCCGACTCGCTCGGTGCGGCCGTGGGCGCCTCGCGTGCCGCGGTGGACTCGGGCTACTACCCGGGCCAGTTCCAGATCGGCCAGACCGGCAAGACGGTCTCGCCGCAGCTGTACATCGCGCTGGGGATCTCCGGCGCGATCCAGCACCGGGCCGGCATGCAGACGTCCAAGACCATCGTGGTGGTCAACAAGGACGAGGAAGCGCCGATCTTCGAGATCGCCGACTACGGCATCGTCGGCGACCTGTTCAAGGTCGCCCCGCAGCTGACCGAGGCGGTCAAGACCCGCAAGGGATAGTTTCTTCTGCGTGAGCAGACGCGAAAGCCCCCATTTCGATACCGGAATGGGGGCTTTCGCGTCTGCTCGGCGGGAGCACGGACTCACCGGCCGGGATGCCGAATGCGCGCAACTGCAGGACCTTCTCGCACGAGCCCGCGACGGCAACGGCCAGGCGCTCGTCCTGCGGGGTGAGCCCGGCATCGGCAAAACCGCGCTGCTGGGTTACCTCACCGAGCGTGCGACCGGGTTCCGGGTGATCGGAACGGCCGGGGTGGAGTCCGACATGGAACTGGCCTTCGCCGGCCTGCAGCAGCTGTGCGCCCCGTTGATGGAGTGCGCCGGCGCGCTTCCCGAACCGCAACACGAGGCGCTGCAGATCGCCTTCGGACTGCGTTCGGGTCCGGCACCGGACCGCTTTCTGGTCGGGCTCGCGGCACTGGGCCTGCTTGCCGCGGCCGCCGGTGAGCGCCCGGTGCTGTGTCTGGTCGACGATGCCCAGTGGCTGGACCAGGTGACGGCGCAGACGTTGGGGTTCGTGGCGCGCCGCCTGCAGGCCGAACCGGTGGCGCTGGTGTTCGGGCTGCGCGAGCGGGTCGATGCGCTGACCGGCCTGCCCCGGCTGGTGTTGCGCGGGCTCGGCGAGGCCGACGCCCGGGAGCTGCTGGAATCGGCGTTGCCCGGGCGCATCGATGCTCAGGTGCGCGACCGGATCGTCGCCGAAACGCACGGTAATCCGCTGGCGCTGCTGGAGCTGCCCCGCGGCCTGTCCGCCGCCGAATTGGCCGGCGGCTACTACCGGCCCGACGTCCAGCCGGTCGCCGGCCAGATCGAACAGCACTTCCTCGAACAGGTCCGGTCGCTGCCCGACGAAACCCAGCGGTTGCTGCTGGTGGCTGCCGCCGAACCGGTGGGTGACGCCGCGTTGTTGCTGCGCGCCGCCGCGGAGCTGGGCCTGTCCGCGGCGGCCCTGACAGCGGCGCAGGAGGCGGGGCTGGTCGATGTGGCGGCGCACGTGCGATTCCGGCATCCGCTGGTGCGCTCCGCGGTCTACCGCGCGGCGACCGGCGACGATCGCCGAGACGCACACCGTGTGTTGGCCGCGGCAACCGACCCGGCGCACGATCCCGACCGCCGGGCCTGGCATCGCGCGCACGCTGCCGCCGAGCCCGACGAAGCCGTCGCCGCGGAGCTGCAACAATCCGCCGGCAGAGCCGCGATCAGGGGCGGAACCGCGGCCGTGGCAGCGTTTTTGGCCCGTGCCACCGAACTCACCCCCGATGCCCACCGGCGGGGATCGCGTGCACTCGACGCCGCCGAAGCCAAGCGAGCCGCCGCTGAATTCGACGCCGCCGGTGAGCTGCTGGCCACCGCCGAACTGGCGCCGTTGGATGCGCTGCAACGGGCCCGGCTGGCACGCATGCGCGCGCAACTGGCGTTCACCCGCGGCCGCGGTAGCGGTGATGCACTGGCGCTGGTGGATTCGGTCCACCAATTCTTTCGCGCCGCAAGCACTTTGGAACCGCTGGATGCCGCAATGGCGCAGGAGACCCTGTTGGAAGCGGTCAGCTCCGCGATGTACGCCGGCCGGCAGTTCGGGGCCGATGTGCGCCCGCACGTCACCGCCGCGCTGGCCGCCGGCTCGGCTGCGGACCACCCGATTCGACCGGCCGAACTGTTGTTGCGGGCCTTGAACACCCGAATCAGCGCGGGAAGCGTTGCCGGCGTGCCGCTGTTGCGTGCCGCTGTCGCCGCGCTGACCCCGACAAGCTGGTCCTGGCAGGCGTTTCCGGTCGGATACGAAGCGGCCGTGCACGATGCTTGGGACGACGAATCGTGGTACCGGATCGCCACGGACGCGGTACGGGTCGCGACCGACACCGGTGCGCTGGCGATGCTGCCGACGGCGCTGACGACCCGCGCCGGCCTGCACATCCAGTCCGGCGAGTTCGCGTCGGCGCAGGCATTGCTGGCCGAGGCCGGCGCCCTCTCGGCTGCCGCCGGCCAGGCCCCATTGCGCTATCACGAGCTGGCGTTGGCGGCGTGGGTCGGTGACGAAGCGGAGAGCACCCGACTGCTCGATACCGCCATGCGCGACGGGGTCGCTCGCGGTGAGGGACGGGTGACCGGGCTGGCGGGGTACGCCGGCGCGGTGCTGCACAACGGGCTGGGGCACTATCAGGCGGCGTGTGAGCTGCTGGTCCGGGCCTGTGAATACGAGGACCTGGGGCTATACGGGTGGAACCTGGTGGAATTGGTGGAGGCGGCCGTCCGGAGCGACCGGCCGGATGTGGCCGCCGACGCGCTGGAGCAGCTCGGTGAACGAACCCAGGCCGCCGGAACCGACTGGGCGCACGGGATGCGCGCCCGCTCGGCGGCGCTGCTCAGCGGTGGCGACACCGCGGAGAGCCTCTACCGCGAGGCGATCGAGCGACTGGGTCGCACGCGTATCGCCGTCCAACTCGCGCGCACCCACCTGCTGTACGGCGAATGGCTGCGCCGGGAGAACCGTCGCACCGACGCCCGTGCCCAGCTGCGGACCGCGCACGAGGCGTTCGCCCGGATGGGCGCCCGGGCGTTCGCCGACCGCAGCCGCCGGGAACTGCAGGCCACCGGCCAGAAGGCCGGCAAGCGCCCGGCCGGCGCGGGGGATGCGTTGACCGCCCAGGAGCAGCAGATCGCCGAACTGGCCGGGGCGGGACTGACCAATACCGAAATCGCCGCCCAGTTATTCATCAGCGCGCACACCGTGGAATGGCACCTGCGCAAGGTGTTCGCCAAGCTGGCCATCCGCTCGCGCCGCCAGCTGCGCGACACCCCGTGGCGGTGACGGACAGACTACGGACTTTCCGGGGTACACCCATCGCCTTGCCGGTGCCAGTGTGGACGAGACACAGTCGGCCAACGGAAGGGCGGAACGACATGAAAATCACCGTGATGGGCGCCAGCGGTCAGATCGGCACGAAAGTGGTCTCGCTGCTGGCCGCCGCCGGGCACGAGCCGGTGGCCGCCTCGCGCAACACCGGCGCGGACGTCCTCACCGGCGAGGGCCTGGCCGAGGCACTGTCGGGTGCCGACGTGCTGGTCGACGTGGTGAACTCACCGAACTTCGACGACGACCCGGTGTTGGACTTCTTCACCCGCTCGACGACCAACCAGGTGACCGCGGCCCGCCAGGCCGATGTCAGCCACTACGTGGCGCTGTCGATCGTGGGCTGCGACGCCCTGCCCGACAGCGGCTACATGCGGGCCAAGGTCGCCCAGGAACGGATCATCGCCGAATCCGGGTTGCCGTACACGATCGTGCGCGCCACCCAGTTCCACGAGTTCGCCGACGCGATCACCGCGTCGCTGACCGTCGACGGGGTGGTGCGGGCCCCCGAAGGCCTGATCCAGCCGATCGCCGGCGCGGACGTGGCCGCCGCGGTGGCCCGCGCCGCCCAGGCGGCGCCGGTCGACGGGATCGTCGACGTCGGCGGCCCGGAGAAGATGACCTTCGCCGAGCTGGCCGCGGCGGCGCTGGCGCACCGGGGCGAGTCCCTGCCGATCGTCGTCGACCCGGCGGCCGTCTATTTCGGCACCAAGGTCGGCGACACCGGGTTGGTCACCGGCCCCGACGCGACGCTGGCCCAGACCCGGCTGGCGGACTGGCTGGCGAGCCAGTGAACGACCTCGCGGGCCAGACCGCGCTGGTGACCGGCGGGACCGCGGGCATCGGGCTCGAGTCCGCGCGGCTGCTGGCGCGGCACGGCGCCGCGGTCATCATCACCGGCCGTTCGGCGCAGCGCGGCGCGGCGGCGGTCGCCGAACTCGGTTCCGGTGTGCGGTTCGTGGCCGCCGACCTGTCCGACCTCGAATCGGTGAGAGCCCTTGTCCGGCACTGCGGTGAGGTCGACATCGTGGTCAACAACGCCGCGAGCTTCCCGGGCGCGCTGACCGTCGAACAGGACGTCACGTCCTTCGAGTCGACGTTCGACACCAACGTGCGCGGCGCCTACTTCCTGGTCGCCGCGCTGGCGCCCGGAATGATGCGGCGAGGACACGGCAGCATCGTCAACGTCACCAGCATGGTCGCCTTCAAGGGTGTGCCGGGGGCGTCGAGCTACAGCGCGTCCAAAGCCGCGCTGGAATCGCTGACCCGCACCTGGGCCGCCGAATTCGGGCCGCACGGGGTGCGGGTGAACAGCGTCGCGCCCGGCCCCACCGCCACCGAGGGGGTGGTCGCCGAATGGGGCGAGGTCAACGACGAACTGGGCCGGGCGCTTCCGCTCGGCCGCACCGCACACGCGGCCGAGATCGCCGAAGCGGTGCTGTTTCTCGCCTCACCGAGGTCCAGTTTCATCACCGGATCGACCCTGCACGCCGACGGCGGTGGTGCCGCCGCCTGAATTCGTCACCGAGCGTGCACCGACCTGTCATGCGGTGATTGCCTTTACGCCGCATGACTGCGCGACCGTACCGGGTGTGAGCACTGGTTCTGTACTCATCGCCCCCGACCCCACCACCACCGACAACACCCCGCGATACTCGCTGCTGGTATCGACGGATCCTGCGCTGATCGAAGTCGCGCAGCGGCTGCGCTACGAAGTGTTCAGCACCGAGCCGGGGTTCGCGCTGCCGCACAGTGCCGACGGCCGCGACGCCGACCGGTTCGACGACTACTGCGATCACCTGCTGGTGCGCGACGACACCTCCGGCGCGCTGGTCGGCTGCTACCGGATGCTGCCCCCGACCGGTGCCATCGCCGCCGGAGGTCTTTACAGTGCAAGCGAATTCGATGTCAGCTCGCTGGATCCGCTGCGACCGTCGCTGGTCGAGATGGGCCGGGCGGTGGTACGCCCGGGGCACCGCAACGGTGCCGTCGTGCTGTTGATGTGGGCCGGGATCCTGGCCTATTTGGACCGCTACGAGTACGACTACATCACCGGCTGCGTGTCGGTGCCCGTTCACGGCGAGGGTGCGCCCGGCAGCCAGATCCGCGGCGTCCGTGACTTCGTGCGGCGCCGTCACGCCTCCCCGCACCGAGTGAGGCCGTATCGGCCGGTGGTGCTCGGCGGCAAGAGCCTCGACGAGATCACCCCGCCGGCGCGACCGGTCCTGCCGCCGCTGCTGCGCGGCTATCTGCGGCTGGGGGCGCGGATCTGCGGCGAACCGGCTCACGACCCCGCCTTCGGGGTGGCGGACTTCCCGGCGCTGCTGTGCCGAAGCGAGGCAGACACCCGGTATCTGCGCCGGCTGCGCTCGATGGCTGCGACAGCCGCCGACACCCCCGAAGCGTGACCCGGGCCGTCGTGCACCCCTGGGCGCCGCGGGGATTCTGCACGCCGGCGTGCGTGCACGGCGCCGCCGAGCGAGTTTCCCCGGCGGTGGTGGCGGCCCGGCTGGCCCTGGTGCTACTGCTGATACCGGTGCTGCCACTGCTGGCCGTGCCGCTACCGGGCCGGGTGCGGTTCCAGCGCGGCTGCTGCCGGCTGGTGCTGCGCTGCTTCGGGGTGCGGGTGACCACGACAGGCGGGCCGGTACGCAACCTGCCCGGCATGCTGGTGGTCAGTGCACACACCTCCTGGCTGGACGTGTTCGTCGTCGGCGCGGTGTCGCCGGGCACGTTCGTGGCCCGCGCCGACCTGATCAGCTGGCCCGGCATCGGGGCGCTGGCCCGCCTGCTGCGGATCATCCCGATCGACCGGCACAGCCTGCGCGGGCTGCCGGCGGTCGTCGACGCGGTGACGGCCAGGTTGCGGGCGGGCCGCATCGTCGTGGCGTTCCCGGAGGGCACCACCTGGTGCGGGCGCGCCCACGGCAGGTACTACCCGGCGATGTTCCAGGCCGCCGTGGACGCATCGCGGCCGGTGCAGCCGCTGCGGCTCAGCTACCACCACGCCGACGGGTCGCGCTCGACCCTGCCCGCGTTCGTCGGTGACGACACCCTGGTGGCCTCGATGCGGCGCTTGATCACCGCACGGCGCACCGTTGCGCGGGTGCACGTGGCGTCCTTGCAGCTGCCGGGGTCCGATCGGCGTGAGCTGGCCGCCCGCTGTCAGGCCTCAGTAAGTTGCCGGGCGCAGCCAAGCCGCCAGGCCTGCATCTTCTGCTGAAAGCATGGCTGGTCGGGTGCCTCGAAGTGCCCGGTATTCTGGGCGGGTCATGGTCTATCTGGATCACGCCGCCACCACCCCGATGTACCCCGAGGCCATCGAGGCGATGACGGCTGTCATGAGCGGTGTCGGCAACGCCTCGTCGCTGCACGCGGCCGGCCGCGCCGCACGCCGCCGGATGGAGGAGTCCCGAGAGTCCATCGCCGCGCAGCTGGGGGCCCGCCCGTCGGAGGTGGTGTTCACCGCCGGCGGCACCGACGGCGACAACCTGGCGCTCAAGGGCATCTACTGGGCCCGCCGGGACGCCGAGCCGCGCCGGCGCCGGATCATCACCACTGAGGTCGAACACCACGCCGTGCTCGACTCGGTCAGCTGGCTCGCCGAGCACGAGGGCGCCGAGATCACCTGGCTGCCCACCGAGGCCGACGGTTCGGTGTCAGCGGCCGCGCTGCGCGCGGAATTGGACGCCGGCCGTGCTGACGATGTCGCGCTGATATCGGTGATGTGGGCCAACAACGAGGTCGGCACGGTGCTGCCGATCACCGAACTGTCCGCAGTCGCAGCGGAATTCGGGGTGCCCATGCACTCCGACGCGGTGCAGGCCGTCGGGCAGCTGCCGGTCGACTTCCAAACCAGCGGGCTGTCGGCGCTGAGCCTGACCGCCCACAAGTTCGGTGGTCCGTGCGGGGTCGGCGCGCTGCTGGTGCGCCGCGACGTGACGTGTGTCCCGCTGATGCACGGCGGCGGTCAGGAACGTGACATCCGCTCGGGCACACCCGATGTCGCCGGTGCGGTCGGGATGGCCACCGCGCTGCAGATCGCGGTGGGCTCGTGCGAGGTCACTGCCGACCGGGTGGCGGGCCTGCGCGACCGCCTCATCGACGGGGTGCTCGCGGCGATCGACGACACCTGCGTCAACGGGTCGCGCACCGACCGGCTGCCGGGCAACGCACACTTCACCTTCGCCGGCTGCGAAGGCGACTCCTTGCTGATGCTGTTGGACGCCAACGGGATCGAATGCTCCACCGGTTCGGCGTGTACTTCCGGGGTGGCGCGCCCGTCGCATGTCCTGACCGCGATGGGCGCCGACCCGGTCGCCGCGCGCGGCTCGCTGCGATTGTCGTTGGGGCACACCAGCGTCGAGGCCGACGTGGACGCGGTGCTGGCGGTGCTGCCCGGCGCCGTGGAACGGGCCCGCCAGGCCATGCTGGCTGCCGCGGGGGTGCCGCGATGAAGGTAGCCACATGAAGGTTGTCGCCGCCATGAGCGGCGGGGTGGATTCGTCGGTCGCCGCGGCCCGCATGGTCGACGCCGGCCACGACGTGGTCGGCGTGCACCTGGCGCTGTCGCGCAACCCGGGCACGCTGCGCACCGGCTCGCGGGGCTGCTGCTCGCGGGAGGACTCCGACGACGCCCGCCGGGTCGCCGACGTGCTGGGCATCCCGTTCTACGTGTGGGACTTCTCCGAGCAGTTCCAAGCAGAGGTGATCGACGACTTCGTCGAATCCTATGCCCGCGGCGAGACCCCGAACCCGTGCGTGCGTTGCAACGAGAAGATCAAGTTCTCCGCGGTGGCCGCTCGCGCCGTGGCGCTCGGCTTCGACATGGTGGCCACCGGTCACTACGCCCGACTCGCCGACGGCCGGCTGCGCCGCGCGGTCGACGCCGACAAGGACCAGTCCTATGTGCTGGCGGTGCTGACCGCCGAACAACTGAGCCACGCGGCGTTCCCGATCGGTGACACCCCCAAGCCGGAGATCCGCGCCGAAGCCGCCGAACGCGGCCTGGCGGTGGCCAGCAAACCCGACAGCCACGACATCTGCTTCATCCCGACCGGCGACACCCGCACCTTCCTGGGCAGCCATATCGGGGTGCGGCCCGGCGCCGTCGTCGACGCCGGCGGGACGGTGCTGGCCGAACACGACGGGGTGCACGGCTTCACCATCGGCCAGCGCAAGGGCCTGGGCATCGCGGGGCCCGGACCGGACGGCCGGCCGCGATATGTGACCGGCATCGACGCCGCCACCGCTACCGTCACCGTGGGTGCCGCCGCCGACCTGGACGTGCTGGAGCTGACCGGGCGGACGCCGGTGTTCACCTCGGGGCGCGGGTGGGAGGGCCCCGTCGAGTGCGAGGTGCAGGTGCGCGCCCACGGCGAGACCGTCGGCGCGATCGCCGAACCGGTCGGCCACGAACTGCGGGTGCGGCTGCGGGAGCCGCTGCGCGGTGTGGCCCGCGGCCAGACCCTGGCCTGCTACCGCCCGGACGCGCGCGGCGACGAAGTGATCGCCAGCGCCACCATCGCCGGCACCGGAGACTGAGCCACCGCTCTAACCGGGGACCCCGGCCGCCATGTTCGTCACCACCAGATCGGCGACCGAATCCGAGAAGCCGCAATGGGTGACCTCCAGCAGCGCAACCGATTTAAGCAGATAAGAACGGCCGCAGTTGCCGGCACGGGTGTGTAGCGCCTGCTGGTCGGCGGCCCAGTCGCCGACCAGGCCCGGGCCGGCCGAACTGTCGGCGCACTCGGCGACGGTGCCGATGAGGGCGTCGAATGCGTTCCGGGCGGCATCCGGGTCGGGGTAGACGGCGGCGCCCTCGGAGATCAACGCCCCCTTGGGCGGGTACTGGTAGGTGATCTTGCGGAACTGGGCGAACTCCCGGCCGAACACCGTGTTCTCGGCGTAGATGTAGCGGCACGGTGGAGGGAGCGTCGCGGCGAGGTCGTCGATGTCGACCGGCGAGGTGGTGTCCATCGACGGGATAATCGTCAATTCCTCACCGGCGCCGGTGATCCCGCGCATCCGGAAGTTGTCGAGCAAGATCTTGCTGATCTCGACCCCGTCGGGTGGCAGGCGGCCTGGAATCTGCGTCGGCGGTAGGAGGCCGGCACCATCCACCATCCGGGTGCACCCCAGCAGCGCCGCGACTGCGCACAACGGCAGCAGCCGCGAGGTCCTCACTCGTCGAAGGTTAGCCCGCCGGTACGGTTCCCGGGTGAGTGTTTTCGCCACCGGCACCGGCATCGGCTCCTGGCCGGGTACCTCCGCGCGCCAGGCCGCCGAGGTGGTGGTGGGGGAGCTGGGCGGCAGCCTGGCCCACCTGGTCGAGCTGCCCGGCCGCGGGGTGGGTGCCGATCTGATCGGCCGGGCCGGCGCACTGCTGGTCGACATCGCCCTCGACACCGCCCCGCGCGGCTACCGGCTGGCCGCGCGGCCCGGCGCGGTGAGCCGGCGCGCGGTCAGCCTGCTCGGCGAGGACACCGATGCCCTCGAAGAAGCCTGGGAGATCGCCGGCCTGCGCGGTAGCGGGCAGCCGGTCAAGCTGCAGGCGCCCGGGCCGCTGACGCTGGCCGCCGAGGTGGAGCTGGCTAACGGGCACCGGGCCATCACCGACCCCGGCGCGGTCCGGGACCTGGCCGCGTCGCTGGGCGAGGGCCTGAAGATGCATCGGGCCGACTTGTCCCGCCAGCTCGACACCTCGGTGGTCGTGCAGCTCGACGAGCCGTCCCTGGCCGCGGCCGTGACCGGCCGGCTGGCCGGGGTGACCGCCCTGAGCCCGGTGCCCGCCATCGATGAAGCGGTGGCCACGGCGCTGCTCGACGGCTGCGCCGAGACGGTGGGCGGCGAGGTCCTGGTGCACAGCTGCGCGGCGGGGCTGCCGTGGACCGTGTTGCAGCGCAGCAGCATCGCGGCGGTATCGCTGGACGCCACCGCATTGGGGCCGGCCGACTACGACGCGATCGGCGCGTTCGTCGATGCCGGCCGCACCGTGGTGCTGGGATTGCTCCCGGCGGTCGCGCCGGCGCGACGCCCGTCGGTGGAGGAACTTGCCGCCGCGGCGGCCGCGATCACCGACCGGATCGGTTTTGCGCGCTCGGTGCTGGGCGAGCGGGTCGGCGTCAGCCCGGTGTGTGGGATGGCGGGTGCCACCGCGAAGTGGGCGCGTACCGCGCTCGGGCTGGTGGGCCGCGCCGGCGCGGCGCTGGCGCAGGATCCGGAGGCGGTGTAGTCACGCAACCGTAGGGTTGCATGTCGAACGAGCATCTGTTCTACTCATATGCAACCAGGAGGTTGCGCATGAGTACGGATCGGATTGAGAAGCAGGTCCTGTTGCGGGCATCGCTGGACCGGGTGTGGCAGGCGATCAGCGACCCCGCGGAATTCGGGCAGTGGTTCGGCGTACGGATCGACGGACCCTTCGTCGCCGGCAGTTCGGTGACGGCGACGATCACCCCGACGACCGTCGACGAGGAGGTCGCCCGACTGCAGGAACCGCACGCGGGCAACCGAACGACATGGCAGATCGTCGCGGTGGAACCGCGGCGACGGTTCGCCTACCGCTGGCATCCATGCGCCGGTGAGGCTGACGCCGAGGACGAACCGACCACCCTGGTGGAGTTCACCCTCGCTGAAACGGCCGACGGGGTGCACCTCACCATCGTCGAGAGCGGCTTCGACGCGCTGCCGGAGGCTCGGCGCTCCGGCGCGTTCGAGGCGAACTCCGGCGGTTGGGCGCACCAGGCGGAGTTGGTGCGCAAGTACCTGGCGCTGGGCCGGCCGGCGTGACGGCCCCGGTCTTCGGCGCGCTCGGAGACCCCAACCGGTTGCTCATCGTCAAGCGGCTGTGCGAGGGCGGTCCCTGCTCGACTTCCCAAGTCGCCCAGGTGGTCCCGGTGACGCGGCAGGCCGCCACGAAACATCTGCAACTGCTGGAGTCGGTGGGCCTGGTCAACAGCGCCCGCCGCGGCCGGGAACGCATCTGGGAGGTGCAGACCCGGCCGCTGGCCGAAGCCGGTGACTACCTCGCCGCGCTGTCGCGGCGCTGGGACGCCACCATCGACCGGTTGCGCGCCCACGTCGAGTCATAGCCCGTCGAGCAGCCGGATCAACCGCGAGGACGCGGTCAGCCGAAACGAGGCGTCGACCAGTTCGCCGACCTCATCCCAATCCACCTGGGTCGCGTCGAAATCCAGTCCCAACCAGCCTGACGGACCCAGATACATCGGATAGAAGAACCGGTTGTCCTGCTCGAGGGCGCGCCGCTCGGATTCCTCGACCTTGACCAGTAACGAGTGGGGGTAGCGCACCATCGTGCCGTCGATCTTGGCGCTGCCGCCGAAGACCGCGAATATCTTCGGCGCGCAGAACACCGGGCGGCCGTGCGAGATCTTCTCGGACGCCTCGGGAAAGCCCAAGGCGATGCGGCGCAGGCCCGCCAGGCCCGGGTCGTCGTCGTGGAACATGATCGGGTGCGGCACGCATCCAGGCTAAGCCTCAGCCGGTGGTGATCATCGCCACCGCGGCGGCCGCGAGCACCATGCCGACGACCTGCCAGCGATGAACCCGCTCGCGCAACACCACGACCGCCAGCACCACCGTTGCCGCCGGATACAGCGAGATGAGCACGCTGCCCAGCGACAGCAGCGAGGTGTGCAACGTCAGCACCATCGTCACGTTGGCCCCGGTGTCCAGCACGCCGGCGATCAGCGCCAGCCGCAGCGGGGCTCCCGACGGCGGCGCCGCGTTGCGGGTGGCCGTGGCCAGCACCACCACCAGCACGGTCGCCGCGGCGCGGGCGAACAGCAGCGGCCAGAGTCGCGACTGCAGCTCGGTGTGGTCGATGCACACGAAGTTGAGTCCGAGCGCGAATCCGGAGGCGATCGTCAGCCAGGCCACCTTGTAGGTGAAGCGGTGCGGTGCGGGTCTCCCGCCGGTGGCCTCCCGGCTGATCAGCAGCACGGCCATCAGTGCCAGTGCGATGCCGGCCGTGGCGACCGGGCTGGGTCGCTCACCGGAGAGGAACCCGAAACCGATCGGGACGCTCGCGTCGACCAGGGCGGCCAGGGGCGACACCACCGATATCGGCCCGGCGGCCAGCGCCGAGAAGAACCACCAGATACCGACCGCCTGGCTGATCCCGCCCAGTGCCCCGTAGATCACCGCGTTGGCGGTCACCGAGCCGCCGCACAGTACGGCCAAGCCGCCGATCAGCACCATCGACACCGGCGTGGAGATCAGGATCACCCGCAGCGCGGTGACCTGGCGCGCGGCCACGCCGCCGACGAAGTCGGTGACGCCGAAGCCGGCGGCCGACAGCAACGCCAGCGAGGGGCTTGAAGAGGCCATGCTTGCTCGGTGCTCCTGGTGAGGTCAGTTCCCGCGGTGGTGAGCAAGCTCTCTCACGATGGCTTACGCATGGCGCAGATTAACCACTGGCGGTGTACAGCCCGTGAACGGTTCGGGTCTGTTCGGTTTTCCCGGCGCTGGCCAGCGGGCGGACGGGGCAAGAATCACCCTGCGCCGAAACTCCGGCGGAGGCCGAACCGGATAACCTGCGGGAGTGAGCCCACAAGCGGACAGCGTCACCCCTGAGATTCGGCGGCAGTGGCACGACCTGGCCGAAGAGGTGCGCGAGCACCAGTTCCGCTACTACGTCAAAGACGCGCCGATCATCCCCGACAGTGAGTTCGACGAACTGTTCAACCGGCTGCTCGCGCTCGAGGACGCGCACCCTGAGCTGCGTGCCGCCGATTCGCCCACCCAGCTGGTGGGCGGGGCCGGGTTCACCACCGAGTTCGCGCCCGCCGAACACCTGGAGCGGATGCTATCGCTCGAGGACGTGTTCTCACCCGATGAGCTGACCGCCTGGGCGGGCCGGGTCGCCGGTGAGATCGGCGGCGACACCAGCTATCTGTGCGAGCTCAAGGTCGACGGGGTGGCGCTCGGGCTGGTGTATCGCGACGGCCGACTGAGCAGCGGGGCCACCCGCGGTGACGGCCGGGTCGGCGAGGACGTGACGCTCAACGCGCGCACCATCGCCGACATCCCCGAATTCCTCACCGCCGATAGCGAATTCCCGATCCCGGCGGTGCTGGAGGTGCGCGGCGAGGTGTACTTCCGGCTGGAGGACTTCGAAACCCTCAACGCCGGACTGGTCGCCGAGGGCAAGGCGCCGTTCGCCAATCCCCGCAACAGCGCGGCCGGCTCACTGCGGCAGAAGAACCCGGCCATCACCGCCCGGCGCAACCTGCGGATGGTCTGCCACGGCCTGGGCTACGCCGAGGGGTTCAACCCGGCCACCCTGCACGAGGCCTACGCCGCCATGAAGGCCTGGGGCCTGCCGGTCTCGGCCCACACCGCCCGCGTCGAAGGCATGGCCGCGGTGGCCGAACGCATCACCTACTGGGGCGAGCACCGCCACGACGTCGAACACGAAATCGACGGCGTGGTCGTCAAAGTCGACGACCGGGCGCTGCAGCGCCGGCTCGGCGCCACCTCGCGGGTACCGCGCTGGGCGGTGGCCTACAAGTACCCGCCGGAGGAGGCGCAGACCACGCTGGTCGACATCCGGGTCAGCGTCGGGCGCACCGGCCGGGTCACCCCGTTCGCCTACATGACCCCGGTCAAGGTGGCTGGCTCCACGGTGGGGCTGGCCACGCTGCACAACGCCTCGGAGGTCAAACGCAAAGGGGTGCTGATCGGCGACACCGTGATCATCCGCAAGGCCGGCGACGTGATCCCCGAGGTGCTCGGGCCGGTCGTCGACCTGCGCGACGGCACCGAACGCGAATTCGTCATGCCTACTCATTGCCCGGAATGCGGAACCCTGCTGGCGCCGGCCAAAGAGGCCGACGTCGACATCCGCTGCCCCAATGCCCGGTCCTGCCCGGCGCAGCTGCGCGAGCGGGTGTTCCACGTCGCCGGACGCGGCGCCTTCGACATCGAGGCCCTCGGGTACGAGGCGGCGATCGCGCTGCTGAGCGCCGGCGTCATCACCGACGAGGGCGATCTGTTCACCCTCACCGAAGACGACCTGCTGCGCACCGACTTGTTCACCATCAAGGGCGGTGTGCTGTCCAAGAACGGCCGGCAACTGCTGGCCAACCTCGACAAGGCCAAATCCCAACCGCTGTGGCGGGTGCTGGTGGCGTTGTCGATCCGCCACGTCGGTCCGACCGCGGCCCGGGCGCTGGCCACCGAGTTCGGCAGCCTGGAGGCGATCACCGCGGCGTCCACCGAGCAGCTGGCGGCCGTCGAGGGCGTCGGGCCCACCATCGCTACCGCGGTCACCGAATGGTTCGACGTCGACTGGCACCGCGCGATCGTCGACAAGTGGCGGGCGGCCGGGGTGCGGATGGCCGACGAGCGCGACGCGAGCATCGAACGCACGCTGGAGGGCTTGAGCATCGTCGTGACCGGTTCACTGACCGGCTTCTCCCGCGATGAGGCCAAGGAGGCCATCATCGCGCGCGGCGGCCGGGCGGCCGGATCGGTGTCGAAGAAGACCGCCTACCTCGTCGCCGGTGACGCGCCGGGGTCGAAGTACGACAAGGCCGTCGAACTCGGCGTGCCGATCCTCGACGAAGAGGGCTTCGCCAGGTTGCTGGCCGAAGGGCCGGCCGAGACAACGGATTAGCGCAGCAGGGTCGCGACGATCCCGGCCAGATAGCCCAGCCGCGCCACTTCGGCCGGCAGGAACGCCGGACCGCCGGTGCGCCCCAAGACGACCGCGGTGCGCGGGTTGCCCAGCGGGGCGGCCAGCAGCGCCGTGTCCATCTCCCGCCAGACCGTGGGCACCCAGTCGGCGGAGTTGTCCAGTGCGGTGGCGCGCTCGATCGGCAGCCACGGCAGCGCACCGACTTCGGTCTCGGGGGTGCCCGGACTCCCGGCCAGCCGGCGGAACCGCCCGGCGGATCCCTCGCCGCGCACCACCACGCACCAGCTGACCCGCAGCACCCGGGGTGCGTCGTCGACCAGCCTCTGCAGTTTGGCCTGGCGGTCACCGGCGGCCGCGACGCGGTCGATGAGCTCGAGTTCGCGGTGTGCCTCCAGCAGCCCGGTGTGTGGGCGCACACTGTGCACTCGTATCCCGGTGAGCCGTTCGGCGGCGGTGATCAGCACGTCGGGCATCGATCCGGGCGGTAGCTCGACCACCAGGTCGTCGATCGCCGAGCCGCTGCCACGCTCGATGACGTCCAGCGACAAGATGTCGGCACCCACCGAGCCCAGGGCGACCGCCAGCGAGCCGAGGCTGCCCGGGCGGTCGTCCAGTTCGACGCGCAGCAGATAGGAAGGCACGGCGAACACTGTTCCACAGCCCGACTAGGCTTGACGGCCGTGTCCCAGATCTCCCGTGACGACGTAGCGCACTTGGCCCGGCTGGCCCGGCTGGCGCTGACTGACGTCGAACTCGACGGCTTCGCCGGCCAACTCGACGCGATCCTGACCCACGTCAGCACGATTCAGGCCGTGGACGTCACCGGCGTGGAGGCGACCGACAATCCGCTCAAGGCCGTCAACGTCACCCGGCCCGACGAGATCGTCGCGGGCCTGACCCAGGACCAAGCGCTGGCCGCCGCGCCGCGCGCCGACGAGAACCGCTTCGCGGTGCCGCAGATCCTGGGGGAGAGCCAGTGAGTGAGCTGATCCGGTCCGACGCGGCCACCCTGGCGGCGCGGATCGCCGCCGGCGAGGTGTCCTCGGTCGAGGTCACCCAAGCTCATCTGGACCAGATCGCGGCCACCGACGACCGCTACGGGGCGTTCCTGCACGTCGGCGCCGATGAGGCGCTGGCCGCCGCGAAGGCGGCCGATAAGGCGATCGCCGCCGGCGAGGCGCCCTCGGCGCTGGCCGGGGTGCCGCTGGCGCTCAAGGACGTGTTCACCACCGTCGATGCGCCCACCACCTGCGGGTCGAAGATCCTGGAAGGCTGGCGGGCGCCCTACGACGCAACGGTCACCGCGCGGCTGCGCGCTGCCGGCATCCCGATCCTGGGCAAGACCAACATGGACGAGTTCGCCATGGGCTCCTCCACGGAGAACTCCGCCTACCAGGTGACCCGCAACCCGTGGGATGTCGAGCGGGTGCCGGGCGGGTCCGGCGGTGGGAGCGCCGCGGCGCTGGCGGCGTTCCAGGCGCCGCTGGCCATCGGCACCGACACCGGCGGCTCCATTCGCCAGCCGGCCGCGCTGACCGCCACCGTCGGCGTCAAACCCACCTACGGCACCGTCAGCCGCTACGGGCTGGTGGCGTGCGCGTCGTCGCTGGACCAGGGTGGCCCGTGCGCGCGCACCGTGGCCGACACCGCGCTGCTGCATCAGGTGATCGCCGGGCACGACCCGCGCGATTCCACCTCGCTGGACGCACCGGTGCCCGACGTTGTCGCCGCCGCGAAAGCCGGGGCCGGCGGTGACCTCTCGGGTGTGCGGATCGGGGTGGTGCGCCAGCTGCACAGCGGGGAGGGCTACCAGCCGGGCGTGCTGGCGTCGTTCAACGCCGCCGTCGAACAGTTGACGGCGCTGGGCGCGCAGATTTCCGAGGTGGACTGCCCGCACTTCGACTACTCGCTGTCCGCCTACTACCTGATCCTGCCCTCGGAGGTGTCATCCAACCTGGCCCGCTTCGACGCGATGCGCTTCGGGCTGCGCGTCGGTGACGACGGCACCCACAGCGCCGAGGAGGTGATGGCGCTGACCCGCGCGGCCGGATTCGGCCCGGAGGTCAAGCGCCGCATCATGCTCGGCACCTACGCGCTGTCGGCGGGCTACTACGACGCCTACTACAACCAGGCGCAGAAGGTGCGCACCCTGATCGCCCGCGATCTGGACGAGGCCTATAAGTCCGTCGACGTGCTGATCTCGCCGACCACGCCCAGCACGGCGTTCCGGTTGGGGGAGAAGGTCGACGACCCGCTGGCGATGTACCTGTTCGACCTGTGCACGCTGCCGCTGAACCTGGCCGGGCACTGTGGGATGTCGGTGCCCTGCGGCCTCTCCGGCGACGACGGGATGCCGGTCGGCCTGCAGATCATGGCGCCGGCGTTGGCCGACGACCGGCTCTACCGGGTGGGCGCCGCCTATGAGGCCGCCCGCGGCGAGTTGCCGGCGGCGATCTAGCCGCGAGCAGACATGAGCGCCCCCTAAAAGGCCGTCTTTTGGGGGCTTTTATGTCTGCTCGCCGCGGGAAACCGAGCCGCCCGGCAAGATGGATCTCATGCGGATCGGAGTCCTCACCGGCGGCGGTGACTGCCCCGGATTGAACGCGGTGATCAGGGCGGTGGTGCGCACCTGCGATTCCCGCTACGGCTCGTCGGTGGTGGGATTCCAGGACGGCTGGCGCGGCCTGCTGGAGAACCGGCGAATCCAGCTGGCCAACGACGACCGCAACGACCGGTTGCTGGCCAAGGGCGGCACCATGCTCGGCACGGCCCGGGTGAACCCCGACAAGCTGCGCGCCGGCCTGGACCAGGTCAAGGCAACCCTCGACGACAACGGCATCGACGTGCTCATCCCCATCGGCGGGGAGGGCACGTTGACCGCGGCACACTGGCTGTCACAGGAGAACGTGCCGGTGGTCGGGGTGCCCAAAACCATCGACAACGACATCGATTGCACTGATCTCACCTTCGGGCACGACACCGCCCTGGAGGTCGCCACCGAGGCCATCGACCGGCTGCATTCGACCGCCGAATCCCACCAGCGGGTGATGCTGGTCGAGGTGATGGGCCGCCACGCCGGCTGGATCGCACTCAATGCCGGCCTGGCCTCCGGTGCGCACATGACGTTGATTCCCGAACAGCCCTTCGATGTCGAAGAAGTGTGCCGGCTGGTCAAGCAGCGTTTCCAGCACGGCTCGTCGCACTTCATCTGCGTCGTCGCCGAAGGGGCCAAACCCGCCGCCGGATCGATGGAGCTACGGGCCGGCGGCATCGACGAGTTCGGCCACGAGCGGTTCACCGGGGTCGCCGCGCAATTGGCCGTCGAGATCGAGCGGCGGGTCAAGAAAGAAGTGCGCACCACGGTGCTGGGGCATGTGCAGCGCGGCGGCACCCCGACCGCCTACGACCGGGTGCTGGCCACCCGGTTCGGTGTGAACGCCGCCGACGCCGCTCACGCCGGTGAGTACGGAATGATGGTGTCGCTGCGCGGCCAGGAGATCGGCAGGGTGGCATTGGCCGACGCGGTGCGCCAGCTCAAGGTCGTACCGCAGAGCCGCTATGACGACGCGGCGGCATTCTTCGGGTAGTTCGCGTTTGTGCATCATCTGTTGGGGAAATAGTCACCGAATGGTCGATGCGTGTTCGGCGGACTACGGTTCGCTTACCGGGTGGACGAATGTCGGGGGGCGCGAATGGGGAAGTTGTCGCGGGTGGCCGCGGCGCTGTGCGCCGTGCCGGTAGGGCTGGCCCTGGCCGCCCCGGCGTACGCCAGCGGCGACGCGGTAAGCGGATACGTCGACGAGCACGGTGGCGAGGTCTGTGGGTTCATGAGCGACCAGCCGACGCTGGCGGGCGTCAAACACGCCGTCGACCACATCCTGGCTACCAGCGGTTTGCCCCAGGACCAGACCGGACAGTTGCTGGCCGGATCGGTGACGGCAGACTGCCCCCAATACGGCGAGCTGGTCGAGCAGTTCGTCTGGTACGTCCATCACCGTCAGCAGCAGCAACAGAATGGCGGCATCGGCGCCGTGCTCGGCTCGTAGCGGATCACATATCGCCCAGGTCGTCGGGCACGTCAACGGCGTAGGCGCGCAGCACATCCAGCGGAACCACGTCGAGGGTGCGTTCATGGGTGGCGGCGAGCACCACCGGAGCTGCACGCCCATCACGGTGCGCCCGAAGCCAATTCACCGCGGTGACACACCAGCGGTCACCGGGGGCCAGGCCCGGAAACCGATAGGCGGGCATCGGCGTGGACAGGTCATTGCCGATCGAGCGCTGGTGCTCGAGGAACTCGGCGGTGACCACCGCGCAAATGGTATGCAGTCCAATGTCTTCCGGACCCGAGGAACAGCAGCCGTCCCGGTAGAAACCGGTGACCGGGTCACTGCCGCACGGTTGTAGCGGATCGCCCAATACGTTGCGCTCGGACATCCGGCCAGTTTAGTGGGCGGGCTACGGTGGGTCATGGCCAATCGCACACGTGACGCACTCTGGGGCCAGGCCGCTGAGATCTATCAGCGAATCTGCGCACACCCGTTCATCACCGGACTCACCGACGGGACCTTGGGCCACGACCGATTCCGCTACTACATCGTCCAGGACGCCCACTACCTGCGGGCCTACGCGCGGGCGCTGGCGGGCTGTGCGGCCAAGGCGCCGCTCGAGGAGGAGTTGACGATGTTCGCCGAGCACGCCGGGGTGGCGATCGGCGCCGAAACCGAACTGCACGCCGGGCTCCTGACCGATCTGGGGCTCGACGCCGGCGCGGCCGCGGCGGTTCCGGTCGGCCCGGCCACCCAGGCCTACGGCAGCTACCTGCTGGCCGTCACCGCATCCGGTTCCTACGCCGAAGCCGTCGCGGCGGTGCTGCCCTGTTACTGGATCTATGCCAGGGTCGGTGAACACCTGCAGCGCCACGGCTCGCCCGAGCCGCTGTTCCAACGCTGGATCGACACCTACGCCGGCCAGGAGTTCCAGGAGGTGGTCGATGCGGTGCTCGCGGTCACCGATCGGGTCGGCGCGGACGCGTCGCCGGCCGAGCGGGAACTGATGCGCCGGCATTTCCACACCACCGCACGTTATGAGTGGATGTTCTTCGACGCGGCCTACCGGATGGAGGACTGGCCGGTGTGATCGGGTCACCTAGACTTTCGGCCATGACCGCTGCTGTCGCCGAACTGCTCGACTACGACGACGTCGTCGCCCGCTTCGACCCGGTGCTGGGCCTGGAGGTGCACGTCGAGCTGTCCACGGCCACCAAGATGTTCTGCGGGTGCTCGACCGCATTCGGCGCCGAACCCAACACCCAGGTGTGCCCGGTGTGCCTGGGGCTGCCCGGTTCGCTGCCGGTGCTCAACGGCGCCGCGGTCGAATCGGCGATCCGGATCGGGTTGGCGCTGAGCTGCGAGATTGCCTCCTGGTGCCGGTTCGCCCGCAAGAACTACTTCTATCCCGACCAGCCGAAGAATTACCAGATCTCTCAGTACGACGAGCCGATCGCGTTCAACGGTCACCTGGACGTGCCGCTGGAGGACGGGTCGGTGTGGCGGGTGGACATCGAACGCGCCCACATGGAGGAGGACACCGGCAAGCTCACTCACGTAGGCAGCGACACCGGCCGCATCGAGGGCGCCAGCGAGTCCCTGGTGGACTACAACCGGGCCGGCGTTCCCCTGATCGAGATCGTCACCAAGCCGATCACCGGAGCCGGTGAGCGTGCCCCGCAGATCGCCCGGGCGTATGTGACCGCGCTGCGGGATCTGCTGCGCTCCCTGGACGTCTCCGATGTGCGCATGGATCAGGGGTCGATGCGCTGTGACGCCAACGTGTCATTGATGCCTACCGGGACAACGGAATTCGGAACCCGTACCGAGACCAAGAACGTCAACTCGCTCAAGAGCGTCGAAGTGGCGGTCAGCTACGAGATGCGTCGCCAGGCCGCGGTGCTGACCGGCGGGGGCACCGTCATCCAGGAGACCCGGCACTTCCACGAGGCGGGTTACACCAGCCCGGGCCGGGTCAAGGAGACCGCTGAGGACTACCGCTACTTTCCCGAGCCCGACCTGGAGCCGGTAGCGCCGAGCGCCGAGCTGGTTGAGCAGCTGCGCGGCACCATCGGTGAGCTGCCGTGGCTGGCCCGCAAGAAGATTCAAGACGAGTGGGGCGTCTCCGACGAGGTGATGCGGGATCTGGTCAATGCGGGCGCGGTCGAGTTGGTGGCGGCCACCGTGTCAGCCGGGGCCTCCAGCGAGGCGGCCCGGGCCTGGTGGGGAAACTTCCTGGTGCAGAAGGCCAACGAAGCCGGTGTCGAACTCGACGCCCTGGCGATCACGCCGGCGCAGGTCGCCGAGGTGGTGTCGCTGGTGGAGTCGGGCGAGCTGTCCAACAAGCTGGCCCGCCAGGTGGTCGAAGGAGTGCTCGCCGGGGAGGGCGAGCCGGCCCAGGTGATGACCGACCGCGGCCTGGTCGTGGTCCGCGACGACTCGGTGATCCAGGCGGCGATCGACGAGGCGCTGGCCGCCAATCGCGATGTGGCCGAGAAGATCCGGGGCGGCAAAGTGCAGGCCGCCGGCGCCATCGTGGGCGCGGTGATGAAAGCCACCAAGGGCCAGGCCGACGCCGCCCGGGTGCGCGAACTGGTGCTGGAAGCCTGCGGGTAGTCCGGCCGCCTCAGCCGGCGGCGGCGGCGCCGGGGAGCTGCGGCAGGTGACGGACTTGCTGGTAGCTCCGGTGCTCGAAGATGAACTGCAACCACCGCACGTCGATCAACATCGTGTCGTCATCCTTTTCGCTAGGTGACTCCCAAGGTAAAGCCGATATTTAAGGCCGCGGGGGCGCAGTCGGTAAAGCTTCTGTGAGAACCCGATCGCGCGACATCGGCGACGAAAGCGGCCCCCTCCGCGATCGGAGGGGGCCACTCGTGGGCTGGAGATCGGGCCTACAGGCCGATCGAACTCGCCAAGTCGGCGAGCAGGTCGGTGCCGACCGCGCTGCCACCGGCGGCCACATCGTCGAGCGGATTGCCCACGCCGTCCCAGCCGAGAGCGTTGGCGATGATCTCTTCCAGGCTTTGCCACGCGCCCAGCAGCCCGACGCCTTGGCCCTCAGCCACCAGCGGGAAGCCCATGAGGCCGGTGGTCAGCCCCAGTCCGTTGATGATCGAGCCGCCGATGCCGGGAGAACTGCCGTCGAAGATCTCCTTCACGAAGCCTTCGACGTCGGTGCCGGTGAGGCCGGGCGACAACAGGCCGCCGAAGGTGTAGCTCAGCTGGGTGACGTCCAGAACCGCGGGCAGCAGACCGGCCTCGGTCAGGGTCGGCAGCAGCGCGTCCAGGTTGAGGGTGGCCCCGTTGAGGAACCCGCCGACCATGTTGGCCGGGATGTTGGCGATGTCCTGCAACGCCGCCGTCCAATCCGGGTTGTCGCCGGACAGTGCGGTGCTGATCTCGCCGATGCTGTTGCTCAGCGCCACCAGCGGGCTGATGGACGGGCCGAGCGCGCCGATCAGCACCCCGCTGAGCGGTGACGCCAGAAAGGAGAGAACCGGCGTGAGCTCATCGGTGCTGAGGGGGAAGTCGTCGGGCATGTACTGCGGCATCACCAGCGCGATCAATGCCTGAAGCGCGTCGTTGCTCAGCAGCAGCGGTGAGATCGTCAGGTCGGTCACCATGCTGGGCTGCACGATGGCATCGATGACCGCCTGCGGATCGATGGACACGCCGTTCATCAGGTCGGCGATCAGTTGCTGCCCGGCCACCATCGGGGCCGCTGACATGGCGTCCCACAGCGTGGTGGCGTTGGTCTTGGCGGTGTCGAACACGTCCTGCCAGGCACCGAAGAAGTCGAAGTCGGCCGTCAGCGCCACAGCAGATGAGTGCGCGGCAGGCAGGCTCGGCAGCGGCGCGGTGACCGGGGCGGCGGCGATGGCGCCGGCGCCGATGAGCGCCGCGCCGGTGACGATCCATGGTGAGCGAACAACGTATTGCATGGGTCTCCTCATTACTATTGCTGTGACGGGTCGCACGGCTTCCGAAACATTACTTGAAAGTAGTGTAGGAAACTAGTCAACGCAGAACTTTTTTTACGCAGCCGTAACAACACGGCGGACGACGGTCTACGTTTCTGGAGTCGACCCACAAAATCCAAGTTCAAGCCGATTTTTAGTCCACTCTTGGGGCAGTTGCGGACCGCCACTGGCCGTGGCCGTTCGCGCAATCCGGCGAACGCTGACGCGCTTGTCCCGTCCAATTGCAAAGATTGGCCTGAGTTGACCTATTGCAAGCTCAGGTCAATGCATGACCCGGATCAATCCTTGTCGTCATTGGCGCGCGGGAACCCGCCGCCGGACGGGAACAGCGGGAACACGACGTCGTCGAGCTTCTCCGCGTCGCCGGCGGTCTTGTTCACCGTCGCGCCCCAGACGTTGCCGTCCGGCGACATCTTGACGGCCCAGACGTGGCCGTGGGAATCCTGGCGCATGACCTCCGGCTCGCTGGTGACCGAACCGGTACCCGAGGCCATGCGCACGGCGACGGTCTGTTTGGTGTTGATCAGGTTGACCAACACGATGCCGTCCATCGCCGCACACCCGGCGATGCCGGGCTTGTCCGGCCAGGTCCACACCGTCGACACCTGGGAGTCCTTGGTGATGCGCTGCAGGCGGTCGCCGCTTGGGCTGCGGTCGGTGACGTAGAGCGAGCCGTCGACGCGGTCGACGCACAACCCGCCGCCGGCGCCCAGCCCGCTCAGCGCGGTGGTGGGGGCGGCCTGGCCGATCGTCGTGGGTTGCTCGATGCGCAGCACCTTGCCCGCCGTCGACCCCGGGTCGGCCGCCGCGGCCGGATTGCCCGCGTCGCCGGTCAGCACCACCAGGGTGGTGGGGCTGGTGAAGACCAGCGCGCCGGTGTTCCCGGTCGCGCCCTTGGGGATCCCGGTCAGGATGTCCTTGGGCACATCGCCGTCGGCGACCCGGATCACCCGGTTGTCGGTGGGGGTGCTGATGTAGGCGTACATCAACCGGTCCTGGGCGTAGGTCGGCGACAGCACGATGTCCATCAACCCGCCGTCGCCGGCCGGGTCGACGCCGATAACGGTCTTCACCTTGGGTTCGGCGGTCAGCGAGATCTCTTTGACCGCGCCGGTGGTCCGCTCGGCGACCAGCGCAGATTTGCTGTCGGCGTGCATGATCAGGCCGCTGGTGCTCTCCAGGCACCCCTGCATCACCCCGGGCGCCGGGCACTGCTTGGGGAAGGGGTTGGCCGGCAGGGGTGGCGGCGGCGGAGGCGTCGTGGTGGGCGCCATCCCGCGGCGGGGCACGGTGGTGAAGGGCTGGGACTGCGCGTCGTCGAAGTGCGCGCAACCGGTCAGAACCAGTAGGGCCGCGCCCAACACGACAGGCACCCGGTGAACCGCCCCGCGCATCCGCATGCCCGCCAGGTTACGGACACCGGGCCCGGGTCCGCCACGAAGCCCGTTGTAGCGCGGTGTCGTCGAGTCCGCACCAGGCCGGAATCGATTCGCTAACGAAGCCGTTCAAATCCCCAATCCCGCCGGGGTTGCCCTTACCCTTGCAGGGTGAAGAGTCAAGGTGAGGGCTCACACTGGCGTCGGCCCGGTGGAGCTGCCGACGCAGACAAAGGACGTCCCGAGTCGGCACGTCTGGTAGATCCGGAGGACGACATGCCATCGCCGACTTATACCGGTGATTTCGAGACTGCTGCTATCCCGCCCTATGACCCGACCGGCTCCCGTCCCCTCGGCGGCGACTACAACCCGCTGCCGTACGCCGAACCGCAGGCCCCCGCCGGGCGGGTGCCCGGTCCGGTCGGCGCTGACACCGAGGATCCGTTCCGGGTGATGGACCGGCGCGGAACCCAAGATCTGGGCCTGCTGATCCTGCGGGTGGGCCTGGGCGTGCTGCTGGTGGCCCACGGTCTGCGTCAGCTGTTCGGCTGGTGGGGCGGCCAAGGCGTGACCGGATTCAAGAGTTCGATCGCCGACGCCGGCTACCAGCACGCCGACATCCTGACCTACGCCGCCGGTGGCGGGCAGATCGCCGCCGGGCTGCTGCTGGTGCTGGGTCTGTTCACCCCGCTGGCCGCCGCCGGCGCCCTGGCGTACCTGATCAACGGCGTGCTCGCCGGCGTCTCGTCGCAGAGCCCGGGCCGCTTCGAGTTCTTCCTGCCCAACGGTCACGAATTCCACCTGATGCTGATCGTGGTGGCGGTGGCGATCGTGCTGGTCGGACCGGGCCGGTACGGGCTCGACGGTGACCGCGGCTGGGCCCGGCGGCCCTTCATCGGGTCGATCGCGGCGTTGCTGCTCGGGATCGCCGGCGGCGTGGCGATGTGGATCTTCCTCAACGGGGCGAACCCGATCGGCTGACTCACCGATACGGGTTGGGTACCCGCCCGCCACTGGCTTCGGTGAGCAGCGGCAGGGTGGCGAAGCTGACCGCCGGCAAGCGCAGTTGCTCGCCGTCGTGCAGGTGCGCCCGCGCCCACGACCCCCGGTTGAACCCCAGCCCGGCGATATCGTCCCAGTCCACCGAGCGGCTGCCGAGCAGGGTCCGCACGGTGACCTGGCGTGCGTCGGCGACGGTCCGCCACCGGGCGATCAGCGTCGAGGCCAGCACTGGCAGCACCAGTACCGGCGCGGTGACCGGCCAGGTCAGGACCGGTATCAGCAAGCCCAGGGCCAGGAAACCGACCGCGAAGTGCGCCATCGGCGAGATTCGGATCACCAACGGTGCGGGATCGGAGGAGTGGGTGGCCACCCTCGCATGATGTCACCGCCGGAACCGGTCGTGCCGCTCGCGGCCGAAAGCCGGAACAAAAAATATTGACTACTTATTTTAAGTAGCGCATGATGGCCCCATGGCGCCGACCAGACCTCGCCGGACCCAGGCGGAGCGGACCGCGGGGACCCGGCACGCGCTGCTGGACGCGACGCTTGACGCGCTGGTCGAGGTCGGCTTCAAGGGCACCACGACCACCGAGGTGGCCCGCCGCGCCGGGGTGTCGGTGGGGGCGCTGCAGGGTCACTTTCCGAGCAAGGTCGGGCTGTTGACCGCCGCGATCGAGTTCGCGCTGAACCGCCGGATCGAGGAGTTCGAGCTCTTGATGGCGGGCCTCGAACCCGCCGCCGACAGGCTCGACGAGGCCTTCGACCTGCTGTGGTCGATGTTTTCCGGCCCGACCTTCACCGCAACGCATGAACTGTGGGTGGCGGCTCGCACCGACCCCGACCTGGCGCCGGCGATCATCGAAACCGACCGGCAGTTCGCGGAAGCCTGCGAGCGGGTGTACGCCCAACTGCTGGCCCCCGCCGGCCCGGAAAGTACCGCCACGGCACAGTCGCGCGTCGGCCTGCAGATGGCTTTCGCGCTGATGAACGGCCTGGCGATGTCGCGCTTGATCGACGGCTACGAACCGTTGGCCGCCAACGACATTCTCGACACCTTCAAGACGCTGGCCCGACCGCTGGTGGCCGGCCCGGCAGACCGACAACCACAGGAGGCGCCATGACCGCCGACCAGAACGGCCACCATCCCGCACGGCCGGCGGTGCACCCGCGTCGCATCCGGTTCAACTACCCGGTCGCCTCGCTGGATCGGCACTACGTCGCCGGCGACCTGGTGATGAGCCACGTCATCGCCCACCTGTCGGCGGTGTTTCCCGAGGGCGAGGACTTCTTCGTGCGCTCGGTGCGCCACTTCGCCGACCAGATCACCGATCCGGAGCTCAAGGAAAGAGTCAAAGGGTTTGTCGGCCAAGAGGTTTCGCATGGCCGTGAACATCGCGAGCTCAACGAGCGGCTGGGCCAGATGGGTTACCCCACCGCTCGGGTGGATCGCATGGTCCGCCGCCAGCTGAAGTTCGTCGAGCGGCGGCTGTCCCCGCTGAGCCGTTTGGCCATGACCGCGGCCGACGAGCATTTCACCGCGGTGTTCGCCGAGACCCTGCTCAGCGACGAACGCGCCCAGGCCCTGCTCGGGGAATCCGAGGTGCGGTCCATGCTGCTGTGGCACGCCGTGGAGGAGTCCGAGCACCGGTCGGTGGCCTTCGACGTCTACCGGGCGGTCGGCGGCAGCGAGAAACGGCGCATCCGGGTGATGCGGGTGATCCGGCTCACCTTCCCGCTGAGCGTGGTCATCTACTCGCTCATCTCGCTGTTCTCCGACCGGGCCGCCTACAACCCGGTGCGCCTCGTCCGCAGCTTTGCCGCCCTGCGCCATTCGCCGTTTCTGACCCGGGCCGTGTTCCGCCGGCTCGGCGACTACAACCGGTACGGCTTTCACCCCGACGACCATGACAACACCGCGCTGCTGGAGCACTGGACGGCGGCGCTGTTCGGTGAACAGGGATCACTTGCCGGCCATTTGCACTGAGCGCACCAAGGGAGTCATTTGACGCCCGGTCGGTGCAGCGACTACCGTCTTCGGCTATGGACAACGGCATGCTCGTAGTAGCCCCCTGCGCGTTGGTTGTTGCCTGAGCTTTCAACCACCAACGCGCAACCCTCGTGCAGCAGCTGAGCTGGCGGGGGTTTTTTGTTGCCACCAGTCCAATTCACCAGAGACAAAGAGGAAACCGTGAGCGCACCCACCACGCGACCGTCGCAGCGGTCGGCCGCCACCGAGGGGCCGCAGCCGGCCAACGGGGGCCCCTCCGCCGAGAAAGCCAAACCCGCGGCCCGGCGCGTCGCACCCGAGCAGCTGACCGGTGCCCAGTCGGTGATCCGGTCGCTGGAGGAACTCGACGTCGACGTCATCTTCGGTATCCCCGGTGGTGCGGTGCTGCCGGTCTATGACCCGCTGTTCGACTCCAAGAAGCTGCGCCACGTGCTGGTCCGTCACGAGCAGGGCGCCGGGCACGCCGCCAGCGGTTACGCGCATGCCACCGGGCGAGTGGGGGTCATGATGGCCACCTCGGGGCCGGGCGCCACCAACCTGGTCACCCCGCTGGCCGACGCGCAGATGGACTCGATCCCGGTGGTCGCCATCACCGGTCAGGTCGGGCGGTCCCTGATCGGCACCGATGCCTTCCAGGAGGCCGACATCTCCGGCATCACCATGCCGATCACCAAGCACAATTTCCTGGTCCGCAACGGCGACGACATCCCCCGGGTGATCGCCGAGGCATTCCACATCGCGGCAAGCGGACGGCCTGGAGCAGTTCTGGTTGATATCCCCAAGGACATCCTGCAGGGCCAATGCACCTTCGCCTGGCCGCCGAAGCTGGACCTGCCCGGCTACAAGCCCACCACCAAACCGCACAACCGGCAGATCCGGGAGGCCGCCAGGCTGATCGCCGCGGCGCGCCGGCCGGTGCTCTACACCGGCGGCGGAGTGATCCGCGGCGACGCCTGCGCGGAGCTGCGTGAGCTGGCCGAGCTGACCAACATCCCGGTGGTCACCACCCTGATGGCGCGCGGCGCCTTCCCGGACAGCCACCGCCAGCACCTGGGCATGCCCGGTATGCACGGCACGGTGTCGGCGGTGGCCGGCCTGCAGCGCTCCGATCTGCTGATCACCCTCGGCGCCCGCTTCGACGACCGGGTCACCGGCCAGCTGGACTCGTTCGCCCCGGACGCCAAGGTCATCCACGCCGACATCGACCCGGCCGAGATCGGCAAGAACCGGCATGCCGACGTGCCGATCGTGGGCGACGTCAAGGCCGTCATCACCGAGCTGATCGCCGCGCTGCGCACCGAGAAGCTGTCGCTGGACTTGGACGAGTGGTGGGCCTACCTCGACGACGTGCGCTCCACCTACCCGCTGAGCTACGGCCCGCAGAGCGACGGCAGCCTCGGTCCGGAGTTCGTGATCGAGAAATTGGGCCAGATCGCCGGACCCGAGGCGCTGTACGTCGCCGGCGTGGGCCAGCACCAGATGTGGGCGGCGCAGTTCGTCAAGTACGAGAAGCCGCGCACCTGGCTGAACTCCGGGGGACTGGGCACCATGGGCTTCGCGATCCCGGCGGCGATGGGGGCCAAGATGGGCCGCCCGGACGCCGAGGTGTGGGCGATCGACGGCGACGGCTGCTTCCAGATGACCAACCAGGAGCTGGCGACCTGTGCGATCGAGGGCATCCCGATCAAGGTCGCGCTGATCAACAACGGCAACCTGGGCATGGTGCGCCAATGGCAGACCCTGTTCTACGGGGAGCGCTACAGCCAGACCGACCTGGCCACCCACTCGCACCGCATTCCCGACTTCGTGATGCTGGCCGAGGCGTTCGGCTGCGTCGGATTGCGTTGCGAGCGTGAAGAAGACGTCGAAGACGTGATCAAGGCGGCCCGGGCGATCACGGACCGCCCGGTGGTGATCGACTTCATCGTCGGCGCCGACGCGCAGGTGTGGCCGATGGTGGCCGCCGGCACCAGCAACGACGAGATCCAGGCCGCCCGCGGTATCCGGCCGCTGTTCGACGACGAGGACAACGAGGGGCACGCCTGATGACAACCGGCTGGAAAACCCACACCCTGTCGGTGCTGGTCGAGGACAAACCCGGCGTGCTGGCCCGGGTGGCGGCGCTGTTCTCCCGGCGCGGCTTCAACATCGAGTCACTGGCCGTCGGCGCCACCGAGACCAAGAACATGTCGCGGATGACAATCGTCGTCTCGGTGGAGGACACCCCGCTCGAGCAGATCACCAAGCAGCTCAACAAACTGATCAACGTCATCAAGATCGTCGAGCAGGAGGACGACAACTCGGTCTCCCGCGAGATCGCGCTGATCAAGGTCCGCGCCGACGCCGGTACTCGTGGCCAGATCGTCGAGGCGGTGAACCTGTTCCGCGCCAGGGTGATCGACGTCTCGCCGGAGTCGCTGATCATCGAAGCCACCGGCACCCCGGCCAAGTTCGAGGCGCTGCTGCGGGTGCTGGAGCCCTATGGCATCCGCGAGATCGTCCAATCGGGTCTCGTATCGTTGTCCCGCGGTCCGCGCGGCATCGGCACGACCAAATAGTCCCCCAGAAGAGATAGAAAGAAGTGACACAAAGTGGCAGTTGAGATGTTCTACGACGACGACGCCGACCTGTCGATCATCCAGGGCCGCAAGGTCGGTGTGATCGGCTACGGCAGCCAGGGCCACGCGCACTCGCTGAGCCTGCGCGACTCCGGCGTGCAGGTGAAGGTGGGCCTCAAGGAGGGCTCCAAGTCGCGGGCCAAGGTCTCCGAGCAGGGCCTGGAGGTCGACACCCCGGCCGAGGTCGCCAAGTGGGCCGACGTGATCATGCTGCTGGCGCCGGACACCGCGCAGGCCGAGATCTTCACCAACGACATCGAGCCCAACCTGAAGGCCGGTGACGCACTGTTCTTCGGCCACGGCCTGAACATCCACTTCGGTCTGATCAAGCCGGCCGCCGACATCACCGTCGGGATGGTCGCACCGAAGGGGCCGGGGCACCTGGTGCGCCGCCAGTTCGTTGACGGCAAGGGCGTGCCCTCGCTGATCGCGGTCGCCCAAGACCCGACCGGCGCCGGTGAGGCGCTGGCGCTGTCGTACGCCAAGGGCATCGGCGGCACCCGGGCCGGCGTCATCAAGACCACCTTCAAGGAGGAGACCGAGACCGACCTGTTCGGTGAGCAGGCCGTGCTGTGCGGCGGCACCGAGGAGTTGGTCAAGGCCGGCTTCGAGGTCATGGTCGAGGCCGGCTACGCCCCGGAGATGGCCTACTTCGAGGTGCTGCACGAACTCAAGCTGATCGTCGACCTGATGTACGAGGGCGGCATCGCCCGGATGAACTACTCGGTTTCCGACACCGCGGAGTACGGCGGGTACCTGTCCGGGCCGCGGGTGATCGACGCCGACACCAAACAGCGGATGCGCGACATCCTCTCCGACATCCAGGACGGCACCTTCGTCAAGCGCCTGGTCGCCAACGTCGAAGGCGGCAACAAGGAACTCGAGGGGCTGCGCAAGGAGAACGCCGAGCACCCGATCGAGGTCACCGGCAAGAAGCTGCGCGACCTGATGAGCTGGGTGGACCGGCCCATCACCGAGACGGCCTAGTTTTTGCGCCGAGATTGAAGCCGCGCAGGCAATGTCCGAGAGGACGCCTGCGTGGCTTCAATCTCGCGGCGGTCAGGGCCAATCCCGTGGCCCCGCTCTCCCACCGGTGCACACTGTTGGAATGCACACCGGTGGGTCGCAGCTCAAGCCGCGCCGCCCGCTGCGCGGCCTCTCGGACATCCGGGCGTTCTTTCACACCAACACCGTTCCGCTGTACTTCATCTCGCCGACCCCGTTCAACTTGCTGGGCATCGACCGCTGGGTACGGAACTTCTTCTACCTGACCTATTTCGACTCGTTCGAGGGCGAACATCCGCGCGTGTTCGTGCCCCGACGGCGCAACCGCATGGATTTCGACTCCATGGAGGACGTCTGCAACTACCTGCTGCGCGACCCCGAGACCCTGGAATTCATCGCGCGCCGCGGCCCGGGCGGCCAGGCTTGCTTCGTGATGCTCGATGAGGCAACCCACGCCCTCGCGCACGAGGTCGGCCTCGAGGTCATGCAGCCGTCGGCGGAGCTGCGCCGCCGCCTGGGCTCCAAGATCGTCATGACGCGCCTGGCCCAGAAGGCCGGTGTGTCGAGCGTGCCGAACGTGATCGGGCGGGCGAGCTCCTACGACGACCTGTTGGTGCTGGCGCACAGCGGCGGGCTGGGGGAGAACCTCGTCGTGCAGTCCGCCTATGGAGACGCCGGAACGACGACGTATTTCCTGCGCGGCCAACGCGATTGGGACCGGCACACCGGTGACCTGGCCGGCCAAGAACTCAAGGTGATGAAGCGCATCCGCAATGTCGAGGTGTGCCTCGAGGGCGTCGTGACGCGCCACGGCACCGTCGTCGGCCCCGCGATGTCGAGTCTGGTCGGCTATCCCGAGCTGACGCCCTACAAGGGCGGTTGGTGCGGCAACGATGTGTGGCGCGGGGTTCTGACGCCGGACCAGACGCACACCGCGCGAGCAATGGTGCGCAAACTTGGCGATCGCCTCCGCCGCGAGGGGTACCGCGGCTACTTCGAGGTGGACCTGCTGCACGACCTGGACTCCGACGAGCTGTACCTCGGCGAGGTGAATCCTCGCCTGAGCGGCGTGAGCCCGATGACGAACCTGACCACCGAGGCGTACGCCGACGTGCCGTTGTTCCTGTTCCACCTGCTGGAGTATCTGGGCGTGGACTACGAGCTCGACGTCGACGAGATCAACGCGCGCTGGGAGCGCGGCTACGGCGACGACGACGTCTGGAGCCAGTTGATGATCTGGGAGACCTCGTCGCACGTCGAGTTGCTAACCGCCACCCCACGTACCGGGATTTGGCGCCTGGATGACGATGGGCGGGTGTCTTTTGCCCGCCCCGCCAACGACTGGGCGTCGCTGATGGACGAGTCGGAGGCGTTCTACATGCGCGTCGCGGCGCCCGGTGACGTGCGCTGCAAGGGTGCCGAACTCGGTGTGCTGGTCACCCGCGGGCACCTGCAGACTAAGGACTATCGGCTCACCGAGCGGTGTCGGCGCTGGGTCGAGGGCATCAAAGCCCAATTCCGCTCGACACGCCTGACACCGGGGGAGCCGACCGTTGCGCGGCTCGTGGCTCGTGCGTGACGCCCGGCTCCGCCGTCCCGGCAGCCATCGTTAGGCTGTCCGGGTGACTCTGCCCGTGGTTTTGATCGCTGACAAACTCGCCCAATCCACCGTGGCCGCCCTGGGTGACCAGGTCGAGGTGCGCTGGGTGGACGGCCCGGACCGGGAGAAGCTGCTGGCGGCCGTCCCCGACGCCGACGCCTTGCTGGTGCGCTCGGCAACCACCGTCGATGCGGAGGTACTCGCCGCCGGCACCAAGCTCAAGATCGTGGCGCGCGCCGGTGTCGGCCTGGACAACGTCGACGTCGACGCCGCCACCGCGCGCGGCGTGCTGGTGGTCAACGCTCCGACCTCGAACATCCACAGCGCCGCCGAGCACGCGATCGCGCTGATGCTGGCCGCCGCCCGACAGATCCCGGCCGCCGACGCCTCCCTGCACGGCCGCGAGTGGAAGCGCTCGTCGTTCTCGGGCACCGAAATCTTCGACCACACCGTCGGCGTGGTCGGCCTGGGCCGAATCGGCCAGCTGGTCGCGGCGCGCCTGGCCGCGTTCGGCGCCCACATCGTCGCCTATGACCCGTACGTGTCGGCCGCGCGGGCCGCCCAACTGGGCATTGAGCTGCTGTCCCTCGATGAGCTGCTGGCCCGCGCCGACTTCATCTCGGTGCACCTGCCCAAGACCCCCGAGACGGCGGGCCTGATCGGTAAGGAGGCGCTGGCCAAGACCAAGCCGGGGGTGATCATCGTCAACGCCGCCCGCGGCGGGCTGATCGACGAGGCCGCCCTGGCCGAGGCCATCACCAGCGGCCACGTCCGTGGCGCCGGCCTGGACGTGTTCGCCACCGAGCCGTGCACCGACTCGCCGTTGTTCGACTTGCCGCAGGTGGTGGTGACCCCGCACCTGGGCGCCTCCACCTCCCAGGCGCAAGACCGGGCCGGCACCGATGTCGCCAAGAGCGTGAAGCTGGCGCTGGCCGGCGAATTCGTGCCGGACGCGGTCAACGTCGGCGGCGGCGCGGTCAACGAGGAGGTCGCACCCTGGCTGGACCTGGTGCGTAAGCTCGGCCTGTTGGCCGGTGTGCTCTCCGACGGGCTGCCGGTCTCACTGAGTGTTCAGGTGCGCGGCGAGCTGGCCTCCGAAGACGTGGGGATCCTGAAGCTTTCGGCACTGCGCGGACTGTTCTCGGCGGTCATCGAGGACCCGGTGACGTTCGTCAACGCGCCGGCCCTGGCCGCCGACCGCGGGGTGGACGCCGAGATCGGCACCGCCTCGGAGAGCCCCAACCACCGCAGCGTCGTCGAGCTGCGGGCCGTCACCGCCGACGGGTCGGCGGTCATGGTGGCCGGCACCCTGTCGGGTCCGCAGCTGGTGGAGAAGATCGTCACCATCAACGGCCGCAACTTCGACCTGCGGGCGCAGGGCGTCAACCTGATCATCAACTACTCCGATCAGCCCGGCGCGCTGGGCAAGATCGGCACCCTGCTGGGATCAGCGGGTATCAACATCCACGCGGCGCAACTCTCCGAAGACGCCGAGGGACCGGCGGCGACGATCCTGCTGCGGGTAGACCGCCCGGTGCCCCCCGAGGTGCAGTCGGCGATCAGCGCGGCCGTCAGCGCCAACGTGATCGAAGAGGTCGACCTGTCATGAGCGTCAAACTCGCGATCATCCCCGGTGATGGCATCGGCCCGGAAGTCATCGCCGAAGCCGTGAAGGTGCTCGACGCGGTGCTGCCCGGCACCGAGAAGACCAGCTACGACCTGGGCGCCAAGCGCTATCACGCCACCGGTGAGGTGCTGCCGGATTCGGTGCTCGACGAACTCCGCGGCCACGACGTGATCCTGCTCGGGGCGATCGGCGACCCGTCGGTGCCCTCGGGCGTGCTCGAGCGCGGCCTGTTGCTGCACGCCCGGTTCGCCCTCGACCACCACGTCAACCTGCGCCCCAGCCGGCTCTACCCGGGGGTGACAAGCCCGCTGGCCGATCCGCCGGCCATCGACTTCGTGGTGGTGCGCGAGGGCACCGAGGGGCCCTACACCGGCAACGGCGGGGCGCTGCGGATCGGCACCGAGCACGAGGTCGCCACCGAGGTCAGCGTCAACACCGCCTACGGCGTGGCCCGGGTGGTGCGCTTCGCGTTCGAGAAGGCGCGCGCCCGGCGCAAGCACCTGACCCTGGTGCACAAGAACAATGTGCTGACCTACGCCGGGTCGCTGTGGACGCGCACGGTGGCCGAGATCGGCAAGGAGTATCCGGACGTCGAGACGGCCTACACCCACGTCGACGCCGCCACCATCTATTTGGTCACCGATCCCGGCCGGTTCGATGTGATCGTCAGCGACAACCTGTTCGGCGACATCATCACCGACCTGGCCGGGGCGGTGTGCGGCGGAATCGGGCTGGCGGCCAGCGGCAACATCGACGCCACCGGAGCCAACCCGTCGATGTTCGAGCCGGTGCACGGCAGCGCCCCCGACATCGCCGGGCAGGGTATCGCCGACCCGACCGCGGCGGTGACGTCAGTGGCCATGCTGCTCAACCACATCGGTGAGCACGCCGCCGCCGACCGGGTGGACGCGGCCGTCGAGCAGCACCTGGCCACCCGCGGTGCGCAGAAGCTGTCCACGGTCGCCACGGGCGATCGGATTCTGGGCCTGCTCTAGGTATTCCGCGTTTTACTCTGCGGGGCGGTCGGGGTCGGCGGGCACCACCGGCAGCGCGGCCAGCGGGAACAGCGCGCAGACCGCGAACGCCAGGGGATAGCCGGCCACGCCGATCAGGGTGCCGAACAACGGCGGTGCCAACCCGCCCGCGAAGTGTTGGCTGGTGTTCTGGGCGCCCAACGCCCGCCCGCTCCAGAACGGTCCGGCGATCTCGGCGATCGCGGTGAACGCCAATCCGTTGTCCGACACCGTGATCACCGACGCCACCACGATGAGCGCCACACTGATCGGCGAGCCGGCCCAGGCGGTCACCGCCAACGCCAGCATGGTCACAGCAGCGGCGACGGCGATGGTGCGCACCGGCCGCAGCCGGGACCCGACCCGGTCCGACCAGCGTCCGGCCCCGATCCGGCCTGCCGCTCCCAACAGTTGGCTGACGGTGACCAGGACGCCGGCCGCGCCGGCCGACCAGCCCCGCTCGGACATCAGCCATACCAGCATGAACGTCCACACCATGACCTGCGGCACCACCAGCAGCACCGACATCGCGTGGATCCGCACCAGCAACACCGACCCGCGGTAGGGATTGGCCAGGTGCTCGGCCGGTGCGTCGGCGCGCGGTGGACGGGGCGGGTCACTGACCCCCACCGCGCAGGCCAGTGCCGCGGCCGCACACACCGCAGCGGGGAACAGCAACGCCACGCCGATGCCGTGGTGTTCGGCCAGGCGCGGAATCACCAAGGCGCCCAGTGCGACTCCCAAGGGCTGTGCGGTCTGTCGGATGCCCATCGCCAGGCCGCGCTGATGCGCGGGAAACCAACCCACCACCAGCCGGCCGCTCGCGGTGTTGCTGCTGGCCGCGGCCATGCCGCCCAGCAGCAGGAAGGCGCCGGTCGCGGTAAGTGAGCCCCCCGAGGAAGCGGCCGCGGCCCCGAACGCCGCCAGCGCGGTCAGCGCCGAGCCCGTTACCAGCACCAGCCGCTCACCCAGCCGGTCCACCAGATAACCCCAGGCGATCAGCGTGGCCACCAGACCGAAGCTCGGCAACGAGGACAGCAGCCCGGCCCGGGCCAGATCCAGGCCGCGGTCGTTGTGCAGGGTCGGGATGAGGAACGCCACACCGTTGATGAACACGTTGGCGCACATGGTGGCCGTCAGCGCCAATCCCAGGATCGACCAGCGGCGCGCGCTACTTATCGCGTCAGCGGTCACCCGGTGATCGTCGCACGCCGTACCAGCAGCCGGCGGACCGCATCATCCATGTGCTCCTCGATCAGCCGGATCGCGACGGCTTCGTTGCCGTCGCCGATCGCCTTGCGCAACACCACATGTTCGGTGACCTGTTCACCCAGATCGGGGTAGGCCTCTTCGAGTTCGCCGAGCAGGATCCGGGTCTCCGACAACAGGGTGCGCATTGCCCGGTGCAACCGTGGGCTGCCCGCGCAATCGACGAGCACCTCGTGGAACTCCTGGTCGGCGTCGGCCGCCGCGGCCTCGTCACCCCGGGTGGCGGCAACGCGCATGGCCTCCACCGGTGCGCGCAGCCGGGCCGCGGCGGCCCCGGGATCGCCGCGCAGCACTTCGGTCACCGCGGCCCGTTCAATGGTCTTGCGTGCCTGGTAGACATCGCGCACGTCGTCGTCGGTGAGCTCGACGACGAAGATGCCCCGATTGCGTTCGCTGCGCAGCAGTCCCTCGGCCACCAGACGCTGCATCGCTTCGCGCAACGGACCGCGGGACACCTCGAACTGCGCGGCCAGGCTCGCCTCGCCGAGCTGCTGACCCGGCGCCAGCCGGCCGCGGATGATCGCCGCACGGAGCCGCTCGGCGATCAGCTCCGGCGTGGAAGGCCTGCTCAACGGCTCGAACCCGGCGTCTCGTGACAGTGTCATGGGCTGTCCTCGAACAATGTGCCGAGTCCCGTTGCCCGCCCGGCTATTCCGGCGATACGCAGACCCTCCCACACCGTCACCGCGTTGGCGGTCAGCACCGGCTTGCCGAGCAGCCGCTCGAGCTCGTCGACTTGGGCGATGGTGTGCATGGCGGTGTCGGGGATCAACAGCGCATCGGTGTCCGGCACGTCATTGCCCAGCGCGAGGTCCCGGATCTGCGACCGGGTGAGGCGGCCGACCTCGGCGGCGGTGGGGATACCGGCATCGCCCGTTGCCGCGACGGTGACGCCATGGGCGGCAATGAAATTCGCGAACAGTTCGGCGATGTCGCGCGGATAGCTGGCTGCGACCGCAACGCGTCGGCAGCCCAGTGCGGCCAGGGCGTGCACGAAGGCGAACGATGTGCTCGAGGCGGGCACACCGGCTTCGGCGGCCAGCCGGTCGACCTGGTCGGCGGCGCCGTCGGGGCCGAACACGAAGCTGCCCGAGGTGCAGGCCCAGACCACGGCGGCCGGCTGCTGTGCGGCCAGCAGCGCGGCGCCCTGCGCGAGCTTGGCCGGGCTGCCGAGATCCATCAGCTCCGGCACGGCATGCAGGTCGGTGCCGTAGATGTGCACGACGGGCAGGTCCGTCCCGAGCAGCCGGGCGGCGTGGCCGTAGTCGGATTCCGCGGCGTGATCGGGGTAGATAAAACCCACGCAGCCGACGCCGCTCATTGCGGGGCTCCGGTGAAGACGTCCCGCAGCCATTTGCCGGGGCCCATCATCGGCAGGTTCATCCGCCCCAGGCACGCCCACATCGTCAGTTGGTTCGCCGTCAGGATCGGTTTGCCGAGCATCTCCTCCAACGGCGCGATGATGTCGTAGGTGCGCAGATTGGTGCAGCTGACGAAGATCGCCTGGGCGTCGGGACGGTCGGCGGCGAGAATCCGTTCGGCCACCGTGCGGTAGTTCACCTTCCAGATGCCGCCGCCCAGGCCCAGGTGATCCGAATGCAGCACCGTCACCCCCAGTTCGGTCAAGAACGCCCGCAGCAGATCGGTGAGTTCGGCGTCGTAGGGGGTCAGCACGCACACCCGGGAGATGTCCAGCGCGATGAGCGCCTCGGCCAGTGCCCCCGAGGTGGTGACCGCGGCCTTGGCGCCCGCCGTTTCGATCGCGGTGACCAGGGTCTTCTCGTAGTCGACACCGCGGATGAAGCTGCCCGATGCGCACAGGTAGGCGACCACCTCCGGTTCGACGTGCAGAACGTCGCGGGTGGCGGCCTGCAGGTGGTTGGTGTCGGAGACCAGTTCGGCCATCGCCCGGCTCACCGGCACCGGCTCGTAGTGGGTGCGCGCGAGGTGCAGCGCCACCTCGGCGGGGATCCAGCGCCACAGCTCACGCTCGATCGCCAGATCGAAGGGCGCGATGATGCCGACATCGCGCTGATCGACCAGCCCGTCGAAATCCGGTACTCCCGGAAACAGGGACAGATCCATGGGTTTCCCCATACTGACGTTCCACCCCCAGGCCAGCCCTGGATTGTTGACAATCATACGATCTGTTTTTACCGTGTCAATGTGGACACGCGTCCGGTGGTGACTGTCCAGCACGGCGAGTCGATTCCCGCTCGACTCGATTCGATCAGCGCAGACGCCGAGTTGCGGATGGTTCCGTCGGCGCGGCTGGTCGAAGCGATCACCGGCGCCGATGTGCTGTTCCTGTACGACTTCTCCTCGCCCGCGCTGGAATCGGTGTGGCCGGCCGTCGATGCACTGCGCTGGGTTCAGGTTGCCGCCATCGGGGTGGACGCGGTGCTGTTCGACGGCCTGATCGACAGCGACGTCGTGGTGACCAATTCCCGCGGCATCTTCGAAGAGCCCATCGCCGAATACGTGCTGGGACAGATCCTGGCCTTCGCCAAGGACTTCCGGCGATCCGGGGAGGCTCAGCGCGACCGACGGTGGCAACACTTCGACACCGAGCAGATCGCCGGTGCGTCGGTCACCATCGTCGGCCCCGGGCCGGTCGGCCGGGCCATCGCGCGGTTGCTGCGTGCGGTCGGAATGTCGGTACGCGGCGTCGGCCGTTCAGCGCGTGAGGATCCCGACTTCGGGGCGATTACCACCGACGTGCCGTCCGCGGTCGCTGATGCCGACTATGTGGTGCTGGCCGCGCCATTGACGCCGCAGACCCGCCGCATGGTCGACGCCGGCGTGCTGGCCGCGATGCGCCCGACCGCCCGGCTGATCAACGTCGGTCGCGGTGAGCTGGTCGACACCGAGGCGCTGGTGTCGGCCCTGCACGCCGGCGCCCTTGCCGGCGCGGCGCTCGACGTCGTCGACCCCGAGCCGCTGCCGCCGAACCACCCGCTGTGGACCACCCCGGGCGTGCGCCTGACCCCGCACCACAGTGGCGACATCACGGGTTGGCGAATCGCATTGCAGCAACAGTTCATTGCGAACTTCCGGCGGTACGTGTCCGGTCAGCCGCTGCACAACGTCATCGACAAGCGCCGCGGATACGCGCCGTCGACGACTACGCCGAACGGAACCGGTTGAGGAGGCGTGCACATGACTCATCCCACCGAACTGACCGCGCTGCAACTGGTTGCCGCCTACACCTCTGGTGAGCTCTCGCCGGTTGAGGCAACCGCCGCGGCGATTGCGGCGATCGCCGAGCGCGATGGCGAGGTCAACGCCTTCTGTCTGGTCGATGAGGAGGCCGCACTGTCGGCGGCCCGCAAATCCGAAGCACGCTGGAGCGGCAACTACACCAAGGGCCTGCTCGACGGGGTGCCGGTCGCGGTCAAAGACGTGTTCCGCACCGCCGGTTGGCCCACCCTGCGCGGATCGCTGCTCGCCGACGCGGCCGGGCCGTGGCCCGACGACAGCCCGGCGGTCGGCAAGATGCGTGACGACGGAATGGTGCTGCTGGGCAAGACAACCACCCCGGAGCTGGCGTGGAAGGGCGTCACCGACAGCCCCCGGAGCGGCATCACCCGCAACCCGGTGGACACCGCGTGCACCGCGGGCGGGTCGTCGGGCGGCAGCGCGGCCGCGGTGGCCGCCGGGATGGCGCCGTTGGCGATCGGCACCGACGGCGGGGGCAGCATCCGCATCCCGGCGAGTTTCTGCGGTGTGGTCGGCTTCAAGCCCACCCACGGACGAGTCCCGATGTATCCGATCAGCCCGTTCGGGCCATTGGCCCACGCCGGGCCGCTCACCCGGACCGTCGAGGACGCCGCACTGCTGATGGACATCATCGGGCTACCCGATCATCGGGATCCGACGTCGCTACCGCCGACGCTGACCACCTACCGTGGCGAAGTCCGGCGCGAAGTGGTCGGCCTGGACGTCGCCTACTCGCCGACGCTGGGCTATGTCGACGTCGACCCGCAGGTCGAGGCCGCGGTTGCCGCGGCGGTGCAGGCGCTGGCCGATGCCGGACTCAACATCCTGGTCGCCGACCCCGGTTTCGCCGATCCGATCGATGCCTTCGAGGTGCTGTGGGCGACCGGGGCGGCAGGCAGCCTGCGTGGTCACGAAAAAGACCGTGGGCTGGTCGATTCCGGCCTGGCCGAGATGTGGGAACGGGGCCTGGCGGTTTCGGCGGTCGACTATCTGGCCGCCCGCCAGATCTGCGTGGACCTGGGAATGGCCCTGGGGCGCTTCCACGAACGCCACAACCTGCTGCTCACGCCCACGGTGCCGATCCCGGCCTTCACCGCCGGGCACGATGTGCCGATCGATTCCGGCATGCGCTGGTGGGCCCAGTGGACGCCGTTCACCTACCCGTTCAACATGACTCAGCAACCGGCGCTGAGTATCCCGATCGGTAAGACCGCCGAAGGTCTGCCGATCGGCCTGCAAATCGTCGGCCCGCGGCACAGTGACGATCTGGTGCTGGCGGCCGGCCTGTTCGCCGAGCGGGTGCTGGGCTTCTAAGCACGCGACCAGACGCCGAAGCCCCCAAATTCAGTGCGTTTTAGGGGCTTTCGTCTCTGCTCGCGGGAGGAACTAAGAACGGGCAAAGGCCAACTGCTCACCGACGGCACCGGCCATCCACAGGTCGTTGCACGCGGCCGCCATCTCGGCCAAACCCTCTTCGATCGTCGCGAACACATTGCCGGGCACCCAACCGACGTCACCGTTGAGCAGCAGGTTGTTGCGGCCGTAGAAGATAGCCAGGTCGGTCGCGCCCAGCGGTGAGTTCCCTTGGCCGCCTTTGTCATAACCATAGGCGGGGTTACCGATGTCGCCGGCGTCAAAGCCGAAGAAGCAGACGTCGCCGGGGATCGGCGTCACCGTGGTGTTCTCCCGCCCCGGGTTGCCCAGCGGCGGCAACAGTGTGTAGACCTCGTTGCGGGCGTATTTGCCGTGGTAGGCCTGGCCGGCGAGCGGCAACGCCTCCCAGACCAGGGCGCAGGTCCGGGGCGCCTCGTCGTCGAGCAGCCGCGCGCGGCACGACACGCCGCGGCCGGTCAGCGTGATCGACACGAAACGCGCCACAGCAGCCCTTACACCGGGTCGAAGGTTCGGCTGGCGACGAAGGTCGGCCGCGGGGCGGCGGCGCCAAACGGCTCCACCAGAGTGTTCTCCACGCTGTTGTAGACGATGAAGACGTTCGAGCGCGGATACGGGGTGATGTTGCTGCTCGACCCGTGCATGCAGTTGCTGTCGAAGAACACCGCCGACCCGGGCGGGCCGGTGATCTGGCGGATGCCATGCTGCTCGGCCATCCAGGTCAGGCTGTCGTCGTCGGGTGTGCCGATCTCCTGCTGCTTCAGCGACGAGCGGTAGTGATCCGGCGGCGTCTCGTCCGGGCAGGACACGAACCAGCGGTGCGAACCCGGCATGATCATCAGCGAGCCGTTGCTGTCCAGGTTCTCGGTGAGGGCCACCGAGACGCTGATCGCCCGCGGGCTGGGCATGCCGTCCTCGGCATGCCAGGTCTCAAAATCGGAGTGCCAGTAGAACTCCCGGCCATTGAAGCCTGGCTTGAAATTAACCCGGCTCTGGTGCACGTAGACCTCCGAGCCCAGCAATTGGCGGACCGGGCCGACCAGACGCGGGTCGGCGACGAGCGCGGCGAACGCCGGGCTGATCCGGTGCACCTCGAAGATCGACCGGATCTGCCCGCTGTCCCGCTCGCAGATGGAGCGCTCGTCGGCCGCCAGCACCGGGTCGGCGCGCAGCCGGTCCAGCTCATTGCGGAGGTCGGCAACCACGTCGGCGTCCACCAGGGCGTCGACGGCCAGGAATCCATTGGCATCGAACGCCTCGACGTTGGCCGTCGGCAGCGGCCCGCTGTTGGCCGCCGTGCCCCAGACCACCGGGTCCTGCCGCGGCTCGATGCCGAGGGTGACGTTGTTGCGGGTGGGGTAGTGGTCGGTGACGGCCGTCGTCACGAAGCGGTCTCCTGGGTTTCCTCGGTGAGCAGGGGGTAGGCGCCGGTCTCGTCGTGCACCTCCTGACCGGTGACCGGCGGGTCGAACACGCACACCATGCGCAGGTCGGTGTGGGCCGAAACACGGTGGTGTTCGTGCCCGTCGAGCAGGTAGAGGGTGCCGTCGCGCAGCGGGTGCACCTCACCGGTCTCCTCGTTGATCAGCTCACCTTCGCCGCCGACGCAGTACACCGCCTCGACGTGGTTGGCGTACCACATCGAGGTCTCGGTACCGGCGTACAGGATCGTCTCGTGCATGGAGAACCGTTGCCCGTCACGGGCCAGCAGCAACCGCTGGCTGTTCCAGGTCTTCGATTGCACGTCGCGGTCGGTGCCCTTGATCTCGGCGAGGCTACGAACGATCATCCTTTGGCTCCTGAGGTAGTGAGTTCTTTGGCGGCTACGGCTTCGATCGCATGGGCCGCGATCGTCAGGCCTTCGGCCAGGTCGTCGTCGTCGATGACCAACGGCGGCATCATCTTCACCACCTCACCCTCCGGTCCGGAGGTCTCCAACAGCAGGCCGCGAGCGAACGCCTCCTTCTGCACCGCGCCGGCCAACTCGGGCCGGTCGAACGCCACCCCGCGGATCAGCCCGCGACCGCGGGTCTCGACCCCGTCGAAGGGCTCGATCACCTCGGTCAGCGCCTGTTCGATCTGCTCGCCCTTGCGGATCACCTGCTTTTCCAGCAGGTTGTCGGTCCAGAAGTTCAGCGCCGCGGTGGCGGTGACGAACGACGGGTTCTGGCCGCGGAAGGTGCCGTTGTGCTCGCCGGGCTCCCACACGTCGAGCTCGGGCTTGAACAGCGTCAGCGCCATCGGCAGGCCGTATCCGCTAATCGACTTGGACATGCAGACGATGTCCGGCTCGATGTCGGCCGCCTCGAAGCTGAAGAACGGCCCGGTGCGCCCGCAGCCCATCTGCACATCGTCGACGATCAGCAGCAGCTCGTGGCGCTTGCAGAGTTCGGCCAGCCCGTGCAGCCATTCCAGCCGGGCGACATTGATTCCGCCCTCACCCTGCACCGTCTCGACGATCACCGCGGCCGGCTCGTTGAGCCCACTGCCGCTGTCCTGCAGCAGTCGCTCGAACCAGATGAAGTCGGGGGTGACGCCGTCGAGGTAGTTGTCGTAGGGCATCGGGGTGGCATGCACCAGCGGGATGCCGGCGCCGCCACGCTTCATCGAGTTGCCGGTGACGCTCAGCGAACCCAGCGTCATACCGTGGAACGCGTTGGTGAAGCTGATGATGCTTTCCTTGCCGGTGACCTTGCGGGCCAGCTTCAGCGCCGACTCCACCGCGTTGGTTCCGGTGGGGCCGGGGAACTGCACCTTGTAATCCAGCCCGCGCGGCTTGAGGATCACCTCCTCGAACCGCTCCAGGAACTGACCTTTGGCCACCGTGTTCATGTCGAGGCTGTGCACCACCCGGTCCGAACTGAGGTACTCCAGCAACGGCGCCTTCAGGTCCGGGTGGTTATGGCCGTAGTTCAGCGCCCCGGCGCCGGCGAAGAAGTCCACGTATTCGGTGCCGTCGACGTCCCAGATCCGGGAACCTTTGGCCCGGTCGAATGTCACCGGCCAGGACCGGCAATAACTCCGTACTTCGGATTCAAGGGTTTCGAAAATACTCATGGTTTCCTCCGTCCGTCGGTCACATACAACGGAACGGAACGACAGGTCGAGTTAAAACTCGTGCCGCGGGTGATCTCGGCTCGACCTACCACCCCGCTCGGATGCCCCCGGCTAGCTTTGCCGGGGCTCACTTTGCGCGGTCGCGACCTTACCGAGACCAAATTGTTATCTCAACCTTGTCATGCTGTTACCGACGTGGCGTGTCTACCCGCAACGGGCCGATGCGAAACAGCTCCTCGGCCAAGTGGGACTCGGGGAACAAACCCGCCCCGAACAGCTCGGAGCACTCGAGGGCGGCCTCCCAGCGGCGCGCGAAAGCGCCGAAAAGGCGGCGGCTGGCCTCGTTGTCCGGTGTGATTGACGTCTCAAGGTGCGTGCCGCCGTCGGCCACCAGGTCGGCCGCCAGATGATCGAGCATCCGGCCGGCCAGGCCTATGCCGCGGTGCGCGTCGTTCACCGCCACCTGCCAGACCATCAGCGTTGCGGGCTGCTGCGGGCGGCGGTAGCCGGTGACGAAGCCGGCCGGCTCGCCGCCAACCTCGGCGATCACCGAGCTGGAGGCGAAGTCGCGGCACCACAGCAGGTAGGCGTAGGGCGCGTTGACGTCGAGGGTCGCGCTGTCGACGGCCATCTGCCACAGGGCCGGGCCGTCCGCCACAGTCGGTGTCCGAAGATGAATGTCAGCCGGGTCCGTCATCTGATCGACGGTACGGGGGAGGCGATCACGGATTCGCCGACGGGTCAGGCGGCGGGCCGGGCGGCACCCGCAGAGTTCGCAGCGCCTCGAGCACCGAGCGGCCCTCGGGCTCGGCGCGGACCGGCACCAGCCGCCACGCAACCAGCGGGAACAGCCCGCACAGCGCGAAGGCCAAGGGGTAGCCGACCGCGCCGATCAATGCACCGAACACCGGGGGCGCGATTCCGGCGGTGAGGCGCTGGGTGGTGTTCTGCGTGCCCAGTGCGCGTCCGCTCCAGTACGGCCCGGCCATCTCGGCGACCGCCGTCGACGACAGCCCGTTGTCCAGCACGCTGATCACCGCCGCGACGACCATCGCGGCTTCGGCCAGGTGGGAGTGCAGATGATCGGTCACCCCGAGCACCACCATCGCCACCGCACCGGCGACGGCCAGGCTGCGGATCGGTCGCAGCCGCGAGCGCACCCGGTCGGACCATCGGCCGGCCAGCACCCGCCCGGCGGCGCCGAGCAACTGCGACACCGTCACCAGGCTGCCGGCGGCGGCGATCGACCAGTCCGTGTCGACGATCAGCCACACCAGCATGAAGGTGGCCAGCACACACTGCGGAACCATCAGCAGCGCGGAGGACACATGGATGCGCCACAGCACCTTCGAGCCGCGGTAGGGGTTGGACAACTCCGCGCCCGTCGCCGCCGACCGCGATCTACGGGGCGGATCGACCACCCCGATGGCACACGCCACCGCCGCCACCGCGCACAGCGTCGCGGGGAACATCAGCGCCCGCGCCAGACCGTGCTCGGCAAGTTCCGGAATCACCTCGGCTCCCAAGGCGATTCCCAGCGGCTGCGCCGTCTGGCGGATCCCCATCACCAGCCCGCGCTGGTGCGGCGGGAACCAACCGGTCACCAGCCGGCCACTGGCGCTGTTGGCGCTGGCGGCGGCCATGCCGCCCAGAAACAGAAACGCGCCGACCCCGACCAGTGAGTGCATCGACGCGGCCCCGAAGGCGGCCAGCGCGGTCAGCGCGGAGCCGACGGACAACACGATCCGCTCGCCGATGCGGTCCAGCAGGGCGCCCCAGGCGAACAGCGTCAGCACCATGCCGAAGCTCGGCATCGAGGCCAGCAGACCCGCCACCGCCAGATTGGTGTCCCGCTTGGTCTCCAGCATCGGGATGACGAAGGCGATGCCGTTGATGAACACGAACGAGCACAGCGTCGCCACCAACGCCACGATCATCACCGACCAGCGTGCAGCAGTGCTGATCGACTCCGTGGACACCTGGTCATGGTTCCACATGCCACTCGGTGTCTGCTGGCCACGAACACTAGGCTTGCTCGAATGCGCCTAGGCCGAATTGCCAGCCCGGACGGGGTTGCCTTCGTCAGTATTGAAGGAGACCCGGACCGGCCCGATGACATGACCGCGATGACCACTCGCGAAATCGCCGAGCACCCGTTCGGCACACCGGAGTTCACCGGCCGGTCCTGGCCGCTGGCCGATGTGCGCCTGCTGGCTCCGATCTTGGCCAGCAAGGTGGTCTGCATCGGCAAGAACTATGCGGCCCACATCGCCGAGATGGGTGGCGCCGCACCGGCCAACCCGACCATGTTCCTCAAGCCCAACACCGCGATCGTCGGGCCGAACGTGCCGATTCAACTGCCCGCCAATGCGTCCCCGGTCCACTACGAGGGCGAGCTGGCCGTGGTGATCTCGCGGCCGTGCAAGGACGTTCCGGCGGCCCGGGCCCGCGACAACATCCTGGGCTACACCATCGGCAATGACGTGTCGGCGCGGGACCAGCAGAAATCCGACGGCCAGTGGACTCGGGCCAAGGGGCACGACACCTTCTGCCCGGTCGGGCCGTGGATCGTCACCGACCTCGACCCGACCGACCTGACGATCCGCACCGAGGTCAACGGGCAGGTCAAGCAGGACAGCCGGACCTCGCTGATGATGCACGACATCGGCGCCATCGTGGAGTGGATCTCGGCGGTGATGACCCTGCTGCCCGGCGACCTCATCCTCACCGGCACCCCCGACGGCGTCGGCCCCATCGAACACGGCGACACCGTGTCCGTCTCCGTCGAAGGCATCGGAACCCTCACCAATCCGGTTATCCGCAAAGGAAAGTCGTGACCGCACCCGCTGTTCGCGTTCGGTTCTGCCCATCTCCGACCGGCACACCGCACGTCGGCCTGATCCGCACCGCACTGTTCAACTGGGCCTACGCCCGGCACACCGGCGGCACCTTGGTCTTCCGGGTGGAGGACACCGATGCGCAGCGCGACAGCGAGGAAAGTTATCTGGCGTTGCTCGACGCGCTGCGCTGGTTGCAGCTGGACTGGGACGAGGGGCCCGAAGTGGGCGGTCCCTACGGCCCCTACCGGCAGTCGCAACGCGCCGACATCCACCGCGACGTGGTGGCCCAGCTGCTGGCGGCCGGCGAGGCCTACGAGGCCTTCTCGACGCCGGACGAGGTCGAAGCCCGTCACCTGGCCGCCGGCCGCAATCCCAAGCTGGGCTACGACAACTTCGACCGGGACCTCACCGACGAGCAGCGTGCCGGCTACCTGGCCGAGGGCCGCCAGCCCGTCGTGCGGTTGCGGATGCCCGATACCGAGCTGGGCTGGAACGACCTGGTGCGCGGGCCGACAACCTTCCCGGCGGGCACGGTTCCCGATTTCGCGCTGACCCGCGCCAACGGGGATCCGCTGTACACGCTGGTCAACCCGGTCGACGACGCGATGATGAAGATCACCCATGTGCTGCGGGGTGAGGACCTGCTGCCGTCCACGCCCCGGCAGATCGCGCTGTATCAGGCCTTGATGCGCATCGGCGTGGCTGAGCTGATCCCGGAATTCGCGCACCTGCCAACGGTTTTGGGCGAAGGAACCAAAAAACTGTCCAAGCGTGATCCGCAGTCGAATCTGTTCGTGCACCGCGACCGCGGCTTCATTCCCGAAGGGCTGCTGAACTACCTGGCGCTGCTGGGCTGGTCGATCGCCGACGACCGCGACGTGTTCGGTCTCGACGAGATGGTCGCCGCCTTCGATGTGGCCGACGTCAACTCCAACCCGGCCCGGTTTGATCAGAAGAAGGCCGATGCGCTCAATGCCGAGCACATCCGGATGCTGGACGCGGGAGACTTCACCACCCGACTGCGCGCCTACTTCGACACCCACGGTCATGACACCGGGTTGCACGACGCCGCCTTTGCGACGGCAGCGGCGCTGGTGCAGACCCGCATCGTGGTGCTCGGCGACGCCTGGGGACTGCTGAAGTTCTTCAACGACGACGCCTACGCGCTGGACCCGCGCGCGGTTGCCAAGGAGTTGGGGCCTGAGGCCGGCCCCGTCCTGGACGCCGCCATCGCCGCGCTGGAGGGGGTGGGGGACTGGACCACCGAGGCTATCGAGGCTGCGCTGAAGGCCGCGTTGCTGGAGGCTCTGGAGCTCAAACCGCGTAAGGCGTTCGGCCCGGTCCGGGTCGCGGTCACCGGCGGGTTGGTCAGCCCGCCGCTGTTCGAGTCACTGGAGCTGCTGGGCGCAGAGCGCAGTCTGGCGCGGCTGCGGGCGGCCCGTAACGGCGTCGGGTGAGCGCGATGAGTACTTCGCCGTAGAAGTTTGGTAGTCTGCTCGTCGGCCCACAGCGGCTGGCTCGAAGTGCCCGACCGGCACTGTGACCAGCGGTTATGGCGTGGCCAATGTTGGTCCTTGGGGTATGGTGTAATTGGCAACACAGCTGATTCTGGTTCAGCCATTCTAGGTTCGAGTCCTGGTACCCCAGCAAAAACCGGTCCGCCGCAAGCGATTAGGCGGGCCGTTGGGGTTGGGCTATGCTGACAACCCGGAAATGTTCTAGCCCCCGTCGTCTAGCGGCCTAGGACGCCGCCCTCTCACGGCGGTAGCGTGGGTTCGAATCCCATCGGGGGTACAAATCAAAGGCCCGCACCTTCCCCAAGGTGCGGGCCTTTGTGGATTGCGGGGCGGGCTCAGGCGCTCGTCGGCGCGGTCGAACCGGCCAGCGGCATCGCCGGGAGCCCCAGCTTGCGGTGGTCCCAGGACCGGGCGCGCCGTGTGACGATGCGCACAGCCACCCGGTTGTTCATCATCGCCTCGACGCCCGGCTTCATCTCGTCGCTGTAGGGCCCGGTGTAGCGCTCCCAGACGCTGACCCCGACCCGGAAGCAGGTCTCCGGGTCGTCGACGATCTCGGCGACGCCTTCGAACGACACCCCGCGCAGGGTGTCGTAGGTCTGGCCGGCCTCCAACAGGAAGCTGACGCGCGGATCACGGCGCAGGTTGACCGCCTTCTGCGACTTGGCCTTGGTCTCGAGCCAGATCTCGCCGTCGAGCACCGCGTACCACATCGCGGTCAGGTGCGGCTGGCCGTCGGGGCCGATGGTGGCCAGCGTTCCGGTGCGGTGGCTGGTGACGAAGTCGGCGACCTCGGCGTCGGTCATGACGATCTGTCCGCGCTGCTTGGTTCCCATCCCAGCAGTCTGGCAGGTGGTCAACGTGACCCGGCGAGCAGACGCGAAAGCGCCCTATCTCGGCACGGAAGGGGTGCTTTGGTGTCTGCGCTCGGCGTTATAACCGGGCGGTGAGTGCCTCGGCGGCCGCGAGCAGTGCAGCCGCCCAGCGCGCGCCGGGACGTCGTCCCATCCGGTCGATCGGACCCGACACCGAGATGGCCGCCACCACCGTGCCGCGCTGGTCGCGCACCGGCGCTGAGACGCTGGCCACACCCGGTTCGCGCTCGGCGACGCTCTGCGCCCAGCCGCGCCGGCGCACGTCGGCGAGGGTGCGGCTGGTGAACTTGGCCTCCGCCAGCACTTCTTGCTGGAGCGCCGGTTCGGCGTAGGCCAGGAGGACCTTGGCTCCCGAGCCGGCCGTCATCGGCAGCCGGGCGCCGACCGGAACCGTGTCCCGCAGCCCCGCAGGGGGTTCCAGCGCTGCCACGCAGACCCGCGCGGAGCCTTCGCGACGGTACAGCTGCGCGCTCTCGCCGGTGATCTCCCGTAGGCGCGGCAGCACCGCTGCGCCGGCTGCGCGCAGCGGATCGTCGGCACGGGCCGCCAGTTCGGCGACCGCGGGACCGATCTGCCAGCGGCCGTCATCGTCGCGCCCGAGCAGCCGGTGCGCCTCGAGTCCGGCGGCCAGCCGGTGCGCGGTCGCGCGAGGCAGGCCGGTGCGGTCGCACAGTTCGGCGAGCCCACACGGCGATTCGGCGACCGTGTGCAGCACCACCAGGGCTTTGTCCAGAACGCCGATGCCGCTATGCTGTCCCATATACAGATACTAACGTCTCAGAATGTGAGAATGGTAATGACGCAACAGCCTCGCACCCTGGCCGAAAAGGTCTGGGCCGACCACGTCGTGGTCTCCGGCGGCGGAACCGAACCCGACCTGATCTACATCGATCTGCACCTCGTTCATGAGGTCACCAGTCCGCAGGCGTTCGAGGGTCTGCGCTTGGCCGGCCGCACAGTGCGGCGCCCGGATCTGACCATCGCCACCGAGGACCACAACGTTCCGACGGTCGATATCGACAAGCCGATCGCCGACCCGGTGTCGCGCACCCAGGTCGAGACACTGCGGCACAACTGCGCCGAGTTCGGTATCCGGTTGCACCCGATGGGCGACATCGATCAGGGCATCGTGCACATCATCGGGCCGCAGCTGGGTCTGACCCAGCCGGGCACCACCGTGGTCTGCGGTGACAGCCACACCTCGACCCACGGTGCGTTCGGTGCGCTGGCGATGGGCATCGGGACCTCGGAGGTCGAACACGTGCTGGCCACCCAGACGTTGCCGCTGCGGCCGTTCAAGACGATGGCGGTCACCGTAGAAGGGGAAGGCGGGCGATTGCCGGCGGGGGTCACCGCCAAGGACATCATCCTGGCGGTGATCGCCCAGATCGGAACCGGCGGTGGCCAGGGCTACGTCATCGAATACCGGGGCAGCGCCATCGAGGCGCTGTCGATGGAAGCCCGGATGACGATCTGCAACATGAGCATTGAGGCCGGCGCCCGGGCCGGGATGGTCGCTCCCGATGCGACCACCTACGAGTATCTGCGCGGCCGCCCGCATGCCCCGGCCGGCGCGGACTGGGACGCCGCGGTGACCTACTGGGACAGTTTGCGTACCGACCCCGGTGCGGTGTTCGACGCCGAGGTCTTCTTGGACGCCTCGGCGCTGACCCCGTTCGTCACCTGGGGCACCAACCCCGGCCAGGGGGTGCCGCTGGGGGCGGCGGTGCCCGATCCGGAGACGATCACCGACGAGGGCGCGCGGCGGGCCGCGGAGAAGGCGTTGGCCTACATGGACCTTCGCCCCGGGACGCCGATGCGTGAGATCGCGGTTGACACGGTGTTCGTCGGGTCGTGCACCAACGGACGGATCGAGGATCTGCGCGCGGTGGCCGACGTACTGCGGGGTCGGCAGGTCAGCGAGGGCGTGCGGATGCTCGTCGTGCCGGGATCGATGCGGGTGCGTAACCAAGCCGAAGCCGAAGGGCTCGCCGAGGTTTTCACTGCCGCCGGTGCCGAATGGCGTCAGCCCGGCTGCTCGATGTGCCTGGGAATGAACCCGGATCAGCTCGCTCCGGGCCAGCGCTGCGCGTCGACCTCCAACCGCAATTTCGAGGGCCGGCAGGGCAAAGGCGGGCGCACCCACCTGGTGTCTCCGGTCGTGGCCGCCGCCACCGCGGTCCGCGGGACGCTGTCGGCCCCGGCCGACTTGAACTGACCGCCACGGTATTTAAAGGAGTTTAGTCATGGAAGCTTTTCACACCCATACCGGAATCGGAGTCCCGCTGCGGCGGTCCAATGTCGACACCGACCAAATCATTCCCGCGGTCTATTTGAAGCGCATCACCCGGACCGGATTCGAGGATGGCCTGTTCGCCACCTGGCGCACCGAACCGTCGTTCATCTTGAATCTCAAGCCGTTCGACCAAGGTTCGGTGCTGGTTGCCGGGCCGGACTTCGGCACCGGTTCATCGCGGGAACACGCGGTGTGGGCACTGCTCGACTACGGCTTCCGGGTGGTGATCTCCGCGCGTTTCGCCGACATCTTCCGCGGCAACGCCGGCAAGGCGGGGTTGCTGGCGGCCCAGGTGGCCCAGGACGACGTCGAACTGCTCTGGAAACTCATCGAGGCAAGCCCGGGACTGGAAATCACTGTCAATCTTCAAGATCGGAATATCACCGCCGGAACGTCGGTGGTGGCGTTCACTATTGACGACTACACCGCCTGGCGACTGTCCGAAGGGCTCGATGATATAGGCCTTACGCTGCGGAAACTCGACGAAATCGATTCTTTCGAGGCGGCCCGGCCGGACTGGAAACCGCGGACCTTGCCGGCCTCGTAACGGTCTCGTGACGGTCTCCGGAAGCCCATTTCCGGTTGATTGAACGCCTCTCGTCAGCGGCCAAGGGCGGGAACCGGATTGCGGAATTGGCCGATAATCTCATCTGAAATTGCGCGTGGCTCTTGGATATCAGTGGTATCAGGGTTTACCGTGTGCTCTAGTCGGCTCAAGTAGGGCCACTGGTTTCGGAGGGATTGGATGAACAAAGCAGAGCTCATCGAGGTGCTCACAAAGGAATTGGACACCGACCGTCGGTCGGCTACAGAAGCCGTGGAGCATTTCGTCAATGCCATTGTGCGTGCCGTCCACAAGGGTGAGAGCGTCACCATCACCGGGTTCGGCGTGTTCGAGCGCCGCCGTCGCGCCGCGCGCGTGGCCCGCAATCCCCGTACCGGTGAAACGGTCAAGGTGAAGCCGACATCTGTCCCTGCGTTCCGGCCGGGCGCGCAGTTCAAGGCGATTGTGTCTGGCGCGCAGCGCGTCCCGTCCGAGGGTCTCGCGGTCAAGCGTGGCGCCGGTGCCGGTACCACGGCCGCGAAGAAGGCGGCGAAGAAGTCGCCGGCCAAGAAGGCCACCAAGGCCGCCGCCAAGAAGACTGCCGCCAAGGCTCCGGCCAAGAAGGCCGCTGCCAAGAAGACGGCCGCCAAGAAGGCTCCGGCGAAGAAGGCCGCAACCAAGGCCGCGGCCAAGAAGACCACGGCCAAGAAGACTGCGGCCAAGGCTCCGGCGAAGAAGGTGACCGCCAAGAAGACTGCGGCCAAGGCTCCGGCCCGCAAGGCCGCAACCAAGGCTCCGGCCAAGAAGGCCGCCGCCAAGAAGACGGCGGCCAAGAAGGCTCCGGCCAAGAAGGCCACCAAGGCCACGGCCCGAAAAGGCCGTAAGTAACCACGAATAGCCGGGCGCCGCGGGGAATCCCCGCGGCGCCCGGTCGTTCACACCAGGGCGTGCGTCGCCAACGGACTCCCCATGTGGTCTGCGGCGATCAACCGGCCCCCCGACAGTGACAGCACCCATGTGCTGCCTTTGCGGTTGCGGGACTTGTCCGGGGTGACGCCGTCGCGGGCACACCACCACGCGATCAGGTCCGGAATCACCTTGCCCTGCGTGCAGATAACCGGCGTGCCGCCCAGCCTGGCGATCTCCAGCACCCTGCGGTGGGCCTTCTTCGGCCTATGCGTGTAGGCCTCTTCGGTCAGCGTCGGCTCGTTATGCACGGTCACGCCGAGTTCGGCGGCCAGCGGCTCGACGGTCTGATGACAGCGCACCCGATCGGCGGCGTAGACGTCGGTGGCGCCGAAGGCCAACAGCTGGTCGGTGAGCGCCTCGGCCTGTGCGCGGCCTTTCTTGTCCAGCGGGCGCAGCGTGTCGTCGCCGGAGAACCGGGAACGGCGCCCGGCGGTGCCGTGCCGCACGATCAACACCGTCTGGGTGTCGGCGGGAGCCTTGGCGAACCGCCGCAATATCTTCCGGTCGTAGGCGTAGTGCAGTTCTTTCATCGCGGCGCTGACCGGTAACCAGACCAGATCGTCGACCTCGCGGTTGGGCACGAAGTCACCGCCCAACGCTCGTGCGCTCCAAAAACGCACCTTCTTGACGCCCTGGGCCACCGGATAGCTGACCGAGCCCAGCCGGCAACCCAGCTGGGCATGCTGGCCGGTCTCCTCGAGGACCTCCCGTACCGCCGTCACCGGTTCGGTCTCTCCGGGATCGACTTTGCCTTTGGGCAGTGACCAGTCGTCGTAGCGGGGGCGGTGGATGAGCGCCACCTCGACGGACTTTCGCCGCATCCGCCACAGCACCGCACCGGCGGCGTGGATGGTCTTACCCGCCGGCGGGGAGCCGTTCGACGAGGTCGTTGTGGGCACCTTCACTCCTGCAGGTCAATTCGGGCCTCGTGGACGGGGTGGGTCAGGGGTTGCGGTGTCGTTCCATCAACGACACCTGGTGGTCTCGCACGGTCGCGCCGCCCTGCGGTTCCGCGGTCCACTGGCCGTCCGCCCCGAGTTCCCAGCAGCGGGTGGCCGGGTCCATCGCGGAGTCGAACACGTCGCCCAGTTGAGCGGTCAGGCGCGGATCCTTCACCCGCACCATCACCTCGACCCGCCGGTCCAGGTTGCGGTGCATCATGTCGGCGCTGCCGATCCAGAATTCGTCGATGGCGCGGCATTCGATGATCCGGGAGTGCTCCAGGAAACGGCCGAGGATCGACCGAACGACGATGTTTTCGGAGAAGCCTTCGACTCCCGGCCGCAGTGCGCAGATCCCGCGCACCACCAATTCGACCTGCACACCGGCGCGCGAGGCGCCGTAGAGCGCATCGATGACCTGCTCGTCGACCAGGGAGTTGAGTTTCAGCCGGATCCGGCCCTGTCCGCCGCCGGTGCGATGGGCGGCGATCTCGCGTTCGATACGTTCGATGATCCCGGACCGCACGCCGTGCGGGGCCACCAAGAGGTTGCGGTACTCCATCTTCCGCGAATAGCCGGTCAGCGAGTTGAACAGGTCGGTGAGGTCGGCGCCGATGTCGGGGTCGGCGGTCAGCAGCCCGACGTCCTCGTAGAGGCGCGCGGTCTTGCTGTTGTAGTTGCCGGTGCCGATATGGCAGTACCGGCGGATCGCCGAGCCCTCACGGCGTACCACCAACGCGACCTTGCAGTGCGTCTTGAGGCCGATCAGTCCATAGACCACGTGCACGCCGGCCTGTTCCAGCTTGCGAGCCCACTTGATGTTGGCCTGCTCGTCGAACCGGGCCTTGATCTCGACCAGAGCCACCACCTGTTTTCCGGCCTCGGCGGCGTCGATCAACGCGGTGACGATCGGCGAGTCGCCCGAGGTGCGGTACAGCGTCTGCTTGATCGCCAGTACTCCGGGGTCGGCGGCGGCCTGCTCGAGGAATCGCTGCACGCTGGTGGCGAACGAGTCGTAGGGGTGGTGCACCAGCACGTCGCCTTCTCGCAAGGTGGCGAAAATGCTTTTGGGGGTTTCTCGTTCGGCGAACGCCGGGTGAGTGGCCGGCACGAAGGTGCGGTCCTTGAGGTCCGGACGGTCCTGGCGGTACACCTGCCACAACGCCGACAGGTCCAGCAGCCCGGGCACCTCGATGACGTCGCCGGGGTGTACGTCGAGCTCTCGCAGCAGCAGCTCCAACATGCTCTCGGTCATGTCGTCGGCGACCTCCAGGCGCACCGGCGACCCGAACCGGCGGCGCGCCAATTCCCGTTCCAGGGCCTGCAGCAGGTCCTCGTCGCGGTCCTCCTCGACCTCGAAATCGGCGTTGCGGGTGATGCGGAAGGCGTGATGCTCGACGATCTCCATGCCGGGGAACAGCACCGGCAGGAAAGCCGCGATCAACTCCTCCATCGGCAGGAAACGGATCTCACCGCGTCCCTCACCACCGGCATCGAGTTCGACGAACCGGTCGACGTTGTCGGGGACCTTGACCCGCGCGAAGTGATTACCGCCGTCCTCGGGGCGCTTGACCGTCACCGCCAGGTTCAGGCTGAGCCCGCTGACGAACGGGAACGGGTGTGCCGGGTCGACTGCCAACGGCGTCAGGACCGGGAACACCTGATCCTGGAAGTACACCGACAGCTGGTCGCGTTCGGCCGGGAGCAGGTCGGCCCAGGTAACGATGTGGATGCCCTCGTCGGCGAGGGCCGGCCGCACCGATTCGAGGAACACCCGCGCGTGGCGGGTGGCGATCTGCTGGGTCTGCTCACCGATCCGGCGTAGTTGCTCGCGCGGTGTCAGGCCGTCGGCCGAGCGCACCGACAGGCCCATCTCGTCGCGGCGTTTGAGCCCGGCGACCCGGACCATGTAGAACTCATCGAGATTGGAGGCGAAGATCGCCAGGAACTTGGCCCGCTCCAACAGCGGCAGCGAGGTGTCGGCCGCCAGCGCCAGCACCCGCGCGTTGAAGTCCAGCCAGCTCAGCTCCCGGTTCAGGTAGCGGTCCGCGGGCAGTTCATCGCCGCTTTGGCTCGGCAGGGCCGCGGTGGCCGCCGGCGGCGCGGTCGGGGTGGCCTCATTGGGGCGCCAGTCGGTCTCGTCGCCGCGCGCCTCGGTCAGTTGGCCGACCTCGATTTCATCCACTCCGAAATCATTACTCATCAACGGCTGCTGCTGCCACCGATCGTGGATTGCGCGAGGGCACGGGCGGTCGACGGGCCGACCCCGAGACGCCGCGCCACCGCCAGATCCTCGGGCGTGTCGATGTCGCAGCGCAGGCCCGGCCAGGCTCCGGTCAGCTCCAGAGCGCCGGACTGTCGGTGCCGCGTCGACGAGTCCCGCCCGAACCGTGGGTCCAGGGCGCTGCCGAACGCGAACAGCGCGGCGGTGCCCATTCCGTGCCGGTCGGCCACGAAGCTGCGCGGGTGGGCGCGGGCGGCGGCGATCGCCTCCTCGAGCTCGTAGGACTGCAGGGCCGGTAAATCCCCTTGTAGGACCACGATATTCGGCACCGATCCGGCCACCGCGCGTTCGGCGGCGGCGAGTGCGTTGTTCAGCGGGTCGCCGTGGCCGTCCGGAGTCGGATCCGCCAGCACCTCGGCGCCCAGGTCGGCCGCGGCCGCGGCGGCGGCTTCGTCGGGGGTGACCACGGTGATGTGCTCCAGTCCCCGGGCGGCCGACGCGGCGACGATGGTGTCGACCAGCATGGCCAGCACCACGGCCTCGCGCTGTGGCGCCGGAAAAGCCGGCGCCAGCCTGGTCTTGGCCACGCTGAGCCGCTTGACGGCGATGATCAGGCCGATACCCGCTTCCTCGGCCACCGCGTTCACAACCGACATCCTGCCAGCGTCGGGTTCGTCCGCCGCAGCGTCGGTGCCAGGTTAGGGTGATCCGCCTAAGGGAGGTGATGTGCGGTGGGCACCGAGAGCGCGGAAAACACTGTCGCGGTGATGGGAGCCGGAGCCTGGGGCACGGCATTGGCCAAGGTGCTCGCCGACGCCGGTAGCGAGGTCAGGCTGTGGGCGCGCCGATCCGACATCGCCGCGCAGATCAACGAGACCCGCCGCAACCCCGGCTATCTGCCCGGCTTCACGGTGCCGGACGGGGTGCGGGCCACGACCGACCCGGCCGAGGCGCTGAACGGCTTGACCACGGTGGTGCTCGCCGTACCGGCGCAGACCATGCGGTCCAACCTCGAGACATGGACGCCGCACCTGGCCGACGGCGCCACCCTGGTCAGTGTCGCCAAGGGCATCGAACTGGGCACCCTGATGCGGATGAGCCAGGTAATCGCGTCGGTGACCGGGTTCGATCCCGGTCAGGTCGCCGTGGTCTCCGGCCCCAACCTGGCCGCCGAGATCGCCGCCGAACAGCCCGCCGCAACGGTGGTGGCCTGCACCGACTCCGGTCGCGCGGTGGCGCTGCAGCGAATGCTCAACACCGGCTACTTCCGCCCGTACACCAACGCCGATGTGATCGGCACCGAGATCGGCGGCGCCTGCAAGAACGTCATCGCCCTGGCCTGCGGGATGGCGGCCGGGGTGGGCCTGGGGGAGAACACCGCGGCGGCGATCATCACCCGCGGCCTGGCCGAGATCATCCGCCTGGGTGTAGCGCTCGGCGCCAAGGGGGCCACCCTGGCCGGCCTGGCCGGGGTGGGCGATCTGGTGGCCACCTGCACCTCACCGCAATCGCGCAACCGGTCGTTCGGCGAGCGGCTAGGCCGGGGCGAGGCGATGCCGCCGATACCGGGATCGAAGGGGCTGTCGGGCACCACCGACGGTCACGTCGTCGAAGGCGTGACGTCGTGTCAGTCGGTGCTGGCGCTGGCGTCGAGCTATGACGTGGAGATGCCGCTGACCGACGCCGTGCACCGGGTGTGCCACGAAGGCTCCTCGGTCAACGAGGCGGTGGCACTGCTACTGGGACGGCGCACCAAACCGGAGTGAGCCCGGCGTTGCCGTACCCTCTGGCGTGTGAATTCCCACGAGCGCACCCGGGTGGCCGTCGTGTTCGGCGGCCGCAGCAGCGAGCACGCGATTTCCTGCGTGTCAGCGGGCAGCATCCTGCGCAACCTGGATCCGCAGCGTTTCGAGGTGGTCGCCGTGGGGATCACGCCGGAGGGCTCCTGGGTGCTCACCGACGGTGACCCGGACGCGCTGGTGATCAACGGCCGGCAGCTGCCCGCGGTGACCATGGCCTCCGGTGCCGAACTGACGCTGCCCGCCGACCCGCAGCGAGCCGGCCAGTTGCTGGCTGTGGGTGCCGGACAGGTGCTGCAGTCGGTCGACGTGGTGTTCCCGGTGCTGCACGGACCCTACGGCGAGGACGGCACCGTGCAGGGGCTGCTCGAGCTGGCCGGGGTGCCCTACGTCGGGGCCGGGGTGCTGGCCAGCGCCGCCGGGATGGACAAAGAGTTCACCAAGAAGCTGCTGGCGGCCGAGGGCCTGCCGATCGGCCCGTACGCGGTGTTACGCGGCCGGCAGGCGACATTGTCGATCGACGACCGGGAGCGGTTGGGACTGCCGGTGTTCGTCAAACCCGCGCGCGGCGGCTCGTCGATCGGGGTCAGCCGGGTGACGTCGTACGACGAGCTTCCGGCCGCCATCGCCCAGGCGCGCCGGCATGACCCGAAGGTCATCGTCGAGGCCGCGATCGTCGGCCGGGAGCTCGAATGCGGGGTGCTCGAATTCCCCGACGGCACGGTGGCCGCCAGCACGGTCGGGGAGATCCGGGTCGCCGGCGTCCGCAACCGCGACGACTCCTTCTACGACTTCGCCACCAAGTACCTCGATGACGCCGCCGAACTCGATGTGCCCGCCAAGATCGACGACGACGTTGCAGAGGCGGTGCGCCAGTTGGCGATTCGCGCTTTCGTCGCGCTGGACTGCCAGGGCCTGGCCCGGGTGGACTTCTTCCACACCGACACCGGCCCGGTGATCAACGAGATCAACACCATGCCCGGATTCACCACCATCTCGATGTACCCGCGGATGTGGGCGGCCAGCGGGGTGGACTACCCGACGTTGCTGGCGACGATGGTCGACACCGCACTGGCCCGCGGGGTGGGACTGCGCTAGCGCGACTGCGCTCCCGGAGCGTCGAGCGTGCATTCAGTGCGAAAAATCAGGCGAATATTCGCCGTGAGTACACGCTCGTCGTGCGCCGCTAGCGCGCCGGCCCCGGCCTGATCGGCACCGCGTCCAGCTTCGCGGCGATCAGATCCGACAGCTCCTGAATCGGGGTGGGCCCCGAACCCCGGGGAAGCGTCAGCGCCAGATAGACCTTCCGGTCGACGGCATACCAGGTGGCGCGCTCGCCTTCGCGGACCTCGAACCACTGCACCTGATCGACCACCTGGATGGGCGAGCCCACCACGAAGTCGGCCGGCCGATCCAACCCGCAGCGCAGTACCACCGTCCCGTCGGCGCCGGCCGTCCAGGCCGCCGCACCCTCGGGTGCCGGCTCGGCGATCTCGGCGCGCCGGTAGTCGCCCAGCTGCGGCGGCAGCGCATCGAGCACGGCGCGGCAGGGCGCGTCGCCGGCATGCGGGGCCGGCACCGTGGCCAGGCGGAGCGGCTCGGTCGATGGCGCACCGGGTTGGCGCGCTGCCGCGAACACCAGCGCAGCGCCCACCGCGACGACGGCGACCACCAGCGCGGCGATGAGCGCCGCACGTGGCGGCCCGTCGGCGTCGGTCCCCGGATTGCTCACACCCCGTGCTCCCTTTTCATCGCACCTACACTCGGTGGCTGTGCGCGGTACTGAGCCCACGCTGGGTCAGCTTGGAGAGTTTCCCATGATCGACCGGCTGGTGGCCGGCCGCCGTCAGCCCGCCACCACTGAGCTGGGTCCCGGGGACGACGCGGCGGTGGTGCGCTGCGCCGACGGCCGCAGCGTGGTCTCCACCGACATGCTGGTCGAAGGCCGGCATTTCCGACTGGACTGGTCGAGCCCGCACGACGTCGGGCGCAAGGCGATCGCGCAGAACGCCGCCGACATCGAGGCGATGGGCGCCCGCCCGACCGCGTTCGTCGTGGCATTCGGCGCCCCGGCGCACACCCCGGCCGCTGATGCCGCCGCCCTGGCCGACGGCATGTGGGCCGAAGCGCAGCGGTTCGGTGCCGGCGTGGTCGGCGGCGACCTGGTCCAGGCGGATTCGTGGGTGGTGTCGGTGACGGTGCTGGGCGACCTGGCCGGCCGGGCGCCGGTGCTGCGGTCCGGGGCGCGGCCGGGGTCGGTGGTGGCGGTGGCCGGCGAGCTGGGCCGCTCCGCGGCGGGTTACCGGCTGCTCGGTGCCGCCGTGTCCGATTTCGAGGAGCTGCGGCGACGCCACCTCGTGCCGCAGCCGCCCTACGGCCAGGGCGTGGCGGCCGCCGACGCCGGGGCGCAGGCGATGACCGACGTCTCCGACGGCCTGCTCGCCGACCTGGGCCACCTGGCGTCCGCGTCGCAGGTGACGATCGAGGTGTCCACCGCCGCGCTGGCCGCCGACCAGCAGGCGCTGGCCCCGGCCGCCGCCGCCCTCGGCGCCGACCCGTGGGCGTGGGTGCTGGGCGGGGGAGAAGACCACGCCCTGGCCGCCGTCTTTCCCGGCGCGGTGCCGGCCGGGTGGCGGGTGATCGGTCAGGTGGCCGACGGACCGGCCCGGGTGCTGGTCGACGGGGCGCCATGGGATGGGGACGCGGGCTGGCAGTCGTACGGCAGCTAGGGTGGCGCGGTGAGCGTCTACGTGATCGCCCAGCTCCGATTCACCGACCGCGCCGCTTACGACCGGTATCAGGCGGAGTTCGCCGGCGTCTTCCGTCGTTATTCGGGAACGCTGCTGGCCGCCGACGAGTCACCAGAGGTCGTGGAGGGACACTGGGACCGGGAGAAGGTGGTGCTGATGTCGTTTCCCGACGAGGACGCGTTCCGCCAGTGGGCCGAATCGCCGGAATACCAGCGCATTTCGCAAGACCGGCAAGCTGGCGCCGATACGGTGGTTCTGCTGGTGAAGGGACTGGCGTGACCGCGCGTCCGCTGCCGGAGCTGGTCGAGAGCGGTTGGGCCACCGCCCTGGCGCCGGTGACCGAGCAGGTGGCCTTGATGGGAAAGTTCCTGCGCGAAGAAGTCTCGTCTGGGCGTGGCTACCTTCCCGACGGTCAGAACGTGTTGCGCGCCTTCACGTTTCCGTTCGACGCCGTGCGGGTGCTGATCGTCGGCCAGGACCCGTATCCGACGCCCGGGCATGCCGTGGGACTCAGCTTCTCCGTCGCCCCGCAGGTGCGGCCGCTGCCGCGCAGCCTGGAGAACATCTTCACCGAGTACACCGCCGACCTGGGCTATCCGCGGCCCGCCAGCGGTGATCTGTCCGCCTGGGCGCAGCGCGGCGTGCTGCTGCTCAACAGGGTGCTCACCGTGCGGCCGGGCAACCCGGCGTCACACCGCGGCAAGGGCTGGGAGGCGGTCACCGAGTGCGCCATCCATGCCCTGGTGGCCCGCGAGCAGCCGATGGTGGCGATCCTGTGGGGACGCGACGCCGGGACGCTCAAGCCCATGCTGGCCGACCACTGCGTCGCGATCGAGTCGCCGCACCCGTCGCCGCTGTCGGCGTCGCGAGGGTTCTTCGGGTCGCGGCCGTTCAGCCGCGCCAACGAGCTGCTGAGCCAGCTGGGCGCCGAGCCGATCGACTGGCGGCTGGACTAGGCGGACTTAGCCGCGGGCGACCTTGCCGGCCTTGATGCAGGAGGTGCAGGCGTTCAGGCGCTGCTTGTTGCCGCCGGGACGGGCGGCGTGCACGGTCTGAATGTTCGGGTCCCACCGACGGCTGGTCCGACGGTGCGAGTGGGACACCGACTTGCCGAAGCCGGGGCCCTTTCCGCAGATATCGCACACGGCAGCCATATGTGACACTCCTCAAAACGTCTGCTTGAGGGCCAACGACCTGAGCGGGTGGCCCGACAACCTGATCAGGATACCCGCCGGGCCGGGCAACCACCAAAACGGCCCGACGCAGCGTGAGCTGTGCTGTCGCGCGCAGTGGTTAGGCTTGCAGCCACCGGAGGTGGCGGCAGGAAGGTGGGTGCAGGTGGGCAACCCCGATCGTCGGCTGGATGCGGCCACCTTGCGGGACTGGGCGCACACCGCTGTCGGCGATCTGATCACCCACACCGACGAGATCAACCAGCTCAACGTCTTCCCGGTCGCCGACTCCGACACCGGCACCAACATGCTGTTCACCATGCGTTCGGCGCTGGCCGAGGCCAACACCGAGGCCGCCTCCGGTGAGGTGGCCCGGGTCGCGGCCGCGCTGTCATCGGGCGCACTGCACGGAGCCCGCGGCAACTCCGGGGTGATCCTGTCCCAGATCCTGCGCGGCCTGGCGGATGTGACCGCCGCCGACGGCACCGCCACGACCACCGACGTCGACGCCACGCTGTTGGGCGCCGGCCTGCGCCACGGAGTCGAGCTGGTGATCACCTCGATGGGCGGCCGCGAGGTGCCCGGCACCATCGTGTCGGTGCTGCAGGCCGCCGCGGCGGCCGTCGAGCGATGCGTGGCCCAGGGCTTCGGGCTGGGCGCGGCGATCACTGCCGCCACCGATGCCGCGGCCGCCGCACTCGAGCAGACCACCGAGCAGCTCGACGTGCTCGCACAGGCCGGCGTGGTCGACGCCGGCGGCCGCGGCCTGCTGGTGCTGCTCGACGCGCTGCGGTCGACGATCACCGGGCAGGCGCCGGTCCGGCCGGTCTACCAGCCGTCCCCGCAGCCACGCCCGCCGGACGCGGTCACCGAACAACCGTCGCCGCAGTTCGAGGTGATGTACCTGCTCGGCGAGTGCGCCCCCGAAGACACCGACCCCCTGCGTGAGCGGCTTACCCAGCTCGGCGATTCGGTGGCGATCGCGACGTCAGGGGTGGTCGGCGGCTATTCGGTGCACGTGCACACCGACGACGCCGGTGCCGCCGTCGAGGCGGGCCTGGCGTTCGGCCGGCCGCGGCGCATCCAGATTTCGGCGCTGGGCGGGGCGACCGGCCTGCCGCCGGGCAGCTGGGCCCGCGAGCGCGCGGTGCTGGCCGTCGTCGACGGGGAGGGTGCCCAGGAGCTGTTCGCCTCCGAGGGCGCCTGCGTGCTGCGGCCAGACCCGCACAGCGCCGACCCGGCCACGATCGTCACCGCCCAGCAGCTGTTGCGCGCGGTGGTCGACACCGGTGCGGGCCAGGTGATGCTGCTGCCCAACGGCTACGTCGCCGCCGAGGAGCTGGTCGCCGGGTGCACGGCGGCGATCGGCTGGGGCATCGACGTGGTGCCGGTCCCGACCGGGTCGATGGTGCAGGGGCTGTCTGCGCTGGCGGTCCACGACCCGGGCCGGCCGGTGGTCGACGACGGCTACACCATGGCGCGGGCGGCGGGCACCACCCGCCACGGTTCGGTGCGGGTCGCCACCGAGCAGGCGCTGACCTGGGCCGGCACCTGCCGGCCCGGGGATGGGCTGGGCATCGCCGGCGATGAGGTGCTGATCGTGGCCGGCGACATCGGCGCGGCCGCGATCGGTCTGATCGACCTGCTGCTGGTGGCCGGCGGTGAACTGGTCACGGTGCTGTTCGGGGCCGGTCTCGGCGCCGAGGTCGTCGACGTGCTGGCCGGACATGTGCACGATCGGCATCCGGGAATCGAATTGGCGACCTACCTCACCGGGCATCGCGGCGACGCCCTGCTGATCGGGGTCGAGTAGCGATGGCCACACTGGCCGACCGGCTGGATTACCTCGTCGGCTCCGACGCCGCCGGAAAACTCGACGAGGCGTTCGGCATCCGCACCGTCGGCGACCTGCTGCGGCACTACCCGCGCAGCTACGTCGAAGGCACCGGGGTCCGCGGCGCGGCGGACAGCCGCCCGGTCGAAGGTGACCACATCACCATTGTCGACACCATCGGCTCCGCGGAGCTCAAAGACATGCAGCGCCGCAAAGGGAAATACCTGGCCGTCACCGTCGGCAGTGGCCGCAACCGGGTCAGCGCGACGTTCTTCAACCCCAAAGGCCTGCGCTGGCGGCTGACCCCCGGGACCCGGGTGATGCTGTCCGGGGAGGTCAAGCTCTTCCGCGGTGCGATCCAGCTGACCCACCCCGACTTTTTGGTACTCAAGGAAGCCGACGGCAACGAGCAGGAACGCAACTTCGGCAGCAGTTCGCTGCGCAATATCGCCGACGCCTCGCAAAAGGTCAGCGGGCAGGTCAATCAGGCGGATTTCGAGCGCAGCTGCTATCCGATCTATTCCGCGACCGCCAAATTGCAGAGCTGGGACATCTTCAACTGTGTGCGGCAGGTGCTCGCGGTGCTCGATCCGGTTCCCGACCCGCTGCCGGCGGCGGTGCGCACCGAGCGCGGTCTGCTCGGCGAAGACGAAGCGCTGCGCGCGATCCATCTATCGGACAGCGCCGCCGAACGAGACCGTGCCCGCGAGCGACTCGCCGTCGACGAGGCCTTCGGCCTGCAGTGGGCGCTGGCGATGCGCCGGCACGGCGAGCTGTCCGAATCCGGCCCGCCGGCCCCGCGCCGCGACGACGGGCTGGTCGCAGAATTGTTGGGCCGGTTGCCGTTCGAATTGACGGCCGGCCAACGCGAGGTACTTGGCGTGCTCGAAGGTGAGCTGGCCGCCAGCCGTCCGATGAACCGGCTGCTGCAGGGCGAAGTCGGCTCCGGCAAGACGATCGTGGCGCTGCTGGCGATGCTGCAGCTGGTCGATGCCGGCTATCAGTGCGCGCTGCTGGCGCCTACCGAAGTTCTTGCCGCCCAACATGTCCGCTCCATCCGCGACATGCTCGGACCGCTGAGCCTGGCGGGCCAGCTGGGCGGGTCGGACAATGCCACCGCGGTGGTGCTTCTTACCGGTTCGATGTCGGCGGCCGCCAAGAAACAGGCCCGCGCCGAGATCGCCGCCGGCCGGGCTGGCATCGTCGTCGGCACGCACGCCCTGCTGGTCGACGCGGTCGAGTTCGACAACCTGGGCATGGTGGTCGTCGACGAACAGCACCGCTTCGGCGTCGAGCAGCGGGACCGGTTGCGCGCCAAGGCTCCCGACGGCATCACCCCGCACCTGCTGGTGATGACCGCGACCCCGATCCCGCGCACGGTGGCGCTCACCGTCTACGGCGATCTGGAGACCTCGACGCTGCGGGAGCTGCCCCGCGGCCGCCAGCCGATCGCCAGCTCGGTGATCTTCGTCAAGGAGAAACCGGCCTGGCTGGAGCGCGCTTTCGCGCGGATCCGCGAGGAGGTGGCGGCCGGCCGGCAGGCCTATGTGGTGGCACCGCGCATCGACGAGGCCGACGAGGACCGCAAGCCCGGTTCGGACGAGGAGAACGGCCGCACCTCGGCCACCGCCGTGGGACTGTTCGATCAGCTGCGGGCCGGGCCGCTGTCCGGGTTGCGGCTGGGCCTGATGCATGGGCGGCTCACCGCAGACGAGAAGGACGCGGTGATGGCGGCGTTCCGCGCCGGGGCGGTGGATGTGCTGGTGTGCACCACGGTCATCGAAGTCGGCGTCGACGTACCCAACGCCACAGTCATGCTGATCGCCGACGCCGACTGGTTCGGCGTCAGCCAGCTGCACCAGCTGCGCGGCCGGATCGGCCGCGGTGAGCACGCCAGCCTGTGCCTACTGGTGACCTCGAGCGGCCCGAAATCCAAATCCGGCAAACGTTTGGCGGCCGTCGCCGGCACGCTGGACGGCTTCGCCCTGGCCGACCTGGACCTGCGCGAGCGCGGCGAGGGCGACGTGTTGGGCCGCGACCAGTCCGGCTGGCGTGGCGGACTGAAGCTGCTGTCGCTGGCCGATCACGCCGAGCTGATCGAAGCCGCCCGCGACTACTGCGTCCAGGCCTGGGTTGCCGACCCGTCCGATCCCGGATTGGCCCGGCTGGCAGCGCCTTTCACCGGCATCGACTATCTGGACAAATCATGACCAACCGCAAAACGCTGCTGTGGCTGGCCGTGGTGGCGCTGCTGGCCGTCGTCGTCGCCTTTCAGACCGTGTCGGCGGCCGGAAACCGCAGCCGCGCCCTCGCCGCCCGGTCCGGCATGCCCACCGTCGCGCCCGGCACCGACGTGCTGGCCGGAATCCCGGTGGTTGCCGCGCGCACCCATCGCTACGACTATCGCCGGTCGGTGTTCGGCGACGCTTGGGACGACGACAACGACGCGCCCGGCGGCCACAACGGCTGCGACACCCGCAACGACATCCTCAACCGGGATCTGGTCGACATCACCCACGTGTCGACCAAACGCTGCGCGCAGGCGGTGGCCACCGGTGTCCTGCACGACCCGTACACCAACGCCGTCGTCGCCTTCACCCGCGGCGCCAAGATCGGTGAGGCGGTGCAGATCGACCACATCGTGCCGCTGGCCTACGCCTGGGACATGGGCGCATCGGGCTGGCCGTACCGCCAGCGGCTGCGGTTCGCCAACGACCCGGCCAACCTGCTGGCGGTCGCTGGGCAGGGCAACCAGGACAAGGGCGATGCCGGGCCGGGGCAGTGGATGCCGCCGAATAAATCATTCGCCTGCCAGTACGCCGTCGCCTACATTGCGGTCGTGCGGGGCTACGCGCTGCGGCTCGACGAGGCGTCGGCCGGCGTGCTGCGCCGGGCCGCGGCCACCTGCCCGGCCGGATAGGACGGGGATGACGATCGACCATTGGGCCACCGCGCCCACGCTGCGCGGTGAGCATGTGCTGCTGCGGCCGACCGTGCTCGCCGACGTCGCCGGGCTGGCGCGGGCCTACGACGTCGAGTCCACCCGGTATTTCCTCTACGGCAGCCAATCCGGTCCACCCACCGAGCAGTCGGTGGCCGAGGCGCTGGCATCGCAGCGCCAGGTACTGACCCAGGTCGATGCCGCCACCGGCGACATCGTCGGGACCACGTCGATCTACGACATGAGCCAGCCGCACCGCCGGGTGACGGTCGGCTACACCTGGCTATCGGCCCGGGTGCGCGGCTCGGCGGTCAATTCCGAATCCAAACTGCTGTTGTTGGACCACTGTTTTTCCACCCTGGGCGCGGGCCGGGTGCAGTTCAACGTCGACGATCTCAACGAGCGCTCCCGGCGGGCGGTGCTGGGCATCGGCGCCACCGAGGAGGGCGCGCTGCGCCGGCACGCCCGCCGCAGCGACGGTTCGTGGCGCACCACGATGGTCTACTCGGTGATCGACGACGAGTGGCCAGCGGTGCGGACCGGTTTGGTGGAGCGGATCAACCGCCGAGCGTGACGGCTTACAGGCCGGTGTAGGTCAGCGGGTCCTCGCGCACCCGGGTGCCGTCGTTGAGCCCGTTAAGAGTGTCCATGTGCTCGGCGGCCAGCTCGAAGCCGAAGACGTCGAGGTTGCTCGCGATGCGCTCGGGGTTGGCCGATCGCGGGATGACGACATTGCCCAGCTGCAGGCTCCACCGGATCAGTACCTGCGCGGGGGTCTTGCCGTACTCGCCGGCGATCGCCGTCACCGCCGGGTGGTCGAGGAGGCGGCCCACCGCCAGCGGGCTGTAGGCCTGCGTGACGATTCCCCGCTCGGCGTGGAACGCCCGCAGCTCGGCTTGGTTGAGCAGGGGGTGCAGCTCGATCTGGTTGACCGCCGGCGTCTCGAAAGCCAGGTCGATCGCGTCGTTGAGGTGCTCCTCGGTGAAGTTGCAGACCCCGATCGACCGGGTCAGCCCCTGCTCCCGGGCCTGGATCAGCCCGCCGAAGCTGTCGACGTACATGCCCAGCGGCGGGGCCGGCCAGTGGATCAGGTACAGGTCCACATAGTCCATCCCGAGTCGCTCCACGCTGGCATGGCAGGCCTCGATGGCTGCGGTGAGCCCCTGGTCGGCGTTGGCCAGCTTGGTGGTGACGAAGAGCTCGTCGCGGGCGATGCCGGACGCGGCGATCGCCCGGCCGACCGCGGCCTCGTTGCCGTACACCTTGGCGGTGTCGATCAACCGGCAGCCCAGCTCGAGAGCGGCCGAGACCGCGCGCTCGGTCTCGGCGTCCGACAGCTCGGCGACCCCGATGCCCAGAGTCGGCATGCTGTGGCCGTCGTTGAGCGCGATGGAGGGGATCGAAGTGCCCGGCGTCATCTCACCTACCTGTGTAATCGAATGTGCGTGGATCGGGTCCCAGTCGCGCGCCGTCGTCGAGCGAGGATATCGCGGTCATCTCGGCGGTGCCGAGTTCGAAGTCGAAGACTTCGGAATTGCTGACGATGCGCTCAGGGTGGACCGATTTCGGAATCACGATATTACCGAGCTGAATGTGCCACCGGATCAGCACCTGCGCCGGTGTCTTGCCATAACGCTGTGCGACCTTGGTGACCGTCGGGTGCTCCAGCAGCGAACCGCGGCCCAGCGGCGCCCACGCTTCGGTGGCGATGCCCAGGCGGGCGTGCACCTCCCGCAGTTCGGCCTGGCTGAACCGGGGGTGCAGCTCGACCTGGTTGACGACGGGCACGATGCCGGTCCCGTCGATGAGCATCTTGAGGTGTTCGGGGGAGAAGTTGCTCACCCCGATCGAACGGATCCGGCCCTGATCCCGCAGATGGGCCAGCGCCCGGAAGCTCTCGACGAATTTGCCGCGCGCCGGAAGTGGCCAGTGGATCAGGTACAGGTCCAGGGTGTCCAGACCGAGCCGGTCCATGCTTTTGTCGAACGCGACCAGCGTCGAATCGTATCCCTGGTCGGCGTTCCACAGCTTGGTGACGACGTACAACTCGTCGCGCGGCAGTCCGGATGTCGTTACCGCACGGCCGACCTCGCGCTCATTGCCGTACAGCGCCGCGGTGTCGATGTGGCGGTACCCGGCCGCCAAGGCGGTGCGCACCGCCTGCTCGGTGTCGGCGGGCGAAATCTTGTAAACCCCGAAACCGAGGGAGGGGATGGAATTACCGTCGTTGAGCGTGACCGAGCGCAAGTTACTTCGAACAGTCATGACACGAAGTCTGCCAGGCGCACCCGCCTCCGGGTCGGCGGCGCGGTGGGCCGAACAGCTGCAGAACACCGCCTTCTCCGTGGGTATGAAGGTGACCCCGATGCTGCCGATCGGGGTGCAGCGGCTGATGACCGGTGGACGGTCGGTGACCATCAACGGCAACACCTTGGACCCCACGTTGCGCTTGGCGTTGGCCGGGCTGCGCGCCCTGGGCATCAACGGCCTCGTCGCCGACGACGACGCGGCGGCCTCCCGCGCTCAGCTGCGTGAGCTGACCGCCGGGCTCGGCGGCACCGACATCCAGGGTTGCGATGTCCGCGACATCACCCTGCCCGGCCCGGCCGGTGACATCGCCGCCCGGCACTACCGGCCGGCCGGTTGCCCCGACAATGCGGCCCACCCGATGCTGGTCTTCTATCACGGCGGCGGATTCGCGATCGGCGACTTGGACACCCACGACGCGATCTGCCGGCTGACGTGTCGTGACGCCGAGGTGGTGGTGCTGTCCGTCGACTACCGGCTGGCCCCCGAGCACCCGGCGCCGGCCGCGGTCGACGACGCCTACGCCGCGTTCCGATGGGCCCATGCGCACGCCGCGGAGCTCGGGGGAATACCCGGGTGCGTGGCCGTAGGCGGGGACAGCGCCGGCGGCAACCTGGCCGCCGGGGTAGCGCTGCTGGCCCGCGATGACGGTGGACCGGCGCCGGTCCTGCAGTGGCTGCTCTACCCGGTGACCGACGTGGCGGCCCAGACGACCCGCTCGCGCACGCTCTACGGCGACGGCTACCTGCTGACCAAGCACGACATGGACTGGTTCACCGCCCGGTACGTGGGCCGCTCACCGCTGGACCCGAGCGACCCGCGGGTGTCGCCGTTGCGGGCTGCCGACCTATCCGGGCTGGCGCCGGCACTGATCGCGGTCGCCGGTTTCGACCCGCTGCACGACGAAGGCGAACAGTTCGCCACGGCGCTGCGCGAGGCCGGGGTTGTCGTCGACCTGCGCCGGACGCGGTCGCTGACGCACGGTTTCATCAACCTGTTCCCCCTCGGCGGCGGCAGCGCCACCGCGACCACCGCGTTGATCTCGGCGCTGCGGGCCCACCTCAGCCGCGGCTGAGGCCGCCAGCCCACGCCGGTACGCTGAACCGCAAACCGACCACCGAACACGAGGACCAACCGACTGTGGCCAGCAAACCCAAACGCCCCGGCGCCTCCGGCTTGAAGGCCGCCGATCACAAACGCAACCTCGCCATGCAGATCGGGCTCGTCGCGATCGTGGTGCTCTTCGCGGTGGGACTCATCGGCTACATCGTGGTGTCCAACAGCCACAAGAAGGGCGCCGGCGCCGGCGAGGCGATCCGGGTGACCTCGAGCAAGCTGGTCAAAGACGACAACGACGAGCCGAAGGCCGTGCTGTCGTTCTATGAGGACTTCCTCTGCCCGGCTTGCGGCAACCTCGAGCGCGCGCTGGGGCCCACGGTGTCCCGGCTGATCGACAGCGGGGCGATCGCCGCCGACTACCACATGGTCGCGATCCTGGATCGCGCGCAGAACGACAACTACTCCTCGCGGGCCGGTGCCGCGGCCTACTGTGTCGCCGACGAGAGCATCGACGCCTTCCGCCGGTTCCACACCGCGCTCTACACCGACGAGTTGCAGCCGTCGGAGATCGGGACCGACTTCCCCGATAACAAGCGCCTGATCGAGCTGGCCCGGCAAGCCGGTGCCGCCGGCAGCGTTCCGGGCTGCATCAACAGCGGCAAGTACCTCAAGATGGTGAGTGGCATGGCCCAGGCCGCCGGAATCCACGCCACGCCCACGCTGCGCATCAACGGCGAGGACTACCGTCCCTCGACCCCGGAAGCCCTCGTCGCGAAGATTCGGGAGATCGTCGGTGACGTGCCCGGTATGGACGTCCCGGCCACCCAGTCGTGAGTATCGCGGCTCCGGCGGTCGACCCAGCCGCAACGCCGGCCTCGCAGGCGTCGGCGGCCCCGCGGGCCTGGGCGGTATTGATCGCCGGAGTCATCGGGCTGGCCGCCTCGGTCACCCTGACCGTCGAGAAGATCCGGCTGCTCACCGACGCGTCGTATATCCCGTCGTGCAACCTGAACCCGGTGCTGTCCTGCGGGCCGGTGATGGGCACCCCGCAGGCATCGGTCCTGGGTTTCCCCAACCCGCTGATGGGCATTGTGGCGTTCACCGTGGTGGTGGTCACCGGTGTGCTGGCGGTGACCAAAGTGTCTCTGCCGCGGTGGTATTGGGTTGGTATGGTGGCCGGCACCTTGGTGGGTGCCGGCTTCGTGCACTGGCTGATCTTCCAGAGTCTGTACCGGATCGGCGCGCTGTGCCCGTACTGCATGGTGGTGTGGGCGGTCACGATGGTGCTGCTGGTGATATTCGCGGGAATCGCGTCGGATGAGGATCGCGGAATATCGGGGCTTTTGCACCGGTGGCGGTGGACGTTTGCGGCGTTGTGGTTTATCGCGGTATTTCTGTTGGTATTCCTGCGCTTTCAGGATTACTGGTTGACGCTGACTTAAGGAGTGCCCTGTGATCTCCAAAGTGCTGGTCGCCAACCGCGGAGAGATCGCGATCCGCGCGTTTCGTGCCGCCTATGAGCTCGGGATCGACACGGTGGCGGTCTATGCCTATGAGGACCGTAATTCGGTGCACCGGCTCAAAGCCGACGAGTCCTACCAGATCGGCGAGGCGGGGCATCCGGTGCGCGGCTACCTGTCGGTGGAGGGCATCGTGGCCACCGCCAAGCGGTGCGGCGCCGACGCGGTCTACCCCGGGTATGGCTTCTTATCGGAGAACCCGCGGCTGGCGCAGGCCTGTGCGGATGAGGGCATCACCTTCGTCGGCCCGAGTGCTGCCGTGCTGGCGCTGGCCGGCAACAAGGCACATGCGGTGGCCGCCGCGCGGGAGGCCGGTCTGCCGGTGCTGGCGGCATCGCAGCCGTCGCGCTCGGTAGAGGAATTGGTTTCCGCGGCAGCCGATATGTCGTTTCCGCTGTTCGTCAAGGCGGTCGCGGGCGGCGGTGGCCGCGGGATGCGCCGGGTCGCTGATATCGACGGGCTAGCCGAGGCTATCGAGGCCGCCAGCCGGGAAGCCGAATCCGCGTTCGGCGACGCGACGGTGTATCTGGAGCAGGCGGTGATCAACCCGCGCCACATCGAGGTGCAGATCCTGGCCGACACCCACGGCAACGTCGTGCACCTGTTCGAGCGGGACTGCAGTGTGCAGCGCCGGCATCAGAAGGTCGTGGAGTTGGCGCCCGCGCCCAACTTGGACCCGGAACTGCGGGAGAAGATCTGCGCTGATGCCGTCGCGTTCGCGCGGCACATCGGCTACAGCTGCGCGGGAACGGTGGAGTTCCTGCTCGACGAGCGCGGCCACTATGTGTTCATCGAGATGAATCCGCGGATTCAGGTGGAGCACACGGTGACCGAGGAGATCACCGATGTGGATCTGGTGTCGGCCCAGTTGCGGGTCGCCGCCGGGGAGTCCCTGGAGGATTTGGGCCTGCGCCAAGACGACATCGTTTTGCATGGCGCGGCGTTGCAGTGCCGGATCACCACCGAGGATCCGGCCAACGGTTTTCGTCCCGACACCGGCCGGATCACCGCCTACCGCAGCCCCGGCGGTGCTGGTATCCGGTTGGACGGCGGCACCAACCTGGGTGCGGAGGTCAGCCCGCACTTCGACTCGATGCTGGTCAAATTGACCTGCCGGGGCCGGGATTTCCCCACCGCGGTGAACCGGGCGCGCCGGGCCATCGCCGAGTTCCGCATCCGGGGCGTGTCGACGAACATCCCGTTTTTGCAGGCGGTGCTCGATGATCCCGACTTCCGGGCCGGGCGCGTCACCACGTCGTTCATCGATGAGCGCCCGCAACTGCTGACCTCGCACGCCTCAGCGGACCGGGGCACCAAGATCTTGACCTATTTGGCCGATGTCACCGTCAACCAGCCCCACGGTGCGCGCCCGTCGGCGGTGTACCCGCGCGACAAGCTGCCTGAGATCGACCTGTCGGCGGCGCCGCCGCCGGGTTCCAAACAGCGGCTGATGAAGCTCGGGCCCGAGGGATTTGCCCGCTGGCTGCGGGAATCGCCGGCTGTTGCTGTTACCGAGACGACGTTTCGCGATGCGCACCAGTCGCTGCTGGCCACCCGGCTGCGCACCAAGGGCCTGCTCAACGTGGCCCCCTACATCGCCCGCACCACCCCGCAGCTGTTGTCGATGGAGTGCTGGGGCGGGGCCACTTACGATGTGGCGCTGCGCTTTTTGAAGGAGGACCCCTGGGAGCGGCTGGCGGTGCTGCGTGAGTCGCTGCCCAACATCTGCCTGCAGATGCTGCTTCGGGGCCGCAACACCGTCGGCTACACCCCCTATCCGGAATCGGTGTGCTCGGCGTTCGTGGCAGAAGCGACCGCTACCGGTATCGATATCTTCCGGATCTTCGATGCGCTCAACAACGTCGACTCGATGCGCCCGGCGATCGACGCGGTCCGCGAAACCGGTTCTGCGGTGGCTGAAGTCGCCATGTGCTACACCGGTGATCTCACAAATCCCGCCGAGAACCTCTACACCCTGGACTACTACCTGAAGCTGGCCGAGCAGATCGTCGACGCCGGCGCGCACGTGCTGGCGATCAAGGACATGGCCGGGCTGCTGCGGCCCGCGGCGGCCACCACGCTCGTCGGTGCGTTGCGCAGCCGCTTCGAGCTGCCGATCCACGTCCACACCCACGACACCCCCGGCGGGCAGCTGGCCACCTACGAGGCGGCCTGGCACGCCGGTGCCGACGCCGTCGACGGGGCGGCCGCACCGCTGGCCGGAACCACCAGCCAGCCCGCGCTGAGCTCGATCGTGGCCGCCGCTGCCAACACCGACTTCGACACCGGCCTGTCCTTATCGGCGGTGTGCGACCTGGAGCCCTACTGGGAAGGGGTCCGAAAGGTCTACGCGCCGTTCGAATCCGGTCTGGCCGGGCCCACGGGTCGGGTGTATCGCCACGAGATCCCCGGCGGTCAGCTGTCCAATCTGCACCAACAGGCCAAGGCGCTGGGGCTGGCCGACCGGTTCGAGGACATCGAAGCCAACTACGCCGGAGCCGATGCGGTGCTGGGCCGGCTGATCAAGGTCACCCCGAGCTCGAAGGTGGTCGGCGACCTGGCGCTGGCTCTGGTCGGCGCCGGGATCACCGCCGAGGAGTTCGCCGCCGACCCCGCACGGGTGGACATTCCCGATTCGGTGATCGGCTTTTTGCGCGGCGAACTGGGCGAGCCGGCCGGCGGATGGCCCGAACCGCTGCGCACCAAGGCCTTGGCGGGCCGCGAACCGGCGCGCGAAGTCCAGCAGCTGTCCGCCGACGACGAGGCCGCGCTGGCCCTGACCGGACCCAAGCGCCAAGCCACCTTGAACCGGCTGCTGTTTCCCGGCCCCACCAAGGAATTCGAGGAACACCGCGAGCTCTACGGCGATACCTCACAGCTCTCAGCCAACCAGTACTTCTACGGATTGCGACAAGGCGAGGAGCACCGGGTCCGCCTGGAGCGCGGCGTGGAACTGCTGATCGGGCTAGAAGCCATCTCCGAACCCGACGAACGCGGCATGCGCACGGTGATGTGCATCATCAACGGCCAACTGCGGCCGATCGAGGTGCGTGACCGCAGTGTGGCCAGCCAGGCACCGGTAGCCGAAAAAGCCGACCGCACCAAGCCCGGCCACGTTGCGGCGCCGTTTGCCGGCGTCGTCACCATCGGCGTCTCAGAGGGCGATCAGGTCAGCGCGGGACAGACCGTCGCCACCATCGAGGCGATGAAAATGGAGGCCGCCATCACCGCACCGGCACAGGGAACCGTGGCCCGGGTGGCCGTCGCCGAGACCGCCCAGGTCGAAGGCGGCGACCTGCTGGTGGTGCTGAGCTGACCCGCATCGTCGGCGGCACCGCGGGCGGACGGCGCATCCTCGTGCCGCCGCGCGGCACCCGACCGACCACCGACCGGGTACGCGAGGCACTGTTCAACGTGCTCGACGCCCGGTTGGACCTGACCGAGATGGCAGTGCTGGACCTGTACGCCGGGTCGGGGGCGCTGGGACTGGAGGCACTGTCGCGGGGCGCGGCCACGGCGCTGTTCGTCGAATCGGACCGTCGCGCCGCCGAGGTGCTGGCCGCCAACATCGCCGCGCTGGGTTTGTCCGGTGCGACGCTGCGGCGCGGCACGGTGGCCTCGGTGCTGACCGCCGGTACTGATCGGCCGGTGGATCTGGTGCTGGCCGATCCGCCCTACGAGATCGGCGCCGCCGACATCGACGCGCTTCCGGGGCTGCTGGCCGCCGGCGGCTGGGCCGGGCCGGGCACCGTGGTGGTGATCGAGCGGGCGGCCTCGAGCCCTGCGATGCGGTGGCCGGACGGCTGGGAGGTGTGGCCGGATCGCCGCTACGGCGACACCCGGCTGGAGCTGGCCGAATGGTCCGGCCAGGACTGCTAGCGTCTTGAGCCATGAGCGGTGCGTTGTGCCCTGGTTCGTTCGACCCGGTGACGCTGGGACACGTCGACATCCTGGAGCGCGCGGCCGCGCAGTTCGATGAGGTGGTGGCCGCGGTGCTGATCAACCCGGCCAAGAAGGGCATGTTCAGCCTGGAGGAGCGCCTCGAGATGATCACCGAAGCCACCGCGCACCTGCCCAATGTGCGCGCGGAGTCGGGCCGGGGCCTGGTGGTCGACTTCGTCCGCGAGCGGGGGTTGACCGCGATCGTCAAGGGCCTGCGCACCGGAACCGACTTCGAGTACGAGCTGCAGATGGCCCAGATGAACAAGCACATCGCCGGGGTGGACACGTTTTTCGTGGCGACCACCCCGCGGTATTCGTTCGTGTCGTCGTCGCTGGCCAAGGAGGTGGCGTCGATGGGCGGCGACGTCTCCGATCTGCTGCCCGAGCCGGTCAACCGGCGGCTGGCGGAGAAGCTGGGCTCGTAACCGCTGCGTTCGGCGAACAAAACTCGTTATCTGCCAACGCTTTTGAGTTGCGGTTCGGTGCCGTGGCCGTGTTCTGCTCAGGTGGTGTTCGGTGGTGGTTGGGGTTGGAAGGGTTGGTACCACCACCATTGGGCGCGTTCGCCGGTGGGTCCGGGGCATGGTGGTACGGCTGGTGGGGGTTTTTGGGGTGGTCGGGCTAGCGATGCCGACTCCAGTGGCTGGTTGTTGTTGTCGGTGATGGTGAGGTTGGCGGCATCGCCGGTGATGGTGATGATGCCGCGGTGGTGCAGTCGGTGGTGATATGGGCAGACCAGTACCAGGTTGGTCAGCTCGGTGGGGCCGCCGTCTTCCCAGTGGGTGATGTGGTGGGCGTGCAGGCCGCGGGTGGCCCCGCAGCCGGGAACCACGCAGGCCCGGTCGCGGTGCTCGAGGGCGCGGCGTAGTCGGCGGTTGATGGCGCGGGTGGTGCGCCCGGCGCCGATGGGCTCGCCGTTGCGTTCGAACCAGGGTTCAAAGGTGGCGTCGCAGGTCAGGTATTGGCGTTCGGCGTCGGTGAGCAGTGGGCCTAGGTGCAGCTGTGCGGCGTTGTTTTCAACGTCGAGGTGCATCACCACGGTGGTGTGGTGGCCGTGGGGGCGGCGGGCGGCTTCGGTGTCCCAGCTGGTTTCGATCAGGCGCAGGAACGCATCGGTGGTGCTGGGCAACGGCGGCCGCTGCTCTGAGGCACCGCCGCCATCCTCGTGATCGCGCTTCCATTCAGCCATCAGCGCATCGAGATGGGACTGTAGGGCGGCGTCGAACTTTGCCGCATCGAGGGGGTTGAGTGTGATGCGCCAGCAGCTGCCGTGTTCGTCGCTGGTCTTGGTGATGGAGCGTTCCGGTTCGGCTCGGGGGTCGGGGTCGGGGCGTGGTTCGAGCTTGACTGCGGTGCGCAGTTGGGTGACGGTGGCGACCCCGACCAGTTGCGCGTAGTGCTCGTCGGATCCGTCGGCGGCGTGCTGGGCGATCACGCCGACCTGATCGAGGGAGAAGCGGCCTTCGCGCATGCCTTCGGCGCAGCGGGGGAATTCGTCGAGGCGGTGGGCGATGGTGGCGATGGTGTGGGCGTTGCTGGGCGATACCCCGGTTTTCCAGGCGACCAGGGCCGGGATTGAGCGGACGCCCGTGGCGCCCCACAGGCCGTCGCGGTCGATCTCGGCGACGATTTCCACGATGCGCCCATCGATGGCGTTGCGTTGGCCGGTCAGCTCGGATAACTCCTCGAACAGCACGTCCAAGCGCTGGGCAGGACCCCTCCTAGGGGTGCTGGACAGTGCGGTCGTTGACATGAGTTCATCATCACAGCGGGGTCCGACAACTTCCGGCGTCGATCCGGCGGGCTATCCCCGTGGCCACCCCAAACGCTCCGCCGTGCCCTTCCGCATCCGGGCAAACCCCCTGGCGCAGCCCAGTACCCGCAGGGCGGCCTCCGCGGTGGCCCAGGGATGGTCGGGCGGACAGCTGCGGTCATCGGAGCGGCGGTTGATGACCGACTCCACCAAGCGGAACGGGAGGTCGTCGGCCTCGCCAGGGCCGTCGTGCTCGGCGATCACCGCGCGGGACAGCTCTCGGTAGTAATCCCGCAACTGAGCCCGACGCCGGCGGAACTCGGCGAAACGCTCGACGCGAAGCTCCGGAAGCAGATACAAGGTGCCCAGATTCCAGCGGCCGCCGCAGAGTTGGGTGGTGTCGGCGACGACGAGCGTGTGCAGCCGGAGCGCCACGGGGCCGCCTTCGGACAACAGCTCGCCGGCCAGCTGCAGCGAGGTGTCGACGGTGCCGGCCAGCAGCGCATCGAGGATGTCGTCCTTGGCGGCGAAGTGGTGATACAGCGAGGCCTGCTGGATACCGACGCTCTCGGCGATTCGCCGGGTAGAGGTGGCGGCATAGCCGATGGTGGTGAACAACTCAGCTGCCGCATCGAGGATCTCGTCGCGCGCGCTGTGGCCCGGGCGGCGAGAGGCCACCAGCCGGGGACGTCCGCGTCGATCGGTCTGCATGGCCCTCCACCCCACGTTTCTATCGACTGATAGGTAATCATGTTAGGGTGCGGATGTCGAGAGGAGACACACCGATGAGTACCGCCTCGACCGGCGGCGCCCGTTCGCACGCCCGCGCTCAGGCGCACCAGGCCGAGATGCGGGTACCGGCGGTCCCCGACGACGTCGACCCGACGACGCTGTTCTGGGCCGAGTCCGTCCCGGCGGATGGCTACGCCACCAAGGTGCTGGCCCGCGGCAGCCGGATCCGGCTGATCGACGCCGACGGCGGCGCCTGCGCGCATCTGCTGCTCTACCGCGCCGAAGCGCCCTGGGAGCGGCTCAACGTCGCCGACACGATGAAGGTGCCCTGGCAGGCGTACCTGGGCTCCGGCCATCCGCTGCTGTCCGATCAGGGCCGCGTCCTGGCCACCGTCGTCGCCGACTCCTCGGGTCACCACGACCTGCTGTGCGGACCCGACGCCACCGGCCGGCAGCAGCTACTGCTGGGCGCGATCAAGCACGGGATGGACATTCGCGACGTGGCGCCGTCGGTGGCGTTGTTTCGGGGTGTTCGGGTCGATCCTTCCAGCGGCGCATTGGAATTCACCGGGTCGGCGGGGCCGGGGGCGGCAGTCGACCTGTTGATCCACCTGCCGGCGGTGCTGGTGGTGGCCAACACCGCGCACCCGCTGGATCCCGACCCGCCGTCGACCGCGATGGATGTGCTGGCCTGGAAGGCCGGCGAGCAACTGAGCGCGCTGTCCAATCAAGACCCGGAATACCTGCGGGCACTGGAGAACACCGAGGCGGTGGTGGCGGCATGGTGATCATCTCCGAGGATGTGGTGCCGGCCCGCGCACCCTGGTCGGCGGTGGTGCGCGCCGGGCAGCGGCTGCAGATCATCGACCTGCACGGCAACCAGGCGGTGGATTGCCTGCTCTATGACGCCAACGATCACACCCGCCGCTACAGCGCTCAGGCCACCGTCGCCGCCCAGCGCAACATCTTCGTGAGCACCGGTACGGCGCTGCGCAGTGCCGACGGCACCGCCCTGATGACCGTCGTCGCCGACGACGTCGGCAACCACGACACCATCGCCGGGGCCTGCTCTCAGGAGTCCAACACGCTGCGCTACGGCCACCACACCGCCCACCAGCACGCCTGCGTGGAGAACTTCCTGCTCGAAGGCGCCAAGCACGGGCTGGGCAAACGCGACATCGTCTCCAACATCAACTGGTTCATGAACGTGCCGGTCGAAGCCGACGGCACACTGGGCATCGTCGACGGCATCTCGGCGCCCGGCAAAGGCGTGACGCTGCAGGCCGAGATCGACACCCTGGTGCTGGTGTCGAACTGCCCGCAGATCAACAACCCCTGCAATGGCTTTGACCCGACTCCGGTGCGCATGGTGATCACCCGGCAATGATCGGTATCGAGGTGGTCCGCCCGGGCGTGTTCACCACCGTGCAGGACTGGCCCGGGCGCGTCGGCTACTGGCATGTCGGAGTGCCGCCGTCCGGGCCGATGGACGATCTGTCGTTTCGCCTCGGCAACCGGGTGCTGGGCAACTCCGAAGGCGCGGCCGGTCTGGAATGCACCAAAGCGGGCCCCGCTCTGCGCTTTTCGAAGTCCGCCTGGATTTGCGTCACCGGTGCGGCGGTGCCGGTCAGCGTGGACGGTGCCCCGGCGTCGCAGTGGCGGCCGGTGCGGGTACCGGACGGCGGCCTACTGGAGATCGGCACCATTGTCGGGCCCGGCATGCGCTGCTATCTGCTCGTCGAGGGCGGGCTATCGGAGCCGGAATACCTCGGCAGTGCTGCGACTTTCACCCAGGGCGCGTTCGGCGGGCACCATGGGCGGGCCCTGCGCGAAGGAGACCGACTCGGCGCGGCCGGCGGCGACGGCACCGCACCGGCGCTCACCCGCGTACCCAGCCAGAGCCAGCCCAGTATCGGCCGGCACTGGGAACTGGCGGTGACCGAGGGGCCGCACGCCGCGCCGGAATTTCTGACCCGCGCCGATATGGCCACCCTGACGCGCACCGACTACACCGTGCACTTCAACTCCGACCGCACCGGCGTGCGGCTGGTCGGACCGAAACCGCACTGGGCGCGTCAGGACGGGGGAGACGCCGGCCTACACCCGTCCAACATCCATGACACCGCCTACACCGTTGGCGCACTGGACTTCACCGGCGACACCCCGATCCTGCTCGGGCCCGACGGCCCCAGCCTCGGCGGATTCGTCTGCCCGGTGACGGTGGTGCGCGGCGACCGCTGGAAACTCGGCCAGCTGGCACCCGGCGACACCGTGCGGCTGGTGCCGATCCGGGCCGAGCACGCCCCACCGGCAACAGTGCTGAGTGCGCAGCGGCGCGCGGCACTGCCCGTCGTGGTCTCGCGCTCCGGCGACGGCGACGACGGCGTGCTAGAACGCTACACCGGCCGTGACGGCACCGCCGTCACCCTGCGACGTGCCGGTGACGGCGGGGTCTTGCTCGAATACGGGCCGATGACATTGGATTTGGCGCTACGAGCGCGGGTGCAGGTGCTCTACGACCAACTTCGGCAGCGGGGACTGCCCGGGCTGGCCGAACTGACGCCCGGTGTGCGGTCCCTGCAGATCCAGTTCGACACCGAGTTGTCCTCATGCGCCGAGGTGATCGAGCAGGTGGCCGCCCTCGACGACGCGCTCCCGCCGTGCGATGAGCTTGTCGTGGCGAGCCGCTCGGTGCGCCTGCCGCTGAGCTGGGACGACCCCGCCACCCATGAGGCCATTCGCCGCTATGAGTACGGCGTGCGGCCCGACGCGCCATGGTGCCCGTCGAACATCGAATTCATCCGGCGCATCAACGGACTCGACGACATCTCGCAGGTCTACGACATCGTGTTCGACGCGCAGTACCTGGTGCTGGGCCTGGGCGACATCTACCTCGGCGCCCCGGTGGCCACCCCGCTGGACCCGCGACACCGGCTGGTCACCACCAAGTACAACCCGGCCCGCACCTGGACGCCGGAGAACGCCGTTGGGATCGGCGGCGCCTACTTGTGCATCTATGGCATCGAGGGACCCGGTGGCTACCAGTTCGTCGGGCGCACCACCCAGGTGTGGAATCACCGGCACGCCACCGCCGGGCTGTTCGATCCCGAAACCCTCTGGCTGCTGCGCTACTTCGACCGCATCAGCTTCTATCCGGTATCCGCCGAGGAGCTACTGGAGTTGCGGGCCGACACCGCGGCCGGACGCGGCCGGGTCGAGATCACCGACGGCGAGTTCTCATTGCCGGACTATCGCCGGTTCCTGGACGGCAACGCCGATGCCATCGCCGGATTCCGCCGGCAACAAACGGCGGCGTTCGCCGCTGAACGCAGCGCCTGGCGCCGGGCCGGCGAAATCGGGGCCGCCGCGGGAAGCCCCTAGAGCACCACCGTTTCGTTGTCGACCCGGATCACCCGGTCCTGGCAGTGCCACTGCACCGCCCGCGACAACACCGCTCGCTCCACATCGGCGCCCAGTCGCACCAGATCGCTGACGCTGTGGGTGTGGTCGACGCGCACCACGTCCTGCTCGATGATCGGCCCCTCGTCGAGGACCTCGGTGACGTAATGCGCGGTGGCACCGATCAGCTTGACGCCACGTTCTCGCGCTCGTTGATAGGGCGCCGCACCGATGAACGCCGGCAGGAAGGAGTGGTGGATGTTGATCAGCGGGCAGGCAAGCGCCTCGATGAACTCACCGGTGATGATCTGCATGTAGCGCGCCAGCACCACCAGGTCGACGTTGCCGCAGAGCAGTTGCAGCTGACGCTGTTCGGCTTCGGCGCGGGTCTCGCGGGTGGCGGGGATGTGGAAGAACGGCACCCCGAACGGGCGTACCTGTTCGGCCAGGTCCGGATGATTGGAGATCACCATCGCCACGGTCATCTCCAGCTCGCCACGCCGGTTGCGCCACAGCAGATCCAGCAGACAGTGGTCGGCCTTGGAGGCCATGATCGCCACCCGCTTGGGCTTGGCGGCCTCGGCGAACCGGTAGTGCATCGCGAACCGCTCGGCCACCGTGGCGCCGAACCGCTGTTGGAGTTCGTCGATGGCAGCGGGCAGGCCGGGCAGGTGAAAGATCGCCCGCTGCACGAACGTCCCGTCCTCGGGGGCCGTCGAGTGCTGATCCAGCGAGATGATGTTGGCGCCGGCCTCGGCCAAAAAGGCGCTGACCGAGGCGATGATGCCGTGGCTGTCGGGACAGCGCAGCAGCAGCCGGCCGATGTCGGTCACCGGTTGAGCGCCGGACCGGTGCGGATGGGCCTGCGGCGGCTGTGCCGGCGTCGGTGAACCCGCGGGCCCCCGAGCCTCCCCGGAACCGTTCGTCATGGCCGCCCTTCGCCGATCCGGAATACCAACGGGCCAGGCTACCGGTGAAGTGGACCAAAATCCGACACACCGAGCAGCTAACGCAGTCACATACGTAACAGAGGGCACACTGGTAACAACAACGATGCCTGGAGGGTGCTGCCGTGTACCGAGTGTTCGAAGCCCTTGACGAACTGGGCTCCATTGTCGAAGAAGCCCGTGGCGTGCCGATGACGGCCGGCTGCGTGGTGCCCCGCGGTGACGTCCTGGAATTGATCGACGACATCCGGGATGCGATCCCCGGCGAACTCGACGACGCCCAGGACGTGCTCGACGCCCGCGACTCGGTGCTCAACGAGGCCAAGGAACACGCGGACTCGATGGTCAGCTCCGCCACCGCCGAATCCGACTCGCTGGTCAGCCACGCCCGCGCCGAGGCCGACCGGCTGCTGGCCGACGCCAAGGGGCAGGCCGACCGGATGGTGGCCGAGGCGCGCGGGCACAGCGAGCGGATGCTCGGCGAAGCCCGCGAGGAAGCCGCCCGGCTGACCGCGACCGCCAAGCGTGAGTTCGAGACCGCGACCAGCCGTGCCCAGGCCGAATGCGACCGGCTGGTCGAGAACGGCAACGCCGCCTACGAGAAGGCGGTTCAGGAGGGCATCAAGGAACAGCAGCGGCTGGTTTCGCAGAACGAGGTGGTGACCTCGGCGCGGGCCGAGGCCACCCGGCTGATCGACTCGGCGCACGCCGAGGCCGACCGGATGCGCGGCGAATGCGACATCTACGTCGACGCCAAGCTGGCCGAGTTCGAGGACTTCCTCAACGGCACGCTGCGCTCGATCAACCGCGGCCGTCACCAACTGCGCACCGCCGCCGGCACCCACGACTACGCGACTCGCTGACCGGCGAGCGCGGTGGCGCCCGCTGCGTAGAATCGCGGCATGGCAAGGCACCCGGACGCAGGCGTGAAGAGCGGGCGGCGAAAGCTGCCGTCGCCGTTCGTGGTGAACGTTGCCCGGCTGGGCCGGCGTCCGGGCTCGATGATCGCGCTGCACGAGCAGCGCCGCAGCCCGCGCCGCATCGGGCTGGACCTGGTGGCGATCCCCTCCGACACCGCCGTCGAGCTGGATCTGCGGGTGGAGTCGGTCTCCGAGGGCGTGCTGGTCACCGGCGCGGTGTCGGGGCCGACCGCGGGCGAATGTGCGCGCTGCCTGCAACCGCTGACCGGCGACATCGAGGTCGAGTTGACTGAGCTGTTCGCCTACCCGGACAGCACCACCGACGCCACCACCGACGACGACGAGATCGGCCGCGTCGTCGACGACGCCGTGGACCTCGAGCAGGCGATCGTCGACGCGGTCGGGCTGGCGTTGCCGCTGTCCCCGCTGTGCGACCCCGACTGCCCGGGCCTGTGCCCGGACTGCGGAGTCGCGTTGGCCAGTGTGGAGGGGGCCGAACCGGGCCACCACCACGACAAGATCGACCCGCGCTGGGCCAAGCTCGCCGAAATGGCCGGGCCCCCGGGCACGCAGGTGACCGACGACGGTGACCGGTGAGCCGTCCCCGGCAGGCCGTGCTCGACGCACTCGGAGTGGACCTCTCCGACGACCTGCTCACGCTGGCGGTCACCCACCGCAGCTACGCCTACGAGAACGGCGGCCTGCCCACCAATGAGCGTCTGGAATTCCTCGGCGACGCCGTGCTCGGGCTGACCATCACCGACGAACTGTTCCACCGCCACCCCGACCGGCCCGAGGGCGACCTGGCCAAACTGCGCTCCAGCGTGGTCAACACCGCCGCGCTGGCCGCTGTGGCGCGCCGGCTGACCGACGACGGCCTGGGCGCCCACCTGCTGCTCGGCCGCGGGGAGATCAACACCGGCGGGGCCGACAAGGCCAGCATCCTGGCCGACGGGATGGAGTCGTTGCTGGGCGCGGTGTACCTGCAGCACGGCATCGACACCGCGCGCGCGGTGATCCTGCGGCTGTTCGGGCCGCTGCTGGACACCGCGGCCACCCTGGGGGCGGGCCTGGACTGGAAGACCAGCCTGCAGGAGCTGACCGCGGCCCGCGGCCTCGGCGTGCCGGGCTACCAGGTCAGCTCGACCGGACCGGACCACGACCGGGAGTTCACCGCCGTCGTCGTCGTGTCCGACACCGAATACGGCGCCGGCGTCGGACGGTCGAAGAAGGAAGCCGAACAAAAGGCGGCGGCGGCGGCCTGGACGGCGCTGGACGCCTCCGACACCCCGGCCGCCGGTTCGTCCGGGTAGCGATGCCGGAGCTTCCCGAGGTCGAAGTGGTGCGCCGCGGCCTGCACACCCACCTGATGGGCCGCACCATGACCGGTGTGCGGGTCCACCACCCGCGCGCGGTGCGCCGCCACGAGGCCGGCCCCGCCGACCTGACCGGCCGGCTGCTCGGTGCCCGCATCACCGGCACCGACCGCCGCGGCAAGTATCTGTGGCTGCTGCTCAGTACCGACGAGGCGCTGGTGGTGCACCTGGGCATGAGCGGACAGATGCTGCTGGGCGAGCTGCCCGACACCAAACACCTGCGGATCGCCGCGGTGCTCGACGACGATACGTTGGTCAGCTTCGTCGACCAGCGGACGTTCGGCGGCTGGCAGCTCACCGACCTGGTCACCGTCGACGGCAGCAGGGTCCCGCTGCCGGTGGCGCACCTGGCCCGCGACCCGCTGGACCCGCACTTCGACGCCGAATCAGTGGTGAATGTGCTGCGGCGCAAGCATTCGGAGATCAAACGTCAACTCCTCGACCAGACGGTGGTCTCCGGGATCGGCAACATCTACGCCGACGAGGCGCTGTGGCGCGCCGGCATCCGCGGCACTCGGATGGCCGACACGCTGTCCCGCCCCCGATTGCGAGCACTGTTGGAGGCCGCCGCGGCGGTGATGGGTGACGCGCTGGCCGCCGGGGGCACCTCGTTCGATTCGCTGTATGTCAACGTCAACGGCGAGTCCGGCTACTTCAGCCGGTCACTGGACGCTTACGGCCGCGAAGACGAGCCGTGCCGGCGCTGCGGTACCTCGATCCGCCGGGCGAAGTTCATGAACCGCTCGTCGTACTACTGCCCGAAATGCCAGCGCTGACGGCTCACTCGAAGATGTCGCGGTACACCCGCCCCGCGGGCAGTGCCGGATCGACGAACCACTCCCGGCCGAACATCAGCCCGGCCACTTGCGGAGGAAGCCGCATCAACACCGCGAACAGGCGCGCCGCCGCACCGGTGGTGCCGATCTGCGAACGGTGCGCGGCGAGCGCGTCGCGCTTCTGCCGGGCGAACCGAAAGACGTTGATCCGGTGGGTGATCGATGAGCTCGGTGCGTACGCGGTGCGAAGCACGTCGCGCCCGTAGGGCGCCGGCAACCGCAACAGCCGAGCGGCATTGGCGACTCGGATCAACGTCTCCCGGGGCATGGTGGCCTCTAACACCCGCGGTGTGCCCGCGAGTTCGGCGGCCCGCTTGCCGACGTGATGCACCTGCACGTGGTCACGATGCCCGTAGCCACCGTTGGCCTGGTAGCTCAACAGCAGGTCGGCTTCCTCCTCGCGCAGAATGGCGGCCAGCCGCCGGGCCGCCTCCTCGGTGTCGGCACGGGCGAATCGGACCCGGCCCGGCGGGTCGGGATAGAACTCCGCGCCGAACCCGCTGTCGGCGTAACCAAGGCATTCGACCCGCTTCGCGCCGAGAACGTCTGCGCTGGAACGTAGTTCGGTGAGTCGGATATCCCCGTCGTCGTCGGCACCGACGCGGCCGTCGGTCGCCACCACCACGATCACGCGATGCCCGCCGGCTGCCGCGCGAGCCAGGGTCCCGCCGGTCAGCACCACCTCGTCGTCCGGATGGGCATGGAACGCGACGACGGTGGCCATGAACGATCAGTATGCTCGGCGCGCATCCTCACCGCTGCAGCGGGTCAAGGGTGCTCAGGAGGCGAACGAGTTCGGCCTGGCGATGCACACCGGTTTTGTCGAACACATGCCGCAGGTGGGTCTTCACGGTATTCAGCGACACGGACAACGCCTCGGCGATCGGAGCCAATCCCTCGCCCCGCATCACCAACAGGGCTACCTGCGCCTCGCTTTGCGTCAGGCCGTACAGGCGCCGCAGCAGCGTAGCCGGCGGTTCCGGCTGCCGCTCGGGATCGACGATGATGATCATCGCTCGCTTGGCATGCAGCGCCGCAACTGGATTCGGTTCGATCGGCAGCACATGCAGGATATAGGGCCGCCGGCCCGAGGTCCGCGCACACAGGAAGGAGCCACCCCAGATGTCGCAGCCGTCCAGATCCGCTGCGCGGCCGATGCTGCGTTCCAACTCCGCGTCGGCGCGGCGGGCTTCAGCCTTGATGCAGCCGTTGTCGATCCGTAAACCGTCACCTGCGCACAGAACTCGCTCGGCGGCAGAGTTGACGTAGATCGCCCTGCGCCCTTCGACGATGACGATCCCGTGGCTGACGGCCTCACTGGCCCGGGCGAGGTCGCCGCTGCGGTGATCGAGGTCCTCGAGGCGGCCCTGCATACGCAGCGCCTGCTGCAGATGGGTGCTGAGATGGTCGATCAGTGCGAGGTGCTCCGGACTGTCGAACCGATCCGATTTCTTCACACTCGCGATGGCAAGGCTGGTGACCGCCGGCCCGTTGGTGAGGCGCACGAAGAGCCCGTCGTCCAGCCCGTTCGGGCGCGCCCAATCGATCTGAAATTCGCAATGTTGGTAGGGCCACATCAGTTCTGCGCCCGTTCGCACTGCCCCGACCGGGCCCGCCTCGACCGCGCAGAGCACGTGGTCCAACCGTTCGTAGTGCGCCGCATAGGCCTGCGCCGCGGACGGCGGCATCTGAGCGTACTTGATGATGCGCGAGTCGTTGTCGCTGAACACCAGCGAAGCGGTGTGCGCGTCGAAGGCGCGGGCGATCGCCGCCATGGAGGTATTCCATTGCTCCGGGGCCAGCACCGCGGAGTAAATACCAGCGATCAGTTGTGAGAATTCATCGATCGCGAACATCGCCTACCCCGAATTCCCCGATCGGCCTGCGCATCCCACACATCCGCATCCCCCCGTTGCGAAGCGCTGGGAAGACCGCTGTCTTCTTGCCGCAAAAGTGTACTCGGATCTCATCCATTGGGATGAGGCAATTTCACGGCCGCGGTGCTTGCCTGAAGATGTGTTCGCCGGTGGTTTACGGACACGAAAATATCACTGGCGCAAGGAGGTGACGGTCATGGCGCAACTGGCCATCCACCCCGGGTTGGCGACTGCCTTCGGCGCCGCCGCACATCATGTGCAACAGCGCGGCCATGAGGTTGCCGCAGCATTGATCGTCGCGATTTGCCGCGTCCGCAGCAGATTGCTCGAACCCGGAGATCTCTTCCCGCAATTCGAGTCGGTGTACATCGAAAACGCGCGGATGTCCCGGGAGATGTACCGGCTGTGACGACGAAAGTTGGCCGGGGACAAAGGCAATACCCACGAAAGGAATCGAAGGATGTCTGAGCAGAACATCGAACTGGTCCGGAGCGGTTATCAGGCGTTCGCCAGCGGCGACAGCGAAGCCTTGATGGCGGTCTTCGATGACGACATCGAATGGGTGCAACCGGGCGAGAGCGCGGTCAGCGGAACCTACCGGGGCAAGGCAGAACTCGGCGAGTTCCTGGCGCGGTTGGCCGCCAAGGAGCCGACCATCGCTCCGCATCGTTTCCTGGCTGACGGCGACACGGTCGTGGTGCTCAGTGAAGCCTCCATCGGCGGCGAACGTTCGCACAGCGCCGAGGTTTACACCATCCGCAACGGCAAGACGCTGCGGGTCGAGGTGTACGGCGACACCGCCATGATGGAACGCCAGTACGGCCGAAAGAACGTCGCGGCCGTCTGATCGACCGCCGGCGTAGCGAGGCGCCGGGTTGGCGGTAAAAATGTCCCCATGACGCAATTGTGGGTGGAACGAACCGGAACCCGGCGCTACACCGGCCACAGTTCCCGGGGCGCGCAGGTGCTGGTCGGCAGCGAAGACGTCGACGGCGTATTCACCCCCGGCGAACTGCTGAAGATCGCCTTGGCGGCGTGCAGCGGCATGTCCAGCGACGCCCCGCTGGCGCGCCGGCTCGGTGACGACTACCCGGCGACGATTCAGGTCTGCGGTCCAGCCGACCGGGACCAGGAGCGCTACCCGCTGCTGGCGGAGACCCTGGAGCTGGACCTGTCGGCTCTGGACGAGTCCGAGAAGCAGCGGCTGCTGACCGTCGTACGCCGCGCCGTCGACCAGGTCTGCACCGTGGGCCGCACGCTGCAATCCGGCACCGAGGTGCGCTTCGAGGTCGCCGATCGTGGCCGGCCCTGACGCCCGGCTCAGCGCCTGGGTCCACGGCCGGGTCCAGGGGGTGGGCTTTCGGTGGTGGACGCGGTCGCGCGCGCTGGAGCTGGGGCTGACCGGTTACGCCGCCAACCGCCCAGACGGGAGGGTGCACGTTGTCGCGCAGGGGCCGCGCGAGAACTGCCAGCGCCTGCTGGAGCTGCTGCAGGGCGGCTCCACTCCCGGCCGGGTGGACACCGTGGTCGCCGACTGGGCGGTCGCCACCGAGCCGATCAACGGATTCAGCGAACGTTAGACCGGTAGTCTCACACCCCGTGCACCTCAAGAGTCTGACGCTGAAGGGCTTCAAGTCCTTCGCCGCGCCGACGACTCTGCGGTTCGAGCCGGGCATCACCGCGGTGGTCGGGCCCAACGGGTCCGGGAAATCCAACGTGGTCGACGCGCTGGCCTGGGTGATGGGCGAGCACAGCGCCAAGACGCTGCGCGGCGGCAAGATGGAAGACGTCATCTTCGCCGGCACCTCCTCACGCGCCCCATTGGGCCGCGCCGAGGTCACCGTCACCATCGACAACTCCGACAACGCCCTGCCGATCGAGTACGCCGAGGTGTCGATCACCCGCCGGATGTTCCGCGACGGCGCCAGCGAGTACGAGATCAACGGCGCGAGCTGCCGGCTGATGGATGTCCAGGAGCTGCTGAGCGACTCGGGCATCGGGCGTGAGATGCACGTCATCGTCGGTCAGGGCCGGCTGTCGCAGATCCTGGAATCGCGGCCCGAAGACCGCCGGGCGTTCATCGAAGAAGCCGCCGGTGTGCTCAAGCACCGCAAGCGCAAGGAAAAGGCGGTCCGCAAGCTCGACGCGATGTCGGCCAACCTGGCCCGGCTGACCGACCTGACCACGGAGCTGCGCCGTCAGCTCAAACCGTTGGGCCGCCAGGCCGAGGTCGCGCGCCGCGCCGCCACCATCCAGGCCGACCTGCGGGACGCCCGGCTGCGGCTGACGGCCGACGACCTGGTCACCCGGCAGACGGAGTTCGCCGGAACCACTGACGCCGAGGCGACGCTGCGCCGCGAACACGACCAGATCACCGAGCGGCTGACGGTGGCCGCCGACGAGCTGACCGCGCACGAGTCCGCGGTCGCCACCTTGACTCAGCGCGCCGAGGCCGCCCAGCAGACCTGGTTCTCGCTCTCCGCGCTGGCCGAGCGGGTCAGTGCCACCGTGCGCATCGCCAGCGACCGCGCCCAGCATCTCGACGAGGACCCCATCGCCACCGGCGGCGTCGACCCGGACGCGCTGGAGGCCGAGGCCGAGCAGGTGGCCGCCGCCGAGCAGCAGCTGCTGGCCGAACTGACCGAGGCCGGCACCCGGCTGGAGGCCGCCCGTGCCGAGCTGGCCGAACGCGAACGTCGCAGCGCCGAGGCCGAGAAGGCGCACCTGGCCGCGGTGCGCGCCGAAGCCGACCGCCGCGAGGGCCTGGCCCGGCTGACCGGTCAGGTGGAGACGATCCGGGCGCGCGTGGAGTCGATCGACGCCCACGTGGCGCAGCTGTCGGCGCGCATCGAGGAAGCCGCCACGCGCGCCCAGGCCGCGCAGGCGGAGTTCGAGACGGTGCAGAGCCGGGTCGGCGAGCTCGATCAAGGCGAGGTCGGCCTCGACGAGCAGCACGAGCGGACGGTGGCCGCGTTGCGCCTGGCCGATGAGCGGGTCGCCGAGCTGCAGGCCGCCGAGCGCGGCGCCGAACGGCAGGTGGCCTCCCTGCGCGCCCGTATCGATGCGTTGTCGATGGGACTGGAACGCCGCGACGGCGCCGCCTGGTTGGCCCAGAACCACAGCGGGTCCGGGCTGTTCGGGTCGATCGCCACGCTGGTCAGAGTGCGCTCGGGCTACGAGGCGGCGCTGGCCGCGGTGCTCGGCTCGGCCGCCGACGCGCTGGCCGCCGAGAACGCCGGTGCGGCGCGCACGGCGCTGAACGCGCTGAAGAGTGCCGACGGCGGGCGGGCCGCGATCGTGCTGGGGGACTGGCCGCTGTCGCAGCCGGTGGAACAGACCGGCCTGCCCGACGGGGCGCAGTGGGCGCTGGAGTTGATCGAGGCCCCCGACCGGCTGCGCGGCGCGATGACCGCGATGTTGTCGTCGGTGGTGGTGGTCCCCGATCTGCCCGCAGCCCTGGATCTGGTGGCCGCCCGCCCCGGCGTGCGGGCGGTGACCGTCGACGGCGACCTGGTCGGGGCGGGCTGGGTCAGTGGCGGTTCGGACCGCAAGCCTTCGACGCTGGAGATCAACAGCGAGATCGACAAGGCGCGCGGCGAGCTGGCCGGCTCCGAAACACAGGTCGGACAGCTCAGTGCGGCCCTGTCGGGCGCGTTGGCCGAGCAGGCCGCCCGCCAGGACGCCACCGAGCAGGCGCTGGCCGCGCTCAACGAATCCGACGCCGCGATCGCCGCGACCCACGAGCGGCTGGGCCGGCTGGGCCAGGACGCCCGCGCCGCCGAGACCGAGTGGCGCCGCCGGATGCGGGAACGCGACGAGTTGGAGTCCGGCCGGGCGCAGGCCGTCACCGAGCTCGGCGAGATCGAGGCCCGGCTGCGCAACGCCGAGCAGGACCAGCCGACCGCCGCTGGCGAGCCGGTGGACCGGGAGCAGATCGCGGCCGCCGCCGAGGCGGCCCGCAGCGTCGAGGTGGAGGCCCGGCTGGCGGTGCGTACCGCCGAGGAACGCGCCAATGCCGTTCGGGGCAAGGCGGATTCGCTGCGCCGGGCCGCCGCCGCCGAACGCGAGGCGCGGGTGCGCGCCGAACAGGCCCGCGCGGCCCGTGCGCTCGCCGCGACCACGGCGGCCGCGGTGGCCGAGGCCGGGACAGCGTTGGCCCGGCGTTTGCAGCTGGTGGTGGCGACGGCGGCGCGGATCCGAGACGGGCTGGCCGGCGAGCGTCAGCAGCGGGTCGCCGCGATGGCCGCGGTTCGCGAGGAGGTGAACTCGCTGAGTACCAGGATCACCGCACTCACCGAGTCGCTGCACCGCGACGAAGTCGCCAAGGCGCAGGCAGCGCTGCGCATCGAGCAACTCGAGCAGACGGTGCTCGAACAGTTCGGCATGAGCTCGGCGGACCTGATCGGCGAATACGGCCCCGAGGTTCCGTTGCCGCCGACCGAGCTGGAGCTCGCCGAATTCGAGCAGGCCCGCGAACGCGGCGAGCAGGTGACCGCGCCCGCCCCGATGCCCTTCGACCGGCCCACCCAGGAGCGCCGGGCCAAGCGCGCCGAGCGCGAACTGGCCGAACTGGGCCGGGTCAATCCGCTGGCACTGGAGGAGTTCGCCGCACTCGAAGAGCGCTACAACTTTCTGTCCACCCAGCTGGAGGACGTCAAGGCGGCCCGCAAGGATCTGCTCGACGTGGTCTCGGACGTCGACGCCCGCATCCTGCAGGTGTTCACCGACGCCTACGCCGATGTGGAACGCGAATTCACCGAGGTGTTCGCGGCGCTGTTCCCCGGCGGCGAGGGCCGGCTGCTGCTGACCGACCCGTCCGACATGCTGACCACCGGTGTCGACGTCGAAGCCCGCCCGCCCGGCAAGAAGGTCAAGCGGCTGTCGCTGCTGTCCGGCGGCGAGAAGTCGCTGACCGCGATCGCCATGCTGGTCGCGATCTTCAGGGCCCGACCGTCGCCGTTCTACATCATGGACGAGGTCGAGGCCGCGCTCGACGACACCAACCTGCGTCGCCTGCTGGCGTTGTTCGAGATGCTGCGGGCCCGCTCGCAGCTGATCGTCATCACCCACCAGAAGCCGACGATGGAGGTCGCCGACGCGCTGTACGGGGTGACCATGCAAGGTGACGGGATCACCGCGGTGATCTCCCAGCGCATCCGCGGTGAGGAACTCGTCTCCAGCCAAGCGTGAACCCGGCCGTGAACCCGGGCTGGGTACTCCCTGCGACAATGAACGTCGTGTCGTCTCAAAGTCTGTGGATCGCTGTGGCGGTCGTTGTCGCGCTGGTTCTGGTCGGTGTCCTGATCTTCGGCCTGGTGCGCCACCGCCGTCGGCGCATCAGCCTGACCGCGCCGCAGCGCGAGAGCCTGGACCGCTCGGGCGGCTACGCCGCCTCCTCGGGGATCACGTTCAGCCGAACCGAGGAGGCACCAGCCCCCGTCATCGGCGACGACGCGACAGTGCCCCGGGACGCACCCCGGCGCACCATCACCGATGTCGACCTGCCCGAAGCGCCTCCCGAAGCGGCTCCCGAACCTCAAGCACCGCCCGCTGAAGCCGTCGAGCCGTCCGTTGAGCCGTCCGTCGAGCCGTCCGTCGAACCGGAGATCGAGCCGGTGGACGGGCGGATGCAGCGCCTGCGCGGTCGGTTGGCCAAGTCGCAGAACGCATTGGGCCGCAGCATGCTCGGGCTGCTTGGCGGCGGCGACCTGGATGAGGACTCCTGGCAGGACGTCGAGGACACCCTGCTGGTGTCCGATCTGGGGCCGACCGTCACCGAATCGGTGGTCGCGCAGCTGCGCGAACGGCTGGCCGGCGGGCAGGTGCGCACCGAGGCCGACGCCCGCGTGGTGCTGCGCGAGGTGCTCATCGGCGAGCTGCAGCCCGGCCTGGACCGCTCCATTCGGGCGCTGCCGCACGACGAGCATCCGTCGGTGCTGCTGGTGGTAGGGGTCAACGGCACCGGCAAGACCACCACCGTCGGCAAGCTGGCCCGGGTGCTGGTGGCCGACGGCCGGCGGGTGGTGCTGGGCGCGGCCGACACGTTCCGGGCCGCGGCGGCCGACCAGCTGCAGACCTGGGCGGCGCGGGTCGGCGCCGAGGTGGTCCGCGGGCCTGAGGGCGCCGATCCGGCGTCGGTCGCGTTCGACGCCGTCGACACGGGTGTCTCGGCCGGTGCCGACGTGGTGGTCATCGACACCGCCGGCCGGTTGCATACCAAGACCGGCTTGATGGACGAGCTCGGCAAGGTCAAGCGGGTGGTGACCCGCCGCGCGGCGGTCGACGAGGTGCTGCTGGTGCTCGACGCCACCATCGGGCAGAACGGACTGGCGCAGGCCAGGGTGTTCGCCGACGTCGTCGACATCACCGGGGTGGTGCTGACCAAACTGGACGGCACCGCCAAGGGCGGCATCGTGTTCCGGGTGCAGCAGGAGCTGGGGGTGCCGGTCAAGTTGGTCGGGCTCGGCGAGGGGCCTGACGACCTGGCACCCTTCGAGCCGGCGGCCTTCGTCGACGCCTTGCTCGGCTGAGCGACCCGGCGCCGATCGTGACCGTCTTGTGACCTCAGGCCGGCCATAAGGTAATTTTTGGCTGTGCTCCCCTCAGCATTTGGCGCCCTCGCGCGCCGTCTCGCCCCTCTTTTGACTGTTGCGGCCCTCGTCGGCGCCGCTCCGGCCCTCGCCGACGGCGACAACCCGCTGGCCGGCATGCCCTTCTACGTCGATCCCATCTCGAAGGCGATGCATGCCGCCAACGCCCAACCCGACAGCGCCGAGCTGGCCCGAGTCGCCAACACGCCGCAGGCGTACTGGCTCGACCAGGCGTTCGGGGCCGGTACCGTCGGCGCAACGGTGGCCCGGCACACCGGCGCGGCAGCGGCGGCCGGCGCCATGCCGGTGCTCGTGCTCTACGCCATCCCACACCGCGACTGCGGCAGCTACGCCGCCGGCGGGTTCTCCTCCGGGGCGGCCTACCGCGCCTGGGTCGACAGCATCGCCGACGGGATCGGCGGCAACCCGGCCGCGATCGTCCTCGAACCCGACGCCCTCGCCATGGCCGACTGCCTCTCCGGGGACCAGCGTCAGGAGCGCTTCGACCTGATCAGCTACGCCGTGGATACGTTGGGCCGCAACCCGGCTACCGCCGTCTACGTCGATGCCGGGCACTCGCGCTGGGTGAACGCCGGCGAAATGGCCAACCGGCTCAACCAGGCCGGGGTGGGACGCGCCCGTGGCTTCTCCCTCAACAGCACGAACTACTTCACCACCGAAGAACAGATCGGTTACGGCGAAGAGATTTCCGGGATGACCGGCGGCAAGCACTACGTGATCGACACCTCGCGCAACGGTGCCGGCCCCGCCGAAGGCGACCCGTACGGCTGGTGCAACCCCAGCGGCCGGGCGCTGGGTGCGGCGCCGACGACCGACACCGCGGGCGCGCACGCCGACGCCTACCTGTGGGTCAAGCGGGTAGGGGAGTCCGACGGCAGTTGCGGCTCCGGCGAACCCGCCGCGGGACACTTCGTCAGCGAGTACGCGATCAACCTGGCGCGCAACGCGGGGTAGTCAACCGCGCCGGCACGGTTCCCGTCGGGTAAACCAGAAGCCATGAGCGGACTTGCCGAAGAACTCCGATGGACCGACGCCACCGCCCAGGCGGCGTTGGTGGCCAACGGTGAGGTCACGCCGACCGAGCTGCTGGAGGCCGCGATCGAGCGAATCGAGCGCTCGAACCCCGGGCTGAACGCGGTGGTCATGAAGTGGTTCGACCACGCCCGATCGGTGACAGCCGACCTGCCTGATGGCCCGTTTCGCGGGGTGCCTTTCCTGCTCAAGGACCTCTACGCCGACTTCGCCGGGCAGACCCTGTCCAATGGCAACGCCGCTCTCAAAGCCGCTGGCAGAAAAGCCAATTCGGACAGCACCCTGGTCGCTCGGTTCAAGGCGGCCGGGCTCGTCATCGCCGGGCGGACCAACAGCCCCGAGTTAGGCAGCCTGCCCACCACACAGCCACTGGCGTGGGGACCGACCCGCAACCCGTGGGCGCCGGAGCGCACGCCGGGCGGGTCCAGCGGCGGGGCGGCGGTCGCGGTGGCCACCGGGATGGTGCCGTTCGCGCACGCTTCCGACGGTGGCGGCAGTATCCGCATCCCGGCCTCGTGCTGCGGGATTGTGGGACTCAAGCCGAGCCAAGGCCGGATCACGGTCGGTCCGGCCCGGGCCGAGGCGGGGCTGGGGGTCGAACTGTGCGTCAGCCGTTCCGTGCGTGACACCGCCGGGCTGCTCGACGCGGTGCGCGGTCCCGGCGTGGGGGACACCGTCATCGCGCCCGAGCCGCAACGCAGGTATGTCGCAGAGGTCGGTGCCGACCCGGGACGGCTGCGTATCGGATTCCTCGATGTGCATCCGCGCGGCGAATTTCTGCACGAGGACTGCCGATCGGCGGTCCGGGCGGCGGCATCGATGCTGGAGGGACTCGGGCACATCGTCGAGCCGGCCTGGCCGTCCTGTCTTGCCGACACCACGCTGACGCAGCGGTTCATGGCCTTGTGGGCGACGCAGATGGCGTTGGCCGCCCGCGATATCGGCGCCACTCTCGGACGCGAGGTGACCGCGGCGGACATGGAACCGGTGAACTGGGCGCTGGTCGAGCAGGCGCAGCGGTTGACTGCCATCGACTACGCCGCAGCGCAGGCGGCGGGCTGGACCTTTCGGCGTGCGCTGCAGCAGTGGTGGGCGGACGGCTGGGATCTGCTGCTGACACCGACGGTCGCCGAACCGCCACCACTGCTGAGCGAGTTCGAGAACGAACCCGCGTTTCCGACCGCCCCGCAGCGGCGGGCCGGCCGGTTCGCCGCGTTCACGCCGCCGTTCAACATGAGCGGACAACCCGCGATCAGCCTTCCGCTGTACCGCAACGCCGATGGACTGCCGATCGGCATTCAGCTCGCCGCCGACTACGCCCGCGAGGACATCCTGATTCGTGTTGCCTCGCAACTGGAATCAGCACACCCGTGGTCGGGGGCGCATCCGCCAGTCGGTTGAGCGCGCGAAACCTACTACTAGCTACTTCGGGGGCATCCGGATGCCGCCGTCCACCCGGACGACCTCGGCGTTCATGTAGGAGTTGGTGAGCAACTCGACCACCATCGACGCGAGCTCCTCGGGCTTGCCGAGCCGGTGCGGGAACAGCACGGATTCACCGAGTTTGGCTTTGAAGGCTTCGGATGCCTCGCCTTCGCCGTAGATCGGGGTGTCGATCAGGCCCGGCGCGACGGTGTTCACCCGGATGCCGACCGCGGACAGGTCGCGGGCCACCGGCAGGGTCAGGCCCACGACGCCACCCTTGGACGACGAGTAGGCGGCCTGGCCGATCTGGCCGTCGAAGGCCGCGACGCTGGTCATGTTGACGATCGCGCCCCGCTCGCCGGTGTCGGTGAGTTCGTTGCGGCTCATCGCGGTGGCCGCGATCCGGATGCAGTCGAAGGTGCCGACCAGGTTGATGTCCAGCACCTTCTTGTACGCATCCAGGCTGTGTGCCGACTCGAATTCGCCGTCCTTGCCGATGGTGCGCTGGGCCCAGCCGATGCCGGCCGAGTTCACCAGCGCCCGCAGCGGACCGAGGTCCGCGGCGGTGTTGACGGCGTCGATGATCTGCTCGGTGCTGGTCACGTCCACCGGCACGAACACCCCGCCGATCTCGTGGGCCAGCTCCGCACCTTTGTCCGCCTGCAGGTCGGCCACGACGACCCGGGCACCCTTGTCGGCCAACTGGCGGGCAGTTGCCGCACCGATTCCTGATGCGCCACCGGTAACGATCGCGCTTGCTCCAGTTATATCCACGGCAGACACTTTACGCGGACGCCTTTCCGGCCCGGGTTTCGGTCGAGGGAATTGGCCGACATTATCACTACGTCCAATAACCGGAGTTATGTCAGCCTGGCTGGCGTTCGGCGGAACGACTGACTAAAACTGTTGCGGGTGATCTAATTTCGATCAGGTAACGGTTCGATCGCAGGGTCAGTGGGTTGGGAGTTTTCATGGGAGAACTGGTCGCGATGTCGCGTGCGGGGGGAGCGGCTGCGCCCCGCCGTAGGCGCGTAGTCGTCGCTGCCGTAAGTGTTTTCGCCGTGTTCGCCGGCATGGTCGGCGTGTTGCCGCTGACTGCGCGGTCGTCCGCTGCCTCGCCGCCGGCGGTGCAGTTGACCGGCGGAGGTACCGCATTCGTTATGGGCGGCAGCGGTATTCCATTGCCATCGGACGGATATGTTAACGCCGCCGACCTGTTCTATTTGCAGCCGCACGGCTTCACCGGCACCGCGCAATCACTGTTCACACCGCAGTTGTACTTCCCGGGAAACGTCTCGGAAGTCCAAGGCGCCCAGATCCTGGCCGAGGCGATCAACAAGGAGATCGCCACCGGGCAGGTGAACGCCGACAACCCGGTGTATGTGTTCGGTTACTCCCAGAGTGCGGCGATGTCGTCGATGACGATGGAGCAGCTCTACCACCAGGGCGTGCCGGCCGAGGACGTCCACTTCGTGCTGGTCGGCAACGCCGCCAACCCCAACGGTGGCATCGTCGAAATGCTCAACCTCTGGGATGGCGACATCACGTTCTGGAACGGATTGATGCTCGGCCACCCGACCCCGGATTACTTCAACACCGACGTCTACACCCTGGAATACGACGGCTACGCCGACTTTCCCCGATATCCGCTGAACCTGCTGTCGACTCTCAACGCCGTAGCCGGCATGTTCACCCAACACATCGCATATCTGGGCCTGAGCCACGACGACATCGCCAACGCAATTCAGTTGGACACCACCGACCCCGACAGCCTCACCAACTACTACATGATTCCCAGCGAGCACCTGCCGCTGCTCGAGCTGTTGCGGCTCAACCCGGTCTGGGGCGCCCCACTGGCCGCCCTGCTGGAACCGAGCATGCGCATCCTGGTGAACCTGGGATACGGCAGCCTCACCGAAGGCTGGAACCAGGGGCCGGCCAACGTGCCCACCACCATCAGCTGGGACCTGTTGCCGAGCAACATCAGCTGGGCCGACATCAACGCCGCCCTGGCCAACGCCTGGACCCAAGGGCTTCAGGACGCGTTCAAGGAACTGCAGAATCTCAACACCTATCTCCCCGGGGGATTCCTTGGCGACGACCTGTTCTCGTCGATCTTGACCGCGGCGCAGCGCGTCTACTTCGACATCCAGGACACCGGTTGGTGGTTGGGCGGTTCGGCTGCCGCCACCGACCCCGCGGACGGTTCGGACCTCGCGAGCTCCCTCGGGTCTCTCGTGGACGGCAACCCCGACGTCTCCTGGATCGCCGACCTGCTCGGCCTGGACACGATCGCCCCCGCCTAAACCAGCTTCGGCCAGTGGGCACAGCACAGTCGCAGAAAGGTCAATTGACAATGAATCGTCGTCATCGTCGCAGCTCCGGTGGGCGTGGTCGCGCCGCGGCCGGCCGGTTGTGTCGTGCCGTGGGCGGTGCCGCAGCGGCGTTGGCGCTAGCGCTGACACCCATGGCGACCGCACCGTCGGCCCAGGCGGATTTCGATTTCTTCGATCCCGGAGCCTGGCTCGACCTGTCTGACCTCAACTCGGCCGGCCTGGACGGTGCCGACATCGGCGTGGCCAGCTTCGACCCCGCCGACATCGGCTCGGTCGACTTCAATGCGTTCGAGCCGGCCGACTGGGCGCAGCTCTACCAGGACGCCTTCTACCTCCCGATCCACGACGCGCTGCAGAGCTTCCTGCACAACGCGGGCAATCAGCTGGTGATCGACTTGATCAACACCCCGTGGGTGCTGATGTTCGGCCGGGATCTGATCGGCGACGGCATCGATGGCTTTACCGGCGTCAACAACTCGCTGTTCGGCTGGCTCGGGCTGGGCGACCTCGGTGACGGCGGATTCCTGTTCGGCGACGGTGGCACCGGTGCTGCCGGTGTGGCCGGGGTCGACGGCGGCATGGGCGGTGCCGGCGGCGATGCCGGCTTGTTCGGTAACGGCGGTGCGGGCGGTCAGGGGGCCGCCGCCTACCTGGGCGCCGACGGCACGGTGATCGAGGCCGGTGCCGGTGGCCAGGGCGGCTCGGGTGGTTTGTGGTTCGGCGACGGCGGCGTCGGCGGCCAAGGCGGTACCGGCTTCCACGACACTCTCAGCGGCCCGAGGCTGGTGGCGCACGACGGCGGTGAGGGCGGCTCCGGGGGCGACGCCCTGGCCGGGTGGGGCTTCGGCGGAGCGGGCGGCCGCGGCGGATCGGGCTGGGTCGGTGTCAACGGTTCCGAGGTGACCGCCCTCAACGGCGGTGACGCCGGCAACGGCGGGACCGGCGGCAAGGCCGGGTGGTTCCTGGGCATCACCGGTGACGGCGGTGACGGCGGTACCGGAGGAGCCGGAGCGGCCGGCGCCGCCGGCACGGCTTCCCAGCCGATGGGCGGCAACGGCGGCAACGGCGGCGACGGCGGCCAGGGCGGAGCGGCCGGTGCCAGCAACGCGTGGGTCGGCGGAGCCGGCAAGGCCGGTATCGACGGTGACGGAGGCTCCGGAGGCAAGGGCGGTGCCGGTTTGAACAACCCGCTCGGCGTCGGGGGCCGCGGTGGCGACGGTGGCTCCGGCGGAGCCGCGGGCAACGGCACGACCGGTGGCACCGGCGGTGCAGGCGGCGCCGGCGGAGCCGGTGGAAGCGGCCTGACCGGCGCTAACGGCGGCCGCGGCGGGAACGGCGGCGCGGCGACCAACTTGGTGGACAGTGCCGGCGGTGCCGGCGGTGCCGGTGGGGCTGGCGGCAACGGCATCGTCGGACCGGGCGGCGACGGCGGCCACGGCGGCAACGGCGGAGCCACCGACGGCGCATCCGGCAGCCCGGGCGAGCCCGGTGCATCCAACGACGGCAGGACAGGTGGCGCCGGCGGCGCGGGCGGTGCACCGGGCGATCCCGCCTAGCGTCGCGGGCTGCCGGCGGGAGGTGGCGGCGTGAGCACAGCGATCGTGGTGGGCGGCGGGCCCAACGGGCTTGCCGCCGCCGTGACGCTTGCTCAGCACGGGGTGCGGGTCACGGTGCTCGAGGCCGCCGACGCGGTAGGTGGCGGCACCCGCAGCAGCGAGGCGATCCTGCCGGGTCTGCTGCATGACGACTGCTCGGCCATTCACCCGATGGCGGTCGGCTCCCCGTTCCTGTCCGGCCTCGATTCCGGCCGCTACGGCTTGCAGTGGCGCTGGCCGGACGTCGACTGCGCGCATCCGCTCGACGACGGCAGCGCCGGGGTGCTGTACCGCTCGGTCGAGCAGACCGCGGCCGGCCTGGGCCGCGACGGCGGCCGCTGGCGACGTCTGTTCGGCGGTCCGGTCGCTCGGTTCGATGCGCTCAACGAGGACATCATGGGCCCGCTGCTGCGGTTGCCGCACCACCCGCTGACCCTGGCCCGCTTCGGTGCCCCCACGACACTGCCCGCCTCGGCGCTGGCCCGCTGGTTTCGTACCCCGCAGGCACGGGCGCTGTTTCTCGGCGTGGCCGCGCACGCGTTTCGGCCGCTGCACTATCCGATGACCTCGGCGATCGGGCTGGGCATCCTCACCGCGGGCCACCGGCACGGCTGGGCCGTGGCCGCGGGGGGATCGCAGGCGATCGCCGACGCGATGGCCGCCGCGCTGATCGAACTGGGCGGCACCATCGAAACCGGCGTGCGGGTGGCTTCGGTATCGCAGCTGCCGCCCGCCGACGTGACGCTGTTCGACCTGGCCCCCGACGCCGTCGCGCAGATCCTCGGCGACCGGTTGCCGAGCCGGGTGGCGCGGGCCTACCGGCGGTTCCGCCGGGGGCCGGGGGCCTTCAAAGTCGACTTCGCCCTCGAAGGCGGGGTGCCGTGGACCAACCACGATGCCCGGCTGGCCGGCACCGTGCACCTGGCCGGCACGCACCGCGAGCTGGCCGCCACCGAACGCGACGTCCACGCCGGACGCATGCCCGAGCGGCCGTTCGTCCTGGTCGGTCAGCAGTACCTGGCCGACCCGCAGCGATCTGTCGGCGATGTGCACCCGGTGTGGACCTACGCCCACGTGCCCCACGGCTACACCGGGGACGCCACCGCGGCGATCATCGCCCAGATCGAGCGGTTCGCCCCGGGTTTCCGTGACCGCGTCGTCGGTCAGGCCGTGCGCAGCACCGGCGAGATGGCGGTCTACAACCCCAATTTCGTCGGCGGTGACATCATGACCGGCGCAAAAGATGTTCGCCAGTTGGCCTTTGGCCCGCGCGTCACACTCTCGCCGTACAGCACCGGAATTCCCGGCACCTATATCTGCTCGGCGGCGACCCCACCGGGGCCAGGCGCGCACGGCATGTGCGGCGCCAACGCCGCGCGCCTGGCACTGCGCCATCTGTAGCCGAATCCGGCTGTCGCGGCCCGAATTGCAGCCCGGCGGTGTGAGCAGGTTGTGACATGTCCGCAACAGCGCGGCGCTGCAGCCGAAACAACCACTACGCATTGTTTGACCAACTTGATCTACATATCGCGCAGCTGGGTCGGCGAGGAGGTCTGGACACTTGGATCGTTTTCCGATTTTGGGGGTGCCGGACACCGGCGATACCGCCTGGATGCTGATGAGCGCCGCGCTGGTGCTACTGATGACACCCGGTCTGGCGTTCTTCTACGGCGGGATGGTGCGCGTCAAAAGTGTGCTGAACATGATCATGATGAGCGTCAGTGCCATGGGTGTGGTGACCGTGCTGTGGGTGCTTTACGGGTATTCGCTGGCCTTCGGTGAGGACGTGAGCAATGTGCTTGGCCGCCCCACCGATTACTGGGGTCTGAAGGGACTAATCGGTGTCAATGCGGCGCCCGCCGGTTCGGGCGGCACCAGCTCGGCGGTTGAGATTCCGGTCGTCGGTACCGTGCCGCAGAACGTTTTTGTCGCGTTTCAGTTGATGTTCGCGATCATCACGGTGGCGTTGATCTCCGGGGCGGTTGCCGATCGGTTGAGGTTCGGAAGCTGGCTGCTGTTCGCCGCTCTGTGGGTGAGTGTGGTGTACTTTCCGGTCGCGCACTGGGTGTTCGCGTTCGACGGAGCGGCGGCGGCCCACGGTGGCTGGATCGCCAACAAGCTGCATGCGATCGACTTCGCCGGCGGCACCGCGGTGCATATCAACGCCGGCACCGCCGCGTTGGTACTGGCGGTCATTCTGGGTAGGCGCAGCGGCTGGCCGGCGGCGATGCGTCCGCACAATCTCCCGTTGGTGATGCTCGGCGCGGCCATGCTGTGGTTCGGCTGGTATGGGTTCAATGCGGGGTCGGCGGTCAGCGCGAACGGTGTCGCGGGGTCGACATTCATCACCACCACGGTGGCAGCCGCCGCGGCAATGCTCGGTTGGCTGTTGGCCGAGCGAATCCGAGACGGGCATGCCACCTCGCTGGGTGCGGCGTCGGGGATTGTGGCCGGATTGGTTGCCATCACCCCGTCGTGCGCCTCGGTGAACGTTGTCGGCGCCCTGGCCATCGGTGCCGTTGCCGGCGTCGCCTGCGCCTTGGCAGTGGGCTTGAAATACCGTTTCGGCCTGGATGATTCGCTTGATGTCGTCGGGGTACACCTGGTCGGCGGGTTCGTCGGTACCGTGCTGGTGGGTCTCTTGGCGGCGCCCGCGACCGCTGCGATCGCCGGTGGTGCCGGCGTATCTCCGGGCTTGCTCTACGGCGGCGGTACGCAGCAGTTGTGGCGCCAGATCATCGGCGCGGGCAGCGTTGCGGCCTATTCGGCGGTGGGCACGGCTGCCGTGGCATGGATCGTCAAGTACACCATCGGACTGCGTCTGGGCGCGGAAGCTGAGGCCTCGGGCATCGACGAAGCGCTACATGCTGAAAGCGGCTACGACTTCGCGGTCGGCGGCAGCCCGGGTCCTGTCCATTCCGCCGAAGAGAGAAGTGAATATGAAGCTGATTACCGCGATCGTGAAGCCCTTCACGTTGGACGGCATCAGGACCGGCTTGGAACAGGCGGGGCTGCAGGGCATAACGGTCAGTGAAGTTCGGGGTTATGGGCGGCAGAAAGGCCACACCGAGGTCTATCGGGGGGCGGAGTATTCGGTTGATTTCGTGCCGAAGTTGCGGGTCGAGGTACTGGTCGACGACGCTGCGGTAGAACAGATTCTGGACATCATCGCGCGCGCGGCACGCACCGGAAAGATCGGCGACGGCAAGGTGTGGGTGAGCCCGGTGGAAACCGTGCTGCGGGTCCGCACCGGTGAGCGTGGAGCAGATGCCCTATGAGATCTGACCCGAGTTGACCTCGGTGGGCCGCGATGACGCAACGCGAAGTGGAGCCCGCAACACGGTCAGTGCGATCTTTCTGCACGACCACTGATTTGGCGCGGGCACGGGCAGCGCTTCGCTCAGAGAGCGCGGACCGGCTGGATTCGGCTGGGCTGCGGGATGAGTGGCGACGGCTGCACGAGTACTGGTTGACCGCGAAGGCGGCGGAGATCGGCATCGTGGCAGACAGCGGATTCGCAATCGTGGCGACCGGTTCACTGGGCCGGTGCGAGTTGCTACCCCACTCAGACTTGGACCTGTTGCTACTGCACGACGGCAAATCAGCCGAGGCAGTCGAGGAGGTTGCGGCGCTGTTGTGGTATCCGCTGTGGGACGCAGGAGTACGCCTCGACCACAGCGTGCGCACCGTAGCCGAGGCCATCGAGGTCGCCGGGGCTGATCTGCTTGCGAACCTGGGCATGCTGGATGCGCGCCATATCGCCGGAGATGAGCGGCCCTCGACGCAACTGATCCGCGAGGTACGCCACCGGTGGCGGTACGGAATCGGTTCTCGCTACGGTGAACTCGTCGAAACGACGCACGCGCGGTGGCGGCGTAGCGGCGAAATCGCGCATCGCGTCGAGCCCGATTTGAAATGCGGACGCGGAGGGTCGCGCGATGTGCAGTTGCTCAACGCATTGGCGATCGCTCAACTCGCGGACCGTGCGACTGTCTGCAGTTCGGAGATCGCAGGTGGTTCGGTCGATGCGTCCTACGTCCGGCTGCTTGACGTCCGTACCGAGTTGCATCGAGTCTCCGGGCGCGGGCACGAGCTGCTGATGGCCCAATACGCCGACGAGATCGGTGCTGCGTTGCGCATCGGCGACCGGTACGAACTGGCGCGCAGCCTGTCGGATGCGGCTCGCACCATCAGTTATCGCGTTGACGCGGGTCTGCGAATCGCTGCCAATGCACTGCCGAGACGCGGCATCTCAGCGGTGCGGCCGCGGCTACGGCGACCGCTGGATGACGGCGTGGTCGCATTCGCCGGAGAGGTGGTACTGGCCCGCGACGCCCGGCCGCAGCGCGATCCCGGTCTGGTGTTGCGGGTGGCGGCCGCGTCTGCCCGCACCGGATTGCCCATCGCGTCAGCCGCGTTGAGCCGCCTGGCCCGCGATCCGCCCGAGCTGCCGGAGCCGTGGCCTCGGGAGGCTCTCGATGATCTTTTGGTGGTATTGGCCGCCGGCCCGGCAATCGTGACAACCATCGAAACGCTGGATCGCAGCGGGCTGTGGGGCCGGCTGTTCCCGGAGTGGGCGGCTATCCGCGATCTGCCGCCCCGCGACCCTGTCCACATCTGGACCGTCGACCGGCATCTCATCGAGACCGCGGTTCGGGCCCAGGCGTTCACAACCCGGGTGGCGCGGCCCGACCTGCTGGTCCTAGCGGCCTTGCTGCACGACATCGGCAAAGGCCGCGGTGGCGATCACAGCCTGATCGGTGCTGAGCTGGTGGCCCGGATCGGTACTCGGCTGGGTCTGTGGCCCAGTGATGTCACGATGCTCTCCACTTTGGTGACGCACCACTTGCTGCTGTCGAAGGTCGTCACTCGGCACGACCTCAATGATCCGGACGTCATCGCGGGTGTTGCGGCGGCGCTGGGCGGAGACGTGGTGACGCTCGAGGTGCTGCACGCGTTGACCGAGGTCGACGCGCTGGCAACCGGTCCGGAGACATGGAACGGTTGGAAGGCAACGCTGGTCGCCGACCTGGTTCGGCGCTGCCGCCTCGTCATGGCCGGTGAGCCGCTGCCGCAGGCCGACCCGATCGATGCCGAGTACGTCTTGCTGGCGAAAGCGGGTGACGTACACGTGGACCTACGCCGCGACGCCGGTGGACGCGGCTACCGCGCGGTCATGATCGCGCCCGCGCAGCGCGGTCTGCTGTCGAAGGCTGCGGCGGTGTTGGCGATGAATTCGTTGCGGGTGCACGCCGCGACGGTCAATGTTCGGCATGGGGCGGCGATCACCGAGTTCGTGGTGTCTCCGCACTTCGGCTCACCGCCGGTTGCCCAGCTCGTCGGTGAGCAGTTCCGCCTGGCGCTCGCGGACGGTATCGACGTCCACGCCGGGTTGCAGCGACGCCACGACGAATCGCACCGGATCACCTACGGTGAGGTTCCCGCCGGGGTGCCGGTGAGCGGTCCGGCGGCCCCGCCTCGCATCTTGTGGTTTGACAGCACCCCCGGCCGGCCGATCATCGAAGTCCGTGCTGCGGATCGCCCCGGCCTCCTGGCACGGCTGGCGGCGGCGCTGGAACGGGCCGGCGCCGACGTCATGTGGGCGAAGGTCACCACGCGGGGGTCGACGGCAGACGACGTGTTCTGCGTCGTCCTGCCTACGCCGGTAAATCGAACGGTGATCGAGAAACATCTGCTCACCGCATTGGATTGAAGCAGTACGTTTCGGCCATTATTCAGACCGCGGCCCGCCGTTTTCCTGTTCCCGAGTAGGCGTGGAGTTCATCGGTAGTTCGTGTGTGTGCCGATTAATTGGCGCTCGCGTTAATTGGCGCTCGCGAAAAATATCTTGCTCCAGGGTTTGGTGTATCTCGGGCAGGATCCCGACGAATTGATCCAATAAGCGATTGGATAGTTGCATTCTCCCGAAATGGGCTGCCGGCGACCGCGGCAGGCCGCTCGGTGAGCGAGCCGCTGGGAGTCAGAGAGCTGCCAGGAATGACGCGTAGCCTGTGAGCAGGGTGAAACACGGACGAAACATCAGGACGTGGTGATGAGGCTTTGCAGCACGATGACGTGCGCGCGGTTGGGTGCTGTCGGCGTGGCCTTGGCGGTCGGGTTCAGCGGTGCCCCCGCGTTTCTGCCCGGGCCGGCGAGCGCGGCGACTGAGTCGCCCAGTCGGGTGCTGTCAGCGCCGAGCGCAGGTCCTGTTGGCCCCGAGACATGCATCATCGGCCTCAACTGTGGCTGCATCCGCTACCGAACCTGTCCGGGGCATCGGCGTCCGCCGGTCCGTACCCCTGAGCCCCAGATGGACGGGAAAGCCCCCGCAGTGACCAGAGACCAAGGGGCCGCTCCGGCAGCTGTCACACGAACACTTGTTTGGGCATCACTGTCGGCTTGACGCCGTAGCGGGGCAGACCTGAACCGGACCCGGAGCGTCCGGCTGAGCCCGCTGACCCGATCCCGGCCGGCACGGCATGCATCGGCGCAGCCTCTTCGGCGGCAGCGGTCCAGCCCGAGCCTGTCGATGCCGCGACTTGCGTTCCCGCCGCTGCCGACCAAGAAGCCGGGACGGACACCTCGCCGATCGTGGCCGCTTGGCCCAGTCCCGCCACCACCGGCGCCGCGCCGGAAGCCATCGCCCCCGCCGGTTGCGCCATGCCGGCCAGCACCGCTGGGCTCAAACCGGCTGCGAGACCTTCGGCGCCGACAACGTCGGAAGCCAGGCTGGCCGGGCCCGCCAAGGCCAGGGTGTGGCCCAGCGACACCGCCGTCGGGATCGCGGTACATACAAACCAAGCCGCAGTGTTCACGCCTCCGTTAATGGCATTCGAGAACAACGGGGTGCCGAGAAAGAGGTCGACGGCGTTGCCGAGGGGCATGGCCGCCGATGTTGATGTTGCCAGCGGTGAGGTGACCGTCTGTAGCGCCCCCTGCAGGGTCGTGAGGGCGTGGGCCAGTTCCTGCTGGAGCCCGCCGGCTGCACTGGCGCCGGCGACCGCCGCCCCGGCCGGATTGGTGGGTTGCGGCGCCGGAGACATCGGCGACAACTCAGCTGCGCTGGCCGACGATGTGCTGTAGCCGAACATGGCCAGGGTGTCCTGCGCCCACATCTGCATGTAGTGGGCCTCGGTGGCCAGGATCGCCGGGGTGTTCTGCCCGAGCAGATTCGACGCGACGAGTGCTGCCAGCTGGGCCCGATTGGCAACGATCACAGGCGGGGGCACCGTCGCCGCGTGGGCGGCCTCGAAGGCTGCCGCCGACGCCATCGCCTGCGAACTGGCGTGGTGGGCGGCAGCGGAGGTGGTGTTCAGCCACGCCAGATAAGGCGCTACTGCGGTGGCCATCGCCGCCGCCGCCGGCCCCGTCCACAGTTCGTCGGTCAGCTCCGAGATCACCGACTGGGCGGACGCTGCCGAAGTTTCCAGCTCGGCGGCCAGGCTGCTCCACGCCGAGGCGGCTGACACCAGCGGTCCGGAACGGGCTCCGCTGTACATCCATGCCGACACGATCTCCGGCGGCAATGCTCCGAAATCGAAAGACATGCTGGTATCCCATCTCGTCGGCTGGCCTAGACGGCGGGTTGCTTGGGAACGACGGTGGGCTTGGTGCCGTAGCGCGGTACGCCGAATCTTCCGACGCCACGGTCGCCCGATGCTGCTGACGGCAGGGCGGCCGGCACGGCTGCCATGGTTGGCGCGGTTTGCGGGACAGCCACGCTCGCGGCCGCCAGGCGAGCCGGAGTGGCGGCCGCGGCCGCCACACCGTCCCCGGCCCAACCCGGCGCGGTTGCGGCGCCCATTGCGGTGGCCGGCGCGGCTCCAGCTGCCATCGGTGTCGCGCCCATGCCGGCCGTCGCGATCGGTCCCGCCATCCCGGCCAGCATGGCCTGGTCCAACCCGGCCAATCCGCCGGCATCGGCGGCGACCTCTTCGGGAAAGTCGAGAAGGCCGCCACCGGCCAGGCCGAGCAGGGCCGAGCCGGCTGAGGCCCAGTTGCCCATCCCGATGTTGCCGATGTTGGCGGCGTTTCCGGACAACAGCGAAGAACTGCCGCTGGTCGGAACACCGAGGACGTCGGTCAAAAACCCTTGGATCGCCGCGTCCAGCGATGTCGTGGATTGGTTGGTCGCCTCGGCGGCGGAGTACATGACGGCGTTCTGCCCGAGGGCCCGCACAAGCTGCTGGTGAACGACCGCCGCCTGGTCGCTGATCGACTGGTAGAGGCTGCCATAGGTCGCAAAGAGGGCGGCTTGTAGTTGCGAAACCGGGTCCGTGCCGGCCGGGGCGATGGCGGTGGTGGGGATTCGCGCCGAGGCGCTCTGTGCGACCAGGACTTCGCCGATACCTTGAAGTTGTCCCGCGGCTGACGTCATGGCTTCGGGCGCCGCTTTCACAAATGACATGCGTTCTCCTCCCAAATTGCGGGCCCGACCGTCGAGTGATCCGCGGTGTTTGGTGCCACCCGCACGCTGAGAATTTCACGAATTCGGGTGGGTGGAAGAGGCGTAACATTCTGTTAGCGGCTGCATACAGAAGTATTAACGCAGCCAATGGCCCGTGAGTGCCATGAAACATTGCATTAATCGCCACGATTCGTCGCATTAACTGTGCGATATTTCTAACTTCGCAGTTACATTATCGCCAGGTCCGACTGCCGCCACCGCCTCGACCGCGCCCAGTTGGCCGACACCCTTTAGGCTGGCTGCGTGTTCGAATCACTGTCCGACCGGTTGACCGGTGCTCTTCAGGGGCTGCGCAGCAAGGGTCGTCTCACCGACGCCGACATCGACGCCACCGCCCGGGAGATCCGGCTGGCGCTGCTGGAAGCCGACGTATCGCTGCCGGTGGTGCGGGAGTTCATCGGCCGGATCAAGGACCGGGCCAAGGGCGCTGAGGTCTCCGGTGCCCTCAACCCGGCCCAGCAGGTCGTCAAGATCGTCAACGAGGAGCTCATCGGCATCCTCGGCGGGCAGACCCGCACGCTCACCTTCGCCAAGACCCCGCCGACGGTGATCATGCTGGCCGGTCTGCAGGGTGCGGGCAAGACCACCCTGGCCGGCAAACTGGCGACCTGGTTGCGGGGCCAGGGCCACACCCCGCTGCTGGTGGCCTGCGATCTGCAGCGCCCGGGCGCGGTCAACCAGCTGCAGGTCGTCGGCGAACGCGCCGGGGTCGCCGTGTTCGCGCCGCATCCCGGTACCTCCGCCCAGGCGCACGAGGCGCAGATCGGCCCCGGTGACCCGGTCTCCGTCGCCGCCGCGGGCCTGGCCGAAGCCAAGGCCAAGCACTTCGACGTCGTCGTCGTCGACACCGCCGGTCGCCTCGGCATCGACGAGGAGATGATGGCCCAGGCCGCCGCCATCCGCGATGCCGTCCAGCCCGACGAAGTGCTGTTCGTGCTGGACGCGATGATCGGCCAGGACGCCGTCACCACCGCCGACGCCTTCCGCGAGGGTGTCGGTTTCACCGGTGTGGTGCTGACCAAGCTCGACGGTGACGCCCGCGGTGGTGCGGCGCTGTCGGTGCGTGAAGTCACCGGCGCGCCGATCCTGTTCGCTTCCACCGGGGAGAAGCTGGAGGACTTCGACGTCTTCCACCCCGACCGGATGGCCAGTCGCATCTTGGGCATGGGCGACGTGCTGAGCCTGATCGAGCAGGCCGAGCAGGTCTTCGACGCCCAGAAGGCCGAGGAGGCCGCCGCCAAGATCGGGACCGGCGAGCTCACCCTGGAGGACTTCCTCGAGCAGATGCTGGCGATCCGCAAGATGGGCCCGATCGGCAACCTGCTGGGCATGCTGCCGGGCGCGGGCCAGATGAAGGACGCGCTGGCCGCCGTCGACGACAGCCAACTCGACCGGCTGCAGGCCATCATCCGCGGCATGACTCCCGCCGAGCGGGCCGACCCGAAGATCATCAACGCCTCCCGCCGGCTGCGTATCGCCAACGGGTCGGGGGTTGCGGTGTCCGAGGTCAACCAGCTCGTCGACCGGTTCTTCGAGGCCCGCAAGATGATGTCGTCGATGATGGGCGGCATGGGCCTACCCGGCATGGGCCGCAAGAGCAGTACCCGTAAGGCAAAGGGCAAGGCGGGCAAGAAGGGCGGCAAGAAGCGGGGGCCCACCCCGCCCAAGGCGCGCAACCCGTTCGGTGCCATGCCGGCCGGTTTCCCCGACCTGTCGCAGATGCCCGAGGGGCTCAACGAGCTGCCGCCGGGGCTGGCCGATTTCGACCTGTCCAAGCTGAACTTCCCGGGCCAGAAGTAATTTGGCGGTGCACGTTCGCGGCCGCGGGCTGCCCGATGACGAACCGGTCGAGTACTGGATCGTCGACGGCGCGGTCACCCTCGAGCCGGTCGACGACGCCGAGACGGTGTTCTCCGACGGCTGGATCATCCCGGGCCTGGTCGACGCGCACTGCCACATCGGGATCGGGCCCGGCGGCCCGGTCGACGCCGAGGAGGCGTTGCGCCAGGCCGAAACCGAGCGTCGCGCCGGGGTGCTGCTGATCCGCGATGCCGGCTCACCGATCGACACCCGCGCCTTCGACGACCGCGCCGACTTGCCGCGCATCATCCGCGCCGGGCAGCACCTGGCCCGCACCAAGCGCTACATCCCCGGGCTGGGCCTCGACATTGACGACGAGAGCAAGTTGCCGGAAGCCGTTGCGGCCCAAGCCCGTCGGGGCGATGGCTGGGTGAAGCTGGTCGGGGACTGGATCGATCGGGGGATCGGCGACCTGGCGCCGCTGTGGTCCGACGAGGTGCTCGCCGCGGCTATTGAGGCTGCTCACGCCAACGGCGCCCGGGTCACCGCGCACGTCTTCGGCGAGGATGCCCTGCCCGGCCTGATCAACGCCGGCATCGACTGCATCGAGCACGGCACCGGCATCACCGACGACATCATCGCGCTGATGCTGGCCCGTGGCACCGCTCTGGTGCCGACGTTGATCAATATCGAGAACTTCCCCGGGATCGCCGATTCGGCGGCCAAGTACCCGACCTACGCCGCGCACATGCGGGCGCTGCACGCGAGCTGTCGGGAGCGGATCGGCGCCGCCCGAGAGGCCGGGGTGCCGATCTATGCCGGCACCGACGCCGGCGGCATGGTCGCCCACGGCCGGATCGCCGACGAGGTGCACGCCCTGACGGGGGTGGGCCTCAGTGCCACCGAGGCGCTTGGTGCGGCCTGCTGGGATGCCCGGCGCTGGCTGGGTGTCCCGGGACTGGAACACGGCGTCCCGGCCGACCTGCTCTGCTTCACCGAGGACCCGCGCCGCGGGCCGGCGGTACTGGGCCGGCCGGATCTGGTGATGCTGCGCGGGCGGGTGTACTGAGTCGCGCCGGCCTACAGGCTGCCGACGCCGCCGGACATCGGGCCCTGCGCGAAACCCCAGTCCAGCAGCGCGGAGGCCTGATCCCAGTAGGTCGGACCACCCTCGTGGATCAGCCCGTACATCATCGCGACCACCAGCCGCCGGCCGTCGCGGGCCGCCGCGCCGACATAGGTCTTGCGGGCCGCATCGGTGAATCCGGTCTTGCCGCCGAACGCGCCCGGATACCGGGCCAGCAGCTCGTTCATGTTGACGATCGGGCGCTCGCCGGTCTCGGTGGGAAACATCGCCGACGGCTGCGCGGTGATCTGCGCGAACACCGGGTTGGCCATCGCCGCCCGGAAGATCGCCGCCAGGTCGTGTGGGGTGCTGGCGCCAGGGCCGCCGGGGCCGTCCAGGCCGGACGGCGTGCTGGCGTGGGTGTTGGTCGCGCCGACCGCGGCCGCCTTGGCGTTCATCTTCGCCACGGTCACCTCGGGCCCGCCGAGCATGTCCGCGAGAGCATTTGCGGCGTCATTGCCCGACACCAGTAGCAGGCCTTCGAGCAACTGACGCGCGGTGTAGCCGCGGCCCGGCTTGAGCCCGACGCAGTTGCACTCCACCGCGGTGTCGGCCGGGGTGGCGACCACGGTGTCATCGAGGTTGAGCTCATCGAGCACCACCAGCGCGAGCAGCACCTTGATCGTGCTGGCCGGCGGGGTGACGGCGTACCCGTTCTGCTCGGCGAGCACCTGCCCGGAGTCCAGGTCGGCGATGAGCCAGTTCGGCGCGGGGCCGGCCGGAACCGGTGCGGAGCCCAGTGGCTGGGCGACATCGGCGGAGGCGGTCACGGCGGTGGTGGCGAGCACGGTCAGCACAGCCGCGATTGCGGCCAGAAGTTTCCGCATGGCGGGTCAGCCTACCGCCCCCTACCACTGCAGTGTTGAATCAAGGAATGCTGAGCCAGGCCGAAATGTCGGACCGGTGGCAGATCCAGCAGCTGCTGGTCGACTACTCCACCGCCATCGATACCCGCACCTTCGACGACCTCGACGCCGTTTTCACCGACGATGCCTACATCGACTACCGCGCGATGGGCGGTATCGAGGGGCACTATCCCCAGGTGAAGGCGTGGCTGGCGGAGGTGCTGCCGAATTTCGCCGGCTACGCCCACATGCTGGGCCTGCCGTCGATCCGGGTCGACGGCGACACGGCCACCGCGCGTACCTTCTGCTTCAACCCGATGGTGTTCGGTGGGGAGAAGCCGGCAACCATGCTGCTGGGCCTGTGGTACGACGACGCGTTCGTCCGCACCGCCGACGGCTGGCGGATGACCCGCCGCGTCGAGACCAAGTGCTTCGAGAAGCTGCCGTAGGGCGATTTCTGCGCAGCGGGCCGGTTCTGGCACAATGGGCGGCTGTCCGTCGTGTGACCGTGCCCTTATCAGGGCGTGCGGCGTCACGGCGCAACACGCGAGGCAAAACCGGATGGGGGCAAATCCGCCCGCATCGCTGAATTGCAGCGTGCTACTCAGGAGTGATTCATGGCTGTCAAAATCAAGCTGACCCGGCTCGGCAAGATCCGCAACCCGCAGTACCGCATCGCGGTCGCCGACGCGCGCACCCGCCGGGACGGCCGGTCCATCGAGGTCATCGGCCGCTACCACCCCAAGGAAGAGCCGAGCCTGATCGAGATCGACTCGGAGCGCGCCCAGTACTGGCTGTCGGTCGGGGCTCAGCCCACCGAGCCGGTGCTCAAGCTGCTGAAGATCACCGGTGACTGGCAGAAGTTCAAGGGCCTGCCCGGTGCCGAGGGCAAGCTGAAGGTCAAGCCGGCCAAGCCGAGCAAGCTGGAGCTGTTCAACGCCGCGCTGGCCGAGGCCGAGGGTGGCCCGACCACCGAGGCGACCACGGCCAAGAAGAAGAAGGCACCTGCCAAGAAGGCCAAGGACGACGCCAAGGACGAAGCCGCCGAGGCCAAGGACGAGGCTCCCGCTGCTGAGGCCGCCGAGCCGGCCACCGAGAGCTGAGTGCGGCCGTGAGTGCCGTGGTGGCAGATGCCGTCGAGCACTTGGTGCGCGGCATCGTCGACAACCCGGATGACGTTCGCGTCGACATGGTGACCAACCGGCGTGGCCGCACCGTGGAGGTGCACGTCCACCCCGACGACCTGGGCAAGGTCATCGGTCGCGGCGGTCGCACCGCCACCGCGTTGCGCACCCTCGTCGCCGGTATCGGTGGGCGCGGTATCCGCGTGGACGTGGTCGACACCGACCGATAGCCGGCCGGCTCATGGAGCTGACGGTCGGACGGGTGGTCAAAGCTCACGGGATCACCGGCGAGGTCGTTGTCGATGTCCGCACCGACGACCCCGAAGAGCGTTTCGCTCCCGGTGCCGTGCTGTGTGCCAAGAAGCGCGGCGAGCAGCCGCGCGATCACGTGGTCGAAACCGCGCGCCCGCATGGTGCCCGGCTGCTGGTGCGCCTGGCCGGGGTTTCGGACCGGGATGCGGCCGACGCCCTGCGCGGCAGCCTGCTGGTGATCGACTCGGCAGACCTGCCGCCGATCGATGAGGACGACACCTACTACGACCATCAGTTGGAAGGTCTGCGGGTGCGCACCAAGGCGGGCGAGGACCTCGGCACGGTGACCGAGGTGCTGCACACCGGGGCGGGCGAGCTGCTGTCGGTCCGGCGTACCGGCGGCGGTGAGCTGCTGGTGCCGTTCGTGTCCGCGATCGTCACCTCGGTGTCGCTGGCCGAGCAGCTGGTGTGCATCGACCCGCCCGACGGGCTGCTGGACCTGTCACCGTGAGGGTCGACGTCGTCACCATCTTCCCGGACTACCTGGACCCGATCCGGCAATCGTTGCCGGGCAAGGCGATCCAGACCGGGCTGGTCGAGCTGGCCGTACACGATCTGCGGCGCTGGACCCGCGACGTACACCGCTCGGTCGACGACACCCCGTACGGCGGCGGGCCGGGGATGGTGATGAAGGCGCCGGTGTGGGGCGAAGCGCTCGACGAAATCTGTTCGGAGCACACGGTTCTGGTCATACCCACGCCGGCGGGCACGCTGTTCGACCAAGCCACCGCCGAGCGGTGGAGCCAGGAACGGCATCTGGTGTTCGCCTGCGGCCGTTATGAAGGCATCGACCAGCGGGTCGCCGACGACGCCGCCCGGCGGATGCGGGTCGAAGAAGTCTCGATCGGCGATTATGTGCTGGCCGGCGGCGAGGCCGCGGTGCTGGTGATGCTCGAGGCGGTGCTGCGGCTGATGCCCGGAGTGCTGGGCAATCCGGTCTCCCGCCACGATGATTCGCATTCCCCGGATCGCGACGGACTGCTGGAGGGGCCGAGCTACACCCGGCCGCCGAGCTGGCGTGGCCTGGAGGTGCCGGAGGTGCTGCTGTCGGGCGACCATGCGCGAATCGACGCGTGGCGCCATGAGGCCGCGGTGGCGCGGACCAGAAAGCGCCGCCCGGACCTGTTGGGGGAGTAGCGAATCAGGCCGATGGCGGGGATCCGCTAGATCCGGCCGCCGGGGAAGATCGTCTTGACGGCCTGGGTGATGGTGGCGCGCGCGGTGGCGTCGTCGCTGGGCTGCAGCGACTCGATCACCACCACGTAGCGACGGTCCGCGCCGACCACGCCGGTCGACAGGTGCATCCAGTTGTTGCCGATGCAGCACATCCAGCCCTGCTTGACGGCCACCGGCTCGTTGTACAGGCCCTCGGGAATCCCGAACCGCTGCGGGTAGCCGTCGATGCCGGTCGGGGTGGACTGCGCCAGGTCGTTGACGATCAGGTTGGCCCGGTCCGCGGGCAGGCCACCGGAGCCGTTGAGCAGCATGTCGTAGTAGCGCGCCAGGTCCGGCGCGGTGCTGATGGTGTTCCACCAGGCGCCGTTGGACGGCGGCGCTGTGCCGGCCAGGCCGTAGCGGCTTGCCACCCGGGTGATGATCGCGTTGCCGCCGCCGGAGTTCCAGAACGTCTCGGCGGCCCCGTCGTCCGAGGCGCGCAGCATGACTTCCAGGGCGGCCTGATCATCGGCCGACAGGGCGGCCTCCGACTGGTGCATCAACAGGTCGTCGGCGATGAACAGCTTGGCGACCGAGGCGGTGGCGATCGACCGGGTGTTGCCGTTGGTGACCAGTTGGTGCGAGATCCGGTCGAGCACGGCCACCGAGATGTTGGCGCCGACCTTGGCTGCTTCCTCGGTCGCGTCCTGCATGCGTGCCGCCAGCCCGTCGACCACGGCGGCCGGGGGAATCGCGGGGGCGCGGGGCGCCTCGATCGCGGTCGCCACCGGCGCCACCTCCGGCGCCCGGTACTGCGGGGGCCGCGGGGCGGCGGCGCCGTAGACCTTCTCGTCGCAGCCGAACACCACCGTCGAAATCACCATGACGATGGTCAGCACTAGCATCGATGGCCGCACGGCGGGTGGCCTCCTCAACAGGTATTAGTCGCGTAAGACGCCGACATCTACGGGCTCGCCACACGTGCTGCCATCGGCCCGCCGGTTAGGTTACCGCGACCGCACCCAGATCGCGCAGTCCGCCTTCTCATCAGGCTTATCACGATGCGGACGCTTCCCGCGGGAGCGACCAGCGGCGATTTGCACGATTTCACTGGTTGCGCCGCGTCTGGCACAATTGAGCAGTTGTTGCCCGGCAGTTGACTCTGCAGCGGGGGCCCGACGGCTCGCCGAACCGCACGATGCGACAATATGCCCGAACCCATCGGCTCGGTTACCGTCTGCACGCGCACCCGCGTGCGGCCCGGTCGGCAGCCGCGACCCGCGAGGAAGTGTTTCCGCAATGAACACGCTGGACATCGTCGACAAGGCGTCGCTGCGCGACGACATCCCGGCCTTCGCCCCCGGCGACACGGTCAACGTGCACGTGAAGGTGATCGAGGGCACCAAGGAGCGCATCCAGGTGTTCAAGGGCGTGGTCATCCGCCGGCAGGGTGGCGGCGTGCGTGAGACCTTCACCGTTCGCAAGGAGAGCTACGGCGTCGGTGTGGAGCGCACCTTCCCGGTGCACTCGCCCAACGTCGACCACATCGACGTCGTGGTCCGCGGTGACGTCCGCCGGGCCAAGCTGTACTACCTGCGCGAACTGCGCGGCAAGAAGGCCAAGATCAAGGAGAAGCGCTGACCCGCGCCTCCGCTCGGGCGATAGCCTCCGGTCGGTCTTCGGCGCTGCCGACGCGGTCACTACCCTGATCTCGTGACCGAAACCACGGGCTCGTCACCCGAGAACTCTCCCGAGGCCGACCAGCCCGAGGTCCCCGAGGCCGCCGAGGCCCCTGAGGCCGACGCCGCCGAGGCGCCCGAGGAACGCAAGCACTCCACGCTGCGCGAGTCGGTCGTGCTGGTGGCGATCGCGCTGGTGCTGTACTACCTGGTGCTCACGTTCGTCGCACGCCCCTACCTCATCCCGTCGGAGTCGATGGAACCGACGCTGCACGGCTGTCACGGCTGCGTCGGCGACCGGATCATGGTCGACAAGGTGACCTACCGGTTCAGCGCCCCGCGCCCCGGCGACGTTGTCGTCTTCCGCGGCCCGCCGTCGTGGAACGTGGGCTACAAGTCGATCCGGTCCGACACCACCGCGGTGCGCTGGGTGCAGAACGCCCTGTCCTTCATCGGATTCGTCCCGCCCGACGAGAACGATCTCGTCAAGCGGGTCATCGCGGTCGGCGGCCAGACCGTGCAGTGCCGCAACGACACCGGCCTCACCGTCGACGGCAAGACACTCGACGAGCCCTACTTGAACCCGGCCACCCTGATGGTCGACCCGATGGTCTACCCGTGCCTGGGCCCCGAGTTCGGTCCGGTGACCGTACCGGACGGCCGGCTGTGGGTGATGGGCGACAACCGCACGCACTCGTCGGACTCCCGCGCGCACTGCGACACCGTGGCCATCCAACCCGATCTGCAGCGCCGGACCCTGTGCACCGGCGAGAACGTCGACGCCGGCACCGTGCCGGTGAGCAATGTGATCGGCAAGACCCGGTTCATCGCCTGGCCGCCGTCGCGGTGGGGGCCGGTGAGAGCGATAAACCCGCAGCAGGGGCCGTAGGCGATGGCCCCGGCCTGGCCGCCGCGCACGGTGATCCGCCGCTCACCGGGGCTGCGCACCCTGGAGTCGGCGCTATATCGCAGTGGGCTGGGGCCCGTGGCCGGGGTCGACGAGGTGGGCCGCGGCGCCTGCGCCGGACCGCTGGTGGTGGCCGCCTGTGTGCTCGGGCCGAGCCGGCCCGCCGCGCTGGCGGCGCTCGACGACTCCAAGAAGCTCACCGAGAAGACCCGTGAACAGCTGTTCCCGGTGATCCGCCGGCACGCGCTGGCCTACCACGTGGTGTTCATCGCACCGGCCGACGTCGACGTGCGCGGCGTGCACGCGGCCAACATCGAAGGCATGCGGCGCGCGGTGGCCGGGCTGGCCCTGCGCCCGGGTTACGTGCTCTCCGACGGGTTCCGGGTACCGGGACTGCCGATGCCGTCGCTGCCGGTGGTCGGCGGCGACGGCGCGGCGGCCTGCATCGCCGCGGCGAGCGTGCTGGCCAAAGTCACCCGCGACCGGTACATGGCGGCGCTGGACGACCCCGGCTACGGCTTCGCCGAGCACAAGGGGTACTCCACCGCCGCGCACACCGCGGCGCTGACGGCGCTGGGGCCCAGCAGTCACCACCGCTACTCATTCATCAACGTGCGCAACGTGGCGGCGCTGGCCGCGGCGGCGACAGGGACAATGGAGACGAACCGAGCAGAAGGACAGCTGAGCCGATGAGTGCCGAAGATCTCGAAAAGTACGAAACCGAGATGGAACTCTCGCTGTACCGCGAATACAAGGACATCGTGGGGCAGTTCAGTTACGTCGTGGAGACCGAGCGGCGGTTCTATCTGGCCAACAGCGTGGAGATGGTGCCGCGCAACGCCGACGGCGAGGTGTATTTCGAGCTGCGCTTGGCCGACGCGTGGGTGTGGGACATGTACCGACCGGCGCGGTTCGTCAAGCAGGTACGGGTGGTCACCTTCAAAGACGTCAACATCGAAGAGGTCGAAAAGCCCGAGCTGCGGCTGCCCGAATAACACCCCAGCGTCACCGGCGGGTTCGGTCTAGGCTGACTGACATGACCGCTGTCGACCGTGCCGTCTCCCGTCGGGAGATCACCGATGCCCTGCTCAAAGCCATGGAACGTCGCCACGAGGTACTCGACGTGATCGTGGACGCCGAAGACCGCGCGTCGGCGGTGCAGGCGATCGCGAACCTGCTCGGCACCTCACCGGCGGGCTGCGAAGCGGTGATCGGGATGTCGTTGGATCAGCTGACCAAGGATTCCCGGAGCCGGATCGCCGCCGAACTCGACGACCTCAACAACGAGCTGACCTTCACCCTCGGCGACCGCCCGGCCAGCTCCGGGGAAACGCTGGTGCTCCGCCCGTTCGCCGGCGAGGCCGATCGTGACATCTTCGAGCTGCGCACCACCGACGTCGGCGCCAGCGGCGACGGGTCCGGCGCTCCGGCCGGCGTTCTCGACGACGAGATCCGCTCCGCGCTGTCCCGGGTCGATGACGAGGACGCCGCGTTGTTCGTCGCCATCGACGGTGCGCAGAAGATCGGCATGGTCTTCGGCGACCTCAGCCGCGGCGAGGTGAACGTGCGGATCTGGATCCACCCCGAATACCGCAAGATGGGCTACGGCACCGCCGCGCTGCGCCGCGCCCGTACGGAGCTGGCGGCCTACTTCCCCGGTGTGCCGCTGGTGGTTCGGGCTCCGGGCGCCCACGCCGGCTAGATCCGTAACCTGGCGGCTGTGGATGAAGTCGCGACTGGGGACAACTGACTGAGCTGCAGCCGTTTTCGGTACAGCGCGGCTCGACGCTGTCGGTGCGATGACCGACCCTGGCCGGCATGACAACCATGACGCGCGCCGAGCTGGGGGCGCTTGGGGAACAGCTGGCCGTCGACCACCTGATCGCGCAGGGGTGGACGATCCTGGCCCGCAACTGGCGGTGCCGGTACGGCGAACTGGACGTGATAGCTGCCGATGCGGCCGCGCGCGCCGTGGTGTTCGTCGAGGTGAAAACCCGCACCGGTGACGGGTTCGGCGGGCTGGCGTACGCGGTCCCGCCGGAGAAGGTTCGCCGGGTGCGCCGGCTGGCCGGAGTGTGGCTCGCCGGCCGGCAATCCCACTGGGACGCGGTCCGCGTGGACGTGATCAGGGTGCGGATCCGGCGGTGCCAAATCCCGCAGATCACCCACCTGCGGGGGGTGGGCTGATGTCGTTGGGGCGGGCCTATTCGGTCGCCATGCGCGGCCTCGATGGTCTGATCGTGGAGATCGAGGCCGACATCGCCTCGGGCCTGCCGGGGGTGCATCTGGTCGGCCTGGCCGACGCCGCATTACAGGAATCGCGGGATCGGGTGCGGGCCGCGATCACCAACAGCGCGCAGCGGTGGCCGCAGGCCCGGCTGACCTTGGCACTGTCACCGGCCACGCTGCCGAAGATGGGTTCCGTCTACGACATCGCCCTGGCCGCGGCCGTGCTCTCGGCGGATCGCGACACGCCCTGGTCGCGGCTGGAGAAGACGGTGCTGCTCGGTGAGTTGGCGCTGGACGGGCGGATCCGGCCGGTGAACGGGGTGTTGCCCGCGGTGCTGGCGGCCAGGAACGACGGCTGGGCGCGCGCGGTGGTGCCGGTGGACAACCTCGCCGAAGCCAGCCTGGTGGACGGCATCGAGGTCTGCGGCGTGGCGACGCTGGGACAGCTGCACGGCTGGCTGGAGGGCAAGTCACGGCTGCACGGCCGGATCACCACCGCGGCTCCGGGGGCGGAGCCGGGCGCGGACCTGGCCGACGTGGTCGGTCAGGCCCAAGCGCGGTTCGCGGTCGAGGTGGCGGCGGCCGGATCGCACCACCTGATGTTGACGGGCCCGCCCGGGGTCGGGAAAACGATGCTGGCCCAACGTCTTCCGGGACTCCTTCCGATGCTGAGCGAGGACGAGTCACTGGAGGTCACCGCGATCCATTCGGTGGCCGGGCTGTTGTCCGGCAGCGCGCCGCTGATCACCCGCCCGCCGTTCATCGCACCGCACCACAGCTCCAGCGTCGCGGCGCTCGTCGGGGGCGGTTCGGGAATGGCGCGGCCCGGGGCGGTGAGCCGCGCGCACCGCGGGGTGCTGTTCCTCGACGAGTGCGCCGAGATCCGGGTCAGCGCCCTGGAGGCGTTGCGCACACCGCTCGAGGACGGGGAGGTCCGGTTGGCCCGCCGCGACGGCGTCGCGTGCTATCCGGCCCGCTTCCAGCTGGTCATGGCGGCCAACCCCTGCCCGTGTGCGCCGGCCGACCCGCGGGACTGCACGTGCAAACCGATGGAGAAGCGACGCTACCTGGGCAGGCTGTCGGGACCGCTGCTGGACCGGGTGGATCTGCGGGTGGAGATGCATCCGGTGCGGGCCGGGGCATTCTCCGTCGTCGACGGCGAGTCGAGCGCGCAGGTACGGTCCCGGGTGGCAGAGGCACGCGCTGCGGCGGCGCAACGCTGGGGGCCGCACGGATTTCGCACCAATGCCGAGGTCAGCGGGGCGTTGCTGCGCCGCAGGTTTCGGCTCGGTACGGCTGCGATGGCCCCGTTGCGCACCGCGCTGGACCGCGGACTGCTGTCCATCCGCGGTGCGGTGCGAACTCAACGCGTGGCCTGGACACTGAGCGACCTGGCCGGGCGGACCTCACCCGGGCCGGACGAGATCGCCGCGGCCCTGAGCTTTCGTCAACCGGGCGCGAACCGATGAGCCCCGACGACCGCACCCTGCTGGCCTGGGCTTACCTGTCCCGGGTCGCCGAGCCGCCGCGCCCAGACCTGGCCGCGCTGGTCGGGCGGGTCGGTGCCGTCGAGGCCGCGGAGCGGATCAAGTGCGGTGCGGTCGACACGGAACTGGCCAAGCACACCGAGGCTCGCCGGGAGATCGACCTGGCCGCCACGGATCTGGAATTACTCACCCGACGCGGTGGCCGCCTGATCACCCCCGACGACGACGAGTGGCCGACGCTGGCGTTCGTCGCCTTCGCTGGTGCGGCGGCCGCGAAGAAACCGGATTGCAGCCCGCCGATGGTGCTGTGGGCGCTGGGCCCAGCGCTCCTGGATGAGGTCGCCGAGCGTGCCACGGCGATCGTCGGGACCCGGGCGGCAACCGCTTACGGCGAACTGGTGGCCGCCGACCTGGCCGCCGGGCTGGTCGAACGCGACGTGGCGGTGGTCTCCGGCGGCGCCTACGGCATCGACGGTGCGGCGCACCGCGCCACGCTCGCCGCCGACGGCACCACGGTGGCGGTATTGGCCGGCGGCATCGACATCAGTTATCCGGCAGGCCATTCCGCGCTGCTGCACCGTATCGGCGGCAATGGTCTCCTGGTCACCGAATATCCGCCCGGGGTCCGTCCGGTCCGGCACCGGTTTCTGACCCGCAACCGGCTGGTGGCGGCGCTGGCCGGCGCCACCGTGGTGGTCGAGGCCGGTCTGCGCAGCGGCGCGGCCAACACCGCCGCGTGGGCGCGGCTGCTGGGCCGCCCGGTGGCCGCGGTTCCCGGGCCGGTCACCAGCGCGGCGTCGGCCGGCTGTCACGTGTTGCTGCGCGCCGGCGCCGAACTGGTCACCCGACCCGACGAGGTGATCGAATTGGCCGGGCGGGTAGGGGAGCTGGCCGCCGTCCCGCCACATCCGGTGACCCCGCTGGACGGACTCAGCGCCGCCGAACGTCGGGTCTACGAAGCTCTGCCGGGCCGCGGCACGGCGACCGTCGATCAGGTCGCGATCGCATCCGGTCTGGCCCCGGCACAGGTGTTCGGGCCGTTGGCGATGCTGGAGGTGGCGGGTCTGGTCGAGCGTCGCGACGGCAGTTGGGCGATAGTCCGGCGCAGACGGTAGCTCGTATAGTCGGCGAGAACAGCAATGGGGAGGCAGCGTGGCAGGAAGACCGGTTCACACCTTCGCGGTGGTCCGCACCGAGCAACTCTGCGAACATATGGTGCGGGTGGTGTTGGGTGGCCCCGGGTACGGCACCTTCCGCCCGAGCGAATTCACCGACTCCTACGTCAAAGTCGTCTTTGTGCGCCAGGGCATCGACGTCGCCGCGCTGCCGCAGCCGTTGACACTGGACAGCTTCGACGGCCTGCCCGAGGAGGATCGTCCGGTGATCCGCACCCTCACGGTGCGGCGCGCCGATCCGGTCGCCCGCGAGATCGCCATCGACGTCTCGGTGCACGGCGACCACGGCGTCGTCGGCCCCTGGGCCACCGGAGCTCAGCCCGGCCAGCCCGTCTATCTGATGGGCCCCAACGGCGCGTACGCGCCCGACCCCACCGCCGACTGGCATCTGCTGGCCGGTGACGAGAGCGCGCTGCCGGCGATCTCGGCCGCCCTGGAGGCGCTGCCGGCCGACGCGGTCGGCAAGGCGTTCATCGAGGTCGCCGGCCCGGACGACGAGCTCGCGCTGGCCGCTCCGCAGGGGGTGCAGCTGAACTGGCTGCACCGCGGCGGGCGCGCCGATCTGGTCGGGCAGGACCGGGCCGGCGACCACGCCCCGCTCGTCGAGGCGGTCACCACCACCTTGTGGCTGCCCGGCCAGGTTCAGGTGTTCATCCACGGCGAGGCGCAGGCCGTCATGCACAACCTGCGGCCCTACATCCGCAAGGAGCGCGAGGTGGAGGCCAAGTGGACCTCGATCTCGGGGTACTGGCGGCGCGGTCGCACCGAAGAGACGTTCCGGCAGTGGAAGAAGGAACTCGCCAGCAAAGAAGCAGCCGAAGCCGCGGCGGGCTAGCGACATGGCGTTCGGGGACTACCAGTTCGAGATCTATCTGCAGGGCCTGGCCGGGGTGGTGCCTGGGCTGCCGATGACTTACACCGAGTTGGAGGCCAAAGCCGCGGCGGCGCTTTCCCCGTCGGTGTGGTCGTATGTGGCCGGCGGTGCCGGCGACGAGCGCACCCAGCGGGCCAACGTGACGGCGTTCGACGGGTGGGGGCTCATTCCGCGGATGTTCGTCGGCGCCACCGAACGCGACCTGTCCATCGAGATGTTCGGACTGCGGCTGCCGTCCCCGATCTTCATGGCACCGATCGGTGTCATCGGTATCTGCGCCCAGGACGGCCACGGCGACCTGGCCAGCGCCCGGGCCGCGGCGGCCACCGGCGTTCCGATGATGGTGTCCACCCTGACCGCCGACCCGCTGGAGGACGTGGCCGCCGAATTCGGCGACACCCCAGGGATTTTCCAGCTGTACACGCCCAAGAACCGGGAGTTGGCCGAAAGCCTGGTGCGCCGTGCTAAGTCGGCAGGCTACAAGGCCATCGTCGTCACCTTGGACACCTGGGTTCCGGGCTGGCGGCCGCGTGACCTGGCGACCTCGAACTTCCCGCAGCTGCGCGGGCACTGCCTGGCCAACTACTTCTCCGACCCGGTATTCCGTGCGGGGCTGGCCCAACCGCCCGAAGAGAACCCGCAGGCGGCCGTGTTGTCCTGGGTGCAAACCTTCGGCAACCCGCTGACCTGGGACGACCTTCCGTGGTTGCGGTCGTTGACCGATCTGCCGCTGATCGTCAAGGGGATCTGTCACCCCGATGACGCCCGGCGCGCCAAAGACGGCGGCGTGGACGGCATCTACTGCTCCACCCACGGCGGGCGTCAGGCCAACGGCGGGCTGCCGGCGCTGGACTGCCTGCCGGCGGTGGTGGCGGCCGCCGACGGGCTGCCGGTGCTGTTCGATTCGGGCGTCCGCACCGGCGCCGATATCATCAAGGCGCTGGCGTTGGGCGCGACCGCGGTGGGAATCGGCCGGCCGTACGCCTACGGGCTGGCGCTGGGCGGGGTCGACGGGATCGTGCACGTGCTGCGCTCGCTACTGGCCGAGGCCGACCTGATCATGGCGGTCGACGGCTATCCGTCACGGCTTGATCTCACCCCGGACACGCTGCGGCGCGTCACGTGAGCATTTGGACGCCTTCTGCCACCGTGACCCGGTGGACGCGATTCTCCAGGAGTTCGACGAGCACCTGGCTTTGGAGCGGGGACGTTCCGAGCACACCCGGCGTGCCTACCTCGGTGACCTGCGGTCGCTGTTCGTGTTTCTCGCCGAGCGCGGGCACAGCGGTATCGAGGCCCTGAGCCTGCCGCTGCTGCGTAGCTGGCTGGCCCAGCAGGCCGGCGCCGGCGCGGCCCGCAGCACGCTGGCACGGCGCACCTCGACGGTCAAGACGTTCACCGCCTGGGCGGCCCGGCGCGGCCTGCTCGCATCCGATCCCGGGGCGCGTCTTGCGCTGCCCAAGGGCCGCCGGACGCTGCCCGCGGTATTGCGCACGGACCAGGCGCACGCCGCGATGGTGGCCGCGAAATCCGGTGCGCAGCAAAATGACCCGCTGGCGTTGCGGGATCGTTTGATCGCTGAGTTGCTGTATGCCACCGCCGTGCGGGTCAGCGAACTGTGCGGTCTGGATCTCGACGACGTCGATTCCGGACGTCGGCTGCTGCGAGTGCTCGGCAAGGGCAACAAGCAGCGGACGGTGCCGTTCGGCGAACCGGCCGCCGAGGCGCTGCAGGCCTGGCTGGCCCGCGGGCGCCCACTGTTGGCGACCGCGGAGTCCGGCCCGGCCCTGCTGCTCGGAGCCCGCGGCGGGCGCCTGGACCCGCGGCAGGCCCGCACCGTTGTGCACCAGACCGTCGCCGCGGTCGGTGGCGCCCCCGATATGGGGCCGCACGGGTTGCGCCACACCGCGGCCACCCATCTGCTGGAGGGCGGGGCGGATCTGCGCATCGTGCAGGAACTGCTCGGGCACTCCAGCCTGGCCACCACCCAGCTCTACACCCATGTCACGGTCGCGCGCCTGCGTGCGGTGCACGAGCGGGCCCACCCCCGGGCCTAGCGCAGCGGCTTGAGCCGGATCGGCGTGGAAGCCAGCAGTCCCAGCGGGTCGAGGTAGTCGGCGCGCGCGGCCGGGCCCCACATCGCGCCCCAGTGCAGGCAGGCCGCGGCACCGCAGCTCGGATGGCCGGAGTCCAGGGCGCCGATCACCGTCGTCGCGGCCACCCGCTGGCCGGGCCGCACCGACGCGCGAACCGGCTGATAGCTGGTGCGCAGTCCGCCGGGGTGGGCCAGCGACACCACCGGCACGCCACCCGCCAGGCCGGCGAAGACCACGGTCGCGCTCCCGGCGGCATACACGGGCTGACCTGCGGCGCCGGCCAGATCCACCCCCCGGTGGCCGCGCTGCCAGTCCGGCCGCGGCGCATCGAACCCCCGCACCACCGCCGGCCGCGGACGCAGCGGCCAGTCCAGTCGCGCCGCGTCGCCGTGCGCCGGGGCGGCCAGCAGTAGGCTTGCGACCAGGAACAATGCCACACACCGCATTCGCCCAGTTCACCCCGGCGGCCCGGAAACCGGCCAGTCACCGCTGTGGACAAAGCACCTGTTCGGGCGGTGTAAACTCATCTGCGCAGTTCGCGTATGCGGACTGACTTCGCGTGTCTGCAATACAACCGGATGCCGGCGGTCCCCGACAGGGGTCCGGCATCTCAGCAGTCACCAGGGCCCGGCCTCACCCGTCGCCGGGCGACAACCGACACAAAGGAATCATGGACTCATGGCTGTTGTAACCATGAAGCAGCTGCTGGACAGCGGCGCCCACTTCGGGCATCAGACCCGTCGTTGGAATCCCAAGATGAAGCGGTTCATCTTCACCGACCGCAATGGCATCTACATCATCGACCTGCAGCAGACGCTGACCTTCATCGACAAGGCGTACGAGTTCGTCAAGGAGACCGTCGCGCACGGCGGGTCGATCATGTTCGTCGGCACCAAGAAGCAGGCCCAGGAGTCGGTCGCGGCCGAGGCCACCCGGGTCGGCATGCCCTACGTCAACCAGCGCTGGCTGGGCGGCATGCTGACCAACTTCTCCACCGTGCACAAGCGTCTGCAGCGGCTCAAGGAACTTGAGGCCATGGAGCAGACCGGCGGCTTCGAGGGACGCACCAAGAAGGAAATCTTGATGCTGACCCGCGAGAAGAACAAGCTGGAGCGCAGCCTCGGCGGTATCCGCGACATGGCCAAGGTGCCGTCGGCGGTCTGGGTCGTCGACACCAACAAGGAGCACATCGCCGTCGGCGAGGCCCGCAAGCTGGGTATCCCGGTCATCGCGATCCTGGACACCAACTGCGACCCCGACCTGGTCGACTACCCGATCCCGGGCAATGACGACGCGATCCGCTCGGCGGCGCTGCTGACCAAGGTCATCGCCTCCGCGGTGGCCGAGGGGCTGCAGGCCCGGGCGGGTCAGGGCAACGGCGAGGGCAAGGCTGCGGCCGAAGCGGTTGAGCCGCTGGCCGAGTGGGAGCAGGAGCTGCTGGCGGGCGCCACCACCTCGGCGCCCGACGCCGACGCCGCAGCTGCCGGCGCCGAAACCACCACCGACGCATCGTAGGAAAGGCACACAACAGTGGCGAACTACACCGCTGCCGACGTCAAGCGGCTTCGGGAACTGACCGGCGCAGGCATGATGGACTGCAAGAACGCGCTGGCCGAGAGTGACGGCGACTTCGACAAGGCCGTTGAGGTACTGCGCATCAAGGGCGCCAAGGACGTCGGCAAGCGCGCCGAGCGCGCCACCGCCGAAGGCCTGGTCGCCGCCAAGGGCGGCGCCTTGATCGAGCTGAACTCCGAGACCGACTTCGTCGCCAAGAACGATGAGTTCAAGGCGCTGGCCGAAGAGGTCGTCACCGCCGCCGCGGCGGCCAAGACCTCCGATGTCGAGGAGCTCAAGAGCGCCAAGATGGGGGACCGCACCGTCGGTGAGGCCATCGAGGCGCTGTCGGCCAAGATCGGCGAGAAGCTCGAACTGCGCCGGGTCGCCTACTTCGACGGCACCGTGGAGACCTACCTGCACAAGCGGGCCTCCGACCTGCCGCCGGCGGTGGGTGTTCTGGTCGAGTACACCGGTTCGGACACCGAGGCAGCCCACGCGGTGGCGCTGCAGATCGCCGCGCTCAAGGCCAAGTACCTGAGCCGCGACGACGTGCCCGCCGACCTGGTGGCCAACGAGCGCCGCATCGCCGAAGAGACGGCCAAGGAGGAGGGCAAGCCCGAGGCTGCCCTGCCCAAGATCGTCGAAGGCCGGGTGACCGGCTTCTTCAAGGACGTGGTGCTGCTGGAGCAGTCGTCGGTGTCCGACTCGAAGAAGACGGTCAAGGCGCTGCTCGACGAAGCGGGCGTGAGCGTGACCCGCTTCGCGCGGTTCGAGGTCGGCCAGGCCTAAACGGTCCTGGTGGCCTTGCTAGCGTCAGGACATGCAACATGTCCACGCTTTCGGCGACGACGCGCTCGGTGACTCCGATACGGTCGGCCTGGTTCAGCGGATCCGATCAGGCGACGTGTCGCCCGCCGAGCTCGTCGACGCCGCGATTGCGCGCACCGAGGCGGTCAACCCGCAGCTGAACGCGCTGGCCTACCAGGCGTTCGACCGCGCCCGGACCGAGGCGACGGCACCCCGCGGGGGCTACTTCGCGGGCGTGCCGACGTTCGTCAAAGACAACGTCAACGTCGCCGGGATGCCGACCATGCAGGGCACCGACGCGTGGCAGCCGCACGCCGCTGCCGCCGACGGCGACTTCGCCCGGCTCTACCTCGGTACCGGGCTGATCGCGCTGGGCAAGACCCAGCTGTCCGAATTCGGGTTCAGCGCCGCCGCCGAGCACCCGCGGCTGGGCGCGGTGCGCAACCCGTGGAACACCGACTACACCGCGGCGGCGTCGTCGTCGGGTTCGGCGGCGTTCGTCGCGGCCGGGGTGGTGCCGATCGCCCACGCCAACGACGGCGGCGGCTCCATCCGCATCCCAGCGGCCTGCAACGGCCTGGTCGGCCTAAAACCGTCGCGGGGCCGGCTGCCGCTGGACAAAGACCTGCGCGCCATGCCGGTGCGCATCGTCTACAACGGGGTGGTCACCCGCTCGGTGCGGGACACCGCGGCCTTCTACGCCGAAGCGGAGCGGATCTGGCGCAATACCAAGCTGCCGCCCATCGGCGACGTCCGGGCACCGGGTGCCCAGCGGCTCAAGATCGCGGTGATCACCCAGTCGATCCAGCGCGAGACATCGGCGGAGATGCGCGAGCTGACCTTGAAGATCGCCGCGCTGCTCGAGGAGCTCGGCCACCGCGTCGAATACCTCGACCGCCCGCCGGTGCCCGAGTCGTTCGCCGACGACTTCCTGCTCTACTGGGCGTTTCTGGCGACCGCGCTGGTGCGCGGGGGGCGGCGGATGTTCGGCCCCACCTTCGACCGCAGCCGGCTGGACAACCTGACGCTGGGGCTGGATCGCCATGCCTCCCGGCGCCTGCACCGGCTGCCGCTGGCGATCGCCCGGCTGGCGAGTCTGCGCCGCCACACCGCGCGGTTGTTCCGCAGCTACGACGTGGTGCTCACCCCGACACTGGCCCACGAGACCCCCAAGGTCGGCCACCTGGATCCCACCGCCGACTATCAGCAGATCATCGACCGGCTGATGGACTGGGTGGCGTTCACCCCGCTGCAGAACGCCTCGGGTGACCCGGCGATCTCGCTGCCGCTGGCCGAGTCTGCGGCCGGATTGCCGGTGGGCATGATGTTCAGCGCCCATTTCGGCCAGGACGCCCGGCTGTTGGAGCTGGCCTACGAACTGGAGGCGGCCAAGCCCTGGCCCACGATCACCGGCCGGGGCTAGCGGCGGTCGCAAGCGCGGCGAAGCCGGGCGAAGCGGGCCGCCGCCATCAACACTGGTCGCCGATTCGTTCCAGCATCTGCCGGAACCGGTGCTGTTCGGACGGACTCAGGGCCGCCAGAACCCGGCCGTCGGCGACCCGCACCGCCTCCTCGGCCTGTGTCAGCAGTTCGCGACCGGCGTCGGTCAGCGTCGCCGGCAGCGCCCGCCCGGACGGCACCGACTGCGGCCGGCTCACCGCGCCCCGGTTCTGCAGCCGGTGCAGCACGGTGTTCATGGCCTGCGGTGTGACGCTGGTGTGGCGGGCCAACTCGGCGCTGGACAACCCCGGGCGCACCGAAAGCACCCGCATGCACACGAATTCGGGAAGCGTCAGCCCCAGCGGTCCGAGCACCGCCGAGACCTGCGGGCGCAGCGCCGAGCTGACCCGGTACAGCAGATAACCCAGCGGAGCGCTGTCCACGTCACTCATATCAAAGATCCTGACATACCGGGTCGCGGTTACGAGCCGCTATAAATCGTTTCCGGCATACGACAGGTTGAAGCTTTTGTTCGTCAGCGGGAAGTCCGGGACGATGGTGTCGCTCATGCAAACCGGCAGCGCGGGCCAGTTGAACCAGGACGGGTCGACGATCTTGGCGCGCGTGATGACTCCGTCGGCGCCGATCTCCACCCGGTGCACGATGGTGCCGCGCCAGCCCTCGACGATCCCGACGCCGGACCCGCCCGCCGCGGGAATATCCGCCGTGAACTCGAGCGGCCCGCGATGGTTCTCGATCAGGTTGCGGCACAGCGCCACCGAGGCGGCGAACTCGTCGCGACGGACCGTATAGCGGGCGAGCACATCGCCGGCCGTCGCCGTCACCTCGGTCACCGGCAGGTCGGTCAGCGGATGGTCGAGGCGGGCATCAGTGACCAGCCCGCTGGCCCGTGCCACATAGCCCAGTGTCGCAAGCGCTTCCGCATCGGCCCGATGCAGCACCGAAGTGCCGGCCAACCGGTCGTAGATCACCGAGTTGCCCAACGTAAGCTCGGCGATCTCGGCGATGTCGTCGGCCAGCTCCTGCAGCTGCTCCGGATCGGGGAGTGTTTGCAGCACAACGCCACCCGGCCGGATCGCCTGGCGCAACAAGCGGTGGCCGGTCACGTGCGCGTTGATCCGCAGTAGCTGCTCGCGGGCGCGTTGGGCGTGGACGTTGGCCAACCCGAAGCTGACATCGTTGGCCAATGCGCCCAGATCGGCGGCGTGGTTGTAGAGCCGCTCGAGTTCGACGAGCAGAGCGCGCAACCGGTGCGCCGGATCCGGCAGCTGGAGCCCGAGGGCGTCCTCGACGGCCAGGCTGTGCGCCAGTGCGTGGCCGGCAGAGGTATCACCGCTGATCCGCTCGGCGAGTTCGACGGCGGCGCCGGCGGCCCGGCCGGCAAACAGTCGCTCGATTCCGCGGTGCACGAACCACAGCCTCGCCTTGAGCCGCAGTATCGATTCCCCGACCACCGAGAAGCGGAAGTGCCCCGGCTCGATCAGGCCGGCATGCACCGGCCCGACCGGAATCTCGTAGACACCGGCCCCCTCGACATTGAGGAACGGGAAACGGCCCGCCGCAACGAAATCCGGCGGTGGCCCGGCATCGTTGCGCATCGGGTGCCAATTCTCCGGCCAGTGCGCGTGCCGTACCAGGCGGCGGGGCTGGGGATGGCCGACCGGGGTGATCCCGTAGAGGTCGAGCATCTCCCGCTCGAAGCGGCCGGCCTGAAACGACAGCCCGGCCAGGGAGGGTATCGATGGCCGCTGCGCCGGGACGGTCAGGGTCAGCTCGGTACGTCGGTCCGGCCGGCCCGCCAGGAATAGATACACCACCCGCAGGCTGTCGCCGTCGTCGTGGGCGGCAACCAGTGCGAGCCGGAAGCCGTCGGCCAGCAACCCCGCGGCCGCGCCGGCCAGCTCGGTGTCGGTGACCGCAGCGCGGGTAACCGTCGCTGTCACAGTGCCCCCAGCTGGGTTGCGGCGGTGGTGAACAGGCCCGCCAACGGGCCCGCGGTTATTCCCAGGGCCACTGAGACCAGCACACCGGCCACCAGCGCGGCCGCGACTGTGGCCGGCACCCGGATCGCCGGTCCGCCGGCGCTCGCGGCGCCCAGCAGCATGCGGCCGGAGTTCGCGGTCAGCGCGGCGAACGCCACCAACAGCGCCGTCAGTGCCAGTGCCAGGGCCCAGGCCAGCTGGGCGTCGGCCAGCGACATGGCGATCGCCAGCTCACTGGCGAACATCGCGAACGGCGGCAAGCCGAGCAGCACCACCATGCCGACGGCGAATGCGCCGCCCACCAGCCGTGATCTGCCCAGCACCGCGGTGATCTCGCTGATCGCTGTGGTGCCGTGGGCGGCCTGCAGCTGGCCGCCGGCCAGGAACAGCACTGTCTTGCCGACCCCGTGCGCCAGCACGTGCAGCAGCAGCGCGGCGATCGCCGGCACGGTGCCGGCCGCAGCGGCGACCGCGATCAGGCCCATCGTCTCCATCGACGAATAGGCCAGCATCCGTTTGAGATCGGCGGTGACGGTCAGCAGCAGCGCGGCGATGAGCATCGTGGCCAACCCGGTGATCAGCAGCGCGGTACGCAGGAATGTGGGGCCCACCGCGGCGTCGACGATCGGCTTGAGCCGGATCAGCACCGAGAACGCGACGGACAGCAGGACCCCGCTCATCAATGCCGAAACCGGCGCCGGTGCCTGACTGTGCGCATCGGCCAGCCAGCTGTGAAACGGTGCCAGACCCATCTTCGCGCCGTAGCCGATCAGCAACAGGGCACCGGCCAACCGGGTGACCGCCGGGTCGAGTCCGGCGGCATGGGCCACCAGGACGTCGAGGTGCAGCGCATCCTCGCTGCCGGCACCGGCATGGCGAGCGGCGAAGTGCAGCAGGACGGTGCCCAGGAACGCGATGGTGATGCCCACCGAACACACCATGACGTACTTCCAGGTGGCCTCCAGCGCGGCACGGCTGCGGTGGTGCCCGACCAGAAACGCGGTCACCACCGTGGTGGCCTCAACGGCGACCCACACCACCCCGATGTTGTTGGCCGACACCGCAAGAGCCATCGCAGCCAGGAACGCCGGGGTGAGGATGCCGTACAGCCGTGCGCCACGAGGATCGGTCACCCCGCGGGCCAGCTCGGCGTCGATGTAGCCGATACTCGCCCAGGTCGCCAGGCTGCCGACCACACCGATCACGATCAGCATGGTCACCGACAGCGCGTCGGCGCGCAGGAAGCCGTTCAGTGCCAGATGCGCGCGGTCGTCAAGCCGAAACCCCAGGGCGACCCCGCTCCCCAGAATCGTCAGCGCCGACACCAACGTCGCGACAGCGCTGAGCCGGCGCCAGCCGACCACGACGGAAATCAGCGACGCCACAACGGGTGCCAGAAACGGAAGCAGCATCAGTGGTGTCATCAGTCGCGCAACTCCCGCAGCAGGTCCAGGTCCACTCCGCCGAAGGCGTTGCGCAAACGGCCGGTCAGCACACCGAGCACGATCAACACGAACAGGACATCCAGCGACGCGCCGAGTTCGACGATCAGCGGGACACCGGCGGTCAGCAGGAAGGCGGTGGCGGCGATCCCGTTGTCCAGCATCAGCAGTCCGACCGCCTGTGAAATGGCATGGCGGCGGGTCGCCATCATGAACAGTGCGACCAACACGGTGGCGATAGCGGCCGGGGCGGCGTTGGTCGCGGTGCTGCGCTGCAGGTCGACCACCGGCTGGGCGATCGTGAACGCCGCGACCACCAGGGCGGTGACCACCAGCAGTGATGCGGCGGTGCTGACCAGGGGGGTGGCTTCGCGGCGTTCCTGCCGTTCGGCGCCCAGCGCGCGGGCCAACAGCCAGGGCAGCGCGACGGCGCGCACGGCGAACACCCCGACCCCCACCGCGATCAGGGCCCGATCATGGTCCTGCACACCGCGAATCACCGGGATGGCGGCCAGCGCAGCGCCCTGGGCGACGAGCAGCCCCCGCACGATCGCCGACAGGTCGCGGCGCCAGACGGCCAGCACCGCGGCCAGCAGCACGCCGCCGGCGGCCAGATCCAGCATGTTGTCGTAGCTCATCCGCCCGCCCCGGTGAAGAAGTTCGCTGCCGTGACGGCCAGCAACGCCAACACGAAGGACCCGGCCAGCAATTCGGGCACCCGGAACAGTCGCAGTTTGGCGATGAACACCTCGATGCCGGCCAGGGCGCCCGCCAGTAGGGCCACCTTGATCGCGATCGCACCGGCGCCCACCGCCAGGTCGACCGGGCTCGGATTCGCCCCGGCGATGCCCCACGGGAAGAACAGGTTGGCCAGCAGCGCCAGCAGCACCGTCAGCCGCATGCCGCCGGCCCACTCGATCAGGGCGAGCTTGGGGCCGGCGTATTCGAGCACCATGGCCTCGTGCACCATCGTCAGCTCCAGGTGGGTGGACGGATTGTCCACCGGCAGCCGGCCGGTCTCGGCGACGATGACGATGACCAGCGCGACGAACGCCAGCGCACTGGCTAACGAGATCATCTGGCCGGGGTGCTCGATGGTGTTGCCGACGATGGCGCCCAGATTGGCCGACCCCGCCGGAATCGACAGCGCGAACACCGCCAGCAGAATGGTCGGTTCTACCAGTGCTGCGATGGTGATCTCCCGGCTTGCGCCCATCCCTCCGAATGCCGTCGCGGTGTCGATTCCGGCCAGCGCCAGCGCCACGGTGCCCAGGAACAGCAGTCCCACCACGGTGATCAGATCGGCGACCGGGTCCAGCGGCGAGCCCGTCGCCACCAGCGGTGCGGTGGCGACGATGACCAGCGTGGTGGCGGCCAGTGCGGCCGGCGCCGCGGCGAACACCCAGGTGGTGCCGAGTGGCTTGAGCAGCTGCTTGCCGAGTAGCTTGCGCAGGTCGCGCCACGGTTGCAGGACTCCGGCGCCGGCGCGGCCTTCGGCGCGCGCCCGGACCTGTCGCATCAGGCCGATCACCAGCGGGGCGCCGAGTATGACACCGGCGACCTGCACGAAACCGGCCAGAAAAGTCATCGCGTTCATCGCGCCACCAGCGCAGCGATCAGCACGCCGAGCGCGCCGTAGGCCAGGTACAGGTGCACGCTGCCGGTGTGGGCGCGCCGCACCAGCTGCGCGGCCCCGGCGACGGCCCGCAGTACCGGGGCGTACCAGCGCTCCTCGATGACGTCGGCGACCCGCGCCCGGTAGGCGATTCGCTCGACCACATAGGTCGACGCTGCCTGGCCGCTCACCTCGACGCCGGTGTCGAAACGCAGCACGTCGTCGAAGACCTGCTGCAGCGGTTGGGCGAACGACGTCGCGGTGTACTGCATGCGCGGGGTCAGATCTTCGGCGCCGCAGGCCCACAGTGGCACCGTGGCCGGCTCGGGTCGTTGGCGCGAGCGCCATCGGGAACCGATCGCCACGATCAGCACGGCGGCGGCCAGCGCGGCGGCCAGCAGGGCCGGTGCCATGGAAGCGTGCAGGCCCGGCAGGTGCAGGAACACCCCGAGCGCCGGCGCCTCGCCGAACACTGGCAGCGTGTCGAGCACCCGGGTCAGCATCGGGCCCACCGCACCGGGGGCGACGGCCAGCACCACGCAGGCGGCCGCGGGCAGCGCCATCGCGGCGATCATCGTGCCGGGTGATTCTCGCGCCGCCGCCGCGGCATCCGAGCGCGGGCGGGCCAGAAAACCGATCCCGAACGCCTTGACCATGGCGGCCACACCCAGCCCGACGGTCAGCGCCACCGCCCCCACCGCCAGCGGCATCACCAGCGCGATGGCGACATCGTGGCCGGCCCGGGCGTGCATCAACGACTGGATCAGCAGCCATTCGCTGACGAAACCCGCCCCCAACGGCAAACCGGCGGCGCCGAGGGCGGCCACCCCGAACAGCGCGGTGGTCACCGGCATCCGGCGGGCCAGGCCGCCGAGCCGGTCCAGGTCGCGCAGGCCGGTGGCGGCCAGCACCGATCCGGCGGCGAAGAACCCGAGGCTCTTGAACGCGCTGTGGGCGATCAGGTGCAGCAGTGCCGCGGTGAGCGCCACCGCCGCGGCCGGCTGCGAGCCGGCGCCCGCCAATAAGGTCGCGGTGCCCAGGGCCAGGGTGATCAACCCGATGTTCTCCGTTGTCGAATAGGCAAGCAAGCGTTTGAGATCGGTGGCCACCGACGCCTGCAACACCCCGTACATCGCCGACGCGCCGCCGGCGATCAGCAGCGCCCACGCCCACCATCGGGGACCGGGCCCCAACAGTTGCAGGTCGATGCGGATGATGCCGTACACACCGAGATTGACCATGGCGGCACTGAGCAGCGCGGAGACCGGGCTCGGCGCTTCCGGATGCGCCCGTGGCAGCCAGGCGTGCAACGGCAGCAGACCGGCCTTGGAGCCGAAACCGATCAGGGTCAACACGAAGACCGTGTTGCGCACGCCGTCGGGCACCGCGCCGATCCCGGCGAACTCGTCACCGGCGGCCGCCGCCAGCATCACCATCCCCACCAGCAACGCCACGAAGCCCAGCTGCGTCATCACCGCGTAAATCAGTGCGGCCGAGCGCACCTCGCTGCGGTGTTGATCGGTGAGCACCAACACCAGTGAGCTCAGCGCCATCAGTTCCCAGGCGAACAGGAACGTGGTCACCGATCCCGCCGCCGGGACGGCCAGCAGCGTGCCGACGAACACCGGCAGGGCCATCAGCGGAATGGCGCCGAATTTCTCGTGCCGGGAGTAGCCGATCCAATACAGGCCGGCCGCCACCGCCACCGCACCGGTCAGCACCATGAAGAAGCCGCCGACCGGCTCCACCCGCAGCTGCACGCCCAGCAGCGGCAGCAGCCAGCCGATCCGGATCGCCGGCACGTCGCTGAACACGCCGGTCAACCCGACACCGACTCCGGCGGCGCCCAGTCCGATCGTCGTCGAACCGCTGAGTAGTGGGCCGACGGCGTTGCTACGCGAGAGGTGGGAGTCAGTCACCTTCCGGTCACCGACCGAAGTGCGGCGACGATCTGGTCGGGGGTGGGCGGGCAGCCGGGAATCTCGACGTCCACGGGCACGACCTCACCGACGGCGCCCACCGTCCCGTACGCCTGCGCGAACACCCCGCGGTTCAGCGCACAGTCACCGCAGGCGATGACCCGCCGCGGGTGCGGGGTGGCCTCGACGGTGTTGCGCAGTGGTTCGGCCATGTTGCGGGTGACCACCCCGGTGACCAGCAGTGCGTCGGCATGCCGCGGGGACGCGACGAGCCGGGCGCCGAACCGTTCGGCGTCATACACCGGACCGAAGGCCCCGGCGATCTCGATCTCGCATCCGTTGCATGATCCGGCGTCGACGTGACGTACCTGCACCGAGCCGGACAGCCCGCGGGGCGGGTCGGCGGGCGGGCGGGCGCCGGCCGGTTCGGTGATGCGGCCGAGCCGCAAGATCCTGCTGAGCCAGCTCATCGGCCGGCCCGCAGATCGTCGAGCAGGGCGACCTGATCGTTGAGCAGCCCGGTCAGCGCCTTGCGCGCCACCGCGAGCAGTTCGGTGATCACCGGCGAGGCGATGGAGTAGACCACCGTGTTGCCCTCCTTGGTCGCCACCACCACTCCCGCGCGCCGAAGCACCGCCAGCTGCTGAGACAGGTTGGACGCCTCCAACCCGATCTCGGTTAGCAGCTCGCCGACGGTGCGGTCGCCGTCCGCCAGCAGCTCGAGTACCCGAATCCGGGCGGGGTGGCCCAGAGTCTTGAAGAATTCGGCCTTCAGCTGGGGCAGCGAGTTCGGCACGGACCCGACCATAGCAGCGAAAACATCAATTGAAAATTTTTTCATCTGCTGTGCTCTTTTGCTGTCGGGGTCACCACCCCCGCGCACCGTTTGACCGGCCCGGTAGGGCAGGATGACAACTGCCGTCGCGGACGATTCTGCGATGGCGCTGTCATGCGCGGAGCCCCGAGGAGCCTGATGACGGAGCCGACGAGTACCGACCCGGTGTCACCGACCGGCCGCCCCCATTACTCGCGGGTGCTGCTCAAACTCGGTGGGGAGATGTTCGGCGGCGGGCAGGTCGGGCTCGATCCCGACGTCGTTGCCCAGGTCGCCCGCCAGATCGCCGAAGTGGTCCGCGACGGTGTGCAGGTCGCGGTCGTCATCGGCGGCGGCAACTTCTTCCGCGGCGCCCAGTTGCAGGAGCGCGGCATGGAACGGATGCGCTCGGACTATATGGGCATGCTCGGCACCGTGATGAACAGTCTTGCGTTGCAGGATTTTCTGGTGAAGGAAGGCATCGACACCCGGGTCCAGACCGCGATCACGATGGGCCAGGTCGCCGAGCCCTACATTCCGTTGCGTGCCCAGCGGCACCTGGAGAAGGGCCGGGTGGTGATCTTCGGTGCCGGCATGGGCCTGCCGTATTTCTCCACCGACACCACCGCCGCCCAGCGGGCGCTGGAGATCGGCGCTCAGGTGGTGCTGATGGCCAAGGCGGTCGACGGCATCTTCACCGCGGACCCGCGCCTGGACCCCGACGCCGAACTGCTCACCTCGATCAGCCATCGCGAGGTCATCGACCGTGGGCTGAAGGTGGCCGATGCCACCGCGTTCAGCCTCTGCATGGACAATGGCATGCCGATCCTGGTGTTCAACCTGCTGACCGACGGAAATATCGCCCGGGCCGTCGCGGGTGAGAAGATCGGGACACTGGTCACCACCTAAAAGAGGAGAGGCGCACATGATCGACGAGGCTCTCTTCGACGCCGAAGAGAAAATGGAGAAGGCCGTGGCGGTGGCTCGCGACGATTTGGCCACCATTCGCACCGGCCGGGCCAACCCGGGCATGTTCTCCCGGATCGTCATCGACTACTACGGTTCGCCCACCCCGATCACCCAGCTGTGCAGCATCAACGTGCCCGAGGCGCGGCTGGTGGTGATCAAGCCGTACGAGGCGTCCCAGCTGGGCGCCATCGAGACCGCGATCCGCAACTCGGATCTGGGCCTGAACCCCAGCAACGACGGTGCCCTGATTCGGGTGGCGGTGCCGCAGCTCACCGAGGAGCGGCGCAAGGAACTGGTCAAGCAGGCCAAGGGCAAAGGCGAGGACGCCAAGGTCGCGCTGCGCAACATCCGCCGCAAGGCGATGGAGGAGCTGCACCGCATCCGCAAGGACGGCGACGCCGGTGAGGATGAGGTCGGCCGGGCGGAGAAGGACCTGGACAAATCCACCCAGCAGTACGTGAGCCAGATCGACGAACTCGTCAAGCACAAAGAAGGCGAGTTGCTGGAGGTCTAGCGGCCGTCAGCAGTCAAAACCCGTGGCAGACAACGACACCGGTGCACCCACCGGTCCAAAGCAGTCGCGGGCGGGACGCAACCTCCCCGCCGCGATCGTGGTGGGGGCGCTGCTCGCCGGGATGCTGGTCTACACCCTGTTGTTCGCGCCGCGCTTCTGGGTGCTGATTCTGGCGGTGGCCACGCCGATCGCCACCCATGAGATCACCAGGCGGCTGCGTGAAGTCGGCTACGACGTGCCGTTCATCCCGCTGGCCCTCGGCGGGCAGGCGATGCTGTGGCTGTCGCTGCCGTTCGGGGCCCGGGGAGTGCTGGGCGCGTTCGGTGCCACCATCGTGATCTCCATGATGTGGCGGCTGGTCGACAAGGGGCTGCACCACGCCCCGGTCAACTACCTGCGGGACGTGTCGGCGATGATCCTGATCGCGGTCTGGGTGCCGCTGTGCATGAGCTTCGCGGCCCTGCTGGTTTTCCGCGACGACGGTCCCGGCCGGGTGCTGTGCCTGCTGTTTCCGGTGGTCTTCTCCGACATCGGCGGGTACGCCGTCGGTGTGCTGTTCGGCAAGCACCCGATGGCGCCGGCGATCAGCCCGAAGAAGTCCTGGGAGGGTTTCGCCGGATCGATGGTGCTCGGTGTCGCCGCGGCGGTGTTCGCGGTGACGATGTTCCTCGACCGGCCGTGGTGGGTGGGGCTGCCGCTGGGGGTGCTGCTGGTGTTCACCGGAGTCTTCGGCGACCTCATCGAGTCTCAGGTCAAACGCGACCTGGGCATCAAGGACATGGGCCGGCTGCTGCCCGGCCATGGCGGCATCATGGACCGGCTTGACGCGCTGCTGCCGTCGGCCGTGGTGACCTGGATCGTGCTGACCGTTCTGCCGTGAGTCACCGGCATACTGGAACAGATCATGACGCAACAGCTGGTGTTCACCGCACCGCGGCGGGCCCTGCCGCCGCGCCATTTGGCCGACCTCGACCCGGCCGGGCGTGCCGCCGCCGTCGCCGAACTGGGCTTGCCGGCGTTCCGGGCCAACCAGCTCGCCCACCACTACTACGGCAGGCTGATCGCCGATCCGCAGCAGATGACCGACCTGCCGGCCGGGGTGCGCTCCGCGGTGGCCGACGCGCTGTTCCCCAGCCTGCTGACCGCGGCCAGCGAGATCGAGTGCGATGCCGGCGAGACCCGCAAGACGTTGTGGCGGGCACACGACCACACCAAATTCGAGTCGGTGCTGATGCGCTACCCGCGCCGCAACACCGTGTGCATCTCATCCCAGGCCGGCTGCGGCATGGCCTGCCCCTTCTGCGCGACCGGCCAGGCCGGGCTCACCCGCAACCTGTCCACCGCCGAGATCCTCGAGCAGGTGCGGGCGGCGGCGGTGGAGCTACGGGATCGGGATCACGGGCGCCTGTCCAACATCGTGTTCATGGGCATGGGGGAGCCGCTGGCCAACTACGCCCGGGTGGTGGCCGCCGTCCGCCGGATCACCGAGCCGCCGCCCAACGGGTTCGGCATCTCGGCGCGATCGGTGACGGTGTCGACGGTCGGGCTGGCCCCGGCAATCCGCAAGCTCGCCGATGAGGGGCTGGGGGTCACCTTGGCGCTGTCGCTGCACACTCCGGATGACGAGTTACGCGACACGCTGGTCCCGGTCAACAACCGCTGGAAGGTCGACGAAGCGCTCGACGCCGCCCGCTACTACGCCGACGTGACCGGCCGGCGGGTGTCGGTGGAATACGCGCTGATCCGCGATGTCAACGACCAGCCCTGGCGGGCCGATCTGTTAGGCCGCAAACTGCACAAGGCGCTGGGGCAATTGGTGCATGTCAACCTGATTCCACTCAATCCGACCCCGGGCAGCGACTGGGATGCCAGCCCCAAGCCGGTGGAGCGGGAGTTCGTCCGGCGCGTGCGGGCCCAGGGCGTGGAGTGCACCGTGCGTGACACCCGCGGGCGCGAGATCGCCGCGGCCTGCGGTCAATTGGCGGCGGAAGACCAGTAAAGGCGCCCGGGGATCTGGCGCTTAGCGCAGCCAGCCGCGCTTGCGGCCGATGATGTCGCGCAGCACGACGAACAGCGACAGCGCGGCGAACGCGAGCAGGAAATAGTCCTCGACGTGGCCGATGTGGTTACCGCGCAGCATCAGCAGCAGGAATCCGACGATGCCGAGGCCGACGATGTGCCAGGTGCGGTGGTTGATCGCGCTCCAGCCCCAGGCCGCCGAGGGCACCTCGGCGGTGTCCACACCATGGCGTTCCACTTCGGTACCGGCCACTTCGACTCCCTACTTTCAGCTGAGCGACTGCGCAACATTCTGACATATGGCAACTCGGCCACCTACCGTGGAGGCCATGGCCACTGATGCCGTCGACGGGCCGCAGGTCTGGGATTTCGTCGTGGCGCCGCCGCGCACTGCGCCGGGCGTGACGTCGATGGTCGGCTACCGCGCGCTGGACGTCCCCGAGACCGTGCACCGGGGACTTCCGTCGTCGACCCTGACCTTCATCGTCAGCCTCGACGAGGGGGTCGAAGCCGCCGGGACCGCCGACGCGCTGCCGGCGGCGCGGCCGACTCCGATCATTCTCGGCGGCCTGCACGAGCAGGCCAGCCACGTGCGGCAGCGCCGCGGACAGACCGGTGTGCAGGTGGCCCTGCACCCGCTGGCCGCGCGGGCGGTGTTCGGCGTACCGGCCGCCGAGCTGAGCGTGACCGACTTCGACGCGGCGCCGGTGTTGGGCCGCGCGTCGGCGCGACTACATGAGCGGGTTGCCGACACCCGCGGGTGGCCCGACGCGTTCGCGCTGGTTGCGCAATATCTGATGGCCGGCCGCCGGTGCCGCGCCAGCGTGCGACCCGAGGTCGCCTACGCCTGGCATCTGCTGGAGCGCAGCCGGGGGCGCACGCCGGTGGCCGTCGTCGCAGACCAGGTCGGGCTGAGTCAGCGGCACCTGACCACGCTGTTCCGCCGCGAGGTGGGGCGAACCCCGAAGGCGGTGGCGCTGCTGATGCGCTTCGAATACGCCACCGCTCGGATGGCGGACGCGGCGCGCGGACGCCGCCGTGTCGATCTGGCCGGTATCGCCGGCGAGGCCGGTTACGCCGACCAGGCACACCTGACCCGCGAGTTCGTTCGGTTCGCCGGTGTGCCGCCGGGGGTCTGGCTGGCCGAGGAGTTCCAAAACATTCAAGACGGCGGCCACGCCGCAAGGTCACAGTGGTGTCATGACCACTTCGAATCCGACCGTTTGGTTGACCCTGCAGGCGCATGACGCTCGCAAACTCATCGACTACTACGTCGACACCTTCGGGTTCGTCGTCACCGCCCGCCACGGCGTCGACGGCGACACGGTCAAACATGCCGAACTGCTCTGGCCCGAGGGCACCGGCGGCATCATGCTGGGTAGCCACCAGCCCGGCAACGACTGGTGCCGTGAGCCTGGCACCGCCGGCGGCTACATCGTCACCGCCGACCCCGACGGCCTCTACGAGCGGATCGTGAGCCGCAACGCCGACGTCGTGTCGCCGTTGGCCGGCACCGACTACGGGGCCCGCGAGTTCGTCGTCCGCGACCCGGAGGGCAACCTGTTCAGCTTCGGCGACTACACCGGGGAACCACGCGACTGATCTCGGGCACAATGGGCAGGTGAGTGTGTCTGCGCGGCGCCGGACCAAAGTCCTGTTGTTGGGCTCGACCGGTTCGATCGGCACCCAGGCGTTGCAGGTCATCGCCGCCAATCCGGATCGCTTCGAGCTGGTCGGGCTGGCGGCCGGCGGCGGCCATCCCGAACTGCTGGCCACCCAGTGCGCCGAGACCGGCGTCGCCAACCTCGCCGTCGCCGACACGCAGGTCGGTGAGGCCCTCGACGCCCCCTACCGCGGACCCGAGGCCGTCACCCGGCTGGTGGAGGACACCGAGGCCGACGTGGTGCTCAACGCTCTGGTCGGCGCCCTGGGACTGCGTCCCACGCTGGCCGCGCTGGACACCGGCGCCCGTCTCGCCCTGGCCAACAAGGAATCGCTGATCGCCGGCGGCCCGCTGGTGCTGCAAGCCGCCCAGCCCGGCCAGATCGTGCCGGTGGACTCCGAGCACTCCGCGCTGGCGCAATGCCTGCGGGGCGGCACGCCCGACGAGGTCGCCAAGCTGGTACTCACCGCCTCCGGCGGGCCGTTCCGGGGCTGGAGTGCCGCGGATCTTCAACATGTCACGCCCGAGCAGGCCGGCGCGCACCCCACCTGGTCGATGGGCCCGATGAACACGCTGAACTCGGCGTCGCTGGTGAACAAGGGACTCGAGCTCATCGAGACCCACCTACTGTTCGGCGTGCCCTACGACCGCATCGACGTCGTCGTGCATCCGCAGTCGGTCGTGCATTCCATGGTCACCTTCACCGACGGGTCGACGATCGCCCAGGCCAGCCCGCCGGACATGCGCCTGCCGATCGCGCTGGCCCTGGGCTGGCCGGCCCGGGTGCCCGGCGCGGCCGCGGCCTGCGACTTCACCAGCGCGTCGACGTGGGAATTCGAGCCGCTGGACCAGGCGGTTTTCCCGGCCGTTCAGCTGGCCCGCCACGCCGGTCAGATCGGCGGCTGCATGACCGCGGTCTACAACGCCGCGAACGAAGAAGCAGCCGAAGCATTCCTGCAAGGCCGGATCGGCTTTCCCGCGATCGTGAACACCATCGCCGATGTGCTGGCCGCGGCCGACCAGTGGGCGGCACAACCCGCTACCGTGGACGAGGTACTCGACGCGCAGCGCTGGGCCAAGGAACGAGCGGCTCGCGCCGTCGAGGCGACAGCTACGAGAAAGGTCGGAAGCACGCGATGATGTTCGCGATCGGCATCGCGCTGTTCGCGCTGGCCATCCTGGTGTCGGTGGCGCTGCACGAATGCGGTCACATGTGGGTGGCCCGCGCCACCGGCATGAAGGTGCGGCGTTATTTCGTCGGGTTCGGCACCACCTTGTGGTCGACGCGCCGTGGCGAGACCGAATACGGCCTCAAGGCGATTCCGGCCGGTGGCTTCTGTGACATCGCCGGCATGACCGCGGTGGAGGAACTGGCGCCCGACGAAGTCGACCGCGCCATGTACAAGCAGAAGACCTGGAAGCGGGTGGCGGTGCTGTTCGCCGGGCCCGGGATGAACTTCATCATCGGCCTGGTGCTGGTCTACGGCATCGCGGTGATCTGGGGCCTGCCCAACCTGCACGCGCCGACCACCGCCGTCATCGGCGAAACGGCTTGCGTGGCACCGGAAGTCGTCAAGGGCGAGCTGGGCCCCTGCGCCGGTCCCGGTCCGGCGGCGCTGGCCGGCATCCAGTCCGGCGACGTGGTGGTCAAGGTCGGCGACACGCCCGTGTCGACCTTCGAGGAGATGGCCGCCGCCGTGCGCAAGCAGCACGGCGTGACACCGGTCGTCGTCGAACGCGACGGCACCGAACTGACCAAATACGTTGATGTGACCCCGACCCAGCGCTGGATCGCCGATGGGCGCGACAGCGCGGCCGTACCCAGCACCGTCGGCGCCATCGGGGTGGGGGCCGCCCAGTTCGGGCCCACCCAATACAACCCGTTGACGGCGGTGCCGGCCACCTTCGCTTTCAGCGGCGACCTGTCGGTGCTGCTGGGCAAGTCGCTGGCCAACATCCCGTCCAAGGTCGGTGCGCTGATGCACGCGATCGGCAACCCGAACGGGGAGCGCGACCCGGAAACCCCGATCAGCGTGGTGGGCGCCTCGATCATCGGCGGCGACACCGTCGATCACGGCCTGTGGGTGGCGTTCTGGTTCTTCCTGGCGCAGCTGAACTTCATTCTGGGTGTGCTCAACCTGGTGCCACTGCTGCCGTTCGACGGCGGGCACATCGCGATCGCACTCTACGAAAAGCTGCGCAACGTGGTCCGGTCGGCACGCGGGAAGGTCGCCGCCGCACCGGTGAACTATCTCAAGCTGATGCCGGCCACGTACGTAGTCTTGGTAGTGGTGGTCGGCTACATGCTGCTCACCGTGACCGCCGACTTGGTCAATCCGATCAGGCTGTTTTGACAGGAGAGCCCTCATGAGCGTCGGCCTCGGTATGCCGGCGGTGCCGGCCCCGACCTTGGCGCCGCGCCGCAAGACCCGCCAGCTGATGGTTGGCGGTGTCGGGGTGGGCAGCGACCACCCGATCTCGGTGCAGTCGATGTGCACGACCAAAACCCACGACGTCGACGCGACGCTGCAGCAGATCGCCGCGCTGACCACCGCCGGCTGCGACATCGTGCGGGTGGCCTGCCCGCGGCAGGAAGACGCCGACGCGCTGGCCATCATCGCCAAAAAGAGCAAGCTGCCGGTGATCGCCGACATCCACTTCCAGCCGAAGTACATCTTCGCCGCGATCGATGCGGGTTGCGCTGCGGTGCGGGTGAACCCGGGCAACATCAAGGAGTTCGACGGCCGGGTCGCCGATGTCGCCAAGGCGGCCGGCGCCGCCGGGGTGCCGATCCGGATCGGCGTCAACGCCGGTTCGCTGGACCGGAGGTTTCTGGCCAAGTACGGCAAGGCCACCCCGGAGGCTCTGGTGGAGTCGGCGCTGTGGGAGGCGTCGCTGTTCGAGGAACACGGCTTCGGCGACATCAAGATCAGCGTCAAGCACAACGACCCGGTCGTGATGGTGGCCGCCTACGAGCAATTGGCCGAGCAGTGCGATTACCCGCTGCACCTGGGCGTCACCGAAGCCGGCCCGGCGTTTCAGGGCACCATCAAGTCCGCCGTGGCCTTCGGTGCGCTGCTGTCCCGCGGCATCGGCGACACCATCCGGGTGTCCCTGTCGGCGCCGCCGGTGGAAGAGGTCAAGGTCGGCACCCAGATTCTGGAGTCGCTCAACCTGCATCCGCGGGGCCTGGAGATCGTGTCGTGTCCGTCGTGCGGGCGGGCGCAGGTCGACGTCTACAAGCTGGCCAACGAGGTCACCGCGGGGCTGGAGGGGCTTGACGTCCCGTTGCGGGTCGCGGTGATGGGCTGTGTGGTTAACGGGCCCGGTGAGGCACGCGAGGCGGATCTGGGGGTGGCCTCCGGCAACGGCAAGGGCCAGATCTTCGTCAAGGGCGAGGTGATCAAGACCGTTCCCGAGGCGCAGATCGTCGAGACCCTGATCGAGGAGGCGCTGCGCTTGGCCTCAGAAATGGGAGCGATGGGCGACGGCGCATCTCCCGGCGGCCCGCCCACCGTCGCCGTAAGCTGAACGCAGCCGATCCGCCGACGGCGTGCGGCGGTTGAGTTCGCAAGAAAGAGTCACCATGTCGGCTCCGCCGGATTCTCGTCTCGAACAGCGACGGGTGTCCGTCGTGCGTGACGCCGCGGCGGTCTGGCGAGTGCTCGATGCGGATCCGGTCGGCTCCTGCATGGTGGCCGCCCGGGTCGCCGACCACGGCGTCGATCCCCGCGCGATCGGCGGGGAGCTGTGGACGCGCGGCGGTGTCGAGGAATCACTGTGCTACGCCGGGCCGAACCTGATTCCGCTGCGCGGGGCGGCGGCTGACCTGACCGCGTTCGCCGACAAGGCGGTCAGCGCCATCCGCCGCTGTTCGTCGCTGGTCGGCCGCGCCGAACTCGTATTGCCGATGTGGCAGCGCCTCGCCGACGTCTGGGGCCCGGCCCGCGACGTGCGCGAGAGCCAGCCGCTGATGGCGCTGCACACTATGCCCGGCTGCCCGATGGATCCGGAGGTGCGTCAGGTACGCCCGGACGAGCTCGACGCGTACCTGGTGGCCGCCGTCGACATGTTCATCGGCGAGGTCGGGGTGGATCCGCGGCTCGGTGACGGCGGCCGGGCCTACCGCCGGCGGGTGGCCAACCTGATCGCAGCGGGTCGGGCCTGGGCGCGCTTCGAGCGCGGCGAGGTGGTGTTCAAGGCCGAAGTGGGTTCGCAGTCGCCGACAGTGGGCCAGATCCAGGGCGTCTGGGTGCATCCGGATCGACGGGGGCAGGGCCTGGGCTCCAGCGGCACCGCCATGCTGGCCGGGGTGATCGTCGGCACCGGGCGCATCGCCAGCCTGTATGTCAACGATTTCAACGCGGTGGCCCGCGCCGCCTACGAGCGGGTCGGGTTCACCCGGGCCGGCACCTTTGCCACCGTGCTGCTGGACTGAGCGCGGCGCGTGCGACGGGCGCCCGGCGCGCCGAACGTGCAATCTCTGCGAAAAATCAGCGTGGTCTTCGCAATGGATGCACGCTCGGCGCGAGATCGGCGTGATCACATTCGGTCACGGTGCGCCTCCGGGCCTAGCCCGTGTCCGTTTCGTAACATCGGCACCAATGGCAACAAAAACAACATCAGTATCAGCTGTCCTGCTGATCGTGCTCGCCCTGGCCGGGTGCACCCCCCGCCCGGACGGGCCGGCGCCCACCGCCGAGCGGTTCTTCGCCGCGTTGGCCACCGGTGACACCGCGACCGCCGCCGAGCTCAGTGATGACCCCTCGACCGCCCGCAGCGCCCTCAACGCCGCCTGGGCCGGATTGCAGGCCGAGCACCTCGACGCGCAGGTGCTGGGCGCGCGCTACAACGACGACACCGGCACGGTGTCCTACCGCTACACCTGGCAGCTGCCGAAGAACCGGACCTGGTCATATGACGGTCAGCTCAAGATGGTGCGCAACGAAGGCCACTGGGCGGTCCGCTGGACGGCCACCGGCCTGCACCCCCGGCTGGGGGAACACCAGACCTTCGCGCTGCGGGCCGACCCGCCGCGGCGGGCCTCGGTCAACGAGGCCGGCGGCACCGACGTGCTGGTGCCCGGCTACGTCTACCACTACGAACTGGACGCCGGGCGGGCCGGGAAGAACCTGATGCACACCGCGCAGGCGGTGATCGACGCGCTGCGACCGTTCGACGACACCCTGGGCGATCCGCAGTGGCTCGCCGAGCAGGCCAGCTCCTCGGTCACCCCGCTGGATCTGATCACGCTGCGCAAGAACGACCACGATCGCGTCGAAACCGCCATTGGCAAGCTGCCCGGGGTGGTGATCACCCCGCATGCCGACCTGCTGCCCACCGACGACCGCTTCGCGCCGGTGCTCATCGGCGAGGTCAAGAAAACCGTCTCGGCTCAACTCGAGGGCGAGGCGGGCTGGCGCGTGGTCAGCGTCAACCAGAACGGTGTCGACGTCGCGGTGCTGAACGAGGTGGATCCGTCCCCGGCGCCGTCGCTGACGATCAGCCTGGACCGATCGGTGCAGCGCGCCGCCCAGAACGCGGTCAACACCCGCGGCGACAAGGCGATGATGGTGGTGATCAAACCGTCGACCGGCGAGCTGCTCGCGGTCGCGCAGAACACCGCTGCCGACGCCGACGGCTTGGTCGCGACCACCGGCTTGTACCCGCCCGGGTCGACGTTCAAGATGGTCACCGCCGGTGCGGCCATCGAACGCGACATGGCCTCACCGAACTCGATGGTGGGCTGTCCCGGCGAGCTCGACATCGGCCAGCGCACCATCCCCAACTACGGCGGGTTCGACCTCGGCCTGGTGTCCATGTCGCGGGCGTTCGCCAACTCCTGCAACACCACGTTCGCCGAGCTGGCCAGCCGGATGCCGCCGAGGGCGCTGTCGCAGGCGGCCAGCCGCTACGGGATCGGGGTGGACTACCTGGTGGACGGCATCACCACCGTCACCGGTTCGGTGCCGCCGACGGTGGATCTGGCCGAACGCACCGAGGACGGGTTCGGCCAGGGCAAGGTGCTGGCCAGCCCGTTCGGTGTCGCCCTGGCCGCGGCGACGGTCGCCGCCGGCAAGACCCCGGTGCCCCGATTGATCCAAGGACGGCCCACCGCGGTCAACAGCCCGGCGGTTCCGCCGGTGAGCACCGCGATGCTCGACGGTCTGCGCCAGATGATGCGGCTGGTGGTCACCGACGGCACCGCGCGCGACATCGCCGGCTGCGGGCCGGTGTTCGGCAAGACCGGGGAGGCCGAGTTCGCCGGCGGATCGCATTCCTGGTTCGCCGGCTTCCGGGGCGACCTGGCCTTCGCCGCGCTGATCGTGGGCGGCGGCAGCTCGCAGTACGCGGTGCGGATGACCAAGGTGATGTTCGACTCGCTGCCGGACAACTTCCTACTCTGACGCGACGCTGCGCACGGCGGTAAGTTGAGAAGCCATGACGGGCACTGATGACGACGTGGCGGCGGTGCTGCGCATCTCGGATGCCGACCGCAACGGGACGCTGCGCCGCCTGCACAACGCCGTCTCCCTCGGGCTGATCGACATCGGCGAATTCGAGGAGCGGGCCGCCCAGGTCTCGCAGGCCCGGATGCGCTCGGATCTGGACACGCTGATCGGGGACCTCCCCGGGCCGCGTGCCATCGTCACCTCGGCGGCCGACCGGGTCGAATTGCGCGGCTGGGCCGGCTCGCTCAAGCGGCACGGCGAATGGATCGTGCCCACCCGGTTGGCGTTGGTGCGCCGCCTGGGCTCGGTCGACCTCGACCTCACCAAGGCGCGCTTCGCCGGGCCGGTGGTCGTCATCGACCTCGACATGCGGTTCGGCTCCGTGGACATCCGGTTGCCCGACGGCGCGAGCGCCTCGATCGACGACGTCGAGATCTATGGCGGAAGCGCCCGGGATCGCCGTAGCGACCCACCCGCCGAAGGCACCCCGCACCTGGTGCTGACCGGGCGGGTGGTGTGCGGCTCGGTGGACATCAAGGGCCCCCGGCGGCCCTGGCTCAACCGGCACCGGCTGCGCCGCTAGCGCCCGAACAACGCCGTTCTGAGCCCGCAGCAGCCGGTCCCAGCCGCGGGGCGCGAATCTACTCCGAGCCGCCGCTTTCTCCGGGGCCGTTAAGCTGGCGTGATGCCCGTTCGTGCCCCGCTTTCCCCCGGCGTGCTGTCCCCGACGCTGCCGGTCCCCAAGTCGATCCCGCGTCCGGAATACGTCGGCCGAGCCACCGCCGCGGAGGGTAGCGAGCCGTGGGTGCAGACCCCCGAGGTGATCGAGAAAATGCGGGTGGCGGGCCGGATCGCGGCGGGCGCGCTCGCCGAGGCGGGTAAGGCCGTCGAGCCGGGGGTGACCACCGACGCACTCGATCGCATCGCCCACGACTACATGGTCGACCACGGCGCCTACCCGTCGACGTTGGGCTACAAGGGCTTTCCCAAGTCGTGCTGCACCTCGCTCAACGAGGTCATCTGCCACGGCATCCCCGACTCGACGGTGATCGCCGACGGTGACATCGTCAACATCGACGTCACCGCCTACATCGACGGCGTCCACGGCGACACCAACGCCACCTTTCTGGCCGGAGCCGTCTCGCAAGAGCACCGCCTGCTCGTCGAGCGCACCCGGGAAGCGACGATGCGGGCCATCAAGGCGGTCAAGCCGGGCCGTGCGCTCTCGGTGATCGGCCGGGTGATCGAGGCGTACGCGAACCGATTCGGCTACACCGTGGTCCGCGACTTCACCGGACACGGGATCGGGACGACCTTCCACAACGGGCTGGTGGTCCTGCACTACGACCAACCCGAGGTCGACACCGTCATCGAGCCGGGGATGACCTTCACCATCGAGCCGATGATCAACCTCGGGGGCCTGGATTACGAGATCTGGGATGACGACTGGACGGTGGTCACCAGCGACGGCCAGTGGACCGCCCAGTTCGAGCACACCCTGCTGGTCACCGACGACGGCGCCGAGATCCTCACCCTTACGTGATCGTGGCTGGTGAGCTGCTGAGGACCTGCGAAAACCGCCCGGTGCGGGCCCGCTGGCTGTAGCGTGGCGGAGATGCCTGGCACGATGATGACGATCGACGGGTTTCCGATCCCGGTCGATATCGCCGGCCCGCACAACGGGCCCGTCGTCGTCGTGCTCGCAGCCGCCCAGCACCCGCTCACCGCCTACGACGCGGTGTGTCAGCGGCTGCACACCGCCTCGTTGCGCACCATCGTGATCGGCGCCGACCCGCGGCTGACGCCCAAGTCGGTGGTCGGGATCCTGGATTCCCTGGGAGTCCAGTGCGGCGTACTCGTGGGGGACCGGACCGGCGGTGACAATGCCTGGGAGCTGGCGGCGACGCGCCCGGACCGCTTCACCGGCCTGGTGGTACTCGATCGGGGGCATCCGCGGGCACCGGATCTGGGCGGGGCGATCCGCGACGAACGCTGCCCACCGGTGGAGATCAACACCACCGTTCTGGTCAGTTCCCGGGCGTCGGCCTCGGTGGCCGACGCCAGCCAGCGGTTCGTCTACGGCGAACACCGTCTGGTGATGCTGCCGGGGCGCCGCAGCGCCCAAGAGTTCACCGCGCAACTCGCGATGGAGATCGTTTTGCGGGCCAGTACCTGGTAACGGTTGACAAGAAGAGTATTTTCAGAGGGCCGAGCGTCGTCGGGGGACCTTCGGCTGAAAAGAACCGATTGATCACGTGGGGGGTTCAAGTGTTGTCGTCGGCACAATCGATACCGGCACTGCTGCGTCAACGCGCTGAGCAGTGGCCGGACCAGCTGGCTTTCACCTTCATCGACTACGAGGTCGACCAGGCCGGGTACTCCGAGACCCTGACCTGGTCGCAGCTGCTGCAGCGCACCGAGGCTATCGCCGTCGAGGTGGCCGCGGTCGCCTCACCGGGGGACCGGGTCGCGCTGCTGGCGCCGCAGGGCCTGGAGTACGTCGTCGGATTCTTCGGGGTGATGGAAGCCGGCTGCATCGCGGTGCCGTTGCCGGTGCCGGCGTTCGGCAGCCACGACGAGCGGGTCACCGGGGCGCTCAAGGATTGCGCACCGGCCGCGGTGCTCACCACGTCAGCGGTGGTCGGCGATATCCAGAACTGTGTCGGCGCGATCGGGGGCCGTCCGCCGGCGGTCATCGAGATGGACCTGCTCGACCTCGACTCGCCCACCGGATGGAGCGGCACCGGGGCGCTGACCACCAAGACCGCGCTGCTGCAGTACACCTCCGGCTCCACCGGCTCGCCGCGGGGCGTCGTGGTCTCGCACCGGAACATCTTCGCCAACATTGAGCAGGTGATGGCGGACTATTTCGTCGACGACGGGGGAGCGCCCCCGCCCGACACCACCCTGGTGTCCTGGCTGCCGTTCTACCATGACATGGGCCTGCTGCTCGGCATCATGGGTGCGGTCTTGATGGGCCGCCGCACCGTGATCATGAGCCCGATCGCATTCCTGCAGAAGCCGGCGCGCTGGATTCAGCAGCTGGCCATCAACTCCTGCTCGTTCACCGCCGGGCCGAACTTTGCGTTCGAACTCGCCGCGCGTCGGACCACCGACGAGGACATGGCCGGGCTCGATCTGAGCGGCGTGCACACCATCCTCAGCGGCAGCGAACGCATCCATGCCGCGACGATCCGCCGCTTCAACGAGCGGTTCGCCCGCTCCAATCTGCCTTCCAACGCGCTCGCGCCGTCGTACGGGTTGGCCGAAGCGATGGTCTACGCCGGGTCGGCGCCTCGCGCCAAGCGGCCGGTGACCTTCCGGCTCGACTACGAGAAGCTGGTAGCCGGTGTCGCAGAGGCCGGCCCGGCCGGCGCCGAGCTGGTCAGCATCGGCCCGCCGCGCGCCTGCACGACGCGCATCGTCGACCCCGAGACGCGCACCGAGAACCTGCCCGGCCAGGTCGGGGAGATCTGGCTGCACGGCGGCAATGTCTCCAGCGGCTACTGGCACAACCCGGAGGCGACCGAACGCACCTTCGGCGGGCGGATCGAGGATCCGTCCCCCGGCACACCCGCCCAACCCTGGTTGCGCACCGGCGATCTGGGCGTCATTCACGAGGGTGAGCTGCTGGTTGTCGGCCGCATCAAGGACATGTTGATCGTCGACGGCCGAAACCACTACCCCGATGACATCGAGGCGACGGTGCAGGAGCTCACCGGGGGCCGCGTCGCTGCCATCCCGGTCAGCGGGGAGGGTCGTGAGCAGCTGGCCGTCATCGCCGAGCTCAAGAGCCGCGGCACTCCAGAGGAGGAAACGCAGCGGCTGGCGGATCTGAAACGCGACGTGGCAGCGGCGGTTTCGCGGTCACACGGGGTGCGAGTGGCCGACCTCGTGCTGGTCGCTCCCGGCTCCTTGCCGATCACCACCAGCGGCAAGATCCGCCGGTCGACGTGCGCTGAGCGCTACCAGTCGCAGCAGTTCAGTCGGCTGGAGCCGATCGGCTGAGCACGGGCAGGTAACCTGACAGCACTCAAACGTCAGGGGGGCTGTCGTCGGTGAAGGAGCGCAATGACCCGGCCCGCGATGCTGTCCCAGGTCGAACTGCAGCAGCTGGTCGGGTGCGGCGAGATCGACACTGTCGTGGTGGCGCTCACCGACATGCAGGGCCGGCTGGTCGGTAAGCGGGTCACGGCGCAGCACTTCCTCGACGAGGTCGCCGGGCACGGCGTGGAGTGCTGCAGCTATCTGCTGGCGGTCGACGTCGAGATGAACACCGTTCCCGGCTACCCGATCGCCGACTGGGGCACCGGCTACGGCGATCTGGTGCTGCGACCGGACTTCGCGACGCTGCGGCGCATCCCGTGGCTGCCCGGCACCGCCCACGTGCTCGCCGACGCCTACTGGCCCGACGGCAACCCGGTGGCGGTGTCGCCTCGCCAGATCCTGGCCGCGCAGCTCGCGCGGCTGGCCGAGCGCGAGCTGGTCGCTTACGCCGCAACGGAACTGGAGTTTCTGGTCTTCGACGACAGCTACCGGCAGGCATGGGCCGGCGGTTATCGCGGCCTGACACCGGGCACGGACTACAACGCCGACTACGGCCTGGTCGCCGGCACCCGGCTGGAGCCGCTGCTGCGTGACATCCGCCTGGGGATGACCGGCGCGGGCATGCGCTGTGAGGGCGTCAAGGGGGAGTGCCACACCGGCCAGCAGGAGATCACCTTCCGCTACGACGAGGCGCTGGTGGCCTGCGACAACCACAGCGTCTACAAGAGCGGCGCCAAGGAGATCGCCGACCAGCACGGCAAGAGCCTGACGTTCATGGCGAAGTTCGACGAACGCGAGGGCAACAGCTGCCATGTACACCTCTCCTTGCGCAGCACGGACGGATCCGCGGTGTTCGCCGACCCGGCTGCGCCGCACGGCATGTCGGCGATGTTCCGCAGTTTCCTGGCCGGCGTGCTGGCCACCTTGTCCGAGCTGACGCTGTGCTACGCGCCGAACATCAACTCCTACAAACGATTCGTCGGCGGCAGTTTCGCTCCCACAGTGATCGGCTGGGGTCTGGACAATCGCACCTGCGCCTTGCGGGTGATCGGCCGCGGCGACTCGCTGCGGATGGAGTGCCGGGTCCCCGGCGGCGACGTGAACCCCTACCTGGCGGTGGCGGCCCTGATCGCGGCCGGCCTGCACGGAATCGACAACGAGCTGGAATTGCCCGACCCGGTCGAAGGTGACGCCTACCATGCCGGGTTACCGCATCTGCCGTCGACGCTGGCCGGGGCCGCCGACGCGTTCGCCGAATCGGCGATGGCGCGCAAGGCTTTCGGCGACGACGTCGTCGCTCATTACCTGCACGGTGCGCGAGTTGAGTTGGACGCGTTCAACACCGCGGTGACCGACTGGGAGAGGGTTCGCGGATTTGAACGGTTCTGAACCCGACCGTCCGGTGGTCGGCCTGACCACCTACCTCGACCGGGCGCAGACCGGCGTCTGGGATGTGCGCGCGGGCCTGCTGCCCGCCGACTACCTCGAGGGCATCACCGCCGCCGGCGGTATTGCGGTGCTGCTGCCGCCGCAGCCGGTGACGCCCGAGATCGCCGCACGGGTGCTCGACGGTGTTTCCGGCCTGGTGATCACCGGCGGCAGGGATCTCGACCCCGCCGGTTACGGCCAGGCGCCGCACGTCGAAACCGATCGGCCCGACACCACGCGGGATGCCTGGGAGTTTGCGCTGCTGGCCGAGGCGCTGCGGCGCGGGCTGCCGGTGCTGGGTATCTGCCGCGGCGCCCAGGTGCTCAATGTCGCGCTCGGCGGCACGTTGCACCAGCATCTGCCCGACGTGCTCGGCAACAACGGGCACCGGGCCGGCAACGGCGTGTTCACCCCGATGCCGGTGCGCACCGTGGCCGGTACCCGACTGGCCGAGCTGGTCGGTGAGACCTGCCAGGTGCAGTGCTACCACCATCAGGCGATCGCCGAGCTGGGTGACAAGCTGGTCGTCAGCGCGCGTGATGACGACGGTTGCATCGAGGCGATCGAGCTTCCCGGGGAGAATTTCGTGGTCGCGGTGCAGTGGCATCCCGAGGCGTCGCTGGATGATCTGCGGCTGTTCACCGCGATCGTGGGCGCGGCGGAAAGGTATGCATGAGTACTGATCTCATCAACCCGGCTACCGGGGCGGTGTTCACTTCCGTCGAGCATGTCGACGTCGCGGCCGTCGACGACGCGGTGCGCCGGGCGCAGGCAGCGCAGAAGCGGTGGGCGCGACTGGCGCCGGCCGACCGCGCGGCAGCGCTGCGCGCCTTCGCCGCGACCGTCGACGCCCACATCGGAGAGCTGGCCGCACTGGAGGTGACCAACGCCGGACACCCGGTGTCGGCCGCCGAATGGGAAGCCGGGCATGTCCGCGACGTGCTGCAGTTCTACGCGGCCAGCCCGGAACGACTGTCGGGTCAGCAGATACCGGTGGCCGGCGGGCTGGACGTGACCTTCCACGAGCCGCTCGGCGTCGTCGGGATCATCACCCCGTGGAACTTCCCGATGCCGATCGCCGCATGGGGCTTCGCCCCGGCGCTGGCCGCCGGCAACGCGGTGTTGATCAAGCCCGCTGAGTGGACTCCGCTGACCACCATCCGGCTGGGCGAGTTGGCCGTCGAATCGGGTTTGGAGCCGGACCTTCTGCAGGTGCTGCCCGGCCCGGGTGCGGTGGTGGGCGAGCGACTGGTCACCCATCCGGATGTGGCCAAGGTCGTGTTCACCGGTTCCACCGTCACCGGCACCCGGGTGCTGACCGCCGCGGCGGCTGGAATCAAGCGGGTCACGTTGGAGCTCGGGGGCAAGAGCGCCAACATCGTGTTCGCCGACTGTGATCTGGAGCGTGCGGCGGCGACCGCGCCCTACGGCGTGTTCGACAACGCCGGGCAGGACTGCTGCGCCCGCAGCCGGATTCTGGTGCAGCGCAGCGTGTATGACCGGTTCATGGAGCTGCTCGAGCCCGCGGTGTCCGGTGTTGTGGTCGGCGACCCGGCCTCCCGCGACACCGAGATGGGTCCGCTGGTGTCGCAGCCGCACTGGGACAAGGTGGCCTCCTATGTGCCCGACGACGCACCGGTCGCGTTCCGCGGTCAGGCGCCGGCCGGCCCCGGGTTCTGGTTCCCGCCGACGGTGCTGACCCCGGCGGCCACCGACCGGTCCGTCACCGAGGAGATTTTCGGCCCGGTGGTGACGGTGTTGCCGTTCGAGGAAGAAGCCGATGCGGTGGCGCTGGCCAACGACACCCTCTACGGGCTGTCGGGCTCGATCTGGACCGATGACCTGTCGAGGGCGCTTCGGGTGTCGCGGGCGGTGGAAGCCGGGAACCTGTCGGTGAATTCGCATTCCTCGGTGCGCTTCAACACCCCGTTCGGGGGTTTCAAACAATCCGGGCTGGGCCGGGAGCTGGGGCCGGATGCCCCGCTGGCCTTCACCGACACCAAGAACGTATTCATCGCAGTAAAGGAGATGTGAGTGACCGATCTGACCCAACGTCTGGCCGGGCGGGTTGCCGTGGTGACCGGTGCGGGCGGGGGAATCGGCCTGGCGGCCGCCCGGCGCATGCGTTCGGAGGGTGCGCGCATCGTGGTCGGAGACCTCGATCCGTCGACGGGCGCCGCGGTCGCCGACGAGTTGGACGGTCTGTTCGTGCCGGTCGACGTCTCGGATCAGCAGCAGGTCGACGCGCTGTTCGACACCGCGGCGGCGACGTTCGGCGCGGTCGACATCGCCTTCAACAACGCCGGGATCTCCCCGCCGGATGACGACCTGATCGAAAACACCGAATTGCCGGCCTGGCAACGTGTTCAAGACGTCAACCTGAAATCGGTGTACCTGTGCTGCCGGGCGGCGCTGCGGCACATGACGCCGGCCGGGCGCGGCTCGATCATCAACACCGCGTCTTTCGTGGCGGTGATGGGTTCGGCGACGTCGCAGATCTCCTATACCGCCTCAAAGGGCGGCGTGCTGGCGATGTCGCGGGAGCTCGGGGTGCAGTACGCCCGGCAGGGTATCCGGGTCAACGCGCTGTGCCCCGGGCCGGTGAACACCCCGCTGCTGCAGGAGCTGTTCGCCGCCGACCCGGAGCGCGCCGCGCGCCGGCTGGTGCACGTACCGGTGGGCCGGTTCGCCGAGCCGGAGGAGATCGCGGCCGCGGTGGCGTTTTTGGCCAGCGACGACGCATCGTTCATCACCGGCTCGACCTTCCTGGTGGACGGCGGGATCAGCTCGGCGTATGTGACACCGCTGTAAGCGGTTAAGGCCCGTCGGCGTGCCCGTGCTGGCGGCGACCAACCCTGGCGACGCATCTCCGGACGGGGCGATCCACGGCTTCCCAACTCGGCGCCCACTCTGCGGGTTTCTCAAACCGGCACGGGGTACGGAAATCAAACTCGTTCTCGCCGTTTCTTCGGTAGATCACGCGCATCAGCCAGGAGCCTGTGTCCGCCACGAACCCCTTGCTTTCACTTTCGCTGATGCACAATGTGATTGACTCCCACATCATCCGTAATCCCACCATCGGATTGCTGACGTGTGAAAGCTTCTCTTCGCCATGGCTATTTCCGGTGCGGCCGTAGACCCACAGGGCCGGGTCCTCACCCCGGAGCGCCAGGTACGCGTCGAAATCGGTGCGGGGGTTATGACGTGTCAGCTGGAAGGTGATGGTGTTCGGGATGTCCGCTGAATCCGTCTCGATCATGTGTTCATCGAAGCTGATGCGCCACCATTCGTCCTGGCCTCCGACGTCTGCCCAACCGCGAGCCGATGCGAGAAGGCTTGCCAGGTCATTGAGGCCGGGAACCGTGATGTCCTTGAGGCCAGGAACGAAGTCCTTTGCCGGAAACGCGGCCCGGCGTTTCTCGCCGGCCGCGGTGACATACCGGAATTCTTCTGCGACGAAATCGGCGGTCAACACATCAGTATTCATGCCGCTGGACGCTACGGCAGGCTACCGACAGGAAATTTCTGTGGCAGAAGTGAATGCAGTGGCGTAGCGCCGAGGGCGAATGGCTAGCCCCTGTGCCCGGACTGCCGCGAACACTCGCCCAACGGCCCGTAACGGTGCCGCCCGGTCCTCAGAACCACTCCGGGCGCATCTCCAACGTGGTGCGGTCCAGGCTTTCCAGCAGGTCGAGCTGCGGGCCGGTCTTGGGCAGTTCGTAGCGGAAGAAGTACCGGGCGGCCTGGCGCTTGCCGTCGTAGAAGTCGCCGGTGCGCCCGGCGGTGGCCAGCAGCTGCTCCAGCCACATCCAGGCGATCACCACGTGACCGAAGGCCTCCAGGTAGACGACGCTGTTGGCCAGCGCGGCATCGATATCGCCGGCACCGAACATGCCCGCGGTGACCGTGACCAGCCGCTGGAGCACGGATTCGAGTTGCCCTGCGGCGTCAGCTGATTCACCGCCGGCCTGCCGCGCGGCCGCGATACTGTTCGACATCGCCCGCTGCACAGCGGCCAGGTTCGCCCCGCCGTGCTGGACCACCTTGCGGCCCAACAGATCCAGGCTCTGGATGCCGTGGGTGCCCTCGTGGATCGGATTGAGCCGGTTGTCCCGGTAGTGCTGTTCGACGTCGTATTCGCGGGTGTAGCCGTAGCCGCCGTGGACTTGGATCGCCAGGTCGTTGGCGGCCAGGCACCACTGCGACGGCCAGCTTTTGGCGACCGGGGTCAGGATGTCCAGCAGCGCCGTGGCGTGCTCGCGTTCGGTGTCGGATTCTGCGGTGCGCGCGATGTCGACGAGCCGCGCGCAGTACAGCGCCAAAGCGAGCGCCCCCTCGACGTAAGACTTCTGTGCCAGCAGCATCCGTTTGACATCGGCGTGTTCGATGATCGGAACCTGCGGTGCCGCGGGGTCTTTCGCCGATACCGGCCGGCCCTGGGGCCGGCTGCGGGCATAGTCCAGCGACTTCAGGTAGCCGGTGTAGCCGAGCGCGATCGCGCCCATGCCGACTCCCAGCCTGGCTTCGTTCATCATGCGGAACATGTAGCTCAGCCCGCGGTGCTCCTCGCCGACCAGATAACCGACGGCGCCCGGCTCACCGCCTGGTCGGTAGCCGCCTTCGCCGAAGTTGAGCACGGTGTTGGTGATGCCGCGGTAGCCCATCTTGTGGTTGAGTCCGGCCAGTACGACGTCGTTGCGCTCACCGGCAAGTCCGTCGGGTCCCACCAGATATTTCGGCACGATGAACAGCGAAATGCCTTTGGTGCCGGCCGGGCCGCCGGGAATCTTGGCCAGCACCAGATGGACGATGTTATCGGTCAGTTCATGGTCGCCGCCGGAGATCCACATCTTCGATCCGAACAACCGGAACGTGCCGTCGGCGCGCGGCTCGGCGCGAGTGGTGATGTCGGACAGCGATGACCCGGCCTGCGTCTCCGACAAGCACATGGTCCCGGTGAAGCGGCCGGCGATCATCGGCTTGACGAAGGCGTCGATCTGCTCGGGGCTGCCGAACTCGGCGAGCAGATTCGCGTTGGCCATCGTCAGCATCGGATAGCCGGCGGTGCTGACGTTGGCGGCCAGCAGCCAGGCGAAACCGGCCTGGGCCACCGTCATCGGAAGTTGCGCCCCGCCCAGGCCGTAGTCCATCGCCATGCCGATCAGGTCGGCGTCGGCGCAGGCGGCCAGCGCCTCCTTGACCTCACCGATGACGGTGACGGTCTCACCGTCGAAGGTGGGCTCGTGGGCGTCGCTCTTCTTGTTGTGCGGGGCGAAATATTTACCCGCCAGCTGTTCGCACAGATCCAGCGCGTCGGAGAACGTGTCCCGGGAGTGCTCGGCGAACCGGGGGCGCGCGGTCAGCTCATCGATCCGCAACCAGTCGAACAGCAGAAAATCCAGGTCTTGCCGCGACAGCAGAAGGGACTTCATCGCGATCCTTTCAGGCCCAGCAGCGCGTTCTCGACGACCTCCGGCAGTGCCGGATGGATCCAGTACTGGCCGCGGGCCATCTCCGGCGCGGTCAGGCCGAAGCTCATCGCCTGGATCAGCGGCTGGATGATCGACGACGCCTGGTGGCCCATGATGTGCGCGCCCAACAGCCGACCGCTGCCACGTTCGGCGATCAGCTTGACGAACCCGGTGGTGTCCTCCATGGCCCAGCCGTAGGCGACGTCACCGTAGTCCTGGACCTTCACCGAAATGTCGAAACCCTGTGCAATGGCCTGAGTTTCGCTCAAGCCGACTGCGGCGATCTGCGGATCGGTGAACACTGCGAACGGCACGTAGCGGTGATCGGTGGCCCGCATCGAGGCGGTATCGTCCCAGTCGCACAACAGGTTGTGCTGCACCACCCGGGCCTCGTGGTTGGCGACGTGCTTGAGCTCGTAGGGGGAGGAGATGTCGCCGAGCGCGAAAATCCCGGGCGCGCTGGTTCGTTGGTATTCATCGACCACCACCCGGCCGGCTGCGACGTCGACCCCGGCCTGTTCGGCGTCGAGCAGATCGCCGTTGGGCACCCGGCCGGTGGCCACCAGCAGTGCATCGGCACGCACCAGTGACCCGTCGTCGAACTGCAGCTCGACACCCGAACCGACATTGCGGGCACCGGTCACTTCGCGTCGCGCCCGCAGATCCCACTTGCGCGCCACCACCTCGGTGTAGCGCTGGGCCACCGTCTCGTCGGTGTGCCGTAGCATCATGTCGCTGCGGATCACCACGGTGACCCGGACGCCGAGTGCGGAGAACACGTGGGCGAACTCCGCGGCCACGAAGCCGCCGCCCACGATCACCAGGTGCTCGGGCAGCTCGGGGATGCGCATCACGTCGTCACTGGTGTAATAGCGCACCCCGCTGTCGGCGATCACCGGCGGAATCCAGGTTCGCGCTCCGGCGGCGATCACCACCTGGGTGGCGGTGAACTTCTCCCCGTCGCTGGTGCGCAACAGGTACTTGCCGTCCGAGCCGACCGGCCCGAACCCGGTGTGTGCGGCGTAGACGTCGACGCCTTCCAGGCTGCGCCGATACTCCTCGCCTCCGGCGGCGATCGGGTCGATGCGACCGAAGACCCGTGAAACGATGTCGGGCCAGCGAATCCGCTCGATGCGGGCCTCGACGCCGTAGCGCGACGCCTCGGCGATCGTCTGCGCCACCTCGGCGGCGTAGACGAACATCTTCGTCGGGATGCACCCCACATTGAGGCAGGTCCCGCCGAAGGTGCCCTGCTCGCAGATCGCCACCCGCTTGTCGGCATACCGCTCGTCGAGAATGCTGTTGCCCGAACCGGTTCCAATGATGGCCAGGTCGTAGCTCTCCATGGCGTCAGCCTAAACGGTGCCCGCCCATTAGCCTGAGAGCCGTGCCCACCGCCGCCACCACCGACATCGCACTGATCGGCGCGGGCATCATGAGTGCCACCCTGGGCGCGATACTGCGCCGGCTGGAGCCGGAGGCCTCGATCACCGTCGTGGAGCGGTTGGACGCCGCCGCCGCTGAGAGCAGCGACCCGTGGAACAACGCCGGCACCGGCCACGCCGGGCTGTGCGAACTGTTCTACACGCCGCAACAGCCCGACGGCTCGATCGAGATCGCCAAGGCGGTGCGGGTCAACGAGCAGTTCCAGGTGACCCGCCAGTTCTGGTCCTATGCGGTGGAAAACCGCATGCTGGAGCAACCGCGCGACTTCGTGCGTGCCATCCCGCACGTCAGCTTCGTGCATGGCGCCGCTGGTGTCGACTACCTGCGCCGCCGCCATCGCGCGCTGGCGTCCAACCCGCTGTTCGCCGGAGCCGAGTTCATCACCGACTTCGACGAGTTCGCCGCGCGGCTGCCGCTGATGGCCGCGGGTCGCAACGCGGATGTCCCGCTGGCCTTGGATTGGGCGCCCCAGGGCACCGACGTCGACTTCGGGGCGCTGGCCTCCCAGCTGATCGGCTACGCGGCCCGCGACGGCGCCGCGGTGCTGTTCGGACACGAGGTGCGCAGCATCGGCCGGGAATCCGACGGCAGCTGGACACTGGGCCTGGTCAACCGCCGCACCGGTGAAAGCCGAACGCTGAAGGCCAAATTCGTCTTCGTCGGAGCAGGGGGAGCCACGCTGGGCCTGCTGCGCAAGGCCGGCATCTCGCAAGCTCGCGGCTTCGGCGGGTTTCCCATCGGCGGCCGGTTCCTGCGCTGCGGGGCCCCGGACATCACCGCCGCCCACCGCGCGAAGGTGTACGGCGCCCCGGCCCGGGACGCGCCGTCGACGACCGCGCCGCACCTGGACGCCAGGGTGGTCAACGGCGCGTCGTGGCTGCTGTTCGGGCCGTTCGCGGCGTGGTCACCGCGCTTCCTCAAGCACGGCCGGGCCACCGATCTGCCGAGATCGGTCCGCTTGGACAATGCGGCCTCACTGCTGGGCGCCGGGATCCGGGAGCGCGAGCTGGTCGGTTACCTGCTGGGCCAGCTGCGCCAACCGCACTCCGCCCGGATCGACGCGCTGCGCGAGTTCGTCCCCGACGCCTACGGCCGGGACTGGTCGCCGATCCGGGCCGGCCAGCGCGTGCAGGTGGTTCGGGCCGGACGGTTGGAATTCGACACCACCATCGTCAGTGCCGCCGACGGAAGCATCGCGGGCCTACTCGGCGCCTCCCCGGGGGCGTCGACCGCGGTGCCGGCCATGCTCGAGGTGCTGGCGCGCTGCTTCGCCGGCCGGTTCGCGGGCTGGCTGCCCAGGCTCACCGAGATGGTGCCGTCGCTGGGCACCCGGCTCTCCGACGAGCCCGCCCTGTTCGAGCAGGTGTGGAAGTGGGGAACCCGACAGCTGCAGCTGCACCCGGCGGCCGGTGACCCGCTTTAGAGTGACCGGGTGACGGAGAACCCATACCTGGTCGGGCTGCGGCTGGCCGGCCGCAAGGTGGTCGTGGTGGGCGCGGGCAGCGTCGCACAGCGGCGGCTGCCGCTGCTGGTGGACAGCGGGGCGGAGGTGGTGGTGATCGCCACCAGCGCCACCCCGGCGGTCGAGGCGCTGGGGGAGCGCAAGCCCGGCATCACGCTGGTCTCGCGCGGCTACCGGGACGGGGACCTGGCCGATGCCTGGTATGCGATCGCGGCCACCGATGACCCGGACGTGAACGCCGCCGTGGTCGCCGAGGCCGACCGGCGCCAGATCTTCTGCGTGCGTGCCGATCTGGCCGTCGAGGGTTCCGCGGTCACCCCGGCCACCTTCGGCTACGCCGGCCTGTCGGTGGGGGTGTTGGCCGGGGGTGAGCACAGCCGGTCGGCGGCGATCCGTTCGGCGATCCGCGAGGCTCTGCAGGACGGCACAATCACCGTGGAAGCCGAGGCGCCCGATGATGTGGTGCGCGGTGGGGTGGCACTGGTCGGCGGCGGGCCCGGCGATCCGGAACTGATCACGGTGCGCGGCCGGCGCATGCTCTCGCACGCCGACGTCGTGGTGGCCGACCGGCTCGCGCCGCCGGAACTGCTCGCCGAGCTGGCGCCGCACGTCGAGGTCATCGACGCCGCCAAGATCCCCTACGGGCGGGCGATGGCCCAGGACGCCATCAACGCCCTGATGATCGACCGCGCCACGGCCGGCAAGTTCGTGGTGCGACTCAAGGGCGGCGACCCGTTCGTGTTCGCCCGCGGCTACGAGGAGGTGCTGGCCTGCGCCGAAGCCGGGATCCCGGTGACGGTGGTGCCCGGTGTGACCAGTGCCATCGCGGTGCCGGCGCAGGCCGGGGTTCCGGTTACCCACCGCGCCGTGAACCACGAATTCGTAGTGGTCAGCGGGCATGTCGCGCCCGACGACCCCGAATCGTTAGTGAATTGGGATGCGCTGGCCGCGATGCGCGGAACCATCGTGCTGCTGATGGCCGTCGAACGCATCGAGCAGTTCAGCGCGGTGCTGCAAAAAGGCGGCCGACCTGCCGATACTCCGGTGCTGGTGGTCCAGCACGGCACCACGCCCGCCCAGCACACGCTCCGAGCCACGCTGGCCGACGCGCCCGAGAAGATCCGCGCGGAGGGCATCCGACCTCCCGCAATCGTCGTTATCGGAGCGGTCGCGGGCTTCGGGGTTTAAACATCTCTTAATATTACTGTAGGGTAGCCAGCTATGACTGCTCTTGATGATGCAGGACGGGCGACTGCGCAGTGGCCGGCGGATACCGCCGGAGCGGAACCCCCGGGGCGTCACGGCTCGGCCCTCGTGAGCCGGACCAGCAGATTGGTGTCGTCTTTGCTGCCGTCTCGTCGGTTCATCTACGCCGTGATCGCCATCGGCGGTATGCAGTTGCTGGCCACGATGGACAGCACCGTCGCGATCGTCGCGCTTCCTAAGATCCAGGATGACCTGGGCCTGTCCGATGCCGGCCGCGGCTGGGTGATCAGTGCCTACGTGCTGACCTTCGGCGGCCTGATGCTGCTCGGCGGCCGGCTCGGCGACACCATCGGCCGCAAGCGCACCTTCATCAGCGGCGTCGCGCTGTTCACCATCGCCTCGGTGCTGTGCGCGGCGGCCTGGGACGCCCCGACCCTGGTGATCGCCCGACTGCTGCAGGGCGTCGGCGCGGCGATCGCCTCGCCGACCGCGCTGGCGCTGATCGCCACCACCTTCCCGAAGGGGCCGGCCCGAAACACCGCCACCGCGGTGTTCGGCGCGATGACCGCGATCGGTTCGGTGCTGGGCCTGGTGGCCGGCGGCGCACTGACCGAGGTCTCGTGGCGGCTGGCGTTCGCCATCAACATCCCGATCGGCGTGCTGATGATCTACCTGGCCCGCACCGCGCTGACCGAGACCAACCGGGAGCGGATGAAGCTGGACGCCGCCGGGGCGCTGCTGGCGACCCTGGGCTGCACCGCCGCGGTGTTCGCCTTCACGATCGGCCCGGAGGCGGGCTGGGTCTCGGTGCTCACCATCGGCTCCGGCGCGGTGGCGGTGGCCGCACTGCTGGCATTCGCCGTGGTGGAGCGCACCGCCGAGAACCCGGTGGTGCCATTCAGTCTCTTCCGCGACCGCAACCGGCTGGCCACCTTCGCGGCCATCTTCCTGGCCGGCGGCGTGCTGTTCAGCCTCACCGTGACCATCGGCTTGTACGTGCAGGACCTGATGGGCTACTCGGCGTTGCACGCCGGGGTGGGGTTCATCCCGTTCGTGATCGGGCTGGGTGTGGGGCTCGGGGTCTCCTCCCAGTTGGTGCGCCGGTTCCCGCCGCGGGTGCTGGTGATCGCCGGCGGCGTCGTGGTGCTGGGGGCGATGATCTACGGCTCGACCGTCGACCGGGATATCGCGTACTTCCCGAACTTCGTGATGTTGATCGTGCTCGGCGGTCTCGGGATGGGTGTGATCGTGGTGCCGTTGACCCTGTCGGCGATCGCCGGTGTGGGCTTCGACCAGATCGGCCCGACGTCGGCGATCGCGCTGATGCTGCAGAACCTCGGTGGGCCGATCGTGCTCGCGGTCATCCAGGCCGTCATCACCTCGCGCACGTTGTACCTCGGCGGCACGAACATGCCGGTCAAGACCATGAACCCCGCTCAGATCGCCGCGCTGGATGCCGGCTACACCTACGGGCTGCTGTGGGTGGCCGGGGTCGCGGTGCTGGTCGGTGCCATCTCGCTGCTGATCGGCTACACGGCCAAGCAGGTCGCGCACGCGCAGGACGCGCAGGACGCCTTCGGCGCGGGCAACCTGTAACTCCGGGCGCTGCGCGGACGGCCCCGAATGCGGGTCCGCGGCCGCTCACGGCGAAAGATAGGCTCTCGGCCTGTGATCACCCGGATGTCCCAGCTGTTCCTGCGCACCCTGCGCGATGACCCCGCCGATGCCGAAGTGCCCAGCCACAAGCTGCTGATCCGGGCCGGCTACGTCCGGCCGATCGCACCGGGGCTGTACAGCTGGCTGCCGCTGGGCCTGCGGGTGCTGCGCAACATCGAACGGGTGGTGCGCGAGGAGATGAACGCCATCGGCGGCCAGGAGATCCTGTTCCCGGCGCTGCTGCCGCGCGCCCCGTATGAAGCCACCAACCGCTGGACCGAGTACGGCGAAACCATGTTCCGGCTGCAAGACCGCCGCCGCAACGACTACCTGCTCGGGCCCACCCACGAAGAGCTGTTCACCCTGACGGTCAAGGGGGAGTACGGCTCCTACAAGGACTTCCCGGTGCTGCTCTACCAGATCCAGACCAAGTACCGCGACGAGGCGCGTCCGCGCGCGGGCATCCTGCGCGGCCGCGAGTTCGTGATGAAGGACTCCTATTCCTTCGACGTCGACGACGCCGGCCTCAAAGCCGCCTACGACGCGCACCGCGAGGCCTACCAACGGATCTTCGACCGGCTGGCAGTGCGCTACGTGATCGTCTCCGCGGTGTCCGGCGCGATGGGCGGCTCGGCCTCCGAGGAGTTCCTGGCCGAAAGCGAGGTGGGCGAGGACACCTTCGTGCGCTGCGTGGAATCCGGCTACGCCGCCAACGTCGAGGCGGTGACCACCGCCCGCCCCCCGGCCCAACCGATCGAGGGCCAACCGGAGGCGCAGACCTACGACACCGGTGACACCCCCACCATCGCCACCCTGGTGGACTGGGCCAACGGCGCCGGCCTGGGCCGCACCGTCACCGCTGCCGACACCCTGAAGAACGTGCTGCTCAAGGTGCGCCAGCCCGACGGGGAGTGGGAACTGCTGGGCATCGGGGTGCCCGGCGACCGCGAAGTCGACGAGAAGCGGCTGGGCGCTGCTCTCGAGCCCGCCGAGTACGCATTGCTCTCCGACGGCGATTTCGCCAAGCACCCGTTCCTGGTGAAGGGCTATATCGGCCCGAAATCGTTGCAGGACAACGGTGTTCGCTATCTAGTCGACCCCCGTGTGGTGACCGGCACCAGTTGGATCACCGGCGCGGACGCGCCCGGCAAGCACGTTGTCGGCTTGGTGGCCGGACGTGATTTCACCGCCGACGGCACGATCGAAGCCGCCGAGGTTCGCGACGGTGACCCGTCCCCGGACGGGGCGGGCACGCTGGTCAGCGCCCGTGGCATCGAGATCGCCCACATCTTCCAGCTCGGCCGCAAATACACCGACGCGTTCGCCGCCGACGTCCTCGGCGAGGACGGCCGCCCGGTGCGGCTCACCATGGGCTCCTACGGTGTCGGCGTGTCCCGGCTGGTCGCCGTCATCGCCGAACAACAGCACGATGAGCTGGGCCTGCGCTGGCCGGCGTCCGTCGCACCGTTCGACGTGCACCTGGTGATCGCCAACAAGGACGAGGCCGCCCGCGCCGGGGCCACCGACCTGGCCGCCGAGCTCGACCGGCTCGGGATGGACGTGCTGTTCGACGACCGGCAGACCTCACCGGGAGTGAAGTTCAAGGACGCCGAGCTGCTCGGCGTGCCGTGGATCGTCGTGCTGGGACGCGGCTGGGCCGACGGGATCGTCGAACTGCGCGACCGGTTCTCCGGGCAGACCCGCGAGCTGTCCGTCGGCGCCGACCTGGCCCGGCAGATCCTCGCCGCGATCCGCGGCGAGGACACCTAGTCCTGGCCGCCCGGGAACGCCCGGGTGATCGGCCAATTACCCAACGCCTGGTTCCAGTGCGCGGCCAGCACCGCGGTTTGGCCCAGCGCGGTGGCCGCGAACTCCCGGTCCGAGGCTTCGCGGGCCTGCTCGACGACGGCGCGCCAGGCGGTCGCCGTGTCGTTTTCCATCCGGACCGCCAGCCGCACCGCGTCGTCGGACGTGCTCAGCGGCAGGGGCAGCTGGTATCCGGCGGCAGCGGGCGGGACCGGAACCGAGCGGGCGGCCAGGATCGCGATGGTCGCGTCCCGGCGCTCGCGGTGCTGACGGATGGTGGGGACCACCAGGTCGTTGAGCTCCGGCACGGAGTACGCCGACACCATCCCGTAGCCGTAGACGACCCCGTATTCGGTGGCCAGAGCATCGCACAGGGCGGCGTCGGGGCCGCTGAGCGCACCGGGTTCGACCGACGTCATGACTGCGTCACCAAGGCGACCGCGTAGGAGGCCGTGCAGGCCGCTGCGATGGAGGCCAGCAACCCGGCCCGGTAACCCGACGAGGCGATGGCCAGCTTTCCGGCGCTCTCAGCCGCGGACCGCAAGGCGTTGACCACCTGGGACACCGTCGGGGCGGTCCCCTCCGGCGTGCTGGTCGAGGTGGTGGTTTCGGCGGCCTCCCGCGCCGGCTGTCCGGCGGCCCGGGCGATCTCGGTGGCCAGCGCGCGCGCGTGTTCGGCCCGTTCCAGCGACACCTGATCCAGCGCCGCGGCCAGCGCTTGCGAGCCCGGTCCGGTCAGTGCCGCCCCGGCCGCGGCCGCCAGGTCGCTGTCGCGCCGCGCCAGCTGCAACTGCGCTTCCAGGTCGTCGAGCGCCGGCGGCGTCGGGGACGAGCCGCACGCTGGTGCCGCCAGGGCGATCAGGGCGAGCATGCCGGCGCCGGTCAGCACGCGCCGCCGGTCGATGGCGGTCAGGGGGCCGGGCACCTGAGACATCCTGCCACCCCGGGGCCGCCGGAGGGTCGCGGCGTGGCCGGTAGGGGGGCCGACCGCTGGCGTGGCGGCGCTTTTCAGCGGTTTGCTGTGGCTGTGCACGCCACGGCGTATCGTTGGTGGCTGGTTCCCGGCCGCGCCAGTCGCGGGGGAAACGTCCGGACAACTCAAGACGAGGAGCTCGCCGTGGCCACCGGGCTACCTTCGCAGACACAGGTGATCGAGCTGCTCGACGCTGAGTTCACCCGCGCCGGATATGAGATCGAAGACGTCGTCGTCGACGACCATGCGCCGCTGCCCCGGATCACCGTGGTCGCCGACGGCGACACCCCGCTGGACCTCGACACCGCTGCGGCGTTGTCGCGCTCGGCGTCGGACCTGCTCGACGGCCTCGACTTCGACGGCCAGTACGTGCTGGAGGTCAGTTCCCCAGGGGTGCAACGACCGTTGACCACCGCGAAGCATTTTCGGCGCGCGCACGGCCGCAAGGTCGAGGTGACCTTGTCCGACGGAACCGGTGTGACCGGTCGGGTCGGTGTTGTCGAGGACGACGTCGTGACGCTGGTGGTGCGCGCCGGGCGGGACTGGAACCGGCGCCGGTTGCCGCTGAGCGACATCAGCAAAGCGGTGGTGCAAATCGAGTTCTCGCCGCCGAGCGCACGTGAGTTGGAGTTGACGGGCCGTAAGGCCGGGGATGCGGGAACGGAGGCGGGCGGATGAATATCGACATGGCTGCGCTGCACGCGATCGAGGCCGACAAGGGCATCCCGGTCGACGTCGTGGTGGAAACGATCAAATCGGCATTGCTCACCGCGTACCGGCACACCGAAGGGCACCAGGCCGACGCGGTCATCGACGTCGACCGCAAGACCGGCATGGTGCGGGTGCTGGCCCGGGAGACCGACGTCGACGGCAATGTCATCAGCGAGTACGACGACACGCCCGAAGGCTTCGGCCGGATCGCGGCGACCACCGCCCGCCAGGTGATCCTGCAGCGGCTGCGCGACGCCGAGAACGAGAAGGCCTACGGCGAGTTCTCGGCGCGGGAAGGCGACATCGTCGCCGGCGTCGTGCAGCGCGATGCCCGGGAGAACGCCCGCGGCGTCGTCGTGGTGCGCCTGGGCACCGAAGCGAAGGGCTTCGACGGTGTCATCCGGCCCGCCGAGCAGGCGCCGGGCGAAGGCTACGAGCACGGCGACCGGCTGCGCTGCTACGTGATCGGCGTGACCCGGGGGCTGCGCGAACCGCGGATCGAGCTGTCGCGTACCCATCCGAACCTGGTGCGCAAGCTGTTCGCCCTGGAGGTCCCCGAGATCGCCGACGGGTCGGTGGAGATCGTCGCGGTGGCCCGGGAAGCCGGTCACCGGTCCAAGATCGCGGTGGCCTCGCAGGTTCCCGGGCTCAACGCCAAGGGTGCCTGTATCGGCCCGATGGGCCAGCGGGTGCGCAACGTGATGAGCGAGCTAGCCGGCGAGAAGATCGACATCATCGACTACGACGAGGACCCGGCGCGGTTCGTCGGTAACGCCTTGTCGCCGGCCAAGGTGATGTCGGTGACGGTGATCGACCAGGCGGCGCGTGCCGCCCGCGTAGTGGTTCCGGACTTCCAGCTGTCGCTGGCCATCGGCAAGGAGGGCCAAAACGCCCGGTTGGCGGCCCGGCTCACCGGCTGGCGTATCGATATCCGCAGCGACACCCCCGAGCCTGCCGCCAACGGCGCCGAGCACGAGGCCGGCCGGGGCGTGGCCCAGGAGCACTGACCCGGCTTCGGATTCGGGTGGTTCAGACGACCGCCCGGGTATGGGTAGACTGAGCCGTGATCCAGCGCGAGACTTCGGCAGCCGCCTCGCGAACGCACCGCTCCCCGCGGGGACCGGTGCGCACGTGTGTCGGGTGCCGGAAACGCGAGTTGGCCGCCGAATTGCTTCGGGTGGTCGCTGTGTCGGGGAATGGCAACGAGGCCGTCACCGTTGACAGGGCGGGCAGCCAGCCGGGCCGGGGTGCATGGCTGCATCCCAGGCCGCAGTGCCTGCAGGCGGCGATCCGGCGACGAGCGTTCGCGCACGCGCTGCGGATCAGCGGTTCCCCGGATGTATCCGGGGTGGAGGAGTACTTCGATCAACAGATCGGCTCACCGCCCCGGGCAACAGAACAGGTAGCGAAGAACATGAGCACACCGTGAAGTCCCGATGACCATGCGTCATAGCTAAACCCGAGGCGCGGCCCACCACCGCTGTCGCCTCATAGACAGGAGAAGTAGTGGCAAAGGCCCGCGTACACGAGTTGGCCAAGGAACTCGGTGTCACCAGCAAGGAAGTCCTCGCTCGTCTGAGCGAACAGGGCGAATTCGTCAAGTCGGCGTCCTCGACCGTGGAAGCCCCCGTCGCGCGGCGGCTGCGCGAGTCGTTCGGCGGCGGCAAACCCGCAGCCAAGAGCGAGGCGCCCGCGCCGGCGGCGCCCGCCAAATCGGCCGCTCCGGCCGCGCCGGCTCCCACGCCGGCCGCAGCCGCTGACAACCCGGCCGTCAAGGCCGAAGCCCCTGCGGCCCCTGTGGCCCAGCCGTCGGCTCCGGCCGCTCCGGCCGCCGCGGCCCCGGTGCCCGCAGCGCCGCCGCCTGCGCCGGCGCAGCCCGGCCCGTCGCCCGCTGCTCCCGGCCCCCGTCCGGCAGCACCGGGTCCCAAGCCCGGCGCCCGGACACCGCGCGTGGGCAACAACCCGTTCTCGTCGGCGCAGCCGGTGGAACGCGCCATCCCGCGTCCGCATCCCCAGGCACCCCGGCCGGGGGCACCCCGGCCCGGCATGCCGCGTCCCGGCGGCGGCGCGACACCGGGCAACATGCCCGGCCGCACCAGTAACTTCGGCGCGCAGGGCCGCCCCCGTCCCGGCGGCCCGCCGCGGCCCGGCGGCGGTGGTCGTCCGGGCGCTCCCGGCGGCCGTCCCGGTGGTCCCGGCGGCGGTCCCGGCGGTAACTACCGCGGTGGCGGTCCCGGCGGCGGTGGCGGTGCCCCCGCCGGCGCCGGCGCCGGCGGCTTTCGGGGTCGCCCCGGCGGCGGTGGTCGTCCCGGCCAGCGCGGTGGCGCGGCCGGCGCGTTCGGCCGTCCGGGCGGCGCGCCCAAGCGCGGACGCAAGTCGAAGCGGGCGAAACGCGCCGAATACGAGAACATGCAGGCACCGGTCGTCGGTGGTGTGCGGTTGCCGCACGGCAACGGCGAGACGATCCGGTTGGCCCGCGGCGCGTCGCTGTCCGACTTCGCCGAGAAGATCGACGCCAACCCGGCCGCGCTGGTGCAGGCGCTGTTCAACCTCGGTGAGATGGTCACCGCGACCCAGTCGGTCGGCGACGAGACCCTGGAGTTGCTCGGCAGCGAGATGAACTTCGTCGTGCAGGTGGTCTCGCCCGAGGACGAGGACCGCGAGCTGCTGGAGTCGTTCGACCTCTCCTACGGCGAGGACACCGGCGACGAGGAGGACCTGCAGAGCCGCCCGCCGGTGGTGACCGTGATGGGTCACGTCGACCACGGCAAGACCCGCCTGCTGGACACCATCCGCAAGGCCAACGTGCGCGAGGGCGAGGCCGGCGGCATCACCCAGCACATCGGCGCCTACCAGGTGGGCGTCGACTTCGACGGCTCCGAGCGGCTGATCACCTTCATCGACACCCCCGGTCACGAGGCGTTCACCGCCATGCGTGCCCGCGGTGCCAAGGCCACCGACATCGCGATCCTGGTGGTGGCCGCCGACGATGGCGTGATGCCGCAGACGGTGGAGGCGATCAACCACGCCCAGGCCGCCGACGTGCCGATCGTGGTGGCGGTCAACAAGATCGACAAGGAAGGCGCTGACCCGCAGAAGATCCGCGGCCAGCTCACCGAATACGGCCTGGTGCCAGAGGAATTCGGTGGCGACACGATGTTCGTCGACATCTCGGCCAAGCAGGGCACCAACATCGCGGCCCTGGAGGAGGCGGTGCTGCTGACCGCCGACGCCGCCCTGGACCTGCGGGCCAACCCCGACATGGAGGCTCAGGGTGTGGCGATCGAGGCGCACCTCGACCGCGGCCGCGGCCCGGTGGCCACCGTGCTGATTCAGCGCGGCACGCTGCGGGTCGGCGACTCGATCGTCGCCGGTGACGCCTACGGCCGGGTGCGGCGGATGGTCGACGAGCACGGCGACGACGTCGAAGAGGCGCTGCCGTCGCGGCCCGTGCAGGTCGTCGGCTTCACCTCGGTTCCCGGCGCCGGCGACAACCTGCTCGTCGTCGACGAGGACCGGATCGCCCGCCAGATCGCCGACAAACGCAACGCGCGCAAGCGCAACGCCCTGGCAGCGCGGTCGCGCAAGCGGATCTCGCTGGAGGACCTGGACTCGGCGCTGAAGGAAACCAGCCAGCTGAACCTGATCCTCAAGGGCGACAACGCCGGTACCGTCGAGGCGCTGGAAGAGGCCCTGATGGGTATCCAGATCGACGACGAGGTGGCACTGCGGGTGATCGACCGCGGTGTCGGTGGCATCACCGAGACCAACGTCAACCTGGCGTCGGCCTCGGACGCGATCATCATCGGCTTCAATGTGCGTGCCGAGGGCAAGGCCACCGAGCTGGCCAACCGCGAAGGCGTGGAGATCCGCTACTACTCGATCATCTACCAGGCCATCGACGAGATCGAGAAGGCTCTCAAGGGCATGCTCAAGCCCATCTTCGAGGAGAAGGAACTGGGCCGCGCCGAGATTCGCGCCATGTTCCGGTCCTCGAAGGTCGGCAACATCGCGGGTTGCCTGGTCACCTCCGGCATCATGCGCCGCAACGCCAAGGCGCGGCTGCTGCGCGATTCCGTGGTGGTCGCCGAGAACCTCACGGTCTCCTCGCTGCGCCGGGAGAAGGACGATGTCACCGAGGTCCGCGACGGCTACGAATGTGGTCTGACGCTGACCTACAGCGACATCAAGGAAGGCGACATCATCGAGACCTACGAGCTCGTAGAGAAGGCACGGACCTAGCCATGGCTGACCCGGCACGCGCGCGCCGGCTGGCCAAGCGGATCTCCACGATCGTCGCGTCGGCGATCGAGTACGAGATCAAGGATCCGCGGCTGGCCGGAGTCACGATCACCGATGCCAAGGTGACCGCCGACCTGCACGACGCCACGCTGTATTACACGGTGCTGGGCCGCTCTCTGGACGAGGATCCCGACTATGGCGGCGCTGCCGCCGCACTGGAGGGCGCCACGGGCGTGCTGCGGTCCAAGGTCGGCGCCGGCACCGGGGTGCGGTTCACCCCGACCCTGACGTTCGTCCGCGACACCGTGCCCGACGTCGCCCACCGGATGTCGGAGCTGCTGGCGGCGGCCCAGGCGGCCGACGCCGACCTGGCCCGCATCCGGGAGGGCAAGCAGCCGGTCGGGGACCCCAACCCCTACCGGGAGGCGCCGGCGCAGCCGGGCGCCGAAGACAGCGGTGACGGTGAGCGATCGCGCGCCTGATCCGCTGCCGCCGGGTCGGCGCGTCGACGCCGCCGGTGCCGTGGAGCTGCTGGCGGCTGCAGGCACGCTGGCGGTGATCTGCCATGTGCATCCCGACGCCGACACCATCGGTGCCGGGCTGGCACTCGCGATGGTCTTGCGCCGGTGCGGCAAGGCGGTCCAGGTCAGTTTCGCCCGCCCGGCTTGCCCCGCCGAGCTGCCGCAGTCGCTGCGGTCGCTGCCGGGCGGCGAGTTGCTGGTCAGCCCCGAGACGATAAGCCGCGAGGTCGATCTCGTGGTGACCGTCGACGTCTCGAGCGCTGATCGGCTCGGGGCGCTCCAAGAGCTGGCCGCCGCCGGTTCTGAATTGCTGGTGATCGACCACCATGTGTCGAATCAGCTGTTCGGAACGGCGAATTACGTTGACCCGTCAGCGGATTCGACGACCATGATGGTGGCAGATCTGATCGACGCATGGGGCGAACCGATCGACGAAGACGTGGCGCACTGCCTGTATGCCGGGCTGGTCACCGATACCGGCTCATTCCGATGGGCCAGTGCCCGCGCCTACCGGCTGGCGGCGCGGCTGGTCGGCGTCGGCGTGGACAACGCGACGATCACCCGCACCGTGATGGACACCCATCCGTTCGGCTGGCTGACGATGCTCTCGCGGGTGCTGGCCGATGCGCAACTGCTGGCGGATGCCGCGCATGGTCGCGGGCTGGTCTATGCCGTCGTCGACTACGCCGAGTGCAGCGCCGCGCGGCCCGAAGAGGTGGAGAGCATCGTCGACATCGTGCGCACCACCGAGCAGGCCGAGGTGGCGGCGGTGTTCAAGGAGGTCGAGCCGGGCTGCTGGGCGGTGTCGATGCGGGCCAAGTCGGCGGTGGACCTCAGCGCGGTGGCGGTGTCGTTCGGCGGCGGGGGACATCGGCTGGCCGCCGGCTATTCGGTCACCGGCGGCGCGGACGACGTGGTCGCTGCCCTGGTCGCCGCGCTGGCTTGATCCGCCCATGACGGACATGCCCGACGCCGTTGAGTCGGCCGGGGCCCGCCGGATCGTGGCGCTGGCGCTGCCGGCGCTGGTGGTGCTCGCCGCCGAACCGCTCTATCTGCTGTTCGACACCGCGGTCGTCGGCCGGCTCGGCGCCCAGGGGCTGGCCGGGCTGGCGATCGGCGGGCTGATTCTGGGCCTGGTCGCCTCGCAGGCCACCTTCTTGTCCTACGGAACGACGGCGCGCTCGGCGCGGCACTTCGGTGCCGGCGACCGCGCCGCCGCGGTCGCCGAAGGGGTGCAGGCGACCTGGCTGGCGTTGGGCCTGGGCGCACTGATCGTCATCGGGGTGCAGGCCGCAGCGGTGCCACTGGTGTCGGCCGTCGCCGGCCATGACGACATCGCGCAGGCCGCGCTACCTTGGCTGCGGATCGCGATCTTCGGCGCTCCGGCGATCCTGGTGTCGCTGGCCGGCAACGGCTGGCTGCGCGGTGTGCAGGACACCGTACGTCCGCCGCGCTATGTCGTTGCCGGATTTGCGCTTTCGGCCCTGCTGTGCCCGCTGCTGGTGTTCGGGGCACTGGGTATGCCGCACTGGGGACTGGCCGGCTCGGCGGTGGCCAACTGCGCCGGTCAATGGCTGGCGGCGCTGCTGTTCCTGCGCGCACTGCACTGCGAGCGGGTCCCGCTGCGGCCCGACCCGGCGGTGCTACGGGCGCAACTGGTGATGGGCCGTGACCTGATCGTGCGCTCGCTGGCCTTTCAGGCCTGCTTCGTCTCGGCGGCCGCGGTCGCGGCGCGATTCGGGGCCGCAGCGCTGGCCGCGCATCAGATCGTGCTGCAGCTGTGGACGTTTTTGGCGTTGGTGCTCGATTCGCTGGCCATTGCCGCGCAAGCGCTGGTCGGAGCCGCACTGGGTGCCGGCCACGCCGGTCACGCCAAGTCGGTGGCGGCCCGGGTGACGGTGTTCTCCACGGTGGCCGCGGTGGTGCTGGCCGCGCTGCTGGCCGCCGGTGCCGGTGCGCTACCCGGACTATTCACCAGCGATGCCGCGGTGCTGGCCGCAGTCGGGGTGCCGTGGTGGTTCCTGGTCGCCCAATTGCCGCTTGCCGGAATCGTTTTCGCTCTCGACGGGGTCCTGCTGGGCGCCGGCGATGCGGCGTTTATGCGCACCGCCACGGTGATCAGCGCGCTGGCCGGCTTCCTACCGCTGACCTGGCTGGCGCTGATCCTGGACTGGGGACTGGCTGGCATCTGGTCGGGCCTGACCACGTTCATCGCGCTGCGGCTGGTGTTCGTCGGGTGGCGCGCGCTCTCGGGGCGATGGGCGCAGACCGCCCGCCAGTAGGATCAGCCGGCATGAGCGGTCAGCGGGATCGGATGCTCCGCGGGCAGCGGTATTTGCCCGATGATCCCGACTTGGTCGCGGACCGCCGAGCCTGCCGGCGTTTGGTTGCCGCGTTCAACGACACCGCGCCCGACGATGACGACCGGCGCCGCGACCTGCTGGGGCAGCTGCTCGGATCATTCGGGGCGGGTTCGGTCATTGAGCCCCGATTCTGTTGCGACTACGGCAAACATATCGGCATCGGCGCGAACTGTTTCATCAACTACGACGCCGTCCTGCTCGACTGCGCGCCGATCACCATCGGCGACCACGTGTCGATCGGCCCCCGCGCCCAACTGGTTACCGCCCTGCACCCGATCGACGACATCGAGGCCCGCCGCGCCGGCTGGGAGTCGGCGGCGCCGATCACCATCGGCGATAACGCCTGGCTGGCAACGGGTGTCATCGTCTGTCCCGGCGTGTCGATCGGAGCCGACACGGTCGTCGGCGCCGGCAGCGTGGTGACCCGGGACCTCCCGGCCGGGGTGCTCGCGGCAGGCAACCCCTGCCGGGTCATCCGGTCACTCGGCTAGCCGATTGTCCGCGTCTCACCCACTTGCGCGCGACCGCGATTCAGTACGGCCTCCCGGTTGGCGGCGACATCGGCGCCGCTCACCTGGCGCAACCACCGCCGCGATGCCTCCGCCTCGATCCACAACCCGGCCGCTGTCTGCGCTTCATCGATGCGGTGATAGGTGCCCAGCAGGGCCCGCACCGCGTCCTGGTTGTTGCCGACGATCGCCGCAGCGGTCTTCCGGGCGGCCGGCAGCAAATCGGCGTGCGGCACCACCTCGGTGACCAGGCCGGCCCGCAACGCGTCGGCCGCCGACAGGTAGTCACCGGTCAGGCTCATCCGGCGGGCCAGGCCCACCCCGACACGTTGGGGGAGCCGTACGGTGAGACCCCAGCCGGGCAGGATCCCGACCCTTGTGTGGGTGTCGGCGAAGCGGGCCTGCTCGGAGGCGATCAGGATGTCGCAGGACAGCGCCAGTTCCAGCCCACCCGTCACCGCGGCGCCGTTGATCGCACCGATAACCGGCTTGCTCAGCGTCGGCCATTGTGGAGAATCGCCGAGCTGTGTGGTGGATGCGCTGAGTTCCTTGAGGTCGACACCGGCGCAGAACACCGGATCGGCGCCGGTGAGGATCACCACGTCGACGTCGTCGTCGGTGTCGGCCTCGGCCAGCGCGTTGAATGTGGCATCGCACAACGCCCGGGACAGCGCATTGCGGGACTGCGGGCGGTTGAGGGTCAGGGTGCGGATGCGGCCCTCGGTCCGAACCAGCAGGATGTCGTCGCTCACCGCTTCACCGTAGCCGGGCGCGCAACTACCTATCGTGGAGGGCATGTGCGCCGCTGCGAGTACTCCCGCACTCAAGGAGTGGAGCGCGGTGGTGCATGCGCTGCTGGCCGGGCGGCAGTCGATCCTGTTGCGCAAGGGCGGAATTCACGAAAAACGCTTTGCCGTGGCCGCCGACGACTTCCTGCTGTTCCCGACGATCGCGCACAGCCACGCTGAGCGGGTACGGCCCGAACACCGTGACCTGCTCTGCGCGGCCGCCGCCGATTGTGAAGATGACCGGGTGTTGGTGCGCGCGGCGGCCAGGGTCGTCGCGGCACTGGCGGTCAACCGTCCCGACGGGCTCGCCGCCATCGAAGATCTGCATATCTGGACAGGTGAATCGGTGCGGGCCGACCGGCTGGACTTTCGGCCGAAACATCGGCTGGCCGTGCTGGTCGTGCAGGCGGTGCCGCTGGTGGAGCCGGTCTGGCTGACCCGGGCCCCCGCCTACGCCGGCTGCAAAAGCTGGCTGCAGGTCCCGATACCCCGCAAACAGTCCGCGCCGGTGTATGACGACCGGACGCTGGGGAAAGTGGCGGCCCGGGTCCGCGCTGCGGTGGGCTAGCGGGTAGCCATCGGTGACATTCACCGACCGGCCGCGTGTGACGACCGCGTCAATCGGGACGAACAAGTCGACGTAGGCGATGCCCGAGCTGTGGGCCCGGGTGGCGGTCAGGTCCACCCAAGTGAACAGCATTACCGTTTTCGAACAGTCATCAGAAAAACGAAAAGTTTTTCGCGAGCCTATCTATACATTCAGGTTACTCAACGGTAACATACCGCTGGTTGTTAGGGCTGCCACATGACGTCGCTGGGGCGGCGTGGGCACTCATCTCGGATAACGCACGGAACTAGGAGATACGGAATGATGAATCATCGGTTGATTACCGCAGGTCTAGCAGCCGGAGGCGGACTGCTGACCGCGGCGTTTCTGCAGGCGGCTCTCGCGCTCGCGGACGCCAACGAGGTCGCCGGCCCCAGCGCTGGCGGTGCTGACGCCTTCACGATCGGCGGCTACACCTTCGACCCGTTCAGCAACTTCACAGGCGCTGATGTCGAAGGTTTTTCCCTGGTTCACCCGCTGACCAGCGCGCCGCCGCTACTGACGCTGGGCGGCGGGAACGTTCTGGGTACTACGACCGCTCCGCAGGATTTTGCGGTGTACAACGCCGACGGCACCGAGCTGGGCAGCATCAACTCCAGCGTGGTGGTGACCAACCTCGCCGGCTTCACCAACACCGAATTCACCGTCACCGACGTGACCGCCGCCGATGGCGCGTCCGCGGCGGACCTGCCCACCGAGGGGGCGGTCTATGACGTCTTCAACTTCGGCGGCGGCTTCGCCAACATCTACACCGCCGTCCCGGGAGCCGACGGTGCCAACGCCACCATCACCGACACCTTCGTGACGCCGTTCGGGAGCATGGACCTGAGCTCGCTGTTCGCCGGCATCGATGCCTCGGCGCCGCTGCAACCGGGCGATGCGTTCGCGGCGCTGCAGGCCGGGGCTTCCGGGGGTGGCGAGGCTGCCTTCGCCATTGGCGGGCTGACGCTGGACCCGTTCCTCGTCGACGGCAACGATGTCAACGTGGGGGAGGGCTTCGCTCCGATTTCCGCACTCGGCGGTGTCGCTCCCTTCCTTTCCATCGGCGGCGCATCGATAGGTGACCCCAGCCACCACGGCAACGGCCTCGCCTCGCAGGACTTCGACGTCTACAGCGGTACCGGCGACGACGCCACCAAAATCGGTACCATCAACACCTCGGTGGATGTCACCAACCTGTTGGGGCTGACCAACACCCAGCTCGTCGTCACCGACACTTCGGACACCGGCGACGGCCTGCCGACGGTGGGCACGGTGTACGACGCGTTCAACTTCGGCGGCGGTTTCGCCAACGTCTATATCGCCACCCCGGGCGAGGGCGGCACCGTCACCGACACGTTCGTGACGCCCTGGGGCAGCATGGACCTGAGCTCGCTGTTCAGCGACATGGGCACCGGGACCTCGCTGGACCCGGGTGCCGCGTTCACCGGGCTGCAGGCGGGCACGGTCGCCGGCGGCGAGCAGGCCTTCGCGATCGGTAGCACCACCTTCGACCCGTTCACCGGATCCGGTGCCGACACGGTCGAAGGCTACGGTCCGGTCTATCAGACCATCGGTTCGCCGCCGCTGCTGAACATCGGCGGTGGCACCCCCGGTCTTCCGCTCGGCGGCATGTGGTTCGGGCTCCCGATCGCGCCGCAGGACTTCAACATCTACAACGGCACGGGTGCCAACGCCGAGCTGCTGGGCACTGTGAACGCCCAGGAGACTGTGACGCAGCTGCTGGGCCTGACCAACACGTCGTTCGTCGTCGGTGAGGTCACTCCCGCCGACGGTGTCGACGCGGTGAATCTGCCGGCGATCGGTTCGGTGTATGACGTGTTCAACCTCGGTGGCGGCTTCGTCAACATCTACACCGCGATCCCCGGCTTGGACGGCGCCGTGGCCACGGTTACGGACACCTTTGTGACGCCGTTCGGGGACTTCGATCTGAGCTCGCTGTTCGGCGGCTTCGACGCCTCCGCGCTGCTGGACCCGGGCGACGCGTTCCTGGGTTGGTAGCGGGTTCTGCTCACGCACCCGTCCCGGGCGGCGCACCTGCCGCCCGGGACGGTGCTTTTCTCAATGCAGTTGGGCGCGACCGCGTTCCAGCACGGCCTGGCGGTTGGCGGCGACATCATCGCCGCTGACCCGGTTCATCCACTGTTTGGCCGCGGTCGCCTCCATCCACAACGCGGTGGCGGTCTGCGACTCGTCGATGCGGTGATAGGAGGCCAGCAGCGCCCGCACCGCGGCCTGGTTGTTGCCGACGATCGCCGCAGCCGCAGCGCGCGCCGCGGGCAGCAGTTCGGCGTGCGGCACCACCTCGGTGACCAGGCCTGCTCGCAGCGCATCGGCCGCCGACAGGTAATCACCGGTCAGGCTCATCCGGCGGGCCAAGCCCACGCCGACCCGTTGCGGCAGTCGCACGCTCATACCCCAGGTTGGCATCAGCCCGACTCGGGCATGGGTGTCGGCGAACCGAGCCTGTTCCGAGGCGATCAGGATGTCGCAGTACAACGCCAACTCCAGACCGCCCGTCACCGCGGCACCGTTGATCGCGCCGATCACCGGCTTGGTCAGCGCCGGCCACTTCGGTGAGATATCCGGCAGCGCAGCTGAATCGCTGAACTCCTTGAGGTCCAGTCCGGCGCAGAACACCGGGTCGGCGCCGGTGAGGATCACCACGTCGACATCGGCATCGGCATCGGCCTCGGCCAGTGCGGTGAAGGTGGCGTCACGCAACGCAGTCGACAGCGCATTGCGGGCTTGTGGGCGGTTGAGGGTCAGGGTGCGGATCCGGTCCTCGGTTCCGACCAGCAGGATGTCATCGGTCACCGCACCACCGTAGGCCGCGGCCTTAGCGCCGGGACCGAAGGGTGCGGATGATTTGTGCGGACAAGTCCGGGTCGCAGAGCAGTTGGTCGATCAGGGCGGTCATGACCTCCTGCCCGGTGATGCGGGCGCAACCCACCCGGTCGGTGGCGTCGCGCTGCCAGAGGTCGAGCGCACGGTGCTGGGCCGGTGACAAGTCGACGGTTCGGCGCGTCCGGGTCTGACGGAGCGGGATCGGTTCGGTGGGCTTCATGCCCGGCTCACGGGCCGGGCCCCAGTCGGCTGTTCGCTGAACGCCGACACTGCGCTTATCGAGTGGGTCGTTGGCAGCGCTCATTGGGTGACCTTCGGTTGCGGTGGGGCCTCACTACCTGCCGCCAGCGTAGCCCGGTAGCTGACTGGGCGTCGCGGAGCGGATCAACTCGACGTTTCCTATTTGATGCGGCCAACGGACTTCGATATCCCTGCCGGAATTATTCTGATTCGCCTATATAAGACATTTGTGCGGCACTGATCACGTCATATTTTCAGGAAATAAGGAAGCTCGTGAATCAGTGCTTCAGTACGTCAGTACATACTTGTTGACCTGCTATGGCCGCTCAATCGTAACGGTTTTCGGCTCGGATGCCCAATTATATGCAAGGCGGAAAAACATTTACTGCCTCCCTGTTTGAGACGCGGTCACGGTGCTAGCATCCGAATATCGCAGAGAATTGACCACAGGCCAGGAATGAAGGAGGATCTGATGTCGATTTCACTGAATTCGCGCCGCCGCGTGGCGGCCGGAGCGATCGGCGTCGGCATGTTCGCCGGCGCGCTGTTGGCCGGTGCTGCGGGCTCGGCGCAGGCCGCCCCGGAGGGGTTCTCGGCGTCACCGCCGGCGACGGTCCAGATGGCCGACGCTCCGGCTGTGCTCGGCGGCCAGCTGCAATCTGTCGGCCCCACGACGCTGGCCGGCGACTGGCACGCCGGGCCGATGCCTCAATGGTGGGGCCATCACTGGTGGCACCATCACCACTTCTGGCACCACTGGTGGTGGTGGTGGTGACCGCGGCCAAGCCGGAACCTGACCGCGGGCGGCGCGCTGTTGGCCGCCGCGGGCTGGCGGTGGTGGCGGCACTCGGCGCGGGGGCAGCCCTCGCCGGGTGCGGCCCCAGCGCCGAGCCGGATTCGGCTACCCCGCGACCGGCCGCTGCCGAACAAGCGGCGCGGTATGACATCTCGCGGGTGGACGCCGTCAAGGACGACTTTCCAGCGGGCTTCACCGCGGCGGCGCACCCGGCCAAGACGCTGGGGGAGCAGGACATCGCCGGGTCGGGTGTCGCCGCGTTCACCGACGCCCGGGTCGATCCGCCGCAGTGCCGTTCGGTGGTCATCCCGCGGTATGCCGATCCGACGGTGGGCACCCAAGCCGCCGGTGTGATCGCCCAGGGGGATCAGGGCAACATGTACGTCGTTGCCCTGCGGTCACCGAACCCGGTTGCGGCCGGGGATGATCCGGCAGGCTGCGATCGGATCTCGCTGTCCGGCTCGCCGCAGGCGACCGGGACCGTCGAGCGCCTTCCGGGACCCGGCATCGCCGGTGCCACCACAACCGGGGCCAAGCTGACCGTCGAGGATCCCCAGGAAGATCCCGACTACCTGTACACCGCGGCACTCGACGACCGAACGTCGATCGTCGTGATGGGCAGTGCGGACGCCCAGTTGGATCCGCAGCGGCTGATGTCGGACCTACTGGTCAAGGCCGTCGCCGCGGTCCGCGGGCAGCAGCAGTCGTGATCGGCCGAAACGCAGCGTGTGTGTCGCCGGTTGCACCCGCGTGGCGCTGATCGGCGCTTCACCGGTGCCCGGGTTCGCCGCGTAGCGGGGGTGGTTTCCGCCGCCGATCAGCACCCGGATCCGGGAGCCGGCGGGGAAACGGCGCGCCAGGGCGTCCAACTCGATGCGCACCGGCCCGGTGTGCTGCCGCAGCCGTCGGTAGCCGTCGGTGACATTGACCGAGCGGCCGCGCGCGTCGAGCTCGCTGACCCGGACGAACAGGTCGACGTGGCCGGTGTCGGAGCTGTGGTCCAGCTCCAGCACCGGGACACCGCACACGTCCAAGTCTTCGGTCAACGCGGCGCTGGTGAAGCTGAGCATGTCGGCGCGCCGGTGCAGCCGGCTGTCGTTGCGGTAACCGCCGGCTGCGGACAGCAGTCGCCCGCCGATCGTCGGGGGCGGATCGCGGGGATCGAAGCGGAAAGTGGCCGGCGGGGCGGCCGCATCCGGTGCGGTGGCCGCGAGTGTGCCACCGGGCTGCAGATACCAGGGGCACGCGGCGTCGGCCGGCGCCCAATCCGACCGGTCTTCCCAGCCCCGACCGGCCGTGAAGATCCGGACCCGGCTCGGCCGCGGCGTCGTGGTCGAGCCGCGCAGATGGGTGTCCAGCCACTGCAAAGACTCGGCGGTGACCAATCCCAGGCCGGCGGTCAGCATCTGGTTGTGCGTCCAGGGCCCGATGGTCATCGCGACCTCGGCGCCCCGGTCGCGCAACGCCCGGTACTGGGCCAGCGTTTGATCCAGGAACAGGTCTTGCCAGCCGCCGAGCAGCAGCACCGGAACCCGTGACTGCTCCAGCGCCGCGGGGTGGCGCAGCACATCCCAGAACGGGTCGTCGGCGTCGGGGTGTTCGACCCACGACTCATACCAGGCCGAGCCGTCGCCCAGCAGTTTCCGGCCGGCCGCACCCAACGGCCAGCCGGCCGCGGCGCGCTTCACCTTGCGCTGGGCGGTCAGCTGGTGGACACCGGCCCGGATCCGCGGGCGGTCTTCCTGGTGGGCCATCAAGTGGCTCCAGCCCAGGAAGTCATTGAGCGCGAACGACCCGGCGCCCCAGGTGGACTGGTAGAGATCGTGCGGCCCGACGGTGATGACCGAGGCCGCCAGCTCCGGTGGCGGATCGGCCAGCAATGCCCACTGGGTGAAGCCGAGATACGACAGCCCGATGGTGCCGAACGAACCGGTGAACCACGGCTGGGTGCGCAGCCACGCCACGGTGTCTGCGCCGTCGGCGGCCTCGTTGACCATGGGCTCGAACACGCCCGCTGACCCGAAGGTGCCGCGGACACTCTGCAGGATCACCCGGTAGCCGCGGGCGGCGTACATCCGCCCGAACACCAGCGCGAACGGAAAGCCTCGGCCGTACGGGCAGCGAACCAGCAGGGTGCCGCCCACCTCGCCGGTCGGTTGGTAGTGGTCGGCCGTCAGGGCGACACCGTCGCGCATTTCGATGCGCTCCCGGCGCACGGTGTAGCCGGTGGTGGGCGCGGGCAGCCGACGTAGCGCCCGGTTCAATACGACATCGGCGAGGCGCGGGGCAGTCTTCACCAAGGGATCAGTATTTGTAGTGCGGCGCCAGCTGGTGGGCGCGCATCAGGTTCTCGGTGGGGCAGTCCACGTCCGGGCTGGAGTAGACCGGCGAGTAGTACAGCGACTGCTGGATCACGCCGTAGCTGGTCTTGAACGCCACCATGCACGAGTACCACCAGCGGTTGTTCCACTCGGTGGGCTTCATCACCCAGTACTGCGCCGCACGGTGCCCGCCGATGTTCATCTCGATCGCGTCGGCCGGCAACGTCTCGTCGTAGCTGCGCCACACGAACGTCTCGACGGCCATTTGGTAATTGCCGGCATCGAACTCGCAGCGCACCCCCTCGACCGGCTTGGGCGGGGTGAACGCCAGCCCCAGTTGGGCGATGACGTCGAAGGGGATGTCCTCGCAGGCGTCGAACGGCCGCGGGTTGGTGAGGTTGACCGGTTTGCTCGAGGTGGGCGGTGGCGCCAGCGGCATCGCGGTGGAGCGCAGCTGCACCCCGCCCTCGCCCGAGACGCTGCCGGGAGGGGATTGCTGCCCCACCATGACGACGGCCATCACCAGCGCGCTGACCGCGGTGATCAGCCGCAGTTTGGTGAGCATGACACTCCTCGCTTCCGCCCGGTGTTCTGCCGGGAGTGTACAAGTTGTGGCCCCGGCCACTCCCACGAAGGCGAGAACACGTTTCAGTTCGCCGGACCCGTTAGGCTCGAACCCCGTGACCACCCGTGAGCCGACGGCCTCGCACGGCCCGACCCTGTGGGCGATCTCCGACCTACACACCGGCCACATGGGCAACAAGCCGGTCACCGAGTCGCTGCATCCGGCCACCGGTGACGACTGGCTGATCGTCGCGGGTGATGTCGCCGAACGCACCGATGAGATCCGTTGGTCGCTGGACCTGTTGCGCAAGCGCTTCGCCAAGGTGATCTGGGTGCCCGGCAACCACGAGCTGTGGACCACGACCAAGGACCCGATGCAGATCTTCGGGCGCTCCCGCTATGACTACCTGGTCGACATGTGCGACCAGATGGGCGTCATCACCCCCGAGCACCCCTTCCCGGTCTGGACCGAGGAGGGCGGCCCGGCCACGATCGTGCCGATGTTCCTGCTGTACGACTACACGTTCCTGCCCGCCGGGGCGACCAGCAAGGCCGCGGGTCTGGCGCTCGCCCGGGAGAACAACGTGGTGTGCACCGACGAGTTCTTGTTGTCGCCCGAGCCGTACGGCACCCGCGACGCATGGTGCCGTGACCGGGTGGCCGTCACCCGCAAGCGACTCGAAGACCTGGACTGGATGACGCCGACCGTATTGGTCAACCACTTCCCGATGGTGCGCGAGCCCTGCGACGCGCTGTTCTATCCGGAGTTCTCGCTGTGGTGCGGCACCACCGAGACCGCCGACTGGCACACCCGCTACAACGCCACCTGTTCGGTCTACGGCCATCTGCACATCCCGCGCACCACCTTCTATGACGGGGTGCGCTTCGAAGAGGTCTCGGTGGGCTACCCGCGGGAGTGGAAGCGACGCCCGCCGCACCGCTGGCTGCGGCAGGTACTGCCCGACCCGCAGTACCCGCCCGGCTATCTCAACGAGTTCGGTGGCCACTTCGCCATCACCGACGAGATGCGTGCGGCCAGCGCACAGTTCCGGGAACGCCTGCGGCAGCGGCAGTCCCGATGAGCAAGCTGCTGGACACGGTGCTGGATCCGGTGCCGGGGCATTCGCTGGCGTGGGCCGAACGCTACGACGACCCACCCGGGTTGGCCCCGCTGCCCGAGGAAGAGCCGCTGGTGGCGCGTTCGGTCGCCAAGCGCCGCAACGAGTTCGTCACGGCGCGCTACTGCGCTCGGCTTGCGCTCGAGGAGCTGGGCCAGCCGCCGGTGCCGATCCTCAAAGGGGAGAAGGGCGAACCGTCCTGGCCCGACGGCGTAGTCGGCAGCCTGACCCATTGCGCGGGTTTCCGCGGCGCGGTGGTGGGTCGCAGCGCTGACGTGCGGTCGGTAGGCATCGACGCCGAGCCGCACGACGTGCTGCCCGACGGCGTGCTGAACGCGGTCAGCCTGCCGGCCGAGCGCGCCGAGCTGGCCGCGCTGTCAGACGGTCAGCACTGGGACCGGATCCTGTTCTGCGCCAAGGAAGCCACCTACAAGGCCTGGTTTCCGCTGACCAGGAGGTGGCTGGGCTTCGAGGACGCCCACATCAGTTTCACTGTGACCGGCGAGGCGTCCGGGGCATTCGTGTCTCGCATCCTGATCGACCCCGCAGCCCTGGCCGGGCCGCCACTGACCGAGCTGCGTGGCCGGTGGTCGGTGACGAACGGGCTGGTGCTGACGGCGATCGTGCTGTGAGCACACCGGTGCAGCCCGGCTTGGTGATCGTCGACAAGCCGGCCGGAATCACCAGCCACGACGTGGTTTCGCGGTGCCGCCGATTCTTCTCCACCCGCAAGGTCGGCCACGCCGGCACCCTGGACCCGATGGCCACCGGCGTGCTGGTGATCGGCATCGAACGAGCCACCAAGATTCTCGGCCTGCTCACCACGTCGGTGAAGTCCTATGCCGCCACCATCCGGCTGGGTCAGACCACCTCCACCGAGGATGCCGACGGCGAAGTGCTGCAGACTGTTTCAGCCACGCACCTCGCCGACTCCCAGATCGTCGACGCGGTTTCGGACCTGCGTGGGGATATCTTGCAGGTGCCCTCGGCGGTCAGCGCGATCAAAGTCGCCGGCAAGCGCTCCTACCAGCTGGCCCGGGAGGGTCGCGCCGTCGAACTGCCGGCCCGCCCGGTGCGCATCGATCGCTTCGAAGTCCTCGCGGTGCGCCGCACCGGGCAGTTCGTCGATCTGGACGTCGAGGTGGATTGTTCGGCGGGTACCTACATCCGGGCGCTGGCCCGCGATCTCGGCGGCGAGCTGGGGGTGGGCGGGCACTTGACCGCGCTGCGGCGTACCCGGGCCGGCAGCTTCGGCCTGGATCAAGCCCGCACCCTGGAGGAGCTGGGAGACGCCCCGCGGCTGAGCTACAGCCTGGATGAGGCCTGCCTGCAAACCTTTCCGCGCCGCGGCCTGACCGCCGACGAGTCACTCGACGCCAGCCACGGCCGGCCGCTGGCGCCCGCGGGCCTCGACGGCGTCTATGCGGCTACCGCCCCGAATGGGCGGGTGATCGCGCTGCTGGAGGATTCCGGGCGGCGGACCAGATCGGTGGTCGTCATTCGCCCGGCAACGCTTTAAACCGTCTCGACGACCTGCTGCACGAACCGGGCCAGCTGCGCCCGGGCCCGTGCGCCCTCGGGAAGCGGCTGCATCAGACAAACCTGCCAATATGAACGTAACTCCGCCTCGCGCCGCTGCCGCAGGTATCGTTGAGCGGCTGATGGCGGGAAGGGGAGCGAGATGGCGACCGGTGTCGACGAGCAGCGCGGGCGGCGCACCCAAGCGCAGCGCAGTGCCGCGATGCGGGTCCGGTTGCTCGATGCCACCATCGACTGCCTGGTGACCTACGGTTACGCCGGCACCACCACACCGCGCATCGCCGAACTGGCCGGTGTCACCCGAGGCGCCCAGGTCCACCACTTCCGGTCGAAAGAAGACCTTGTCGTGGCCGCGGTGGAACACCTGGCGCAGCAGCGCACCCAGGCCGCCATCCGCGAACTCGGTCAGGTCGACTCGATCCCCGATCCCGTCACGACAGCCCTGGATTTCCTCTGGGAATCCCATCAGGGGCCGATGTTCATTGCGACCGTGGAACTTTGGGTGGCCGCCCGCACAGACCGGATGCTGGCCCGGCACATCGAACGAGTGGAACCCGTCGTCAACGGCACCCTCATCGCGGCGATCGCCCAGTTGATGCCCGGGCATCCCGCCCAGAAGGAGATCCGCAACGTCGTCTACACCGCGATGGATGCGTTGCGGGGCATCCTGGTGTCAAGCTTCATCGACGACGATCCGCAACGTGCCCGGCGGCGCTGGGAGCGGGCCTGTGTGCACTTGCGCCAGGTCGCCGCCGGCGTCTTCCCGCAAGCCGACTGATCGCACCGGGCCGGCGAGTCGCTGCGCAGGCCGTTCCGGGCGTCTCTGCACCCTCTTGTAAAGATGCAATCAGGTCTGTATGTTTCTAGCCACCTGGTGGATGCGGAGGAGAACCATGGCGAACAAGGTGTATGTGATCGGCGTCGGGATGACGAAGTTCGAGAAGCCGGGCCGGCGCCACAACGACGACGGGTCGGCGTGGGACTACCCGGACATGGCCCGCGAATCCGGCACCAAGGCGCTGGCCGATGCCGGGATCGACTATCGCGAAGTGGAGCAGGGCTACGTCGGTTACGTCTACGGTGAGTCCACCTCCGGGCAGCGGGCGCTGTACGAGCTGGGGCTGACCGGGATCCCGGTCGTCAATGTCAACAACAACTGTTCGACCGGTTCGACCGCGCTCTATCTCGCCGCCCAGGCGATCCGGGGCGGGCTGGCCGACTGCACCATCGCGCTGGGCTTCGAGAAGATGAAGCCCGGCTCGCTGGAGTCCACCTACGACGACCGTGCCCAGCCGATGGAAAAGCATGTGCTGGCGCTGGCCGAGATCTCCGAGGTGCTGTTTCCGGTGGCGCCGTGGATGTTCGGCGCCGCCGGCCGCGAACACATCAAGCAATACGGTTCCACCGCCGAGCATTTCGCCAAGATCGGTTACAAGAACCACAAGCATTCGGTGAACAACCCCTATGCCCAGTTCCAGGACGAGTACACCCTCGACGACATCCTGGGTTCCCGGATGATCTATGACCCGCTGACCAAGCTGCAGTGCTCGCCGACCTCGGACGGCTCGGGGGCGGCGATCCTGGCCAGTGAGGCGTTCGTCGATAAGCACGGACTGGCCGGGCAGGCCGTCGAGATCGTCGGGCAGGCGATGACCACCGACTTCGCCTCCACCTTCGACGGCACCGCCAAGAACCTGATCGGCTATGACATGAATGTGCAAGCCGCCCAACGGGTCTATGACCAGTCCGGGCTCGGGCCGCAAGACTTTCAGGTCATCGAGCTGCACGACTGCTTCTCGGCCAACGAGCTGCTGCTCTATGAGGCGCTGGGCCTCTGCCCTGAAGGCGAAGCCCCCAAGCTGATCGACAACGGCGACACCACCTACGGCGGTCGCTGGGTGGTCAACCCCTCCGGGGGGCTGATCTCCAAGGGCCACCCGCTGGGTGCCACCGGTTTGGCGCAGTGCTCCGAGCTGACCTGGCAACTGCGGGGCACCGCCGACAAACGACAGGTCGACGGTGTCACCGCCGCCCTGCAGCACAACATCGGGCTCGGCGGCGCCGCCGTGGTCACCGCCTACCAGCGCGCCGAGCGCTGAATCGAAGGAGAAAGCATGGGACACATCGAGGCCACCAAACAACTGGCGGTCGGCCCGGAAGCACTGTGGAACACCGTCTGCGATCTGTCCAGCTGGGACAAGTGGTTCACCATTCACGAAAAGTGGCTCGCCGAGCCGCCCGCCACGCTGACACCGGGTGCGACGTTGACCGCCAAGATCGTCATGCTCGGCATGGCCAACAAGATCGAGTGGACGGTCGATAAGGTCTCCGAAAAGGGGAGTGCCGGAAGCAGTCTGACCCTGTCCGGGACCGGGATGGCCGGGGTTAAATGCCGGTTCGAGTTCTCGGTGACACCGTCCGGAGACGGTGCGCAGTTCAGTGTCGCCGGCGATTTCGAGGGTGCGCTGATCAAGGGTGCGCTGGGCAAGGCGGTCGAAAAGGACGGCGCCAAACAACTCGACAAGACCCTCGCGCAGCTCGAGGCGCTGGCCGCGTCGGCGGTCTGAGGCGGCCTGGGATGTCTGACGATCTGGCATTCGACGATGCCGGGCTGGACAAGTGGAGTGACGAGGACCGCTTCGAAGTCACCCGGGAGCGGATCGTCGAGTACGCCGAAGCGACCAACGATCCGATCGCCGCGCACCGCAGCGGCGACCTCGCACCGCCCGTGTTTGGGATCGTGCCGGTGTTCGAGTCGCTGCTGGTTCCCGCTGTCGAGGTGGCACCGGTCGAGCTGATCCCGCGGGTGGTGCACGGCGAGCAGGACTTCCATTTCCACCGGCCCATCCGACCGGGAGACAAGCTGGTCTCCCGCGGCAAGATGATCGGCTACGAAGGACTGGAGAAGGGCACCCGCGCGGCGATTCTGCTCGAATGCCGCACCGAGGAAGGCGAACTGGTCAACGAGCAATACGTGACCTGTTTCTTCCGCGGACACAATGCGGGCAAACGGATCGGCGAACTGGGACCCGGGCACAAGTTCGATGACGCACTGCGGCAGCGGGCTCCGATCGGCAAGGTCGTCGGCCACGTCGACACCGACCAGACGTTCCGCTACGCCCCGGCATCCGGTGATCCGATGCCGATCCACCTCGATGAGGACGTCGCCAAGTCGGCCGGCTTGCCGGGCATCATCGCCCATGGGCTGTGCACCATGGCGTTCGCCTCCTGGGCGGTGCTCACCGAGGTCGCCGACTCCGACGTCACGCGCCTGCGGCGGCTCGCGGTGCGGTTCTCCAAGATGGTGCTGCCCGGCGACGACTTGGAGACCCGGATCTGGAAGGCCGATTCGACCGAGGGCGCAACGACATACGCGTTCGAGACCGCGCGGGTAGGCGCCGACGAAATGGCGATCACCGACGGCTTCGCCGTCATCACCGACAGCTAGGAGACTTTGATGGGCGCATTGGAAGGCCGGGTCGCGGTGATCACCGGCGCCGGACGCGGGATCGGGCGCGAACACGCCCTGCTGTTCGCCGCCGAAGGGGCCGCAGTGGTGGTCAACGACCTGGGCGGGAGCAACGCCGGAGAGGGCGCCGACACCACCACCGCTGCGCAGGTGGTCGAGGAGATCGTGGCCTCCGGCGGGCGGGCGGTGGCCAACACCGACAACGTCGCCGATTGGTCGTGCGCGAAAGGCGTTGTCGAGCGGGCGATCGACGAGTTCGGCCGGCTGGATGTGCTGGTCAACAACGCCGGAATTCTGCGGGACTCTTTCATTCCCGGCATGGAGGAGTCACAGTGGGATGCCGTGATCGCGGTGCACCTCAAGGGGCATTTCGCGATGCTGCATCACGCCGCGGCGTACTGGAAGGCGCAGTCCAAGGCCGGTGACCAGCCCAATGCCGCCGTGATCAACACCGCCTCCGGGTCCGGAGTCACACTGCCCAATCCCGGTCAGGCGAACTACGGCGCGGCCAAGGCGGGCATCGCCGCGCTGACCCTGATCGCTGCCGAAGAACTGGACCGCTACGGGGTGCGGGTCAACGCCATCGCCCCGATCGCCCGCACCCGCCTGACCTTGGCCACCCCCGGTATGGGTGCGCTGATGGCCGAACCCGAGGACGGGGAGCTGGACCTGTTCAGCCCGGCCAATATCTCCCCATTGGTGGCCTATCTGGCCACCGACAAGTGTCCGGTCACCGGCACGGTGTACGCGGTGCAGGGCGGCGCCATCTCGCGGCTGGCCGGCTGGCACGACGTCGAGACCATCGAGACCGACGGCATCTGGCAGATCGACGACATCGCGGCACGGCTGCCGCACTGATCCTTGGGAGAACACCGATGTTCGAGTGGTCCGACACCGACCTGATCATGCGCGACACGGTGCGGGGGTTCATCGACAAAGAGATCCGCCCGCACCTGGATGCGCTGGAAAGCGGTGAGCTGTCGCCGTATCCGATCGCCCGCAAATTGTTCAGCGAGTTCGGCCTGGACGTGCTGGCCGGCGAAACGGTCAAGAACATGCTGGAAAAGCAGCGCGCCGCAACAGACGCACCGGCGGCCGACCGCGAGTCATCCGGCGGCCTGGGCGATTTGGGCGGCCAGCTATCCATGGCGGCGGTGATGGTCGCGGAGCTGTCCGGGGTCAGCATCGGGCTGCTCAGCACCGTCGGCGTCAGCCTGGGATTGGGGGCGGCCACCATCGCCAGCCGCGGCACCCTGGCGCAGAAGGAGCGCTGGCTGCCCGATCTGATGACGCTGGACAAGATCGCATGCTGGGCCATCACCGAGCCGGACGCCGGCTCGGATGCCTTCGGCGGGATGAAGACGTACGTCAAACGCGATGGAACCGACTACATCCTCAACGGGCAGAAGACGTTCATCACCAACGGCCCCTTCGCCGATGTGCTGATCGTCTACGCCAAGCTGGACGACGGCTCGGGTGCCGATCGGCGGGATCGTCCGGTGCTGACCTTCGTGCTCGACGCCGGGATGCCGGGACTGACCCAGGGCAAGCCGTTCAAGAAGATGGGCATGATGTCCTCACCGACCGGTGAGTTGTTCTTCGACAACGTGCGCATCACCGGCGACCGGTTGCTCGGGGAGACCGAGCAGCACACCGGTGGCGACGGGCGGGAAAGCGCCCGGGCCAATTTCGTCGCCGAACGCGCGGGCGTGGCGCTGATGTCGCTGGGCATCATCGACGAATGTCACCGGCTGTGCGTCGATTACGCCAAGACCCGCACGCTGTGGGGGCAGAACATCGGTGCGTTCCAGTTGATCCAGCTCAAGCTCGCCAAAATGGAGGTGGCCCGGATCAACGTGCAGAACATGGTGTTTTCGACGCTGGAGAAAGTGCGGGCCGGCAAGATCCCGTCGCTGGCCGAGGCGTCGGCGATGAAGCTGTACTCCTCGGAGGCGGCCACCGAGGTGGCGATGGACGCGGTGCAACTGTTCGGCGGCAACGGCTACATGGCCGAATACCGGGTCGAGCAATTGGCCCGCGACGCCAAGTCGCTGATGATCTACGCCGGAAGCAACGAGGTTCAGGTCACCCACATCGCCAAGGGCCTGCTGAGCGGCTGATTCGCGTGATCCGGGGGCTCAGGTGTACAGCGTTTCGAATCGCTTGATCGAACTCTCGATGTCGCCCTTGACGGCGCGAGCGGCAGCCGCCCCGATCGGTCCGAACAGCGGCCGGCCGCCCATGTCCAGCCGCAGCGTGAAACGCGAGCCCGCGCCGGCCGCGGAGATCGCCAGTGACAGACCGTATTTGGTGCCGCCCACCCCGGCACCGGTGAGTTCCAGCAGCGCCGGCGGATCGAACTTGCGGACCGTCCAGGTGACCCGGTTGCGCATGCCCTTGGCCCCGGCGACCCCGACCAGCGTCGTTCCGACGGCGAGCTCGCCGGGCAACTCGCAGCGCCAGCCCTGGTGCATCGACAGCCAGTCCCCGAGTTCACTGAGGTTGGACGCGTGGGCCCAGGCTTGCTCGGGCGGCAGTGACAGCTCGCGGGACAGTTCGAGTTTGGCCATCCACCGATGCTAGACGCCGACTTGATACCTTCGGACGCCGTGGTGGCCGCCGAAGCTCCCGCCCAGGGGGCGCACTGGGATGTCCCGCGACCGGTGGCGACCAGCAGGCATCTGATCGAAGCGGCAGGCCTGCACGGGGTGGCCGTGGCCGACTGCCTGGCCGGCACCGGTGTGGCGGTGGCCGACATCGACGACAGCGCCACCGAGGTTCAGGCCGGCCAGGAACTGGCGATCTTGCGTAATATCCTTGCCCGCCTTGCCGACCCGCGGGAGTTCGCCCGCGATGTGGGTGTCCGGTACAACTTCGCCAACATGGGCATCCTCGGCTATGCGCTGTTGGCCAGTCCGACCTGGGGTGACGCGGTCAACGTCGCCTGCCGCTTCGCGACGCTGTCATCGAGTTTCCTTCGGATCACCCGCTGCGACACCGACACCGGCACCGTCATCGAGTTCGACGACAGCCAGGTGCCCGCCGACGTGCGGCAGTTCATGCTCGAACGCGACCTCTACGCGCTGATCAACCTGGCGCCGTTGCTGATCGGCCAACTGGAATCGGCCGTGCCGATCCGGGTCGAGGTGCCCGGGATCGAGGTGCCCCAGGGCCGTCTCGACTTCGCCGGGCTGGCTATCGAGGTCGACACGTCGTCATCCCGCAGCGCCATCACGATCCCCAACGAGGTGCTGGCGCAGGCGATGCCGGCCGCCGATGCCGTGACCGCGCAGGTCTGCGTACAGCAGTGCGAAGAGCTGTTGACGGCGCGGCGCCAGCGGCGCGGGATGGCCGCGCTGGTGCGTACCCGCCTGGTCCGCGACCCGGGCCGGCTGCCGTCGATGGCCGACATCGCCGCCGAGCTCTGCATCGCCGAACGGACCCTGCATCGCCGGCTGGCCGCCGAGCACACCAGCTACCGTGCCCTGGTCGACGAGGTCCGGGTGACGCTGGCGGCGGCGCTGCTCGAATCCGGGCTCACCGTCGAGGAGACCGCCCGCCAGCTCGGCTACTCCGAGACCGCCGCATTCACCCGGGCGTTCGGCCGGTGGACCGGCACGCCGCCGAGCCGGCACCGCCGCAAGCCGTGACGTGGTGTCCGAATAGGTCAAATAGCTGTCCGGTTCGCGCATTACATCGATCGGCCCGCCCGGTCAGAGTGAGACCATGACTGCATCTCACGACGTGGCATACCCGGCGGTGCGCCGGATGAGCTTCGAGTTCGGCGCGGCCGACACCGACAAGTACTTCGCTGACGACAACATGGTGTTCAGCCACCTGATCGCGATACTGTCGGCGATCTTCCCGCCGGGCGAAGAGATCTTCGTGCGGTCGGTACGCCGCTACCAAGACCAGATCGCCGACCCGGCCCTGCGCAAGCGGGTGGCCGGATTCATCGGGCAGGAGAAAACTCACGGGCGCGGGCACCGCGAGCTCAACGAGCAGCTCACCGCGATGGGTATCCCACCGCGTGGTTCGAATACCTGCTGGAGAGCACCGAGCGGATGGAGAAGTTCCTCGACAAGCAGTATCCGAGCCCGGATCGGCTGCCCCGGCTCCGGCACTTCTTCCTCGGCTTCACCGTGGCCGCCGAGCACTTCACCGCGGTGTGGGCGGAGAACATCCTCAAAAGCCCCGAGATTCAGGCGATGATGTACGACCCCGAGATTCGCAACCTGCTCAACTGGCATGCGTTGGAAGAACTGGAACACAAGTCGGTCGCCTTCGACGTGTATCGGGCTGTCGGCGTGCCGGAATCGACGCGCATCCGATGGATGCGGTTCGCGCAGAACTGTGGCATCCCGATCCTGGTGCTGTTCGCCTGGCTCTCGATCGCCACCACCGACCGCGAGGGGCGCCGGCACCCGATCCGGATCCTGCGGGAGACCGTGCAGATGCTGCGCACGCCGATGTGGACGGGCTTCTACTCCGCGATGAGCCCGTTCAAAAAGCCCGGATTCCACCCGGCCCAGATCGACACCACGGAGCTGGAAGCCGCATGGCGTCACAAGCTTTTCGGAGAGCAAGGACAGCTCGTCGGCCACCTGAGGTGATCCGGCTGATCACACCACCCAGATCGCCTGTGCCGCAGGGCTTCCCAAGTCTATGGTCGCCTGCTCGCCGGCGGGCGACTCCAGAGCCACCGAGATGATCCCGGCGAACTCGCGGCGGGTCAGCACCTGGACGCGGGCATCGAGGCTGATGCCCACCCCGTCGAAGTAGCGCAGCATCTCCGGGTCGGCATCGGAGATCCGGGCCACCGTGCCGGAGTCGCCGTCGGCGCACTCCCACAACTGCCGGGCCGGTGGGGTGGGCACCTGCCCGTCGGCCGCCGGGATCGGGTCGCCGTGCGGGTCGCGCTGCGGAAATCCCAGTTTGGCGTCGATGCGGTCCACCAGCGCATCGGAGACCGCGTGCTCGAGCACCTCGGCCTCGTCGTGCACCTCGTCCCAGCTGTAGCCCAGTTCGCGCACCAGAAACGTCTCGATCAACCGGTGCCGGCGCACCATGGCCAGCGCCGCGCGGCGTCCCTCGTCGGTGAGGGTGACCGCGCCGTACTTCTCGTGGTCCACCAAGCCGGCTTCGGCGAGTTTGCGGATCGATTCCGATGCGGTGCTGGCTGATACACCGATCTTCTCCGCCAGCATCTTGGTGCTGACCTTGTCGGGTGACCATTCCTGCGCGGTCCAGATGACCTTCAGGTAGTCCTGGGCGACGCTAGTCAGCCCGTCCGACTGCTCCCAAGGGCTCACGGCACACAGTTTAGGCTTGCTGATGTGCAGCGGTGGCGGGGGCAGGACGAGATCCCCACAGACTGGGGCAGGTGCGTGCTCACCATCGGCGTGTTCGACGGTGTGCACCGCGGCCATGCCGAACTGATCGCCCATGCGGTCAAGGCCGGTAAGGCCCGTGGTGTGCCGACGGTGCTGATGACCTTCGACCCGCACCCGATGGAAGTGGTCTATCCGGGCAACCATCCCGCGCAGCTCACCACGTTGGCGCGCCGCGCCGAGCTCGTCGAAGAAGCCGGCGTGGATGTCTTCCTGGTGATCCCGTTCACCTCCGACTTCATGAAACTCCCCCCGGACCGCTACATCCACGAACTTCTGGTCGAGCACCTGCACGTGGTGGACGTGGTGGTGGGGGAGAACTTCACCTTCGGCCGCAAGGCGGCGGGCAACGTCGAGACGCTGCGCCGCGCCGGTGAGCAGTTCGGTTTCGGGGTGCAGTCGGTGTCGCTGGTGGCCGAGCGCGCCGACACCGACCCGGCCCAGTCGGTCACCTTCTCCTCGACCTACATCCGGTCCTGCGTGGACGCCGGCGACGTCGTCGCCGCAGCCGAGGCCCTGGGCCGGCCGCACCGGGTCGAGGGACTGGTGGTGCGTGGGGATGGCCGCGGGAAGGACCTGGGCTTCCCGACCGCCAACGTGGCGCCGTCGGCGTATGCGGCCATTCCGGCCGACGGCGTGTATGCGGCGTGGTTCACCGTGCTGGGGCACGGCCCGGTGCCCGGCACCGTCATCGCCGGTCAGCGCTGCCGGGCGGCGGTGTCGGTCGGCACCAACCCGACCTTCTCCGGGCGGGCCCGCACCGTCGAGGCGTTCGTACTGGACCAAACCGCCGACCTGTACGGCCAGCGGGTCGCCGTCGATTTCGTCAGCCGGATCCGGGGCCAGGAGAAGTTCGACTCGGTGGCGGATCTGGTGGCGGTGATGAACACCGACGTGGACAAGACCCGCGCTCTACTGGCCGAAGACTGACTGATCGGGCCTGGATCGGGCCGGGATTGGTCTGGGCCGCCCCGGCGCTGCTAGACTCCCCGCTCGGTGTGCTGCAGTCCGCGGTGGCCGCCGTAATGACATTCGCGGGACCGATTGATGGAGATGTTTTCGTGGCGCTGACAGTCGAGCAGAAAAAAGAGATCCTGGGCAACTACGGTCTGCACGAGACCGACACCGGTTCTCCGGAAGCGCAGGTCGCGCTGCTCACCAAGCGGATCGTCGACCTCACCGAGCACCTCAAGACCCACAAGCACGACCACCACTCCCGGCGCGGCCTGCTGCTGCTGGTCGGCCGGCGGCGTCGTCTGCTCAAGTACCTCGCCCAGGTCGATGTGGCGCGTTACCGCTCGCTCATCGAGCGCCTGGGCCTGCGTCGCTGACAACCGGCGGCAACCGCCGCCGTGTAGAGTGAGACCGTTCCGGGCCCCGCCCGGAGATCGGTGTGGCCCACGCAGTCCGCGCGCGTCACTCCGGCACGTCACGACGGGACACGTTCGGGGCGATCAGCCCAGACCTGAGTCGGGCGGTCTTCGGTAGTGGCAGCCGGGTCGAGGAGTACTAGAGATCCGGCCGCTTCGATCGACGACCGTAGCCGCATCCAGGTCCGCACTGGTCCACGTCTGGCGTTGCGAAACAGCTGAACGAACCAGGAAGGCCGTACGGGCGTCCATGTCTGCAATTGAAATTGAAGAAGGCGTTTTCGAGTCCACCGCCACCATCGACAACGGGAGCTTCGGCACCCGCACCATCCGCTTCGAGACCGGCCGGTTGGCCCAGCAGGCGGCCGGCAGTGTCGTCGCCTATCTCGACGACGAAACCATGCTGCTGTCGGCGACCACCGCCAGCAAGGCTCCCAAGGAGCACTTCGACTTCTTCCCGCTCACCGTCGACGTCGAGGAGCGGATGTATGCCGCCGGGCGCATCCCCGGCTCGTTCTTCCGCCGCGAGGGCCGGCCGTCCACCGACGCGATCCTGACCTGCCGGCTCACCGACCGCCCGCTGCGCCCGTCCTTCGTGGACGGCCTGCGCAACGAGATCCAGGTCGTCGTGACGGTGTTGAGCCTGAACCCAAACGACCTGTACGACGTGGTGGCGATCAACGCTGCATCCGCCTCCACTCAGCTCGCCGGCCTGCCGTTCTCCGGCCCGGTCGGCGCGGCCCGGGTGGCGCTCATCGACGGCAGCTGGGTGGCATTCCCCACCGTCGAGCAGCTCGAGCGCGCGGCGTTCGACATGGTGCTGGCCGGACGCACCCTCGATGATGGTGACGTCGCGATCATGATGGTCGAGGCCGAGGCCACCGAGAACGTCATCGAGCTGATCGAGGCCGGTGCGCAGGCGCCGACCGAGACGGTGGTCGCCGAAGGGCTGGAGGCGGCCAAGCCGTTCATCGCGGCGCTGTGCAAGGCCCAGCAGGAGCTGGCCGACGCCGCCGCCCGCCCGACCGCCGACTACCCGCTGTTCCCCTCCTACGGCGAGGACGTCTACTACTCGGTGGCCTCGGTGGCCACCGATGAGCTGGCCAAGGCGCTGACCATCGCCGGCAAGGCCGAGCGCGACGATCGCACCGAGGAGATCAAGGCCGAGGTGGTCGCGCGGCTCGCCGAGACCTACGAGGGACGCGAGAAGGAGATCAGCGCGGCCTACCGCAGCCTGACCAAAAAGCTGGTGCGCCAGCGCATCCTGACCGACCACTTCCGCATCGACGGCCGCGGCATCACCGACATTCGGGCATTGAGCGCGGAGGTCGCGGTGGTGCCCCGGGCGCACGGCAGCGCGCTGTTTGAGCGCGGCGAGACCCAGATCATGGGTGTGACCACGCTGGACATGATGAAGATGGCCCAGCAGATCGACTCGCTGGGACCGGAGACGTCCAAGCGCTACATGCACCACTACAACTTCCCGCCGTACTCGACCGGTGAGACCGGCCGCGTCGGTTCGCCCAAGCGCCGCGAAATCGGCCACGGCGCATTGGCCGAGCGGGCCCTGGTTCCGGTGCTGCCCAGCATCGAGGAGTTCCCCTACGCCATCCGGCAGGTCTCGGAAGCCCTGAGCTCCAACGGATCCACCTCGATGGGCTCGGTCTGCGCCTCCACGCTGGCGCTGCTCAACGCCGGGGTGCCGCTGAAGGCGCCGGTCGCCGGCATCGCGATGGGCCTGGTCTCCGACGACGTCGAGATCGACGGCAAGACCGAGCGCCGGTTCGTTGCGCTCACCGACATCCTGGGCGCCGAGGATGCGTTCGGCGACATGGACTTCAAGGTCGCCGGCACCAAGGACTTCGTCACCGCGCTGCAGTTGGACACCAAGCTCGACGGCATCCCGTCCCAGGTGCTCGCGGGCGCGCTGGCGCAGGCCAAGGACGCGCGTATGACCATCCTCGAGGTGATGGCCGAGGCCATCGACGCCCCCGACGAGATGAGCCCGTACGCGCCGCGGGTCACCACCATCAAGGTTCCGGTGGACAAGATCGGCGAGGTGATCGGGCCCAAGGGCAAGATGATCAACTCGATCACCGAGGAGACCGGCGCCCAGATCTCCATCGAGGACGACGGCACCGTGTTCGTCGGCGCCACCGACGGCCCGTCGGCGCAGGCCGCGATCGACAAGATCAACGCGATCGCCAACCCGCAGCTGCCCAAGATCGGTGAGCGGTTCCTGGGCACCGTCGTCAAGACCACCGACTTCGGCGCGTTCATCTCGCTGCTGCCGGGCCGCGACGGGCTGGTGCACATCTCCAAGCTGGGCAAGGGCAAGCGCGTCGCCAAGGTCGAGGACGTCGTCAAGGTCGGCGACAAGCTGCGGGTGGAGATCGCCGACATCGACAACCGCGGCAAGATCTCGCTGGTGCCGGTGGAGGACGCCGCCGAGTCGGCCCAAGAAGCGGGGTCCACCGAGCCTGCCGATGCCGCTCCCACCGAGAGCTGACATCGCGCACGCCGCACTGCGACGTACCACGCTGCCGGGCGGGCTGCGGGTGGTCACCGAGTACCTCCCTGCGGTCCGTTCGGCGTCGGTGGGCGTCTGGGTCGGCGTCGGATCACGTGACGAGGGCGCCACGGTCGCCGGTGCGGCGCACTTCCTGGAGCACCTGCTGTTCAAGGCCACCCCGACCCGCACGGCGGCCGGCATCGCCCAGGCCATGGACGCCGTCGGCGGAGAGCTCAACGCCTTCACCGGCAAAGAGCACACCTGCTACTACGCCCACGTGCTCGACACCGATCTGGAGCTGGCCGTCGCGCTGGTGAGCGACGTGGTGCTCAACGGGTCCTGCGCGGCCGCCGACGTCGATCTCGAGCGCGACGTGGTCCTCGAAGAACTCGCGATGCGCGACGACGATCCCGAGGACGCGCTGGGCGACGTGTTCTTGTCGACGCTGTTCGGCGACCATCCGATCGGACGGCCGGTGATCGGCAATGTCGAATCGGTGTCGGCGATGACCCGCGCCCAGCTGCGCTCGTTTCACCAGCGTCGCTACACCCCGGAGCGCATGGTGGTGGCGGTGGCCGGCAACGTCGATCACGACACCGTGGTGGCACTGGTCCGAGAACACTTCGGGCATCGGCTGGTTCGCGGTCAGCGGCCCGCTACCCCGCGGCGGGGGACCGCCCGGATCCCGGGTTCTCCGGGGCTGACGTTGGTCAACCGGGACGCCGACCAGACCCACATGTCGCTGGGGGTGCGCGCCCCGGGGCGGCACTGGCCGCACCGTCAGGCGCTGGCAGTGCTCAACACCGCCCTCGGCGGGGGGTTGAGTTCGCGGTTGTTCCAACAGGTTCGGGAATCGCGCGGGCTGGCGTACTCGATCTACTCGTCGGTGGACACCTTCGCCGACGCGGGTGCACTGTCGGTCTACACCGCCTGCCAGCCGGAGCGGTTCGCCGAAGTGGCGGCGGTGACCACCGAGGTGCTCGACTCGGTCGCGCGCGACGGCATCACCGCCGAGGAGTGCCGGATCGCCAAGGGATCCTTGCGCGGCGGACTGGTTCTGGGACTGGAGGATTCGGGTTCGCGGATGAACCGGCTCGGCCGTACCGAACTGAACTACGGACGGCACCGTCCCATCTCCCGTACCCTGCGGGAGCTGTCCGCGGTCACCCTCGACGAGGTCAACGCGGTGGCGCACCGACTGTTGGGCGGGCCCTACGGGGTGGCGGTGCTCGGTCCCTACCGATCGAAGGGGGCGCTCCCCCGCCGGCTGCGGGCACTGGCCGGTTGATGGCAGGCTAGGGGGATGGCTTTCAGCTTCTCCGAACTCGCGGTCCCACTGCTCGGTGCGCCGATGGCCGGCGGTCCCAGCACACCGGCGCTGGCGGCCGCCGTGTCGCAGGCGGGCGGGCTGGGTTTCGTCGCCGGCGGTTACCGCACCCCACAACAGTTGGCCGACGACATCACCGCGGCACGCAGCGCCACGGCCGGCCCGATCGGGGCCAATCTGTTTGTGCCGCAACCCAGTGATGCCGATATGGTGCTGCTCGACGAGTATGCCGATCTGCTCGAACCACTGGCCGAGCATTACGGCGTCGAACTGGGCCGGCCCCGCTTCGGCGACGACGACTGCTGGCCGGAGAAGCTCGACGTGATCGCCGACCTACGGCCCACGGTGGTGTCGTTCACGTTCGGGACCCCGGCGCCGGAGGACCTGGCGAGGCTGCGGGCGCTGCGCATCATGACTCTGGTCACGGTGACCTCGGCGTACGAGGCCGGTATCGCGGTGGCGCACGGCGCCGACGCGTTGGTGGTGCAGGGCCCTGGCGCCGGCGGGCACCGTGGCAGCTTCGCGCCCGACGTGCGGCCGGGCAGCGAGCCGCTCGAGGATCTGCTGGCCGAGATCGGCCACGCCCACGGTGACGTCCCGCTGGTGGCGGCCGGTGGTCTGGGCACCGCGAGCGATGTGGCCGGGGTGCTGGGACGCGGTGCGGTGGCCGCCCAGGTCGGTACGGCACTGCTGCTGGCGGACGAGGCGGGTACCAACCCGACGCACCGTGCGGCGCTGACCAATCCGGAGTTCATCAACACCACGGTGACGTGTGCGTTCTCGGGCCGCTACGCGCGCGGACTGGAGAACGACTTCACCCGGACCTTCGACAACGTGGCGCCGGTGGGGTATCCGGAGATCAACCACATGACCAAACCGATCCGGGCAGCGGCGGTGGCGATGGATGACCCGCACGGGACCAGCCTGTGGGCTGGGACCGCCTACCGGACGGTCCGCGGGGCGCCTGCCGCCGACATCGTGGCGGCATTGGCGCCGGGCTGATCCGGTCGGGCCCGGTTGCTCCGGCCCATCCATCCCTCCGGCGCGTTCAATGTAGGCAGTACCGGTGGTATCGTTGTACCCTGGCTAATCATCTGTCCAAGGCAAAGACAAAATATGCTTCTTTGTAAACGTGATGGGGGTTGACATGCTCAAGGTCGACGACAGCGCCGCGGGCCCGCATGACGGCTCACTGGACCACGAGCGGATCGTCCTACAGGCCCGTGACGTCGGATTCGACTGGTCGGACCTGCCGGTGCACTACCTGCCCGGGGAACCCTTCGCCACCCATTTCTGCAACGTGCTGCACCTATTGCTGCCCGCCGGCGAGGAGTTCTTCGTCGAGGTGTTCAAGCAGGCGCTGCCGTTGATCAAAGACGACCAACTGCGCCTCGACGTCCAGGGGTTCATCGGGCAGGAGGCTACCCACGCGCAGGCGCACACCGGCGTCGTCGAGGCGCTGGCCGCCCGCGGCATCGACATGTCACCGTTCACCGCCCAGATCAAGTGGCTGTTCGCTCGCCTGCTCGGCGACCGGCCGCACTGGAGTCAGCGCCGCCAGCAGCGCTGGCTGCTGGAACGGGTGGCGCTGGTCGCCGCCGTCGAGCACTACACGGCGATCCTGGGGGAGTGGGTCCTCGAGAGCCCCGCGCTGGATGCGGTCGGCGCCCATCCGGCGATGCTGGACATGCTGCGCTGGCACGGCGCCGAAGAGGTCGAGCACAAGGCCGTCGCCTTCGACGTGATGAAGCACCTGCGGGCCGGATACTTCCGGCAGGTGCGCACCCAGTTGATCGTCACGCCGATGATGCTGTGGCTATGGGTGCGCGGCCTGCGGTTCATGTACAAGGTGGACCCGCAATTGCCGGCCGGAACCAAGCCGCGCTGGCGGGACTGGTTCACGGTCTCGCGGCGTGGGCTGGTTCCCGCTCCGTTCGAATTCATGCCCGCCATCGCCTCCTACTACCGGCCGGGCTTTCACCCGGCCCAACTCGGCGGGGTCGAGAAAGCGGTCAACTATCTGGCCATTTCGCCCGCCGCCCGCGCCACGCACTGACCACCGACAACAGGGGCCACATGAGCACTCTCACCGCATCCGACGGCGTCACGCTGGCGGTGCACGCCTACACCGACCTAGACCCGGGGCGGCCGACGATCCTGGCCGTTCACGGCTACCCGGACAACCACCACGTGTGGGATGCGGTGGCCGAGGAGCTCGTCGAGACGGGCCGCTACAACGTCGTCGCATACGACGTGCGCGGTGCGGGCGCGTCCGCTGCGCCGGCGGACAGGTCGGGCTACCGGCTGCCTCAGCTGGTCGACGACATCGGTGCGGTGATCGAGCACCTGGGTGTCGAACAGGTCCATCTGCTGGCCCACGACTGGGGTTCCATTCAGGGCTGGGCGGCGGTGACCGACCCCGCCGTGGCAGCCAAAATCGGTTCCTACACCTCGATTTCGGGGCCCCATCTGGAGTACGCCGGCCGGTTCCTGCGGTCGCCGCGCAGCCTGCGGGCGTTCGCGGATGTGGTCCGGCAGGTGCTGGAGTCGACCTACATCTGGCTGTTTTTGACCCCGCGGTTGCCCGAAGCGCTGTTCCGGTCCGGATTCGGCGGCAGACTCATCGAGACGCTGGAACGGATCGGCCGCTCCGGCGGCCCGCGACGGGCCACCCACCGTGCCGAGAACGACTACGTCAACGGCCTCAACCTCTACCGGGCGAACATGCCGCGACCGATGATGAAGCCATCCGTGCCGCTGCCCTCCACCGAGGTGGCCGTCCAGGTGCTCGCACCGCGCCTGGACCTGTTCGTCAGCCCCGCCCTGCAGCGGTTCACCGGTGCGATCCCGCCGCGCAACCGGGTGCTCGACATCGACGGTGGGCACTGGGTGGTGACCGACCGCCCCGAGGTGATCGCCCGGCTCACCGGCGAATGGGTGGACCAGCATGTGGCCGGCAGCGCAGACGCTCCCGACACCGACATCCCTGAGATCCGGCAAAGCTGAAATGCCGCAAGACATCTGGCGTTCGCGACCCCCGGACCTCTACGGCCGGCGCAAACATGACCGGTTCTTCAGCCTGCTCTGGGGATCGGTGACGATCTTCAGCGGCATCTCGGGGCTGTCGAGGTGGAAGCCGTCGCGGGTCGCGCCGGTCTCGCGGACCATCGCCGCGGTCGTCACCAAGCGGGAGATGCTGACCCCGGACGTCGTGGCGCTGACGATCGCCGACCCTCACGGCCTGCTGCCGTCCTGGACTCCGGGCGGTCATATCGACGTGCAGCTGCCGTCGGGCCGTCGCCGCCAGTACTCGCTGTGCGGGGTGCCCGGCCGACGCACCGAGTACCGCATCGCGGTGCGGCGGCTCGACGACGGTGGCGGCGGGTCGGTGGAGATGCACGAGTCCTACGCTGTGGGCGACACCTTGGTGTTCGAGGGTCCGCGCAACGCGTTCTATCTCGGCACCGATGAGAGCGACGTGCTATTCGTCATCGGCGGGATCGGGGTAACCCCGATGCTGCCGATGCTGCGCGAGGCCGCGCAGCGCCGAATCAATTGGCGCGCCGTGTATGCCGGCCGCAGCCGGGCCGACATGCCGCTGCTCGACGAGGTGCTGGCGGTGGATTCCGAGCGCGTCACGGTATGGGCCGACGACGAACACGGGCGGTTCGCCGGCACCGACGAACTGCTGGCCGATGCCGGTCCGCAGACCGCGGTGTATGTGTGCGGGCCGACCGCGATGCTCGAAGCGGTGCGCGCCACCCGCAACGAACACGCCGATGCGCCGCTGCACTACGAGCGGTTCAGCCCGCCGCCGGTCGTCGACGGCGTGCCCTTCGAACTCGAGCTGGCCCGCTCGCGGCGAATGCTGCTGATCCCGGCGGACCGTTCGGCGCTGGATGTGATGCTCGACGCCGACCCGACCACCGCCTGCTCATGTCGGCAGGGGTTCTGCGGCACCTGCAAGGTCAAGGTGGTCTCCGGTGATGTCGACCGGCGAGGACGCACCGCGGAGGAGTGCGACGAGATGCTGGTCTGCGTATCCCGGGCCCGCGGCGGCCGGATCGTCATCGACGCCTGAGCGAATTGGCGTTAACTTCCAGGCGGTTTCGGCAAATCACGGCGCGTTCCTCTAGGCATCCCCCTAGACTGCCCGGATGCTCGGAGCCGCTTCACTTCATCGCGCAAGCCTGCCCGCCAAGCTGATCTACGGGGTCGCCAACGCCGTCACCCCGCGCCTGCTGCGGCGGCTGGTGCTGCACGCCGGCAGCGGAACGGTCGCCGGCCGGGTGACCACGGTGGGCCGCCGGATCAACACCGTCGCCAAGCTGCAACGGGTCCGGCCGTTCGTGGGAGTGGGCTTCGTTCGCGGTGCGGGCGCCGACGTCCCGATTGAGGTTGTCCGCGCGGCTGATCGCGGCCGGGCCCTGGGCGAGGCGTTCGCCGACGGCGCCATCCTGTATTTCCACGGCGGCGGCTTCGTCACCGGGGGCCTGGACACTCACCTGCATGTGGTGGCCAAGCTCGCCCGACGCACCGGGCTGCCGGTCGTTCACGTCGACTACCGGCAGTACCCGCAGGTGACGGTGGACGGATCGGTGGACGATTGCATCGGCGCCTACCGGTGGCTGCTCGGCCTCGGCGCCGACCCGGACAAAACGGTTCTCGCCGGGGACTCCGCCGGTGGGTTTTTGGCATTCGCGACCGCGCTGACCGGCCAGCAGCGTGGCCTGCCGGCCCCGGCCGGGGTGATCGGGATCTCGCCGCTGCTGGAGCTCGACGGGGTCGCGCGCACGACGCACAGCAATTTGCGCGCCGACGCGTTCGGGATACCGGCGGTGCTGCCCGACATCATCGATCTGGTGTGCCCCTCGGCGAAGCTGCGCCACGATCTGTCGCCGATCAACGGCCGGCTGGAGACCATGCCGCCGGCCCTGCTGATCGCGGCCGAGTCGGAGATTCTGCGCTGCGATGCCGAACGGCTGCACGCCGTGCTGCAGCGGCTGGGCCGGCCCAGCCGTCTGGAGGTGTGGGCGCGCCAACTGCACGCATTCCCGGCGTTGTTCCCCTTTCTGCCGGACAGTCGGGCGGCGTTCGATCTCATGTGCCGGTTCGTGGCCGAGCGCCTGGCCGCAGCCGATCGGCCCGAGGAGGCCCGCCGGGAGGTGTCCTGACGCTTGCTGCCGTGTTGAGGGCGGCGGCCCGCTGCGCCCGGCTTCGCCGCGCTCGCAGTCCCCGCTAGGGTGGCAGCCATGCGGGTAGCAGTGCTGGGCGCCAAGGGCAAAGTCGGTGCCACGATGGTTGCGGCGGTGCGCGCCGCCGATGATCTGACCCTGTCCGCGGAGGTCGACGCCGGTGACGAGCTGAGCCTGCTGACCGCCGGGGACACCGAGGTCGTGATCGACTTCACCCACCCGGACGTCGTGATGGACAATCTGAAGTTCTTGATCGACAACGGGATTCACGCGGTGGTCGGCACCACCGGATTCACCGCCGAGCGGCTCGACCAGGTCCGCTCCTGGTTGGCCGCCAAACCCGGTGCGTCGGTGCTGATCGCACCCAACTTCGCCATCGGCGCGGTGCTGTCGATGCACTTCGCGGTGCAGGCCGCCAGGTTCTTCGAATCGGTGGAGGTCATCGAGCTGCACCACCCGCAGAAGGCCGATGCGCCGTCGGGCACCGCCAGCCGCACCGCCGCGCTGATCGCCGAGGCCCGAAAAGGCCTGCCGCCCAACCCCGATGCGACCAGCACCGGCCTGCCGGGAGCGCGCGGCGCCGACGTGGACGGCGTTCCGGTGCATTCGGTACGTCTGGCCGGGCTGGTCGCCCACCAGGAGGTGCTGTTCGGCACCCTGGGCGAGACGCTCACCATCCGCCACGACAGCATCGACCGGACGTCGTTCGTTCCGGGGGTGCTGCTGGCGGTGCGGCGCGTCGCCGAATTCCCGGGCCTGACGATCGGCCTCGAACCCCTCCTCGACCTGCAGTAGGCGTGGTCACAGTGTCGGCGGCCGCCCGGATGAAGGCACTCATCGCCTTCATGTGCCTGGCACTGTTGATGTATCTGGTGTTCTTGGGCCGGATCGCGGTGCTGCTGATCACGTCCGGCTCGGCGCCCGCGGTCGGGTTGGGGCTGGCGCTGCTGGTCATGCCGTTCATCGGCCTGTGGGCGATGATCGCCACCCTGCGCGACGGCTTCGCCCATCAGCGGCTGTCCCGGCTGATCGCCGACGACGGTATGGAACTTGACGCCAGCGCGTTGCCGCGACGGCCGTCGGGTCGTATCGAACGCGACGCCGCTGATGCCCTGTTCCACACGGTGCGCGCCGAACTCGACGCCGACCCCGATAACTGGCGGCGCTGGTACCGGCTGGCCCGCGCCTACGAGTACGCCGGGGACCGGCGCCGCGCGCGGGAGACCATGAAGACCGCGGTCCGGCTGCAGGACAGCCGATGAGCAAGACCCTGTTGATCGTTCACCACACGCCGTCGCCGTACTGCCAGGCCATGTTCGAGGCGGTGTTGTCCGGGGCGACCGATCCCGAGATCGAGGGGGTCGAGGTGGTGCGCCGCGCGGCGTTGGCGGTGTCGCCGGCCGACATGCTGTCCGCCGACGGCTACCTGCTGGGCAGCCCGGCCAACCTGGGCTATCTGAGCGGCGCCCTCAAGCACGCCTTCGACGTGTGTTACTACCCGATCCTGGATTCGACCCGCGGCCGGCCCTTCGGGCTGTATCTGCACGGCAACGAAGGCACCGAGGGAGCCGAACGTGCCGTCGACTCCATCACGACCGGCCTGGGGTGGATGAAGGCCGCCGACTACGTCGTGGTGTCCGGTAAGCCCACCAAGGCCGATATCGAGGCGTGCTGGAACCTCGGCGCAACGGTCGCTGCGCAATTGATGGGGTCGGCGTGATCGGACCCGGAAGCCGTTGGGCGATGCGTCCACCGCACTGAGTAGGGTCGCCGCGCTAGGCGTTGCCACGCGGTGGCGGCTGCACCTCGACACCGCCGTACTCGTGTTCCGGCCCGGCATCAGGGTGTTCGGCGGGTAGTCGGTCACGGAATCGGCTGGCCTCGCTGGGGCCGCCGGGGCCGGTTCTCCGCTCGGGGCTGTGGTATGGCCCAGGCTTCGGCCGAGGTTTCCCGCCGGGGAATGCCAACCGGAAGATACTGCGGTGCACCGTAAGCCACTGTTTGGAGAACCGCCCGGAGTTGTAGGGCAACTCATAGCGCTCGCAGATGTCCTTGATCCTGGGCGCGATCTCGGAGTACCTGCTACTGGGCATGTCCGGATACAGATGGTGTTCGACTTGGTAACCCAAGTTGCCGCTGATGACGTGGAACAGCGGACTGCCCTCGATGTTGGCTGCGCCGATCAACTGGCGGACGTACCACCCGCCGCGGGTCTCGTTATCCACTTCCTCTTCGCTGAATGTGTAAGTCTGGTCGGGGAAATGCCCGCAGAAAATGATGGCGTGAGCCCACACATTGCGGATGAGATTAGCCAGTGCGTCGGCGGCCAGGGTGCGCAAATAGGTACTTTCGACACCCGGCAACAGCCGGTCCAGCATATTCGCCGTGACGCCGATCCGGCCCTTGCTCGAGATCTTCCGAAGCCGCCGGCCGACACGCGACTTCGCCGGCTGATCAATTCGGCCACGAAGGGCCAGCTGGGCCAAGGCAAACGCGCCGGCGCTGATCGCCGGCCAGCCGAGATAGTCCTTGACAATCTGCGCGCGCGCCTTACCTCGGATTCCCTTGAGCTCCTGGCGCACCTCCGACCACGGCTTCTCACCGCGCTGTGCGGCGCGGAAGTCGATATCGTGAACGGCCACGCCCCATTCGAACAAAATCGTCAGCAAAAAGTTGAACAGTGGTTGGGCGAGCCAGACCGGATGCCACGGCTGATTCGGGTCAATCCTCATTATCTCGTAGCCGAGATCGCGATCCTTGCCCCGGATGTTGGTGTAGGTGTGATGGATATAGTTATGCGAGTGTTTCCACGCTTTCGCCGTTGAGGCGGTGTCCCAGTCCCACACCGAGGAATGGACGTCGGGGTCGTTCATCCAATCCCATTGGCCGTGCATGATGTTGTGGCCGAGTTCCATGTTCTCCAAGATTTTGGCCATACTCAGACATGCCGTGCCGAGCACCCACGCAGTTCTTGACCGCGATGCCAGCAACAGCACACGTCCGGCCACGACGATCTGGCGCTGCACCGAAATCACCGTCTTGATGTAGTGGCGGTCGCGATCACCGAGTTCAGCGAAAACCTCGTCGTGGATCGCATCGAACTCTTTGGCAAGTTTTTCCAGTTCCTGCTCGCTCAGACGGGCGAGCGGGCTCTCCGCAGTAGTGGTCACTGTGGCTCCCTTCGATCACAGTTCGAGTTCGACGTCACCTTCGGCAGTGTGGATACAGATCCTCACGTCTTGTCCGATCGGCTCGCTGACATCCCCGGAACGCAGGTCGCGCACCTTGCCGGCCTTCAACCTCCCAACACAGGTGTGGCAGATGCCGATTCGGCAGCCGTACGCGAGGTTCAGACCGGCCTGTTCGCCGGCTTCCAGAATGGGCGTGCCTCCATCGCATTCGACAGCAGTCTCGCTTTCGAGGAAGGCAACCTTGCCCCCTTCGCCTGCGCCGGCGTTGCCGCCGATCTTCGGCTGGAACCGCTCATAGTGCAGCCGATCAGGGTCGCCGTTGTCCTCCCAGTGCTGGATCATCGCATCGAGCAATTCGCCCGGACCCGAACAGAACGCTTCGCGTTCGCGCCAGTCCGGACACAACTCGTCCAAGTCGCTCGGCGACAACCGGCCGCGTTCGGCCGTGAGCCGCAGATCCAGCCGCATGTGTTCGTGGCGGCGGTCGAGGTCTTCCAGTACCGGCAGGAACATCACCTGCTCGCGGGTGCGGGCGGAATGAAACACCACCACGTCGTCCAGCTCACCGCGGTGATCCAGGCTGCGCAGCATGCTGATGATCGGCGTGATGCCGCTGCCGGCGCTGATGAACAGCATTTTCGCGGGCAGCGGCTCGGGCAGGGTGAAGACGCCCTCTATTTCGCCGAGCCGTACCAGCTCTCCGGGCTGAATTTTCCGGACCAGGTATGGCGACACCACGCCGCTGTCCACCGCCTTGGGCGTGACGCTGATCAGCCCGTCCTCTGGCTGCGGATCCGAAGTCAGCGAGTATGCGCGCCAGTGGTACCGGCCGTCGATGACCAAACCAAGCCGTACATACTGGCCCGGCTTGTGGCCCGGCCACTCATACCCTGGGCGAATCAGTACGCTGGCCGCTTCGGAGCCCTGCGGCTCGACCCGCTCGACCTTGCCGCGCAACTCTTTGGTCGTCCAGAGCGGGTTAACCATCTCGAGGTAATCGTCAGGGCGCAACGGACTGAACAGATGCCGCACCGCTCGCAAAAACAATCGACGGCCTCGTGGGACGTTGGGTTCGGCACCTCGTTCGGCCATATCCCGACTCCCTCCGGGCTGGCCGTGCGAACCGCCCTTGAACATGGCAGGCCTAAAACCTGCTTGGCGGTAGGTAACCCGGTCTGGGAGGTGTTGAAACCCGATTACGTGTAGAGGGGGCTGCGGCGGTGCGCCGCGTCGCGCGGGCGGTGTCGCCGGCCGACATGCTGTCCGCCGACGGCTACCTGCTGGGCAGCCCGGCCAACCTGGACTCTCTGAGCGGCGCCCTCAGGCACGCCTTCGACGTGTGTTACTGCCCGATCCTGGACTCGGAAGCGCGCTGGGGGCCGGGTTAGCACAGCTAGGGGCCGATGTGGGTCTCCGGTTGATAGAACGAGTGGAACGGATACTGCCGGCCCAGCGGACCCATCTGGTGGCAGTCCTGCTGCGACGGCGGGGATTTCGGCGGCTCGTAGTAATAGATCACGCAGCGCTGCCAGCTACCGTCGGGCTGAAGCGGCCCGTCACACTTCTGGGCGGTGGAGAAGAACAGCAGCGGATTGTCCTGGCACCCGGCCCGGGCCGTCGGCGCCGCGCCGAGCCACCCCGCCATCAGCGCCGCGACCCCCAACACGGCGGTCAGACCACCCGTGACGTAGCGCTTCACGGCCATTCCCTTCCCGTCCCAATGTGTTGCCGAGAGACTATGCCGGATGTCGCCGGGGTTTGGCGGGTTTGCGCCCGCCGTTTCCGCCCAGTTCCCAGAGTGAGGCGATAGGCTGCGATGCCGTGACGCAAGCAAACGACACCCAGGCCACCGCCGACCTGCTCGCGCGCACGCTGGAATCGGTGCGTGCCGCCCATCAGGACCTCTCGGAGCTGGTCAAGCACAAGGACGGAATCCATGCCGTGGCGCACACCGCCAGGGGCACCGCACTCATCCACGACCTGCGCAAAGAACTCGACCAGCTCAACAAGATCCTGCCCTTCAAGAGCTAGTTGCCCGCCTGCTCGTCAGGGTGGGGCTTTGTTGAGTGCGCGTTCGGAGTTGATGCGGTGGGCGCGGTCTTGGATTCGGGTGCGTTTGCGGGTGGGCATCATCAGGCCGCGGCTCGCGGTTGGTGGGGCGGGTGGGGTTGTTGGCGGTGGTGTGCCGGTCGGCATGTGCAGGGTGGGGAAGAGCAGTGTGCTGCCGGGTTGGGTGGTGTAGGTATGGCCGGTGGGGCTGGTCCAGTCCACGGTGCCGTCGGGGTGCTGGGTATCGTGCCAGCCGCCAGGTCCGGTCCAAAACGTCTTGAGCAGGTGGTGTTTTCGGCACAGGCAGCGCAGGTTGGCTGGATGGGTGGGCCCGAGCGGGTAAGCGATGGCGTGGTCGAGGTCGCAGTAGTTGGCGGGCTGGTCGCAGCCGGGGAAGCGGCAGGTGAGGTCGCGGGCCCGAATGAAGGCGGCTAGTGCTGTTGAGGGTCGGTAGTGCGCTTCGGCGGGCAGATCGTCCGGGTGCCGTAGTGGTTGGACGGTGGCGCCGCTGTTGGCGAGTTGGGCCAGCAGCGGTGCGGGGACTGTGCCGCCGCCGATGATGTGCCCGCAGCGTGCTGGCCGGGCGTGGGTTGTGGGGGCCGGGGCGGTGGGCGGTTGGTCGCCGTTGCCGAATCGTGGGTCGGCCGCGGTGTCCAGGGCGGCTTGGTCGGCCAGGACATAGACCGTGACGTTGGCGGCCCGGGCATCGGTGCGGGCGCTGGCCGGGCAGTCGGTGTTGGCGCAGGCGCAGGCGAGGTTGTCGGCTCCGGTGGCCAAGGCGCCGAGGGCATCGGCGCGGCGCTGGGCCAGCGTGCGGGGATCGTCGTCGCAGACGGTGTGGGCCAATTGGGTCAGGCGCCGGTCTAAGGCGGTGGCGTCGGTGGCAAACAGCCGGCCCCACAGGGCGGTGGTGCCGTTTTCGCTGTTGCGGGTGTCGACGACGAGGTCGCGGCCCCGGGCATCGCGCTGCTGGCGCCGGATGGCGTCGGGGTCGTATCGGTCGATCAGGGCGTCGATGGCCGCCGCGGTCTTGGCCGCCGAGAGCGGCCCCAGGTCGGTGGCGATCTCGGCGAGGTCGGTGTCGACGGCGTCCAACAGGTAGGGGTTGGTGATCAAGGTGGTGCGCCAGACGATCGTGGCGACCAGTCGGGTGTTGATCGCCCCGTCGAGAAACAGCGCGGCGACCTTGGGCAGCCGCTCCCGCAGGGCGGTGGCCAGATACATCTGCGAGGACGCCATGCCGTGGCTGATCTGCTCGGCAGCACCGACCTCGGCGGCTGCGGCATCCCAGTAATCGCAGGACCAGCGCGACCGGTTCACCGCATCGCGCCCGCGGGTGCGCCGCGCGACCAACTCACCGATCGCCGCCAACCGGCGCGCCGAGGCCGCCGCCTCCACCTGAGACCACCCGGCAATGGCCGCCACCAGCAGGGTGTCGTCGGCACCCTCCAACGACTCCGGCCCCGGCAACCCATTATCGAACATGTGTTCGATTGTACGCGGTTCCACTGACTCGCGCTTTTGGCATGGTCGCGAGTTGTGGAGAACTGGCGGCGTCGGCTGGGAGGGTGGTTGTCAAGAGCGCGGGCCCGGCCGCTGCAGCTGGGCGTCACCCCATACCGTCTAGGCTTCGCGGCATGGATCAGCAGGTGCATTTCGTCACTGTCGCTGCAACCGACCTGAATGCCACCCGACGGTTCTACGCTGCCCTGGGTTGGAGCCCGCTGCTGGACGTCGAGGGCGAGATCATCTTCTACCAGAGCGCGCCGGGGCAGCTGCTGGGCTTTTTCGACGCCGACAAGTTCAACGAAGATCTGGCACTGCCCGGCGACCATTCCCGGGTCTCCGGGGTCACCCTGGCGCACAACGTCAGCAGCCCGCAGGACGTGACCGCGCTGACCGAGGCCATGGCCGCCGCGGGCGGCACCGTCCTCAAGGCGCCGCAACCGGGCCAGTTCGGCGGCGTGTTCCACGGGCAAGTCCAAGACCCCAACGGACTGATCTGGGAGATCGCCCACAACCCGAACTGGCGAATCGAGCCCGACGGCACGGTAAAACTCGGCTGACGTCGTAGGGTTGCGCGGGTAGGTAGCGCGAAAGGAACGGCACAACGATGCCCACTCTGCTGAGCATGGCGCTGGGCGCGGCGCCGATCTTCGGTGGAGCGCTGCTGACCGCGGCGGCCGGGCAGCTCAAGGGCCCGGATCTGCGCGGGCTGATCAAACAGGATCTCGACCTGCTCGACCGGATCCCGGCGGAGCAGACCACGCGGCGCACCGAGCTGCAACGCACCATCGACGAGCGGATCGACGACCTGGTCGCCGCGTCCGATAGGAGCCGGGCCCTGCGCGCCGCGGCGCTGTCCTATCAGGGCAACTGGCGCGACGTGGTGCTGTTCGTGTGCTCGGTGCTGTTCACCTACGTCTGGTGGCACATCAACCATGAGCGCGGCAACTGGCTGCCCATGTTCGTGGTGCTGCTCGTCGCATGCGTCACGTCCGCGGTCTACGCGTTGCGCGGGACGCTGCGCAGCCTGGCGCACCGCCGTCGGAGCCGGCGATGACGGGCCGCTCATGACGAACGTCATTGAGATTTCGCGGCGGCACAACCCTTTTCCGGCGACCGGGGTGATCCGCGATCGCAACGGCGTCTCACACTACGAGCGGCTGCCGGCCACCCTGATCGATCTGCTGACCGAGCAGGCTGAGCGCCGGCCCGACAGCGAGGCCGTGGCGGAGCTCGGTGTCGGGTCGCTGACCTATCGGCAGCTGTGGCAGCAGGCGGCGCGGGTGGCCGGCGGGCTGCGCGCTGAGGGCCTTGGGCGCGGTGACCGGGTCGGCGTGCGCTATCCCGCTGGGCTGCACTGGGTGCTGGCGTTCTGGGGAACCGTGATGGCCGGTGGCATACCGGTGGCCGTCAACACCCGCTCGGCCGCACCGGAAGTCGACTTCGTGCTCGCCGACGCCGGGGCGCAAGTGGACCTGGCGCCCGGCACCAAGCTGCCCGACGGGCAACCGTATGTGGCCGACGGGCTCGAACCCACCGACACCGCGGCGCTGTTCTACACCTCCGGCACCACCGGGCGGCCCAAAGGGGTGCCCACCACCCATGAGGCGTTCTTGACCAACGCCGAGAACATGATGCGCTCCATGGGCCAGTCCCGCGAACTCGGCGAGGAGCTGCGCACCTTGATCTCGGTGCCGCTGTTTCACGTGACCGGATGCAACTCCCAGCTGTTGGCCGCCGCCTACGCCGGGGGTGCGGCGGTGATCATGCCGGCGCTAAGCCTTCCCGAGTTGATCACGGCGCTTCCGGCGCAACGCATTTCGTCGATGGTGACCGTGCCTGCGGTCTACGCACTGTTGCTGCGGCATCCGGAGTTCGCCCGCGTCGACGTGACCGGGGTGCGCTGGGTCGGCTACGGTGGCGCCCCGACAGCGCCGGCGCTGGTGCGCTCGCTACGCGAGGCGTTCGGTGCGGCAACAGTGTTCAACGGATACGGCATGACCGAGACGGCGTCGCTGATGACGGTGCTGCCGGACTCCGACGCGGTCGCCCACGCGGACTCGGTCGGCTACGCGGTGCCGTCGGGAGACATCGGTGTCGTTCCGCTCGATGACGATCGCACCACCGGCGAGCTGGTGGTGCGCGGCGCGAATGTGATGAGCGGGTATTGGAATCGGCCCGACGCCACCGCAGCGGCCATCATCGACGGATGGCTGCACACTGGTGATGTGGTCCGCGTTGACGACGCCGGCCGGGTGCACATCATCGACCGGCTCAAAGACATCATCATCCGCGGCGGCGAGAACGTCTCGAGCGTCGAGGTGGAAGCCGCGCTGCTGTCGGCACCCGGCGTCGCCGACGCCTGCGTGCTGGCGGTGCCCGACGACGTGATGGGCGAGAAAGTCGGCGCCGTCCTGCTCGGAGACGACATCGACGTCGCCGCGGTGCTCGACTACTGCCGCGGTCAATTGGCGGACTTCAAGGTGCCGCAATACATCACGGTGGTGGCAGAGGAACTGCCGCGCACCGCCAGCGGCAAACTACTCAAGGGGCAGCTGCGTGCGCAGGTGCAGTGGGGCGACCCGCTGCGGTGACGACCCCGGTCCCGGCGCCCAAGACGGTGCTGATCGCCAACCGCGGAGAGATCGCGCTGCGGATCATTCGCACCGCAACCGAATCGGGCTATCGCACGGTGGCCGTCTACGCCGAGGACGACGCCGGCAGCCCACACGTACACGCCGCCGATGACGCGATCGCGCTGCCCGGCGCAGGCCCTTCGTCCTACCTTGACCAGGCCGCCATCCTGGCCGCCGCCGAGAAGTCTGACGCTGAGCTGATCCATCCCGGCTACGGATTCCTCTCGGAGACTGCGGCATTCGCTCGAACCGTTGCGGCGGCGGGAAGCACCTTCGTCGGCCCCGCCCCGGAACTGCTCGAAATCTTCGGCGACAAGTCCGCCGCGCGCCGCGCCGCGATCAGCGCCGGGCTGCCGGTGCCGGCGGCCACCGACGGTGCCGCCGGCGCCGAGCAGATCCGGGAGTTCTTCGGCGCCCATCCCGGCGGAATCATGGTGAAAGCCTTAGCCGGAGGCGGCGGCCGGGGGATACGCACGGTCCGTGCTGCCGACCAACTCGAGGACGCCTATCGGTGGTGCGCCGCCGAGGCGCGAGCCGGGTTCGGTGCGCCGGCAGTGTTCGCCGAAGAACTCATCGAGGGCGCACGCCACATCGAGGTGCAGATCGTCGCCGACGGCGTGCGGGCATTGGCGGTGGGTGATCGCGACTGCAGCATCCAGCGCCGCTATCAGAAGCTGATCGAGATCGCACCCGCTCCGGGGATCTCCGCCGAATTGCGTACCGAGCTACACCGGGCAGCCGCGCGACTGTGCTCAACAGTCGGGTACCGGGGGCTGGCGACCGTGGAATTCCTGGTTGCCGGAGACGATTTCGTCTTCCTCGAAGTCAACCCGCGCATCCAAGTGGAGCACCCAGTCACCGAGGCCGTCACGGGGCTGGACCTGGTGGCGGTCCAATTCCGGATCGCCGAGGGCGCGACGCTCGACGACTTGGAGCTGCCGACCGGCGCGCACGGGATCGCGATCGAATGCCGAGTCAACGCCGAAACGGTCGCCGCCGACGGCACGGTGCAACCCTGCGCCGGCACCGTGACGGCGTTCACCCCGCCGAGCGGGCCCGGGATCCGGGTCGACACCTACGCCCGGCCGGGCCTGACCATCGGCCCGCGCTATGACTCGCTGCTGGCCAAGGTGATCACCCACGTGCATGGCGACTCGTTCGCAGCGGCATTGCGCAAGGCGCGTACCGCGCTCGCGGAGCTGGCCATCGTCGGCGTCGGCACCAATGTCGGGTTGCTGGACGCGGTGCTGGCCGACGAGGCGCTGCGGGACGGCGTCGTGACGACCGGTTGGCTGGACCGCCGACTGCCCGCGCTGGTCGCGGACTTGGCGCCGAGACGCGACGAGCGTCGGCCGCACACAACGGTTCTCGACGCGGGCGAACAGGTGCTGTACGCGCCGATGGCCGGCACCGTTGTCGAGCTGGCGCCCGACGTCGTGCTGGAGGCGATGAAGATGCAGCACGTGCTTGCTGCTCCCGGCGCGACGGTGCGCACCCTGGTCACCGTCGGGCAGGTTGTCGGCGCCGGAGACCCATTGCTGGTGTTCGTTTCGGCAGGCGACGACGACACTAAAGGCCCCGGTACCGGCCCGGAGCTGGATTCCCCTCGCGCCGATCTCGACGAGGTCATCGAGCGGCACCGGCTCACCCGCGACGAAGGTCGCCTGGAGGCCGTCGCCAAACGGCACCGGCAGGGCCGCCGCACCGCGCGGGAGAACATCGCCGATCTGGTCGATCCCGGCAGCTTCGTCGAATACGGGGCGCTGGCGGTGGCGGCGCAGCGCAGCCGGCGCTCGGAGGAGGACCTGATCACCAACACGCCCGCCGACGGACTGGTCGCCGGGTTGGCGACGATCGGCGCGGCGCCGGTGGCGGTGGCCTCGTACGACTACACCGTGCTGGCCGGTACCCAGGGAATGCGCAACCACGCCAAGACCGACCGGCTCTTCGAAGTGGCTGCCCGCCGGGGACTTCCGCTGGTGCTGTTCGCCGAGGGCGGCGGCGGGCGTCCCGGGGACACCGATGTCGCGGGCATGGCCGGGCTGGACCTCATGACGTTTCGCGCGCTGGCGGCGCTGAACGGCCGCGTGCCCCTGGTGGCGGTCGTCTCCGGCCGCTGTTTTGCCGGCAACGCGGCGTTGGCCGGGGTGTGCGACGTGATCATCGCGACTCCGGATGCCAACATCGGCATGGGCGGCCCGGCGATGATCGAAGGCGGTGGGCTGGGCGTGTACCGGCCCGAGCAGATCGGGCCGATCGAGGTGCAGCGCCGCAACGGGGTGGTTGCGCTGGCGGCACGCGATGAGCCGGACGCGGTGGCGCTGGCGAAACGCTACCTGTCCTACTTCGGTAAGGCGGTGACCGACTGGGCCGAACCGGATCCGAGGCTGGCCCGGCATGTGGTGCCGCAGAACCGGTTACGCGCCTACGACGTGCGCCGAGCGATCGAGGCGATCGTCGACGCCGATTCGGTGCTGGAACTGCGACCGGATTACGGGGTCGGGATCGTGACGGCGCTGGTGCGGGTGCACGGCATCGCCTACGGGCTGGTGGCCAACAACAGCCACCACCTCGGCGGCGCGATCGACGCGGAGGCCGCCGACAAAACCGCCGATTTCTTTGCGCTCTGCGAATCGTTCCGGTTGCCGGTGGTGACGTTGTGCGACACGCCCGGATTCATGGTCGGCCCGGATGCCGAACGGGAGGCCACCGTGCGCCGGTTCAGCCGGATGTTCATCGCCGGAGCGCGTCTGACGGTGCCGATGGGAATGATCGTGCTGCGCAAGGGCTATGGCTTGGGTGCGATGGCGATGGCGGGCGGTTCGTTTCACGCCCCGCAGTTCACCGTCGCCTGGCCGACCGGCGAGATCGGCGGGATGGGACTGGAAGGTGCGGTGCGGCTGGGGTTCCGTAAGGAACTCGCCGACGTCACCGATGCCGATCAGCGCCAGCAGCTCTTCGACCAGCTGGTGGAGGAGGCCTACCGGCGGGGGCGGGCACTGAGCGCGGCGATGACCTTCGAACTCGACGATGTGATCGACCCGGCGCAATCCCGGGCATGGATTGCGAGGCTGTCCGACGGCTGAATGTCGGTGCCCCGCGCTACGGTGCGCCCATGGACACGGCCCTGTTGATCCTCCTGACGTCACTCGCGTTGCTGGCGGTGATCCTGCAGGTCGTAGCGCTGCTGCGTCCCGGCGGGGCGATCGGGCCCGAGCAACTCACCGCGCTGCGCGGCGACAGTGAACGGGTGGAGCGAACGCTGCGCGAGGAGCAACATGCCGGGCGGGCTGAACTCGCCCAGGCCTTCCACCATTGGCAGACGACGTTGCACCGGTTCGGTACGGCCCAGCAGGACACCCTGGAGAAGCTGGGCTTCACCCTGGATCGTCAGCTCAAGAGCCTGCAGACCGACAACAGTGCGCAGCTGGAGAAGATGCGCGCGACGGTGGACGAGAAGCTGCAGGCGACCCTGGAAACCCGGCTGGCTCAATCGTTCACGCAGATCTCGGAACGCCTGGAAGCCGTGCAGCGGGGTCTCGGTGAGATGCAGACGCTGGCGACCGGGGTGGGCGATTTGAAGCGGGTGCTGACCAACGTCAAGACCCGTGGCATCTTCGGGGAGGCGCAACTGGCCGCGCTGCTGGCCGAGACGCTGACACCCGAGCAGTACGCCACCAACGTGGCCACGGTGCCGGGATCGACTGCGCGGGTGGAGTTCGCGATCCGGTTGCCCGGCGGGACCGGTGCCGGCGAGGTGCTGTTGCCGATCGACGCGAAATTCCCGCGTGAGGACTTCGAGCGCCTGCTCGACGCGCAGGAGAACGCCGACGCGGCGGGCGAGGCGGCCGCGCGGCAGGCGTTGGTCCGGCGGATCGAAGCCGAAGCCGGAGACATCTGTGACAAGTACCTCGCGCCGCCGCACACCACCGACTTCGCGATCCTGTTCCTGGCCACCGAGAGCCTCTACGCCGAAGTGCTGCGCCAGCCGGGGCTGTTCGAGCGGATTCAGGCCAAATACAACGTCACCCTGGCCGGGCCCACGACGCTGGCGGCCCTGCTCAACAGCCTGCGGATGGGCTTTCGCACGCTGGCGATCGAGCAGCGCAGCAGCGAGGTGTGGCAAGTGCTCGGCGCCGTCAAGACCGAGTTCGGCAAATTCGCGGCCGTACTGGAGAAGACCCGCAAGCAACTCGACACCGCCCGCAACACCATCGACACCGCCGGCGTCCGTACCCGAGCCATCGAGCGCAAACTGCGCGGAGTGGAATCACTGCCCGAACCGGAGGCCGACGCCATGCTGGGGGAGCTGGCCGAGTGCGCCGGCCCAATGGGCGAACTTGACGTCGGATTCAGTTAGGATATTCCGATGGACGCCGTTCCGGTCGCACCGGCCCGCCAGCTGCCGGCGACGGTGCGCGGGGCGCGCACCCGGGCGGCACTGGTCGCGGCGGCGCGCAGGGTATTCGAGCGGGACGGCTATCTCGACGCCAAACTGATCGACATCACCAAAGCGGCCGGCTGCGCCACCGGGTCGTTCTACACCTACTTCGCGAACAAGGAAGAGATCTTCGCCGCCGTCCTCGAGCAGGCGAAGCGGGACATGATGCATCCGGGCATGGGCCGGGTCGGCGGAGCCGATGATCCTTACGCGGTACTCGAGGCGAGCAATCGCGCCTATCTGGAAGCGTATCGGCGCAACGCGCGGCTGATGGGGCTGCTGGAGCAGGTGGCCCAGATCGATCCGAAGTTCCGCGCCTTCCGGTCCCAGCGCGCCGATGCGTTCATTCAGCGCAATGCCGCCGGAATCGCCGACCTGCAGGAGCGCGGGTTCGCCGCCGCCGACGTCGATCCGCTGCTGGCATCCCGGGCGCTCTCGGCGATGGTCAGCCGGCTGGCGTACAGCGTCTTCGTGCTCGAGGAGGCCACCGAGGACGCCGGTGCGGACTTCGAGGTGCTGGTCACCACGGTCACCCGGCTGTGGGCGAATGCCCTGCAGTTCCGCTCGAACGGCAATTGAGTATGAAGCCGGATTCAACTAGGGTCACTGTCGCTGCGAACTCCAAGAGCAAGGATTGCCCATGAAGGTTGCGGAACGGGTCGCCATCGTCACCGGTGGCGGCGGCGGCATCGGCGGCGCGCTGGCGGCGGCGCTCGCCAAGGCCGGGGCGCGGGTGGTGGTGGCCGACCTGGATGCCGAGGCCGCGACCGCGGTGGCAGAGGCGATCAACACCGAGAAGCCGGGCGCGGCGGTGGGTTGCGGCGGCGACGTCGCCGACACCGACGTGATCCGCGAGCTGATCGCCACGGCCGAGCGCCAGTTCGGGCCGGTCGAGATGTACTTCGCCAACGCCGGCATCACCGGCGCGCCCGGCCTGGATGCCGGCGAAGCCGACTGGGACCTGGCCATCGACGTCAATCTGCGCGCCCACATCCGCGCCGCGCAGTTGTTGGTTCCCGGCTGGGTGCAGCGCGGTGAGGGGTATTTCGTGTCCACCGCGTCGGCGGCCGGTCTGCTCACCCAACTGGGCGGGGCCGCCTACGCGGTCACCAAGCACGCGGCCGTCGGGTTCGCCGAATGGCTCAACATCACCTACGGCGACCAGGGGGTGCGGGTCAGCTGCCTGTGCCCGATGGGCGTCAACACCAAGCTGCTCTATGCCGGTGAGCAATCCGGCGAGGCGCTGGGCGATCTGGCCACCCGGGCGGTCACCGCGGCCGGCGAGGTGCTCGAACCGGCCGCCGTCGCCGACGAGGTGCTCGCCGCCCTCGACGACGAGCGCTTCCTGATCCTGCCGCATCCGGCGGTGCTGGAGATGTATCGGTTCAAGGGAACCGATTACGACCGCTGGCTGCGCGGCATGCGCCGCTACCAGAGCGGCCTGCTCAATACGTAAGTGTCCTAGGTGAGGAGTCTGCATGTCCCTGTTCGATGTCTCGGAGCGCGCAGCGAAATACCGGTCCGATCTGCTGGAGTTCATGGACTCCGCGGTGTATCCGGCCGAGTCGGTCTACGAGACGCAGATGGCCGAGGCCGGCGATCCGCATTTTCAGCCCCCCATCTTGGAGGAGTTGAAGGCGCAGGCGCGCGAACGCGGTCTGTGGAATCTGTTTCATCCCCACCCGGAATGGGGGCCGGGGCTGACCAACCTCGAATACGCTCCGCTGGCCGAGATCATGGGCCGCAGTCCGCATCTGGCGCCGGAAGCCTGCAACTGCAGCGCTCCCGACACCGGCAACATGGAGGTGTTCACCCTCTTCGGCAGTGACGAGCACAAGAAGAAATACCTCAAGCCGTTGCTGGAGGGCACCATCCGGTCGGCGTTCGTGATGACCGAACCGCAGGTGGCCAGCTCGGACGCCACCAACGTGCAGATGTCGATGGCCAAAGAGGGCGATGACTACATCCTCAACGGCCGTAAGTGGTTCGCCTCCAACGCATTGCACGCCAACTGCAAAGTCATGATCGTGATGGGCAAGACCGACCCCGACACGGCGACCCATCGACAGCAGTCGATGATGGTGGTGCCCATCGACGCCCCGGGCGTCACCATCATGCGGGGTCTGCCGGTGTTCGGCTACCAGGACCGGGAGGGCCACGCCGAGATCGACTTCCGTGACGTTCGGGTACCGGCCAAAGACGTGCTCAAAGGCGAAGGCGAGGGGTTCGCGATCGCCCAGGCCCGGCTGGGGCCGGGCCGCATCCACCACTGCATGCGGGCCATCGGCATGGCCGAGCGGGCACTGGAGTTGCTGTGCAAGCGCGCCCAGTCCCGGGTCACCTTCGGCAAGCCGATCTCCGACAACGCCAACATCCGCGACTGGATCGCCGAGGCGCGCATCGACATCGAGATGATCCGCCTGCTCACCCTCAAGGCCGCCTATCTGATGGACACCGTCGGCAACAAGGCGGCGCAGGTCGAGATCGCGGCGATCAAGGTCGCCGCACCCGAAATCGCGCTGAAGATCGTCGACCGCGCCATCCAGGTGCACGGCGCCGGCGGCGTCACCGACGACTTCCCGCTGGCAGCCTTCTGGGCGCACCTGCGGACCCTGCGACTCGCCGACGGCCCCGACGAGGTGCACAAGCGCGCGATCGCCCGCCAGGAACTGGCCAAGTACAAGGAGGCACGATGACCACACCGGATCTGCAGGGACGCACCGCGATCATCACCGGCGGGTCCCGCGGCATCGGGCTGGCGATCGGCCAGCGCCTGGCCGAGGCGGGCGCCAACGTGGTTTTGACCTCACGCGATCAGGACAGCGCCGACGCGGCGGCAGCCCAGGTCGACGGCAACGTGCTCGGGGTGGCCGCGCACGTCGCCCAAGACGATGCCGCGCAGCGGTGCATCGATCTCACGCTGGAGCGGTTCGGCAGCATCGACATCCTGGTCAACAACGCCGGCACCAATCCCGCGTTCGGTCCGTTGCTCGACCAGGACCACGCCCGGTTCGCCAAGATCTTCGACATCAACTTGTGGGGACCGCTGCTGTGGACGTCGTGCGCGGTCAAGGCGTGGATGGGTGAACACGGCGGCGCCGTGGTCAACACCGCCTCCATCGGCGGGCTGAGCTTCGCGCCGCTGATGGGTATGTACAACGCCACCAAAGCTGCGCTGATCCACGTCACCAAGCAATTGGCGCTGGAACTCTCGCCCGGAGTGCGGGTCAACGCCATCTGCCCCGGCGTGGTGCGCACCAAGATGGCCGAGGTGCTCTGGAAAGAACACGAGCAGGCACTGTCGACGACGACACCGCTGGGCCGGATCGGTGAGCCCCTCGACGTGGCCGGCGCGGTGGCGTTCCTGGTGTCGGATGCCGCGAGCTGGATCACCGGGCAGACCCTGGTGGTCGATGGCGGCCAAATCCTCGGCGACGCAAGCGGTTTCCGGGCGGGCTTCGGTGGCTGAAGTGCTCGGTGTCGACCCGCCGATGGTCGCACGCTGGATCGCGCAGCTGGGGATCCCCGTCACCCGTCCGGTGAAATTCGAGCGGATCGGGATCGGGCAGTCGAACCTGACCTACCTGGTTTCCGATGCGGCCGACCACCGGTGGGTGCTGCGCCGCCCGCCGGTGGGCACGTTGCTGGCGTCGGCCCACGACGTTGCCCGGGAGGCGCGGATTCTCGCGGCCCTGGAGGGCACCGACGTGCCCACGCCGCGGGTGTACGGGCTGATGCGCGATCCGGATGACACGCCGCTGCTGTTGATGGAGTTCGTCGACGGCGTGGTGGCCGACCGGATGTCGGTGGCCGAGTCGCTGACACCGCAGCGTCGCCGGGAGATCGGGCTGTCAATGCCTAAGACCCTGGCCAAGATTCACGCCGTGGACATCAACGCCGTCGGTCTCGCTGATCTGGCCAGCCACAAGCCGTACGCGCAGCGTCAGCTCAAGCGCTGGTCCGGTCAATGGGAGAAATCCAAGACGCGCGAGCTGCCGGCGCTCGACGACCTGACCCGGCGGCTGGTCGCGGCGGCCCCGCCGCAGCAGGAACTCACCTTGGTGCACGGCGACTTTCATCTGCGCAACGTGATCACCTCACCGCAGAGCGGGAAGGTGGTCGCCGTGCTGGACTGGGAGCTGTCCACCCTCGGCGACCCGCTGGCCGATATGGGCAGTCTGCTGGCGTACTGGCCGCAGCCCGGCGAGGAGCACATCGCCGGGGAGTTCATCATCAGCACGCTGGACGGCTTCCCGGACCGCGCCGAGCTGGCCCGGGTGTACCTGGAGCAGACCGGGCGCGACGCGGCGACCCTGCAGTACTGGCATGCTCTGGGACTGTGGAAGGTCGCGATCATCGCCGAGGGGATCGTACGTCGGGTGCTGGACAACCCGGAGAACAAAGCCGCTGCGGGCACCCCGATCACCGCGTGGATCGATGCGCTTGTGGACAAGGCCCGCGAGGTGGCCGAGCAAGCGGGCATCTGAGACCGGAGCCCGACCTGGTCGACGGGGTGCCGCGCCGCAGGATCGCGGTGGCGTCGCTGGTCGGCACCACCATCGAGTTCTACGACTTCTACGTCTACGCGGCCGCGGCCGTCACCGTCTTCCCGCACCTGTTCTTCCCGTCGGGAAACGCTGGCGCGGCACTGCTGGCCTCGCTGGCGACGTTCGGACTGGCATTCGTGGCCCGGCCGGTGGGGTCGATCCTGTTCGGCCACTTCGGCGATCGGCGCGGCCGCAAGACCACGCTGGTCGCCTCCCTGCTGGTCATGGGCGTGGCCACCTTCCTGATCGGGCTGCTGCCGACCTATCACCACATCGGCCTGGTGGCACCGGTACTGCTGGCCGTCCTGCGGTTCTGCCAGGGGCTGGCCCTCGGTGGGGAATGGAGCGGTGCGGCGTTGCTGGCCACCGAGACCGCCAAACCGGGCCGACGGGCCTCGGCGGGAATCTGGCCGCAGCTGGGTGCGCCGTTGGGTTTTCTGCTCGCCACCGCGATCTTCCTGGTTTTGCTGCGATGGCCGGAGCAGTTCCTCACCTGGGGGTGGCGGGTTCCGTTCCTGCTGAGCGCCGTGATGGTGGCCGTTGGGCTGTATGTCCGGGTACGGCTTACCGAGACCCCGGTTTTCGCGCAGGCCATCGAAACCGGCCAGCGCGTCGGTGCGCCGATCGCCGAGGTGGTTCGCGGCAGCTGGCGCCAGCTGATCATCGGCACGCTGGTGATGGTGGCGACCTACACGCTGTTCTACACCGTGACCACCTGGACGCTGAGCTACGGCACCGGCCAGCGTCCGCCCGAGGGCGCCGGGTTGGGCTACAGCTACGCCGACTTCCTGGGGTTGCAACTGATCGCGGTGCTCTTCTTCGTGGGCGTGCTGCCGCTGTCGGGGGCGCTGGCCGACCGCTTCGGCCGGCGCCCGGTGCTGCTGGTCTTCACCACCGGAATCATGCTGTACGGAACCACGTTTGGCGCTTTTCTGGGTCCGCACCGGTCCGCAGGGGCGATACTGACGTTCCTGATCATCGGGATGACGTTGATGGGGTTGGCATTCGGCCCGATGAGTGCGGTGCTGCCGGAATTGTTCCCGACCAACGTCCGCTATACCGGCTCCGGTGTCTCCTACAACGCGGCGAGCATTCTGGGGGCGGCGGTGGCGCCGTTCATCGCCACCTGGCTGGCCACCGAACATGGCGTGCGTTGGGTGGGCGGGTATTTGTCGGCCGCGGCCGCGTGCTCCTTCGTGGCGTTGTTGGTGATGCGCGAGACCCGCGACACCGCACTGGGTGACGTCGCGATCGCCGATCACGTCGGTGATGCGCTGCATCCCGGCTGATCGGCCGTACGCCTAACCCCCGAGCGCGCCGCCGAACACCTGCCGCATCGCCGCCCAGTGCCGGGCCGCGGCGTCGGCGTCGTAGGGCGCATTGTCGGGGACGGCGAAACCGTGCGCGGCCGGATAGAACTCGACGGTGTGCTCGACACCGGCGGCGGCCAGCGCGTCGGCCAGCGTCGCGGCATGGGCTTTGGTGAAAGAGGCGTCGTTCTCGGCCCCGGCCACATAGATGGTGGCGCGCATCCGATCGGCCGCCAGGTGCGGGCTGTCCGGGGTATCGGTCACCAGGCCGCCGCCATGGAACGACGCCACGGCGGCGACCCGATCCGGGAGGCGCCCGGCCACCACCACCGAGGTACGCCCACCCATGCAGTAGCCGCACACGCCGAACTTCTCACCGCGAACTTCCGGCCGGCCGGCCAGGTAGTCGAAGAACGCCGCGGCGTCGGTCGCCATCACGTCCGGGGTGACCTTGCCAATCATCGAGAACAGCCGGCCACGCTCTTTGGCGTCGCCGAACACCGTGGCCATGTCGAACGGCGCCCAGCCGGGGCTCCGGTAATACACGTCCGGCAGCAGCACGGCGTACCCGTAACCGGCCAGTTCGGCGGCCATGTCATCAAAGGTCTGTCGCACTCCGCCCGCGTCGGGATACATCACCACCCCGGGCCAGGGGCCGGGGCCCTCCGGGGTGAACAGCTGCACCGGGCAGCTGCCGTCGGGCGTGGTGATCGTGTCGCTGACGTGGGCCATGACTTCCGTTCTAAGCTATGGAGGTGCCGATCGCCACACCCTATGAGGATTTGTTGCGGCTGGTGCTCGAAAGGGGCACGCCCAAGGCTGACCGGACCGGCACCGGCACCCGCAGCCTGTTCGGCCACCAGCTGCGCTACGACCTGTCCGCGGGCTTCCCGCTGATCACCACCAAAAAGGTGCACGTGCGCTCGGTGGTCTACGAGCTGCTGTGGTTTCTGCGCGGCGACTCCAACATCGCCTGGCTGAACGAACACGGCGTTACCATCTGGGACGAATGGGCTTCGGCGACCGGTGATCTCGGTCCGGTGTATGGGGTGCAGTGGCGCTCCTGGCCGGCCCCGACCGGGGAGCACATCGACCAGATCGCGCGCGCGGTCGAGTTATTGCGCACCGACCCGAATTCGCGCCGCATCATCGTCTCGGCGTGGAATGTCAGCGAACTGGACAAGATGGCGCTGGCGCCGTGCCACGCCCTGTTCCAGTTCTACGTCGCCGACGGGCGGCTGTCCTGCCAGCTGTATCAGCGCAGCGCCGACCTGTTCCTCGGGGTGCCGTTCAACATCGCCAGCTATGCGCTGCTCACCCACATGATGGCCGCTCAGGCGGGGCTGGACGTCGGGGAGTTCGTCTGGACCGGCGGGGACTGCCACATCTACGACAACCACGTCGAACAGGTACGCCAGCAGCTGTCCCGAGAACCCCGCGACTATCCGAAACTGGTTTTGGCGCATCGGGATTCGATCTTCGACTACACCTTCGACGATATCGGGATCGTCGACTACGATCCGCATCCGGCGATCAAAGCGCCCGTGGCGGTATGAGCGCGCTCGCGTTGATCTGGGCGCAGTCGGTGTCTGGAGTCATCGGCCGGGCCGGCGGCATCCCGTGGCGGCTGCCCGAAGATCAGGCGCGCTTCAAGGAACTCACGCTGGGGCATCGGGTGGTGATGGGCCGGCTGACCTGGGAATCCCTGCCGGCCTCCGTGCGGCCACTGCCGGGACGTACCAACGTGGTGGTGACCCGCGACCCGGACTACCGCGCCGACGGCGCCGAGGTGGTGGGCACGATCGACGCGGCCCTGACCGAGGCCGAGACCTGGGTGATCGGCGGTGCGCAGATCTACGCGCTGACGCTGCCGCTGGCGACCCGCTGCGAGGTGACCGAGGTCGAGATCGACCTACCCCGACAAGACGCGGATGCTGTCGCGCCGGTTCTCGACGAATCCTGGTGGGGCACCTCGGGGCCGTGGCTCAGCAGCGACAGCGGCTTGCGCTACCGGTTCCACAGCTACCATCGCTGATGGTGACGTTGACCTCGGCGCAGGCGCGCCGGATCGCCGTCGCGGCACAGGGATTCGCCGAATCCAGGGTCCGTGCTGTCACCCGGGCCCACCTGAAGCGACTGATCTCCCGCATCCAGGTGCTGCAACTGGACTCGGTGTCGGTCGCGGTGCGCGCGCACTACGCCCCGGTGTTCAGCCGGCTGGGACCCTATGACCGCAGCGTGCTGGATCGGGCCGCGTGGAGTCACAGCGCGCGGTCCCCGCGGCTGCTGGTCGAATACTGGGCGCACGAGGCGGCGCTGATGGCCGTCGACGACTGGCCGCTGATGCGCTGGCGGATGGGGCAATACACCCACGGCCGGTGGGGCAACGTAGCGCCCAACCCCGAGTTGGCCGACGCCATCGTCGCCGCGATCGCCGAGCTGGGCCCGAGCACCGCCGGGCGGATCGAGGACCACCTGGCCGCCAGGCCCAGCCGCGGCAAGGGCAGCTGGTGGAATCGCAGCGACACCAAGTGGGTGGCCGAGGCGCTGTTCGCCGCCGGGGTACTGACCACTGCCACCCGGGTCGGGTTCGCCCGTCACTACGACCTGGCGCAGAACGTGCTCCCGCCCGACGTGCTCGCCCGACAGGTCGACGACGACGAGGCGGTGCGGGAGCTGGTGCTGCGGGCGGCAACAGCACTGGGCGTGGGCACCGAGGCCGATCTGCGCGACTACTTTCGGCTCTCAGCCGACCTAGCCAAACCGGCGATCGCGACGCTGGTGGCTACCGGTGAGCTGGAGCCGGTGGCGGTGACCGGTTGGGATGCGCCGGCCTATCTTCTTGCCGGGCAAACGATTCCGCGGGCCGATCGGGGTAGCGCGCTGCTGTGCCCGTTCGACCCGCTGATCTTCTTCCGGCCCCGGGTGCAGCGACTGTTCGGCTTTCACTATCGGCTGGAGATCTATACCCCGGCGCACAAGCGCCGATTCGGCTACTACGTGTGGCCGTTCCTGCTGGACGGGGAACTGGTCGCCCGGGTGGACCTCAAAGCCGACCGGACCCGCGACGCCCTGCACGTCGTCGCGGCGTTCACCGAAGACGGCCGGGACCGGGAGCGGGTGGCGATCGCGCTGCTCGCTGAGCTGGAGTCGATGGCGTCCTGGCTGGGGCTGAGCGATGTCAGCGTGGGAGAGCGCGGGGATCTGGTCGCCGCGCTGCGCCGCACCCGGCCACGGCGGTAAACCGCAGCACCGGCTCAGCGGTGCAGGCGCCGGCGGGCGCTTTCGGCGAGTGTGGTGGCGTTTTCCCGGGCCGCGTGCACCCATTCGGTTCCGCGGTCGGCGGCGACTTCGGCGAGCTGCGAGCCCCGCTCACCGGCCGCTTCCAGTAACGGTCCGGCCTTCTCGCCGACCAGCTCGGCGAGTTCGCGGCCGTGTTCGGCGCCGGACTGCAAGCCTGCGCTGACCCGTTCGCCGACCGTCTCGAGCACCGCATCACCGGAGGTGGTGGGTAGCGCCGTGGCCGCCCGTTCGTAGGCGTGCCGTGCGGCACGGCGGGCCCGCCAGCCCAGCGAGGGTTTTCCTTCGGTATCCGAGGCCGCGATCATCAACCCGCCGATCAGGCTGACGTCGGTCAATAATGCTTGGCGCTGTTGGGCCCTGCGCTGCGGGTCGGGCTCCGCCCAGAACATGTGGCCGCCTGCGCTGCCCGGAATGACCGTGCATGCCAGTGCCGCCGCCGCAATCCGCGGCATCCTGCCGCTGGCCAGGAGGAGACCACCACCGATCTGCACCAGCGCGTTGACTCTGGCGAACGTTTCGACGTCGGAGGGCACCTTGGCCGCTACGTCGTCCGGTAACTGCTTGAGTCCGTCGAACGCCGGGCGGGCCGTCTGGCCGGCTTGCTGCGGCCGGCGCAACGACTCCACACCCTGACCGACAAACGCTGCCGCGAGCAGCGGACGAGCGATCCTGCGCATCAACACACGGCCTCCTGGGGAACGCAGATCCGGCGCCTTTGCTGCGGCGCCGGCGAGTCAAAACTCGCCGGCGCCGCACCGCCGGTGGGATTACTGTTCGGCACGCTCGCGAGCCTCATCAGCTTCGGCTTTGGCCCGGGCCTTTTCGGCCTCGGCCTCTTTGGTCGCGACCTCGCGTTGAGCCTCGGCCTTGTCCTGCTGCGCTTGGCCTTCCCGCTTGAGCGAATCGTCACCGGTCACCGTGCCGGCAGCCTCTTTGACCTTGCCCTTGACGTCTTCGACGACGCCCTTGATGCCGGCTTCGGGTCCACTGTCCTTGTCACTCATGTGGTGCGCTTCTCCTCTCGGTCAAGCCTGGGCGGACCTCCGCGTAGTGCTGGCCGTCCGCCCAGCAGGCGGCTCCGGTGGCCGCTGATACGCCGGGATACCCGCCGGACTTACAACGTAAACTTCGCGCGCCGCCGGATTGCCTCCCTCGGGTAGTGCGCCCCGGCACCGGATTTCGCTAATCTGGCCGTTAACTGATCGGTGACGCCCTCAACTGGCGTGCGGATCCCAATGGTCGGAAACACGGGATGTGATCGCGTGCGGGGTTCGGTTTCGTTGGTTTTCGGTGTCGGCTGCATTCTGCTCGCCGGCTGCGGCAGTAGCGGAGGTGCGGCCAAGCCCACCGCCAGCGCGCCGGCACCGACCACCACGACCGCCACCGTCGCGCCGGTGGCCGAAGAAGGCCTGCGGGCACTGCTGCTGTTCCCCGAGGAGATCGGCCCGATCATGGGCGTCACCGAGATGAAGGCACACGCGCCCCACGATGTGCTGCCCGATGACAGCACCACGATGCAGCCGCGGGAGTGCCTGGCCGTCGACGGGGTCGCCCAAGAACAGGTGTATGCGGGCAGCGGTTTCAACGCGGTGCGTGAGCAGAGCGTCAGCGACGGCGAAGACAACGCCCACTATGTGGATCAAGCGGTGGTGCTGTTCCCGACCGCCAAGCAGGCCATGGCTTTTTTCGAGGCCTCCGCCAAGCAGTGGCCGCAATGTCACGAGTACACCCACACCCAGAGTGGATCGGAGTGGACCGCCGGGCGGATCTCCAACGCCGAGGGAATGCTCAGCACCGTCGCCACCCAGCAGAACGCCGGGGAATCGGCGTGGCAGGCCTGCGGGCGGGCACTGACGGTGGCCAACAACGTCGTCGTCGACGTCAACACCTGCAGCACCGACCCCAAGGACTCCGCGGTCGTCATCGCCCGGCAAATCGCCGCGAAAGTGCCGAAAAGCTGACGCCGGGCCGGCACGCCTTAAGGTGAGTGCCGTGGCCGACACAGCGCCGCTGCGCGTGCAACTGATTGCCAAGACCGAGTTCATCCCGCCGCCGGACGTGCCGTGGAGCACCGACGCCGACGGCGGGCCGGCGCTAGTCGAATTCGCCGGCCGAGCCTGCTACCAGAGCTGGTCCAAGCCCAACCCGAAAACCGCCACCAACGCCGCCTACCTGCAGCACATCATCGACGTCGGGCACTTCTCGGTGCTCGAGCACGCCGGCGTGAGCTTCTACATCACCGGAATCTCCCGGTCGGCCACCCACGAACTGATCCGGCACCGGCACTTTTCGTTCTCCCAGCTGTCCCAGCGCTACGTCCCGGAACCGGACTCGCGGATCGTGGTGCCCCCCGGCCTGGAGGACGACCCGGAGCTGCAGCAGATCCTGGCGCAGGCCGCCGACGCCAGCCGGGCCGCCTACACCGCGCTGCTGGACCGGCTGGAAGCCAAATTCGCTGGTCAAAGCAACGCCGTATTGCGACGCAAACAGGCCCGGCAGGCCGCCCGCGCCGTGCTGCCCAACGCCACCGAGACCCGCATCGTGGTGACCGGCAACTATCGGGCGTGGCGGCATTTCATCGCGATGCGCGCCAGCGAGCACGCCGATGTCGAGATCCGCCGGTTGGCCGTGGAGTGCCTGCGACAGCTCACCGGGGTGGCCCCGGCGGCATTCGGAGACTTCCAGATCAGCGCCCTGGCCGACGGCACCGAAGTCGCCACCAGTCCGCTCGCCACCGAGGTCTGAGCAACTCCGCGGCGCCAGGTACCCTTAGGCCCGTGAGCAGCAGCGTATTCGATGCCAAGGCGCAGTTGGGCACCGTGCTGACCGCGATGGTGACGCCCTTCAGTGCGGACGGCTCGGTGGACACCGACGCCGCCGTACGCCTGGCGAACCGCCTGGTCGACGCCGGCTGCGACGGCCTGGTCCTTTCCGGGACCACCGGCGAGTCGCCGACCACGGCCGACTACGAGAAGCTCACCCTGCTGCGCGCCGTGGTCGAAGCGGTCGGCGACCGGGCCCGCATCATTGCCGGGGCCGGCAGCAATGACACCGAGCACAGTGTCCGGCTGGCCGAGGCCTGCGCCGGGGTCGGCGCCGACGGCCTGCTGGTGGTCACCCCGTACTACTCGCGGCCCTCGCAGTCCGGGCTGCTGGCGCACTTCACCGCCGTCGCCGACGCCAGCGGGCTGCCGGTGATGCTCTATGACATCCCGGCCCGCTCGGCGGTGCCGATCGCCCCGGACACCATCTTCGAGCTGGCGGAGCACCCGAACATCGTCGCCATCAAGGATGCCAAGGGCGATCTGCACGCCGCCGCGCAGATCATGGCCGAAACCGGGCTGGCCTACTACTCCGGCGACGACGCACTCAACCTGCCGTGGCTGGCGATGGGGGCCACCGGGTTCGTCAGCGTGATCTCGCACTTCGCCGCCGGCCAGCTGCGCGACATGCTGGCCGCCTACCAAGCCGGCGACGTCGTCACCGCCCGCAAGATCAACGTCTCGATCGCGCCGCTGTCCAATGCGATGGGCCGCACCGGCGGGGTGACTTTCGTCAAGGCCGGCCTGCGGCTGCAGGGCATCGACGTCGGTGACCCGCGGTTGCCGATGATCCCCGCCACCGCGGCCGAGGTCGACGAACTGGCCATCGACATGCGCGCCGCGTCCGTCCTCGGGTGAGGTGCGAGTGAATGAGGATCTCAAGCCGCCGGGCCCGCTGACCGCCGGCGGTCTGCGCGTCACCGCGCTCGGCGGCATCAGCGAAATCGGCCGCAACATGACCGTTTTCGAGCACCTGGGCCGGCTGCTGATCATCGACTGCGGGGTACTGTTCCCGGGCCACGACGAACCCGGGGTCGACCTGATCCTGCCCGATATCCGGCACATCGCCGACCGGCTCGACGACGTCGAAGCGCTGGTGCTGACCCACGCCCACGAGGACCACATCGGCGCCATTCCCTTCCTACTCAAACTGCGGGCCGACATCCCGGTGGTCGGATCGAAGTTCACGTGCGCGCTGGTTGCCGCCAAGTGCCGCGAACACCGCATCAAGCCGGTGTTTGTCCAGGTCGCCGAAGGCCAGCGCAGCACCCACGGGGTGTTCGAATGCGAATACTTCGCGGTGAACCACTCCATTCCGGATGCGCTGGCGATCGCGGTGCACACCGGGGCCGGCACCGTGCTGCACACCGGCGACATCAAACTCGACCAGTTACCGCCGGACGGGCGCCCCACCGACCTGCCCGGCATGTCACGGCTGGGCGACCGGGGAGTGGACCTGTTCCTGTGCGACTCGACCAACGCCGAGGTGCCCGGTGTAGGCCCCAGTGAGAGTGAGGTCGGCCCCACCCTGCACCGGCTGATCCGGGGCGCCGAGGGTCGGGTGATCGTGGCGTGCTTCGCCTCGAACGTCGACCGGGTCCAGCAGATCGTCGACGCCGCGGTCGCGCTGGGCCGGCGGGTGTCGTTCGTCGGCCGGTCGATGGTCCGCAACATGGGCATCGCCAAGGACCTGGGCTTTTTGCGAGTCGCGGACTCCGACCTGGTCGACATCGGCGCCGCCGAGATGATGCCCCCGGAGAAGGTGGTGCTGGTCACCACCGGAACCCAGGGTGAGCCGCTGTCGGCACTGTCGCGGATGTCGCGCGGCGAGCATCGGTCCATTACGCTGACCGCAGGCGATCTGGTGGTGCTGTCGTCGTCGCTGATCCCCGGCAACGAAGAAGCCGTCTACGGCGTGATGGACGCGCTGGCCAAGATCGGCGCCCGGGTGGTCACCAATGCCCAGGCGCGCGTGCATGTTTCCGGGCACGCCTATGCGGGCGAACTGCTGTTCCTCTACAACGGGATCCGGCCTCGCAATGTGATGCCGGTGCACGGTACCTGGCGGATGATGCGGGCCAACGCGGCGCTGGCCGCGCGCACCGGGGTGCCGCAGGAGTCGATCCTGCTGGCCGAGAACGGGGTCAGCGTGGATCTGATCGCCGGGCAGGCCAGCATCGCCGGGGCGGTGCCGACCGGCAAGATGTTCGTCGACGGGCTGGTCGACGGCGACGTCGGCGATGCGACACTGGGGGAGCGGCTGATCCTGTCGTCGGGTTTCGTCGCGGTCACCGTGGTGGTGCGCCGCGGCACCGGCAAGGTCGTCGCGCCGCCGCATCTGCATTCGCGCGGTTTCTCCGAAGACCCCAAGGCATTGGAACCGGCGGCGCGCAAGGTCGAGGCGGAACTGGAATCCCTTGCCGCCGAGCGGGTTACCGACCCGGCTCGAATCGCCCAGGCGGTGCGCCGCACGGTGGGCAAGTGGGTCGGCGAGGTTTACCGGCGGCAGCCGATGATCGTGCCGACCGTTATCGAGATCTGAGCTACCTCTTGTTGATGTAGCCGGCGTCCACCGGCAGCGTCACACCGGTGATGTAACGGGCCGCATCGGATACCAGCCAGAATGCGGCGTTGGCGACGTCCTCCGGTTGCAGCACCTGCACCGGCAACGCGTTGCCCATGTCCGGTCCGCCCTGGGTGTCGATTCCCTCCAGCCACTTCCGGGTGAACTCGTTGTCGATCATCGGCGTCTGCACACCGGCGGGATGCAGGGAGTTGACCCGAATGCTATGTGGCGCAAGTAGGTTGGCGTATACCCGCATCAGTCCGACGATGCCGTGCTTGGCGGCGGCGTAACCCAGGGATCCCGCCGCAGGAGCTGCCAGGCCGACCAGCCCTGCCACCGAGCTGACCAGCACGATCGACCCGCCGTCACCTTGGGCGATCATCGGCTTCATCGCCACATCGACGGTGTGGTAGATACCGGTGAGGTTGACGTCGATCACGTCCTGCCAGGCGTCCTCGCCCGCCATCGGCGCAATTCCGGCGTTGGCGATCACGAAATCGAGCCGCCCGAGTTCGTCGAGGCCGGCCTGCAGGGCGGTGCCCAGCGCGGCGCGATCGCGGACGTCGGCTTCCCGGGCCACGATGCGCGCACCGGTCTCTTCGACCAGCTTGACCGTCTCCGCCAGATCGTCGGCGGTGGCCAGCGGATACGGCACGCTGGAGATCTGTTGGCACAGGTCGACCGCGATGATGTCGGCGCCCTCGCCGGCCAACCGCAGTGCGTGGGCCCGGCCCTGGCCGCGGGCGGCGCCGGTGATGAAGGCGACTTTGCCGTCCAGGGCTCCCATCACTGGCCCCGGAGCTGGCCCTTGGCCGGGTCGCCGGCCGGCAGCGGCTGCAGCATCTTGATATCGGGCGCCCCGGCCAGGTGCTCCTTGAGGTTGCCGAACATCTCGGCGACCGCCGGCGCCGCCGAGTGTGCCTGCAGTGCCTCGGCGTCCGCCCACTGCTCGATGAACACGAACGAGCCGTCGGCTTCGTGCACCGAGTACAGCTGACAACCCGGCTCCTCGTGCACCTGCCCGACTGCTTTGGTGCAGATCTCCCGGGCGAGGTCCACCGACTCCGGCTTGACGGGGAAGGCGGCGACGACGATTACCGGCATGAAGGTCTCCTTAGACAGGCTTACGTGTGGCTCTGTCACCGTACGCAGGCGCGATGTGACCGGTGCCACGCGGGTGACTCCGACGCGGCCCCGCCAGTGACCAGTGTGGCAGATGGTGCGAATGAGGGTATTGCAGTTAGGCTTGCGGCTATGGCGAGTAAGACGGCTAGTGGGACCGGAGCTCGATCGGGAACGCGAACTAGCAGGTCAAAGGCTGGCTCGCGGGCCAACTCCCGGCCGGCCCGCGCTGCGGCGGCGCGTCGCAAACCGGCACCGCGTCGGCAACGCTCGGGACTGGCCGGGGCCGGGCTGGCCTGCGGCCGGGCCGCCCGGGCGGGCTGGCTGATGGTCGCCAAGGCCGCCGGCGGCACTGCGCGATCGGTCGGCCGCGCCCACGACATCGACCCGGGCCATCGCCGGGACGGCATCGCGCTGGCACTGTTGGGCCTGGCCGTGGTGACCGCCGCCAGTTGCTGGCTGGACGCCGCGCGGCCGGTCGGGGCATGGATCGACACCGGGCTGCGCGCCGTGATCGGCGGGGCGGTGGTGTTGCTTCCGGTGCTCGCCGGCGTCGGCGCCGTGCTGTTGATGCGCACCGAACCCGACCCGGAGAACCGGCCCCGGCTGATCCTCGGGTCGGCGATGGTGGCCCTGCCGATCCTGGGCCTGTGGCATCTGTGGTCCGGCTCCTCGCCGACCCCGGAAGGCCGGCTGCACGGCGCCGGTTTCGTCGGGTTCGCCATCGGCGGGCCGCTGGCCGACGGGCTGACCGCCTTCATCGCCGCGCCGCTGCTGTGCATCGCCGTGCTGTTCGGGGTGCTGTTGCTGACCGGAACGACCCTGCGCGAGGCGCCCGAGGCGTTGCGTGATCTGTTCACCGCGCGCGGGTATTCCGACGACGACTACTACGAAGATGATTACGACGACGGCTACGACGATGACGACGCCGCCGTCGCCGACGACGACGATGGGGCGCTCGCCGACGACGCCCCGGACTGGCAGTCGCGCACCCCGCTGGACAACTACCCGCTCTCCGAAACGGATGTAGCGCCCGCCGATGTACCCAAGCCCGCCCGCCGTAAGCCCAAGCCCAAGACGGCCAAACCGACCGACACCACCGTCGTGCTGGACCGGGTGGTGGAGGGGCCCTACACGCTGCCGCCGCTGAGCCTGCTGATCGCCGGCGATCCGCCGAAGACCCGCACCGCCGCCAACGAGGCGATGACCGACGCGATCACGTCGGTGCTCGAGCAGTTCAAGGTCGACGCCGCGGTCACCGGCTGCACTCGCGGCCCCACCGTCACCCGCTACGAGGTGGAGCTGGGGCCCGGGGTCAAGGTCGAGAAGATCACCGCGCTGCAGCGCAACATCGCCTACGCGGTGGCCACCGAAAGCGTGCGGATGCTCGCACCGATCCCAGGTAAGTCCGCGGTCGGCATCGAGGTGCCCAATACCGACCGGGAGATGGTGCGGCTGGCCGACGTGCTGACCGCGCCGTCCACCCGCCGCGACCACCACCCGCTGGTGATCGGCCTGGGCAAGGACATCGAGGGCGATTTCATCAGCGCCAACCTGGCGAAGATGCCGCACCTGCTGGTGGCCGGCTCCACCGGCTCGGGCAAGTCCAGTTTCGTCAACTCGATGCTGGTGTCGCTGTTGGCGCGGGCCACCCCCGAAGAGGTCAGGATGATCCTGATCGACCCGAAGATGGTGGAGCTCACGCCGTATGAGGGGATTCCGCACCTGATCACCCCGATCATCACCTCGCCGAAGAAGGCGGCGGCCGCGCTGGCCTGGCTGGTCGAGGAGATGGAGCAGCGCTACCAGGACATGCAGGCGTCCCGGGTGCGCCACATCGACGTCTTCAACGAGAAGGTGCGTTCCGGGGAGATCACTACGCCGCTGGGCAGCGAACGGGTCTACCGGCCCTACCCCTACATCCTCGCGATCGTCGACGAGCTCGCCGACCTGATGATGACCGCACCGCGCGACGTCGAGGACGCCATCGTGCGGATCACGCAGAAGGCCCGGGCCGCCGGCATTCACCTGGTGCTGGCCACCCAGCGTCCCTCGGTGGACGTCGTCACCGGTTTGATCAAGACCAACGTGCCGTCCCGGCTGGCGTTCGCCACGTCCTCGCTGACCGACTCGCGGGTCATCCTCGACCAGGCCGGCGCGGAGAAGCTGATCGGGATGGGCGACGGACTGTTTTTGCCGATGGGTGCCAACAAGCCGGTCCGGCTGCAGGGCGCGTTCATCACCGACGAGGAGATCCACGCCGTCGTCACCGCGGCCAAGGACCAGGCCGAGCCCGAGTACACCGAGGGCGTCACCACCGCCAAGTCGACGGGGGAGCGCACCGACGTCGACCCCGACATCGGCGACGATATGGAGGTCTTCCTGCAGGCCGTTGAGCTGGTGGTGTCCAGCCAGTTCGGCTCGACCTCGATGCTGCAGCGCAAGCTGCGGGTCGGCTTCGCCAAAGCGGGCCGGCTGATGGACCTGATGGAGACCCGCAGCATCGTCGGCCCATCCGAGGGCTCCAAGGCCCGCCAGGTGCTGGTCAAACCCGACGAGCTGGCCGCGACCCTGATGGCCATCCGCGGTGGCGGCGAATCGGACGACGACGCCGATGACACCGACGATTAGACGTTGACCACCAGCGCCAACCCGTGCCGGTCCCGGCCCGACCGCCTGGGCCGCTTGCTGCGAGCCAGCAGGCGGGTCACCGCGGCTTCGATGCCGCGCGCGAGTTCGTCGGCGCCGGCGACGGCGTCGTAGTCGGCCAGGATGCCGAAGAACAGCTCATCGGCGTAGCGCAGAATCGCCGCGCCGGTGCGCAACTGCAGCGCGATCGGCGGAATCGGAAAGACCGCGGACACGGTGCGCCCCATGATCTGCAGCGGCAACTCCGGGCCGGGAACCGTGGCCGCCAGCGCCACCACGCTGCGTTGCGGCAACCGGGACAACAGGTTGGTCGCCCACGCGGTCATCGGGGCCGGAAGCGCGCCCGCCACCGCCCGCACGGCGGTGCTGCGCTCGGCGGCGACGGCGGCCTCGGCCAGCCGGGCGTGCACCATCCGTAACCGGACCACCGGGTTGTCCTCGTCGACCGGCAGCCGAGGCAGCAGCACCTCCTGCGGAGTCGGCACCAGGGTCCGCAACGAATCGGGCTGCGGGCACTGGCCGCGGCGGATCAAGATGTTGCGGTAACTCTCGGTGATCGCCGCCAGTGCCACGTCGTCGACGGTGACATCGAAGGCGCGGCAGATCTGGTCTACCTCGGCGGCGCGGACCCGAGCCGCGGTGTAGCGCCGCCGGCTTGTCAGCGGCCCGTTGAGCGGGCCGACCGGCCGCAGCAGGCCGGTCGCGAATTCCGCAGCGCCGCGCAGCATTTGCTCGGCCTGCACGACCCCCATCATCGCGTCGACGGCGATCGAGGTCGCGGTCGACAGCGCGCCGTGCCACCCGGTGCGCTGCCCGGCGCTCTCGGCGGGACTCACAGCGCCCGGCCCGCTGCCGTGCGCCACCCCCGCATCGGACAGTCCGGCCAGGATGTGGACGGTGGCCACCGCGTCGGCGATGCACGGGTGAACTTTGACCAGCAGCGCCCAACGGCCGCCGGACAGACCCTCGATCGCCCAGATCTCCCACAGCGGCCGGTCCCGGTCCAGCCGCCAGGACATCAATTCGGCCACGACGGCGAACAACTCGTCGTCGGTGCCGGGGCTCGGGACCGCGACACGGCAGACATGGCGGGCCAGGCTGAAGTTGCCGTCGTGCACCCACTCGGGCGCGCCCAGGTCGAAGACCCGGCGGCGCAAGCGCTGGGCGAACCGGGGGCAGGCCGAGATCCGCTCGCCCAGTATCGATATCAGTGATTCGTGATCGGGGATCGGCCCGTCCAGCACCGCCAGGGCGCCCATGCCCAGATGCGTGTGCCGGTCGGCGTCCTCCACGTGCAGCAAACTCGTGTCCAGCGGCCTCAGGTGGTCGGTCATGGCAGCCTCCGGGTGTGTGCAACTGTCAGTACCACTATCTCGTTTCGGGACTGGCCGCGGCAGGGCCGGAAGTCCCGAATGGCAAGGACGCCGGCGACGAGTCGGAGGCACGCCCGGGGAAGAAGATGACAACAGGCTGAGTCGGCGGAGATAATCACCGGATGGATTGGGCGAGATTATTCAGTTTCGATACGCCGCCTGCCGAGATCGTGATCCGCGGAACGGTCATCTACGTAACCATCTATGCGCTGCTGCGGGTGGTCCTCAAGCGGGAATCCGGCACCAACGGCATTACGGATCTCATCGTGGTGGTCTTGATCGCCGACGCCGCGCAGAACGGCATGGCGGGCGGCTATCGATCGATCAGCGACGGCATCTTGCTGGTCAGCGTGATCATCGGCTGGTCGTTTCTGCTGAACTGGGCGGCGCATCGCTGGACCTGGGCGGCGCGGATCCTCCGGCCGGGTTCGCTACTGCTGATTCGCGACGGCGAACTGCTGTACAACAACATGCGCAAAGAGATGATCACCGAGAGCCAGCTGCGCGAGCAGGGACGCAAGCAGGGCATCGTGGATCTCAGCGTGGTGCGCGAAGGCCGGATGGAGTCCGACGGTCAGTTCAGCTTCATCATCGGGGCGGCCCCCGGCTTCCTCGCCTCGACCGCGTAAGCGCTTGATGCGGCGGTCCCAGCTTCGCCTCTTTTTCGTCGAGCCTCGCTGAACCGCCGGGCGCTACAGCACAAGCAGCATCCGGGTGTTGCCCAAGGTGTTCGGCTTGACGTAGCTCAGGTCGAGGAATTCGGCCACACCGACGTCGTAGGAGCGTTGCATCTCCTCGTACACCTCGGCGGTGACCGGGGTGCCGTCGATCTCGGTGAAGCCGTGGCGGGCGAAGAAAGCGGTCTCGAAGGTCAGCACGAACAGTCGCTGCAAATGCAGCTCGCGGGCGACCTGCAGAAGGCGGTCGACGAGCGCGTACCCGATACCGCGACCGGTCTGGGCCGGATCCACCGCGATGGTGCGCACCTCACCGAGGTCCGACCACAACACGTGCAGGGCGCCGCAGCCCACCACGCCCTGCTCGGAGTCCTCGGCCACCCAGAACTCCTGGACCGCCTCGTACAGCGTCACCAGGTTCTTCTCCAGCAGGATTTTGCCGGCGTAGATGTCCACCAGCTTCTTGATCGCCGGGACGTCGGATGCCCGCGCACGCCGGATCAGGGGCCGCTGGACCGGTGGATCACCCGCGTGGTGCACAGATGCACAGTATCGGTTTCTCACTTCTGGCTGAGTAACGGATATTCTGTCTGCCGTGTCGGGGCAACCTCAAACCGGTCCGGCGGTGACGCGCGTCCCCGTGATCAATCTCGCCAACGCGTTGACCGTCATGCGGATGCTGTTGGTCCCCGTCTTTCTGCTGGCGCTGTTCGCCGAAGACGGCCATGACGCCAAGACCCGCATCGCTGCTTTCGTGATTTTCGTGGTGGCCATCGTCACCGACCGGCTCGATGGCGCCCTGGCCCGCAACTACGGGATGGTCACCGATTTCGGCACCTTGGCCGATCCGATCGCCGACAAGGCACTGATCGGTGCGGCGTTGATCGGCCTGTCGATGCTCGGCGACCTGTGGTGGTGGGTGACGGTGCTGGTGCTGGTCCGCGAGATCGGGATCACCGTGCTGCGGTTCGCGGTGCTGCATCGGGGTGTGATCCCAGCCAGTCGCGGTGGGAAACTCAAGACGCTGGTGCAGGCGGTCGGGATCGGGCTGCTCGTTCTGCCGCTGACCGGTCCCTGGCTGGTGACGGCCTGGGTGGTGATGGCCGCCGCCGTGGTGCTGACGGTGGTGACCGGCGTGGACTACCTCAGGTCGGCGCTCGCCGATCTCGGCGGGCCCGCCCGCAGCTAAACCGGCGATCCGGGAACCCGCAGGGGCGTCGCGGGCGTTGACCTTGGTGACTGTCGGTTTTGCAGGGTTGACCCGATTAAGGAGTACACGATGACGGCTTTGCTGCGGGAATCGGTCGGCGAGGTGTTGCGCCAGGCCCGGACGGCTCAGGGGCGCACCCTGCGCGAGGTGTCGGATTCGGCGCGGGTCAGTCTGGGGTACCTCTCAGAGGTCGAGCGCGGCCGCAAGGAGGCGTCCAGCGAGTTGCTCAACGCGATCTGCGCGGCGTTGCGGATCCCGTTGTCGGCGGTGCTCTTCGATGCCGGCAACCGGTTGGCGCGTGCCGAGCGGGCCGAGCGGAACCTCGGGGTCAGCCGTATCGATGCCGGTACCAAGGTCGTCATCCCGCCGATCCGGGCGATGGCCTCGGCGTGACGTGTCGAAGCTTCACCCGGGTACCACCGAACCGATAAGTTAGCGGCAGACCGCATCGCAAACAACCAGACGGAGCTGACTGATGGCCAACCCGTTCGTCAAGGCGTGGAAGTACGTGATGGCGCTGTTCAACGCCAAGATCGACGAGCACGCCGATCCGAAGGTGCAGATCCAGCAGGCGATCGAAGAGGCGCAGCGGCAACACCAGGCACTCACCCAGCAGGCCGCCCAGGTCATTGGCAACCAGCGGCAGCTGGAGATGCGACTGAACCGGCAGCTGGCCGACATCGAGAAGCTTCAGGTCAACGTGCGCCAGGCGCTGACGCTGGCCGACCAGGCCACCGCGTCGGGAGACAGCGCCAAGGCCACCGAATACAACAACGCCGCCGAGGCGTTCGCGGCTCAGTTGGTGACTGCCGAGCAGAGCGTGGAAGACCTCAAGGCGCTGCATGACCAAGCGCTGACCGCTGCCGGTCAGGCCAAGAAGGCCGTCGAGCAGAACGCGATGGTGTTGCAGCAGAAGATCGCTGAGCGCACCAAGCTGCTCAGCCAGCTCGAACAGGCCAAGATGCAGGAGCAGGTGAGCGCGTCGCTGCGGTCGATGAGCGAGATCGCCGCGCCGGGCACCACCCCCAGCCTCGATGAGGTGCGCGACAAGATCGAACGGCGTTACGCCAACGCACTCGGCGAAGCGGAACTGGCGAGAGGGTCGGTGCAGGGCCGGATGCTCGAGGTGGAACAGGCCGGCGTGCAGATGGCCGGCCACTCCCGGTTGGAGCAGATCCGCGCGTCGATGCGCGGTGAGTCGCTACCGGCCGGCGGCACCGCCGCCGCACCGGCCCCGCCCACCCCGGCGGCTCCGCAGTCGGGCGCCGACCTCACTCCCGAGAATCCGCTGGAGCGGTAGTCGATGGCCGTGAGAGTCGGAGGGCTGCGAGGCCGGAGCCGGGGCGCCCTACTTCAGCGCGCCGTCGACCGTGCCAGCGAAGCTGCCGACGTCCTGGCCGACAAGCTGGGTGCGATCGCCGACCCACGGGCCAGATTGCTGCGCAAGCGTCGGTGGGCGCTGCGTTTGGGAGTGCTCTTCGGTGCCGCCTGCGGGTTCTGGTTGGCTGTGACGGCTGTCCTGGCGTCCTGGGCCACCCCGTGGTGGGTGCTGCTGATCACCGGGCTGGTCGCCGCGGGTGCGGCCGCGCCGGCAACGCTGCTGTTGCTGCGGTACCGCTGGCTGCGCTCGGTGCCACTGCCCGCGGCGCGCACCGTCACCGCGCGGCGCCTGCCGCCGCCCGGGTCGGCGGCGCGACCGGCGATGTATGCGCTGGGCGCCTCCGAGCGCGGCATGGTGTCGCTGCTGGGCGTACTGGAGCGCGGCCGGTTGCTGCCCGCCGGTGAGATCACCGAACTGACCGCCGCCGTCAACGGGGCCGCGTCGACGATGGCGGCCACCGCCGCCCAGGTGGTGTCGATGGAGCGCGCCGTGCAACACAGCGCGCAATCGCGCGAATACCTGGTGCCGACGATCAATGCGTTCACCGCACAGTTGAGTGCCGGCGTTCGCCAGTACAACGAAATGGTGACCGCCGCAGCGCAACTGGTCGCATCGGCGAACGACAGCTCATCCACGCCGACCGGCGATCCGATGAATTCGCCGATGTCGCAGCAGCGTTACCGCGAGGAGCTGACCACCGCGACCGACCGCATGCTGGGCTGGGCGCAGGCGTTCGACGAGCTCGCCGAGCTGCCCCGAATCTAGATGTCGTCGCTTCGCTGATCGACTGATTCCGGCCGCGCGCCGTAGCGTTCGGCGTAGGACCGGTGAATGTGGGCATCGCGCTCGCGCTTGCGTGCGTCGGCGAGCTCCGGGTCGAGGCCGTGCATCCGCAGCATGTGCTTGCGCCACACCTTGTTGAGCGCATGCGAGAACAGGATCGCCATGAACCAGATCGGAAACGTCATGCTCACGTGCGTCATGAAGTCTGTCGGCAACAGCCAGAACGGGATCAGGATCAGCGTCGTCGGCACGACGGCGCGCATGATCATCCGGATGGTGGCGCCGGGGCCGGCCAGGTCGTTGCGAACCCAGTCCCGCATCTCCGGCGGCAGCGGGCGGCCGTAGCAGTACCGGAGATATTGGATTGCGTTGGGTCGTCGGCGGGTGGTCAATACGGCCTACAAGGTCGGGCGTAGCGCGGGAAAGACGGTCGCCGCCACCGCCCGCAGCGTCGCCTTGAACATATCGAAGAAGTCGAAGTAGTCGCGCCACAACGTGATACGCCCGTTGTGGACCTCGAACACCCCGCACACCCAGAATTGCAGACGCAGCGGACCGAAGGTCAGCGCATCGGTGCGCTCGGTGAGCACCGCCGCGCCGTCAGCAGCGATGCGGTGGATTTTCACGTCGAAGGCCGCCCGGCTCGCCATCCGGCGGAACACCCCGATGGTGGCGCTGCGGCCGTAGATGGTCGGCAACCCGACATTCTGATACACCACGTCCTCGGCGAGTGCGGCCGCCGCGGTGTCGAGATCATCGTCGGCGAGGGCATCGAGGAACGTCTCCACCGTGCGGACATTGTCGGCCGTCGCGGTCTGCTGGACACTCGGTTCGGTCATGCCTCCCAGCCTAGGCCCGCCGGCCTGTGGCACGGTAGGCCGATGCGCATCGTGGTAGTCGCCGGGCCCGACCCCGGCCACGCGTTCCCGGCGATCGCGTTGTGCCGGCGCTTCGTCGCGGCTGGGGACGCGCCGACGCTGCTGACCGGGGTGCAGTGGCTCGCCACCGCGCGCGCCGCCGGGGTGGACGCCGCCGAGCTGCTCGGCCTCGATGCCACCAGCGACGACGACGACGCCGACGACGGGGAGAAGCTGCACCGGCGGGCGGCCCGCATGGCGCAGCAGAACCGCGAGCAGCTGCGGGACCTGGCCCCGGACCTGGTGGTCTCCGACGTGATCACCGCCTGCGGCGGAATGGCCGCCGAACTGCTCGGCATCCCGTGGGTCGAGCTCAGTCCGCATCCGCTGTACCTGCCGTCCAAGGGCCTGCCGCCGATCGGCAGCGGGCTGGCTCCCGGCCGCGGGGTGCGGGGCCGGCTGCGCGACGCGGTGATGCGGTCGCTGACCGCACGATCGGTGCGAACCGGTCTGCGCCAGCGCGCCGAGGCCCGGGCGGGCATCGGCCTGCCGGAGCGCGATCCCGGGCCGGTGCGGCGCCTGATCGCCACGCTGCCGGCCCTCGAGGTGCCCCGGCCGCACTGGCCCGCCGAGGCCGTCGTGGTCGGGCCGCTGCACTTCGAGCCGACCGAAGAGCTGCTCGCGGTGCCGCCGGGCTCGGGCCCGCTGGTGGTGGTGGCGCCGTCCACGGCGTCGACCGGTGCCGCCGGGCTGGCCGAGCTGGCGGTGCAGCACCTGGTGCCCGGCGACGCGCTGCCGGCGGACGCCCGGATCGCGGTGTCGCGGCTGAACGGCCCCGAGTTGCCCCTGCCGCCGTGGGCCGTGGCCGGTCTGGGGCGCCAGGACGAGCTGCTCAGCCGCGCCGATCTGGTGATCTGCGGCGGCGGGCACGGCATGGTGGCCAAGTCGCTGCTGGCCGGACTGCCGCTGGTGGTGGTGCCGGGCGGAGGCGACCAATGGGAGATCGCCAACCGCATCGTGCGCCAGGGCAGCGGCCGGCTGATCCGGCCACTGAGCCCGGCCGCACTGGCCGAGGCGGTGCGTGCCGTGCTGGCCTCACCTAGTTACCGCGACGCCGCACGACGGGCCGCCGAGGGCGCCGCCGAGGTGGCCGACCCGGTGCAGGTGTGTCACGAGATACTTTCGCGCGCTGAGTAGGTTGGGACGAGTGCGCCTGACCGAATTCCACGAGCGGGTAACGCTGCGTTTCGGTGCGGCCTACGGCGCCACGGTGCTGACCGACCACGTGCTGGCCGCGGTGGGTGGCCGGACCGCTGCGCAGGCGATCGAGGACGGGGTGGAGCCCCGCGATGTGTGGTGGGCGCTGTGCGCGGACTTCGACGTCCCCCGCGATCAATGGTGAGAGTGGTCGTGCGGTGCCACGATGCTGCGGACCAGGGCCACGGACAGGTCCGAGCAGAGGGCAGCCAGTTCGGCGGGGGACTCGACGGGGTCGGCCAGCCAGGCTTCGATGATCTGATTGACGCCGCCGACGATGAATAAGGCGCCGCGGCGTAACTCCGCAGGCGACGGAGGTTTGCCGTCGAGGACGCCGGGAGCGTGCTCGACGATCGAATCGGTGATCAGATCCAGGATGCGCGCGCGGTGCTCGTTGAGTCCGGGGACGGCGGACAGGTCGCTGGTGGCGATGCGGTGAATGTAGGGGTCCGCGGCGATGAGGTCGAGGAAGGCCGTCAGCGCCGACCGCAGCTTGTCGGTGAGCGTGCCGGGATCACCGACGCCGGCGGTGACCATCGCTTCGAGCAGCTGGTCACGGACGTCGTCGGAGACGGCGAACAGCAACGCGTCCCGATTACTGAATTGTTCGTAGAAGTAGCGCGGGATCAGCCCCGCGGCGGTACAGACGCCGCGGACGGTGACTTCGCTGAGGCCGGATTCACCCCAGATCCGGCGGCCCGCGGCCAGCAGTTTGCCCCGGCGTTCGGCGCGGCGGTCGACCGCGCTGATGCCGCCGTAGTCGCGCACCACGCCCGGGCGTTTCATTGACATCACCCTACCTGCGGCTTAAGTTTGGAACACGGCCGTTATCCAAAATGTGCGCAGGAGGCTTAGCCGATGACGTCACCCGTAGTGGGGCCCGTCGTGGCCATCCCGACCCGCCATCCGGACGCGCCGGGTGCGATCCCGGCCAGCATCCGGATGCTGGCCGGGGTGTTGGCGATCGCCAAGCCCACGCCGGAACGGTGGCGCCAGATCGGTGCGGACCTGACCGCCGGGGACGAGCCGATGCAACGGCTGGTCGAGTGGATGTCCGGGGTCAAGGAGGCGCGGGCGGTCTTCGATCGGATCCTCGCCGACGGGCTGGCTTCGGTGCCCGACGCCCCGCAGCCGCTGCGCGAGTTCTTCGGGGAGTTCGAGCCGATCCCGGACTGGGTCGACATGGCGCGGGTGCGCCGCGGGCAGCGCGCCCTGCGCCGAGGCGGTGCCGATGGCACCTACATCGCCCGCGACGTGTCCTTCCTGGGCGGCTACCAGTTCTCCTCGTTCAACAAGACTCTGCTGCGCACCGGCGTGCTGGAGAAGGGCTCGAACAAGCGGTTCGCCGAGACCCTGCAGTGGGCGATGGACGTCACCGGTGACGGGGGATTGGAGCCGTTCGGTGTCGGCTATCAGGCCACCATCCGGGTCCGGCTGATCCACGAGTACGTGCGCCGGCACGTGGCCGGCCTGCCGGACTGGCGCAGCGACGAATGGGGGCTGCCGGTCAACCAGACCGACATGGCCGCCACCCTGGTGGGCGCGTTGATCGCACCACCCGCGGCCGGGCTGGGACTGGGAATCGTGTTGTCGCCGAGCGAACTCGAGGACATCGCCCACCTGACCCGCTACGTCGGGTGGCTGATGGGCGTCCGCGACGACTGGCTGCCGGGCAGCTTCCGCGACGGCGTCCGCATCCTCTACCAGACCCTGGGTGCGCTCTCCGCGCCCGACGAGACCACCAAGCAGCTGGCCGGCCCGATGGCCGACGACCCGCTGCAATGGCACTTCAGCGCCCTGCCCGGCCTGCGGCGCCGGATCGCACGGGCCCAGCACCTCTCGATGACCAGCAGCTTTTTGGGGCCGCGCGCGATGCACAAGCTGGGCTTGCCGGTGTTCGTGTTGCCGTGGTATCCGCTGGTGCGGATGCCGGTGAACCTGGCTCGCAGTCTTGCGGCGCTGATCCTGCCCGGTGGGCTGGACCGCGCGGCGCTGCGCGGGCGCCGTGAGCAGGTGGAGTTCATGCGCACCATGGTGGGCGATGAGGACACCGCCATCGGGGCCTCGGCGCACGTGATGCGGGTGGCGTAAGCCGCCGGAATTCGACACGCCGACACACCGCGTGTCTGACTTGATTCGAACACCCGTTCGCCTACTGTGGAGAGAGTTCGCCGGGTTGTCGGACCCTATCGCTAGCGTCACGGCCAACCGACCGAGAACCGGTCAACCGAACACCGAACCACAGGAGAGACATCATGGCGCAAGCACCTGACCGCGAGAAAGCACTCGAACTGGCGATGGCCCAGATCGACAAGAACTTCGGCAAAGGCTCGGTGATGCGCCTCGGCGACGAGGTGCGTCAACCGATCTCGGTCATCCCGACCGGGTCGATCGCCCTGGACGTAGCGCTGGGCATCGGTGGTCTGCCCCGCGGCCGGGTCGTCGAGATCTACGGACCGGAGTCCTCCGGTAAGACCACGGTGGCGCTGCACGCGGTGGCCAACGCCCAAGCGGCCGGCGGGATCGCGGCGTTCATCGACGCCGAGCACGCGCTGGACCCCGAGTACGCCAAGAAGCTCGGTGTGGACACCGATTCACTGCTGGTGTCTCAGCCCGACACCGGTGAGCAGGCGCTGGAGATCGCTGACACGCTGATCCGCTCCGGCGCGCTGGACATCCTGGTCATCGACTCGGTGGCCGCCCTGGTGCCGCGCGCGGAGATCGAGGGCGAGATGGGGGACAGCCACGTCGGTCTGCAGGCCCGGCTGATGAGCCAGGCGCTGCGGAAGATGACTGGCGCGCTGAACAATTCGGGCACCACCGCGATCTTCATCAACCAGCTGCGGGAAAAAATCGGTGTGATGTTCGGCTCTCCCGAAACGACCACGGGCGGAAAGGCTTTGAAGTTCTACGCCTCGGTGCGCCTGGACGTCCGGCGGATCGAAACGCTCAAAGACGGCACCGACGCGGTCGGCAACCGCACCCGGGTCAAGGTGGTCAAGAACAAGGTCAGCCCGCCGTTCAAGCAGGCTGAGTTCGACATCCTGTATGGCCGGGGCATCAGCCGTGAGGGCTCGCTGATCGACATGGGTGTGGATCAGGGCTTCATCCGCAAGTCCGGTTCCTGGTTCACCTACGACGGTGAACAGCTCGGGCAGGGCAAGGAGAACGCCCGTAATTACCTGCTGGAGAACGTCGACGTGGCCAACGAGATCGAGAAGAAGATCAAAGAGAAGCTCGGCATCGGTGCCGTGCTGACCGATGGTTTGGCTGATGACGTCCTGCCCGCTCCCGTCGACTTCTGAGCCGGCCGAACCCAAGCGTGAGGAGCAGGCGAAGTCACTGTGCCTTCGCCTGCTCACCGCGCGGGCTCGCACCCGCGCCGAGCTCGCCGGTCAGCTGAGCAAACGCGGCTACCCCGACGATGTCAGCGCCCGGGTGCTGGACCGGCTGGCCAAGGCCGGCCTGATCGACGACGTCGATTTCGCCGAGCAGTGGGTGCGCTCCCGGCGCGAATACGCGGGCAAGGGCAAAAAGGTGTTGGCTGCCGAGCTGCGCACCAAAGGCGTCGCCGAGGAAGTGATCGCCGGGGCGCTGGCCGATATCGACGCCGGCGCCGAGCGTGCACGGGCTGAACAGCTGGTGGTTGGCAAACTCCGTCGGGAAACCCTCGGCGAGGACGACATGCGCGTCACCCGGCGGCTGGTGGCGATGCTGGCCCGCCGCGGCTACAGCCCGTCGATGGCCTACGACGTGGTCTGTGACGAGCTGGCTGCCGAGCGGGAGCGCCGGCGGGTCTAGGGCTCAGACCTCGTCGACCTCGTTTTTGTCGGTGAAGACTTCCTTGGTCCGCTCGACCGCATGAGTGGCGATCTCCATGGAATCCTGGACGATCGCACTGACGCCGCCGGAGACGTCCCCGCGGATGATGTCGCCGGCGTCCTCGACGATGTCAGAGGCCTTCTCGACAGCGTGGGTGGCGATGTCGCGGGCGGCATTGAAGGCGTCCTTGGGGGTGAGAGCCATCAGAGTCTCCTGTCGCTAGCTGGTGGGTCCGACTCTAGACGCCCAGCCAAGCCCGCGCAGTGCCTAGACGACCTGGGCTCCGGGGGTGCCCTCCGGCTCGATCGTGGCCGCCTCCAACGGGCTGTGCCGCGAGCGGCGCAGCCGGCGCTCCAGTGCGATGGCGCCGGCCGACAACGCCAGGTTTCCGGTGATCATCAGCGCCGCGATCACCAACAGCGCCGGGAGGTAATTGCTGTACTGAGAACCGACCACCGTGCCCTGACGCACCATTTCCACGAACGTGATCTGGTAGCCGATCGCGGTGTCTTTGAGCGCCACCACCAGTTGGGAGACCAGCACCGGCAGCATGGTGGTGACGGCCTGCGGCAACAGCACCAGCCGCATGGAGCGGCCCCAGCTCAGGCCCAGCGCGGCGGCCGCCTCGGATTGCCCGGCGGGCAGGGCGTGCACCCCGGCGCGCACGATCTCGGCGATGACAGCGCCGTTGTAGAGCGTCAGGCCGGTGACCACTCCGGCCAGGGCGAGCTGCTGCGGCGGGAACACGTCCAGCACGCCATAGACGAAGTAGGCGAAGATCATCATGATCAGCACCGGAATCGCCCGGAAGAACTCCACCACCACCGCACAACTCCAGCGCAGCGGCCGCAGCCCCGACAACCGGCCGACCCCGAGGCCGACGCCCAGGACCAGCGCCAGCCCGATCGACCAGGCCGCTGCGGTCAGCGTGCCCACCACCCCGGGCAGCACGTAGGTCCGCCACAGATCGGCGGTCAAAAACGGCGCCCACTTCTCGGCGGTCAGCTGGCCCTTGGCGGACAGTCGCGAAAACACCAGCCAGGCCAGCAACGCCGCGGCCAGCACCGTGGCCACCGACATGGCGCGGTGGCGAACGCGGGCGCGCGGCCCGGGCGCGTCGAACAGCACCGTTGACGACGCGGCCGCGCTCATCGCGTCACCGCCCAGCGCCGGCCCAGGTACCCGAACAGCAGGCCCAGCGGCAAGGTGAGCACGACGAATCCGGCCGCGAAGATGGCGCCCACCGCGATCAGCGCCGCGGTGTTCTCGGTCATCGACTTCATCAGCAGTGCCGCCTCGGCGACCCCGATCGCCGAGGCCAGGGTGGTGTTCTTCGTCAAAGCGATCAGCACCGAGCCCAGCGGAATGATCACCGCCCGAAACGCCTGGGGCAACAAGATGATTCGAAGATTCTGCCCGAAGCTCAGTCCGAGCGACCGGGCCGCCTCGGCCTGTCCGATCCCGACGGTGTTGACGCCGGCACGTAGCGCCACGCTCACGAACGACGCCGTGTACATCCCCAGTCCGAGCACCGCGAGCCGGAAGTTGCTGTCATCGATCGACGTCGGGGAGCGCGGATCGCTCAGGGTCACGCCCAGCGTCTGGGCCAGGCCGAACGAGCACAGCAGCAACAGCAGCGTCAGCGGGGTGTTGCGCACCAGGTGGACGTAGCCGGCGCTGAGCCACCGCAGCGCCGGCACCGGAGCCAGTCGCATCGCGGCCAACCCGGTGCCCAGGATCAGAGCGAAAATCCCGGATAGCACCGCCAACTCGACGGTGACGGTGAAGGCCTGAAAAATCTGGCCGCGATACTCGGCGAACATCATCGCTCGATCGGCGGCGGATCGGGCACCGCGAACCCGGCGGCGCCGAAGTTGTCGACGAACGCCGCCCGCCAGGATCCGTCGCGTTCCATCTGCTCGAGCGCGTCGTTGATCCGCTGCCGCAGAACGTCGTTGCCCTTACCCACGCCGATCCCGTACTTCTCTTCCGAGAACCGCCCACCGACCAGCTTGAACGCCCCGGGGCTCTGGGCGGCGTACCCGGCCAGGATCACGTCGTCGGTGGTCACCGCGTCGATCGCATTGTTGCGCAACGCCTCCACGCACGCCGAGTAGGTGTCATAGCGCTGCAACTGCACGCCGGGATAGCGGTCCTTGATCCGCTGGGCCGGAGTGGATCCCGACACCGAGCACAGCTTCTTGTGGCGTTGCAGCGACGCGGTGCCGGTGATGTCGGTGTTGTCGGCGCGCACCAGCAGGGACTGCCCGGCCAGCAGGTAGGGACCGGCGAAGTCGACTTTTTGCCGTCGCGAATCGGTGATCGAATAGGTGGCGACCACATAGTCGACCTGGCCGTTGCGCAGCAGCATCTCGCGTTGGCCGGACGGGGCTTCCAGCCAGGCGATGCGCTGCGGCGGGTAGCCCAAGGCGCCCGCGACGTAACGGGCCACGTCCACGTCGAACCCGCCGAGCGTGCCGTCCGGCTTCTTGACGCTCAACCCGGGCTGGTCGAACTTGACCCCGATGGTGATCTTGCCGCTGTCGTGGGCGGTGCACGCGACCGACAACGACGCCACCGCCACAGCGGCGGCCAGCACATGCAACAGCCGCGGTGCGCGCATCAGTGGTCGAGAATTCTGGTGAGAAAGTCTTTGGCGCGCGCGGACTTCGGGTCGGAGAAGAACTCTGCCGGGGCGGCGTCCTCGACGATGGCGCCGTCGGCCATGAACACCACCCGATCGGCGGCGCGGCGGGCGAAACCCATCTCGTGGGTCACCACCACCATCGTCATCCCGTCCTCGGCCAGTGAGCTCATCACCGCCAGCACCTCGCTGATCATCTCCGGGTCCAGCGCACTGGTCGGCTCGTCGAACAGCATCACCTTGGGGTTCATCGCCAGCGAGCGGGCGATCGCCACCCGCTGCTGCTGACCGCCGGATAACTGGGCGGGGTGTTTGCCGGCCTGATCGGCGACGCCGACCCGCTCCAGCAGTGCCATCGCCCTGCGCTGGGCCTCGGCCCGCGGGGTCTTGTGCACCTTCATCGGTGCCAGTGTGACGTTGTCGAGGATGGTCTTGTGCGGAAACAGATTGAACGCCTGGAACACCATCCCGACCTGCGCGCGCAGCCGGGCCAGGGCGGCGCCCTCGGCCGGCAACGGCTGACCGTCGATGGCGATGGTGCCCGAGTCGACGGTTTCTAGGCGGTTGATGGTGCGGCACAGCGTCGACTTGCCCGAGCCCGACGGGCCGAGGATCGCCACCACCTCGCCGCGGGCGACGTCGAGACTGATGTCGGCGAGCACATGCAGGTTGCCGAAGTACTTGTTGACGTCCCGGATGGCGATCATGGGCGGCCCGCCGCTGGTCATGGCAGTCGACCCTACCCAGGAGGCGCCCGCCGCCGTACCCGGTCTTGATCAATCCGATCGATCCGCTCATCGCCGGCGGCCGTACCATAGTCCGGGTGAGTTCGCCGGTGATTTCCGAACAGCTGCGCACCTATGAGGTGCGTACCTACGGCTGTCAGATGAATGTTCACGACTCCGAACGCATCGCCGGCATGCTCGAACAGGCCGGTTACCGCCGCGCCGCCGCGGGCTCCGACGCCGACCTGGTGGTGTTCAACACCTGCGCGGTGCGCGAGAACGCCGACAACAAGCTGTACGGCAACTTGAGCCACCTGGCGCCGAACAAGCGCAGCAACCCGGACATGCAGATCGCGGTCGGGGGCTGCCTGGCCCAAAAAGACAAGGACGGTGTGCTCAGCCGGGCGCCGTGGGTGGACGTCGTGTTCGGCACCCACAACCTGGGTTCACTGCCGGTGCTGCTGGAGCGGGCCCGGCACAACCGGCAAGCCCAGGTCGAGATCATCGACTCGCTGCGGGAGTTCCCGTCGTCGCTGCCGGCGGCACGGGAATCGGCTTACGCGGCCTGGGTTTCCATCTCGGTGGGCTGCAACAACAGCTGCACCTTTTGCATCGTGCCGTCGCTGCGGGGCCGCGAAGTGGACCGCAGCCCCGACGACATTCTCGCCGAAGTCGCCGCACTGGCCGACCAGGGCGTTCTCGAGGTGACGCTGCTGGGCCAGAACGTCAACGCCTACGGTGTCTCGTTCGCCGACCCGGAGTTACCCCGCGACCGCGGCGCGTTCGCGTCGCTGCTGCGGGCCTGCGGCGACATCGAGGGCTTGGAGCGGGTCCGGTTCACCTCCCCACACCCGGCCGAGTTCACCGACGACGTCATCGAGGCGATGGCGCAGACCCGCAACGTCTGTCCCACGCTGCACATGCCGCTGCAATCCGGCTCGGATGCGGTGCTGCGGGCGATGCGCCGCTCCTACCGGGCCGAGCGCTACCTGGGCATCCTCGACCGGGTCAGGGCCGCCATTCCGGATGCAGCGATCACCACCGATCTGATCGTCGGATTCCCGGGCGAGACCGAGCAGGACTTCGCCGAGACCCTGGAGGTGGTGGCCGCGGCCCGATTCTCCGCCGCGTTCACCTTCCAGTACTCCAAGCGTCCCGGCACGCCGGCCGCCGAGTTGCCGGATCAGCTCCCCAAAGAGGTTGTCCAGCAACGCTACGACCGGCTGATCGAACTGCAGGAGCAGATCTCGCTGGAAGAGAACCAGGCGCAGATCGGCCGCACCGTCGAACTGCTGGTGGCGGTCGGGGAGGGGCGCAAGGACGCGCAGACGGCGCGGATGAGCGGCCGGGCCCGCGACGGCCGGCTGGTGCACTTCGTCCCGGGCGGCGCGCAGGTGCGTCCCGGTGACGTGGTGACCACGACCGTGACCGGCGCGGCACCGCATCACCTGCTGGCCGACGGGGATCTGCTGAGCCACCGCCGCACCAAGGCGGGCGACATCGCGGCCGGGCCCCCGCCCGGGGTCGGGCTGGGCATGCCGAAGATGCCGGGAGCCGCGCGGTGAACGGCCGAGCCGACAACGCCGGGGAGCACGGGGACTTCGAGGCCTACCGGGCCGACATCGAAGCCGCGGAGCGCCGGGTGGCCAGCGAAATCGACCCCGGCGGTAGGGGCCTGGTCGTCGCGATCGGCGTGTTCGTGCTGCTGGGATCGTTTCTGCTGCCGCACACCGGGGCGGTGCGGGGCTGGGACGTGCTGTTCGCCACCAATGGCGCCGACGAGGCAATGGTGTCGCTGCCTTCGCGCCTGTTCATGTGGCTCGCGCTGGTGTTCGGCGCCGGGTTCTCGATGCTGGCCCTGCTGACCCGCCGCTGGACGGTGGCGTGGGTGGCGCTGGCGGGCTCAGCGGTGGGCAGCGTGGCCGGCCTGCTGGCCGTGTGGTCCCGGCAGACCGTGGCCCAAGGCCATCCGGGCCCCGGTTTCGGGCTCATCCTGGCCTGGGTCACGCTGATCGTGCTGACGTTTCATTGGGCCCGGGTGGTGTGGTCGCGCACCGCGCTGCAGTTGGCCGCCGAAGAGGAGCGCCGCCGCAACACCGCGCAGCGCCAGGTCCTGGGCCTGCTCGACGAGCTCAGGCCTCCTGAGGACCAGCCGCCGCGCGACTAGCCGCCGGCGCGTCCCTGCCGTCGCGGCTGCCGCGATAGGCCTGGGCCCGCAGTTCGGCGAGCCACCGGGGCCGCAGGTGCACCCCCGGTGCGGTGTTGACAACCGGATCGAATGACACGTCCTCGCCGTGATCGAGGCCGGTGAGCACCAGCCGGGCCAGCGGGCGAAATCCCGCGGTGCCGCGGGCCTGGTCGAGGTCGAAGCAGACCCGGTCCCGCTCGATCTGATCGCCGATGCTGCCCAGCGCCACTCCGAAGCCGTGGACCGGCGTGCTCAGCCGTGCCCGCAACCACCACGTGCTGTCGCGGTAGCCCAGCGGCATGAGCGTGGTCATCGTCAGGCCCGCCCACGACACGACGGGCCGCAACCCGACCGCCCGGCCCACGGCCCCCGAACCCGCTGACACCAGCAGGATGTCCCAGGGGCCCGGCGCCCGCAGGGCCAGTCCGATCGCGTCGGGCAGCGGCCCCGGGGTGCCCGCGCCCTTGGAGATCCGAGCGACGACCTCCGACGAGGCCAGCGGAAGGCCCTCGTCGGCGGGTGCGATCCGCTCGAGAAAGCCGGTCGCCAACACCCCGGTGGGATGAAACACCCGCCGGGACCGCGCCGCGGCGCCCCAGCGAAACACCTGCGCGGCCGGGTCCATCAGCGGCGCGGCACGTCTCCGCGCCACGAGCCGGTTTCGGCGGGCACGTTCTCGATGAAGTCTTTGAACCGCTTGAGATCCGCGTGGACACGGTGGTCGAGGATGTTCAGCTTGTCGGCGACGTTCTCCACGACACCGTCCGGGTCGATGTCCATCTGGGTGGTCACCCGAGTGGTGTCCTCGTCGATCTTGTGGAATGTGACCACGCCGCCGTGCCGGGGGCCGCTGTCGGATCGCCAGGCCACCCGTTCTTCGGGGTGCTGTTCGGTGATCGTCGCGTCGAACTCGCGGGTCGCTGGCCCGACCTTGATCGTCCAGTGCAGGTGGGTGTCGTCGCGCTGTTGGATCCGCTCAACGCCCTCCATGAACAGCGGGAACGACTCGAACTGGGTCCACTGGTTGTAGACCGTGCGGATCGGTCGCTTGACGTCGAGTGCGGCGGTGATGTTGCTGGCCATAGTTACCCCCAAGTGAGATGGTCGCCAGTGAGACGGTTGTTGTCACTGTGGGGTTAGCCCGGTGCACCCGAGCGCCAAACATCGCCGGGTCAGCGCCGGGTCAGCGCCGGTTGAGCGCCTGCTCGGCGGCCTGCGCCCATTGCCGCCACTGCTCGGCGCTGGCGGTGGCCTCCGCAGCCTCCTTGTCCCGGCCGGCGGCCTGGGCCTTTTGCGCCTGACGTTCGAATTGTTCGGCGCGGGTACGGAATTGGGCAGCGCGGGCCTCGGCCTCGGGATCCACCACGGACGCCTCGGCGGCGGCGCCGGCATCCCGGACCTTCTTCTCCACCGCCCGCAACCGCCGCTCCAGCTCGGCGGAGCGCTCCCGGGGCACCTTGCCGGTCGCGTCCCACTTGGTGACGATCGACCGCAGCGCGGCGCGTGCCGCATTCTGGTTGGCCGGGTCGATCCGCTCGGCCTCGGCCAGCAGCGCCTCTTTCGCCGTGGCATTGGCCACCAGTTCGGCGTCGCGTTCGGCGTTGGCGGCATTGCGCGCGGTGAAGAACGTGTCCTGGGCGGCCTTGAACCGCTGCCACAGCGCCTCGTCGAGATCCTTGCTGGCCCGCCCGGCCGCCTTCCAGGTGTTGAGCAGCTCCCGGAACGCGGCACTGGTGACCGCCCAGTCCGTCGAGCCGGCCAGCTCCTCGGCGCGTTTGCACAACCGTTCCTTCTCCTCGCGCGCCCCGGCACGTCCGCGGTCGAGGTCGGCGAAGTGCGACCCGCGCCGGCGATTGAAGCCGTCCCGGGCCGCCGCGTAGCGCTTCCACAGCGCGTCGTCGGTCTTGCGGTCCAGGCCGGTGATCGTGCGCCACTCCTCGAGGATGGTGCGCAGCCGGTCGCCGGCGGCTTTCCACTGCGTCGAATTCGCGGCCAGCTCCTCGGCCTCGGCGGCCAGTGCCTCCTTGCGGGCGGTCGCGGCGGCCCGCTGCTCATCGCGCTGTGCCCGGTTGGCGGCGGCGGCGGCGCCGGCACGCTCGCCGACCGTGGCGATGCGTGCCGCCAGCGCGTCCACGTCACCGAGAACACTTGCCGTCGGCAACGTCTCGGCCAGCGCCGCCGCGGACGCCTTGATCTTGCGGGCGTCGCCGCTTCCGGAGGCCAGCCGCTCCTCGAGCAGGGTCACCTCGGTGCTCAGGTCGTCGAACCGCCGGCCGAAGTGCGCGAACGCGGCCTCGGGGTCGCCGGCCTGCCACGAGCCGATCTGCCGCTCGCCGGACGAGGTGATCAGCCACACCGTGCCGTCGTCGTCGACCCGTCCGAAGCGGTGCGGATCGCTGGCCGGCGGGCCGGCGATCACCGGGCCGGGGCGGGCACCCGGCTTGGGACCGGGACGCGGGCCCGGACGCGGGCCCGGGCGAGGAGGTGGGGCGGAGGAACCGCTGTCGATAGTCATCGCTGTCGTCACCTCACCCTTCGCGGGAGACCCGCGCACCTGCCGCGCACCGCGGCGCCTTGCCTCTAGAAGTATCCAAGCGTATTCAAGCAGGTACCCGCCACGCTGTGCCGCTAACTCGGCGGTTCAGCGAGGCTCGACGGAGGAGAGGCGAAGCTGGGACCGCCGTTGGGGCCGGGCGGTTCAGCGAGGCTCGACGGAGGAGAGGCGAAGCTGGGGCCGCCGTTGGGGCCGGGCGGTTCAGCGAGGCTCGACGGAGGAGAGGCGAAGCTGGGGCCGCCGTAGGGGCCGGGCGGTAACCTGTTCGATCGCCGACGGGTGTCACTGGGATACCGCAGGCTTTGAGGAGTCCGCCAGTGGCGAAAGAGACCGTCGTCGTCTTGCTCGCACTCGCCGCGGCGCTCTTCGTCGCGATCAGCGATGTGATCCACCAGCGCAGCGCCCACCGGGTCGCCGACGAGTCGATCGGCCACCTTGCGCTGTTCGCTCGCTTGCTGGCCGACCGGCGCTGGTGGGTGGGCAGCGGGGTGGCCGCGGTGGGTTTCGTCCTGCAGGCCGCCGCGCTCGGGCTGGGCTCGGTGCTGCTGGTGGAGTCGCTGCTGGTGACCTCGTTGCTGTTCGCTCTGCCGCTCAGTGCGCGGCAGTCCGGCCGGCGACTGGGCCGGTCGGTCTGGATGTGGGCGGCGCTGTTGGTCGCCGCCGAAACCGTGATCATCACCGTCGGTCACCCCACCGCAGGGCAGGCCCGCGCCTCGTTCGACACCTGGATCTGGGTGATCGCAGTGCTGGGTCCGGCGGTAGTGCTGTGCCTGGTGGGGGCGCGCGTCTGGCCCGGGCGGGTCGAGGCGGTGCTGCTCGCGGCGGCGTCGGCCATCTCCTGGGGCGTCGTCGCCGTGCTGACCAAGGGACTCGTCGAGTTGATCGGCGACGGACTGCGGCCGCTGGTGAGCTCGCCGGAGCTATACGCGTGGGCGGCGCTCGCGGTGGCAGGTACCGTGTTTCAGCAGTCGTCGTTTCGCGCCGGAGCACTGACCGCCTCGTTGCCGACGATGACGGTGCTGGAGCCGACGGTGGCTGCGGCGCTGGGCGTGGCGTTGCTCGGTGAGGTGGTCCGGCCCGGCCGCAGCGGCGGGTTCCTGCTGGCCGCGGCGCTGGTCATGCTGGTCGTCGCGGTCGCGGTGTTGTCGCGAGGCGAGGCGGTGGTCGACGACGATGCGGCTGCCCCCGCGGCGTAGCGTTGCCCGGTTGCCACGCCGCCGGACGGTATTCTTGCGCGATTGTAGGGAGGGTCATGTCGACAGGGAATGTCATCGCGGCGCTGCTCGCACTGTGCGCCGCGCTGGCGTCGGCTACCGGCGACGTGATCCGCCAGCGGTCCGCGCAGGAGATCACCGACCAGCAGGTCGGTCACCTGAAGCTGTTCTGGTTGTCGCTGCGCGACCCGAAATGGTGGGGCGGCGGCGCGGCGGCGGTGGCCAACTACGCCCTGCAAGCGGCGGCATTGGCCGTGGGTTCGGTGATCCTGGTGACCGGGCTGCAGGTGACCGCGCTGCTGTTCGCGCTGCCGATGTATGCCTGGTTGACCCACCGCCGGGTGACCAACTGGGAATGGATGTGGGCGATCGTGCTGGCCGCGGCGTTGGCCGTGGTGGTGATCGTCGGGGATCCGACCGAGGGCAAACAGCACGCCCCGGCGGCTACCTGGATCACGGTGTCGGTGGTGGTGGTCACGTTGCTGCTGGCCTGCGCGGTGGCCGCCCGCCGACTCCGGGGCCGGCCGGCAGCCGCGGTGCTGCTGGCCGTGGTGGCCGGTACCTCGCTGGCGGTGTTCGCGTTGCTGACAAAAGTGCTCGTGGAGATGATCAAGGCCGAGGGTGTGGAAAACGCGCTGGAGTCGCCCGTGGTGGTGCCCTGGCTGATAGCGACGCTGGCCGGAATGATCTTCCAGCAGTCGGCGTTCCGCGCCGGCGCATTGACCGCCTCGATGCCGACGATGACGGTGGCCAAGCCGCTGGTGGCCAGCGCACTGGGGGTGCTGCTGCTCAACGAGCACATTCAGGCCGGCGGGATCGAAGACGCCGCCGTGATCATCGGGGTGGTGCTGATCGTCATCGCGACGGCGGCCTTGGCCAGGGGTGAGGCCGCCACCATCGTCGCCGACGCCGGAGGCGCCGACCGGGCCACACCGGTGGCGTCACCGACGAGCTAGCCGGGGTCTCGTGCTGGGACCGATAGCGATCGTGCCGTCGGCGCCGGTGCTGGTGCCCGAACTGGCCGGTACCGCCCCCGAGGCGGCCGAGCTGCGGGCCGCGGCGCTGGCCGCAGCCGCATCGCTGCCGCCGCGCTGGGTGGCGTTGGGTGCCGGAGCCGACGGCGTATTCGGCCCGGACACTGCCGGCAGTTTCGCCGGATTCGGCGCCGACGTGGCGGTGCGCCTGGCCCCGGGCGTCGAGCGACCGGCCGACCTGCCGTTGGGTGTCCTGGTCGCCGGCTGGATGCGCGGGCAGTTGCGGCCGGATACCTCGGTGATGGTTCACGCCCACACCGACCCGGCCGCCGCGCTGGCCGCCGGCAGGCGGCTACGTGCCCAAATCGAGCAGTCACCGGAGCCGATCGGGGTGCTGGTGCTGGCCGACGGCGCCAACACCCTGACCGCGGCCGCGCCCGGCGGGCACCACCCCGAAGACGTCGGCGTTCAGCGCGCCCTCGACGACGCCTTGGCCGCCGGCGACGTCGCCGCACTGGCCGACTTGCCGCCGCAGATCGTCGGGCGGGCGGCATTCGCGGCGCTGGCCGGCCTGGTCGAAACCCCGCCGCGCACTGCCACACAGCTCTACCGCGACGCCCCCTACGGCGTCGGCTACTTCGTCGGGGTCTGGGAGCCGTGAGGCCGATCGCGGTCGTGGGGCCCACCGGCACCGGCAAGTCGCAGCTCGCGCTGGACCTGGCCGAACGGCTCGGCGCGGAGATCGTGAACGCCGACGCCATGCAGCTCTACCGCGGCATGGACATCGGCACCGCCAAGCTGTCGCCGACGGAACGACGGGGCATCGCGCACCACCAACTCGACGTCCTCGACGTCACCCAGACCGCGACCGTGGCCCGCTATCAGCAGGCCGCAGCCGAAGACGTCGAGGCGATCGCGGGCCGCGGCGCGGTCCCGATCATCGTCGGCGGGTCGATGCTCTACCTGCAGGCGCTGCTCGACGACTGGTCGTTTCCGGCCACCGACCCGGCGGTGCGGGCCCGCTACGAGCAGCGACTGACCGAGGCCGGCGTGGCGGCGTTGCACGCCGAGCTGGCCGTCGCCGACCCGGCCGCGGCGTCGGCGATCCTGCCCACCGACGGCCGGCGCATCGTGCGGGCGCTGGAGGTGGTGGAGCTGACCGGGCGGCCGTTCGCCGCTTCGGCGCCCACTATCGGCGACCCACGCTGGGACACGGTGATCATCGGATTGGATTGCGACACAAGTCTTCTCGATGAACGGCTGGCCGCCCGCACCGACACGATGTTCGCCCGCGGACTGGTCACTGAGGTCGCGACGCTGTTGGCGTCCGGGTTGCGCGACGGGGTCACCGCCGCCCGGGCCCTGGGCTATGCCCAGGTGATTGCCGACCTCGATGCGGGCGGTGACGGTTCCGGCGCCCGAGAGCCGACCTTCATCGGCACCCGCCGCTATGTGCGCCGCCAGCGGTCCTGGTTTCGCCGCGATCACCGCATCACCTGGTTGGACAGTGCCGCCGACGGTCTGCTCGACGCGGCGCTGGCCGCGTGGCGGCACGTATCCTGAGCACATGCTTTTCGCCAAGGGCCACGGCACCCAGAACGACTTCGTCGTATTGCCGGACCTGGGCGTGGAACTGGATCTGAAGGCTGCCGCGGTGGCCGCGCTGTGTGACCGGCGCCGCGGTCTGGGCGCCGATGGCCTGCTGCGGGTGACCACGGCCGGGGCGGCCGTAGGCGCCGGGGTGCTGCAGCACCTGCCAGAAGGGGTGGCCGCCGAGGACTGGTTCATGGACTACCGCAACGCCGACGGCTCGGTGGCCGAGATGTGCGGCAACGGGGTTCGGGTGTTCGCCCACTACCTGCGGGCCACCGGCCTGGAATCGGCCGACGAGTTCGTCGTCGGCTCGCTGGCCGGGCCGCGTCCGGTGACCGTGCACCACGCCGACGCGGTGCGGGCTGAGGTCACCGTCGACATGGGCAAGCCGAACCTGCTCGGCAGCGGAGGGCCGGCTTTCGAGGCCATCGTCGGCGGGCGGCGCTTCGCCGGCCTGGGCGTCGACGTCGGCAACCCACACCTGGCGTGTGTGGACCAGGGGCTGTCGGTCGCCGAACTGGCTGCCCTGGACGTGGCCGCACCGGTGTCCTTCGACCCCGCCCAGTTCCCCGACGGCGTCAACGTGGAGATCCTGACCGCCGCCCGCGACGGCGCGGTGTCGATGCGGGTGCACGAACGCGGGGTGGGGGAGACCCGGTCCTGCGGCACCGGGACGGTGGCCGCCGCGGTGGCCGCGTTGGCCCACGGCGGCGCGTCGACCGGCACGCTGCGCGTCGACATCCCCGGGGGACAGGTCAGCGTCACCGTCACCGAGGCCACCAGCTATCTGCGCGGCCCGTCGGAACTGGTGGCGCGCGGTGACATCGCACCGAGCTGGTGGGCGGCGCTGTGAGCTATCCGGAGGTCCCCAGCACCGGTGAACTGGCCCTCGACGACCGCTCCGCGCTGCGCCGGGTCGCGGGGCTGTCCACCGAGCTCGCCGACGTTTCCGAGGTCGAATACCGCCAGCTGCGTCTGGAGCGGGTGGTGTTGGTCGGGGTGTGGACGGAGGGCAGCGCCGCCGAGGCCGACGCCAGCATGGTGGAACTGGCGGCGCTGGCCGAAACCGCCGGGTCCGAGGTGCTCGAGGGGCTGATCCAGCGTCGTGAGCGGCCCGACCCGTCGACCTACATCGGCTCGGGGAAGGCCGTCGAGTTGCGTGAGGTGGTGCTGGCCACCGGCGCCGACACCGTCATCTGCGATGGCGAGCTGTCCCCGGCGCAGCTGACCGCGCTGGAGAAGGCGGTCAAGGTCAAGGTGATCGACCGCACCGCGTTGATCCTGGACATCTTCGCTCAGCACGCCACCAGCGCCGAGGGCAAGGCGCAGGTGGCGTTGGCGCAGATGCAGTACATGCTGCCGCGACTGCGTGGTTGGGGCGAGTCGATGTCGCGACAGGCCGGTGGCCGGGCCGGTGGCAGCGGCGGCGGGGTGGGGCTGCGCGGCCCCGGCGAGACCAAGATCGAAACCGACCGGCGCCGGATACGGGAGCGGATGGCCAAGCTGCGCCGCGAGATCAAGGCGATGAAGCAGGTGCGCGACACCCAGCGCAGCCGCCGCATGCATAGCGACGTCCCCTCGGTCGCGATCGTCGGCTACACCAACGCCGGCAAGTCCAGCCTGCTCAACGCGCTGACCGGCGCCGGGGTGCTGGTTCAAGACGCACTGTTCGCCACGCTGGAACCCACCACGCGCCGTGGGCTTTTCGAGGACGATCGACCTTTCGTGCTGACCGACACCGTCGGTTTCGTTCGCCATCTGCCCACCCAGTTGGTGGAAGCCTTCCGTTCCACGCTGGAGGAGGTCGCCGACGCCGAGCTGTTGGTCCATGTCGTCGACGGTTCCGATCCGGCACCGCTGAGTCAGATCAGTGCGGTCCGCCAGGTGGTTTCCGAGGTGATCGCCGAGCGGGACGGCCAGCCGGCCCCGGAACTGCTGGTGGTCAACAAGATTGACTCCGCCGGTGACTTGGCGTTGGCACAGCTGCGCCGGGCGTTGCCCGACGCGGTGTTCGTTTCGGCGCGCACCGGCGACGGCATCGACGCGCTGCGCCGCCGGATGGGGGAGCTGGTGTCGCCGGTCGATACCGCGGTGGATGTCGTCATCCCTTATGGCCGTGGTGATTTGGTGGCCCGAGTACACGAACACGGCCGGGTGCAGCAGGCCGAGCACGGTGACGGCGGCACCCGGATTCGCGCGCGGGTGCCCGCCGCGCTGGCCGCCAGCCTGCGCGAATTCGGCCAGGCGTAGCAGCCGTTCGCGGCGTGTGATCGGTCACAGAAGTTTCGGGCTGCGCGCACCGGTGCGCTAGGCTCACAATCAACGCTGGTGTCCAAGGACGCCGGTACGTCGTGGAACGCTTACTCACCACCGATATCCGGTGGACGGTGCGTCCAGCACAAGCTCTTCTCGCGGCGATCGATTTTGCCCACCGGCAATCTCGCCACTTTGCGCCGCCAGTCACCCGACCTCTTACGGCTTGAGCAGCGCAACCGATGCCGGAAAGGCACCGCACTCATGATCACATCCTTCGCCGACCTCGGCGTGCCCGCACCACTGGTGGCGGCGCTGCACGACAACGAGATCACCGCGCCGTTTCCGATCCAGATCCGTACCCTGCCCGACACTCTGGCCGGGCGCGACGTGCTGGGCCGCGGAAAGACGGGCAGCGGCAAGACGCTGGCGTTCTCAATTCCCTTGGTAGCCAGGCTCGCCGACACCAGACGACACCCGAACCGGCCGTCGGGTCTGATACTCGCGCCCACCCGGGAGCTGGCCACCCAGATCACCGCGACGGTCAAACCCCTTGCGGCGGCTTACGGCTTGACGGTCACCACCATCTTCGGCGGGGTGGCGCAGAGCCGGCAGGAGACGGCGCTGCGCGGCGGCGTCGACATCGTGGTGGCCTGCCCGGGGCGCCTTGAAGACCTGATGAAGCAGAAGCTGATCAGCCTGGACGACGTGCAGATCACCGTGCTCGACGAAGCCGACCACATGGCCGACCTCGGCTTCCTGCCGGGCGTCACGCGGATTCTGGCCGCTACGCCGGCCACCGGTCAGCGGCTGCTGTTCTCGGCGACCCTGGACAACGGGGTGGACAAGCTGGTGCGGCGCTTCCTGCACGACCCGGTGTCGCACTCGGTCGATGACATCGCCGCGCCGCCGCCGGCCATGACCCATCACGTGTTCCACGTCGCGGGGGCGCAGGACAAAAAGGATCTGGTGCACCGGTTGGCGTCCGGCACCGGCCGCCGAATCCTGTTCATGCGCACCAAACATCAGGCCCGTAAGCTCGCCAAGCAACTGACCGAGGCCGGTATCCCGTCAGTGGACCTGCACGGCAACCTGTCTCAGCCCGCGCGGGACCGCAACCTGGCCGCGTTCAGCACCGGGGCGGCTCGAGTGCTGGTGGCCACCGACATCGCTGCGCGCGGCGTGCACGTCGATGAGGTGCAGCTGGTGGTCCACGTCGACCCGCCGGCCGAACACAAGGCCTACCTGCACCGCTCGGGTCGCACCGCACGCGCCGGCAGCGCCGGCGACGTGGTCACCGTTGTGTTGCCCGAACAGCGCAGGGACACCCAGGTGCTGCTGCGCCGGGCCGGGATCACCGTCGCCCCGCAACAGGTCGGCGTCGACTCGGTGCCGGTGCAAGCGTTGGTCGGCGAGGTCGCCCCGTTGCAGATGCCCGCCCCCAAGGCGGCCCCACCGCCGCGTCCCGCGTCGCCGAAGAACCGCGGATCGGGCAGCGGCCGGCGGCGTCGTGCCGCGGCGCCGGGAGCCCCGCAGCGACCGGCACGGCGGGGCGGTTCGCGCCGGACCGGTGCGGACGCGCGGTAATCCGCACCGGAGACCTCCAAGTGAAGTAGCCGGCTACCCTAGTGCCGCCGTCCCCGGCAGGGGTTTGCTCGAGGGATGTCTGCACCCACCAGGTTGCCGCCGCCCAGGCTGGTCCGCGCCGTCGAGCGGGTCCGCGACAGGCTATACCGGCTCCATCAGCGGCTTGCGCCGGCGCCGGCGGTGATGATGGAGATGATCCTCGCCGCCTGGATGTCCCAGGCGATCACCGTGGCCGCCGAACTCGGCGTCGCCGACGCCCTCGCTGACGGCCCCCAGCCCATCGAAGAATTGGCGAGCAGAGTCGGGGCGAACCCCGACGCGCTGGCCCGGTTGCTGCGGGCACTGATCAGTCGCGGCGTGTTTCGCCGCCGCCGCGACGGCCGCTATGAGCTGAACGCGCTGGCCGACACCCTGCGCCGCGACGGTTTCCCGTCGATGGCCGGCATGGCACGGTTCGTCGGGTCACCGCAGCATCGTGAGCATTGGAGCCTGCTGGCCGACGCGGTCCGGACCGGTAAAGCCGTCATCCCGCAGCTACGCGGTATGCCTGCTTTCGACTACCTGGCGCAGGAGCCTGATCTTGCCGAGGTGTTCAACCAGGCGATGACCAGCGGCTCGGAGTGGGCGGTGGCACCGCTGGTGTCGGCCTACGACTTCAGTGGCTATCCGACGATCGTCGACGTCGGGGGCGGGCACGGCCGGCTGCTGGCCGCAGTCCTGGCGGCCGCTCCGCACGCCCGCGGTGTGTTGTACGACCTGCCGCACGTCGTCGCGGGTGCCCCGGCGCTACTGGCCGAGCACCGGGTGACAGACCGGGTTCGCGTCGTCGCGGGATCGTTCTTCGATCAGGTCCCCAACGGCGGGGATGCCTACCTGCTCAAGAACGTCATCCACGATTGGCCGGATGAGCAGGCCGCCCAGATTCTGCAGAACGTGCGGGCGGCGACCCGGCCCGGTGCGGTGGCGTTGTTGGTCGAACTGGTGATTCCCGAGCACGACCGGGAGTTCTTGGGCAAGTGGGCGGACCTGGAGATGCTGGTGGGGGCGGCGGCCCGCGAGCGTACCGCCGCCGAATACCGCGGTCTTCTCCAGCAGGCCGGGTTTGCGATGACGCGCGTGGTGCCGACCGCGTCGCCGTTCAGTGTGGTGGAGGCGCGGGCGGTGTGACTACTTGGGCGGTCAGCGCGGGCCCATGACCTACCAACCATCCGGTTGGTCTATTGTCGTCGGAAAGATTCCGTCGATCTCGGAGGTCAGGCGATGAGCGCCGCAGTCAAGTACCAGCGAACCCTGTTCGAGCCTGAGCACGAGCTGTTCCGGGAGTCCTACCGGGCGTTTTTGGACCGCCACGTCGCGCCGCACCACGAGGAGTGGGAGAAGGCCAAGATCGTCGACCGCGGCGTCTGGCTCGAAGCCGGCAAGCAGGGCTTTTTGGGCATGGCGGTGCCCGAGGAGTACGGCGGCGGCGGCAACCCGGACTTCCGTTACAACACGATCATCACCGAGGAGACCACCGCGGGTCGCTACAGCGGCATCGGGTTCAGCCTGCACAACGATGTCTGCGCGCCGTACCTGCTGGAACTGTGCAACGACGAGCAGAAGCAGCGCTGGCTGCCCAAGTTCTGCACCGGTGAACTGATCACCGCGATCGCAATGACCGAGCCCGGAACCGGTAGCGACCTGCAGGGCATCAAGACCCGGGCGGTCAAACAGGGCGACCACTACGTCCTGAACGGGTCGAAGACGTTCATCACCAACGGCATCCACTCCGACCTGGTCATCGTGGTCGCCCAGACCGACCCAGAGAAGGGCGCGCAGGGCTTCAGCCTGCTAGTGGTGGAACGCGGCATGGAGGGCTTCGAACGCGGACGCCACCTGGACAAGATCGGGCTGGACGCCCAGGACACCGCCGAGCTGTCGTTCACCGACGTGCACGTGCCGGTCGAGAACCTGCTCGGTCAGGAGGGCATGGGCTTCATCTACCTGATGCAGAACCTGCCCCAGGAACGGATCTCGATCGCGATCATGGCCGCCGCGGCGATGGAGGCCACCCTCGAGCAGACCATCACCTACACCAAGGAACGCAAGGCGTTCGGCAAGCCGATCGGCAGCTTCCAGAACAGCCGGTTCCTGCTGGCCGAGCTGGCCACCGAGGCCACCGTGGTGCGGATGATGGTCGACGAGTTCATCCGGCTGCACCTGGACAAGCAGCTGACGGTGGAGCAGGCCGCGATGGCCAAGTGGTACACCACCGAGAAGCAGGTCCACCTGATCGACCGCTGCCTGCAGTTGCACGGCGGCTACGGCTACATGCGCGAATACCCGATCGCCCGGGCCTACCTGGATTCACGGGTGCAGACGATCTACGGCGGCACCACCGAGATCATGAAGGAGATCATCGGCCGCAGCCTGGGTGTCTAGCCCCCTGGCGATCAGGGCCGTGAGCTGCGAATTCCGCGGTATCGGGCGCTCGGTGGCGGCTGGTGGCTTCGGCATCGATTCGGCATCGGCTAGGTATCTGTTTCCGCAATATCGATGACTTCGCTTCGCAATACGGGTCGATTGCGGGAAGGTTTATGCCGGAAACATTTGCGTCGATTGCGGTGCCTGGGAGGGCTGGTGACTAGTCGGAAAGATCGGTTCGGCAAGACGGCGGTGCGCATTGCGCTCGGCCTCGCGACGACGGTCACCGTGCTGCTGTCGGTACAGACCGCGGCGGCGACGCCGGACAGCGACGCCCATGACGCCATCACCGCGGCATGGCAGGCCGCCGGCGGCGATGGCTCCCCACTGGGCCCGCCCAAGGGCGACGTGCACCCGGCCGGCGTCGGATTCGCCCAGGACTTCACCGGCGGCACGATGTTCTTCACCCCCGAAACCGGTGCCAAGGCGCTCTATGGCGCCATCCTCGACAAGTACGAGGCCCTGGGCGGGGCGGCCACCAACGACCTCGGGTTTCCCAACATCGATGAGGTGCCGGGGCTGGTCCCGAACAGCCGGGTGGCGATCTTCTCCGGTCGCGACAACCCGGTGATCTTCTGGACGCCCGAGCACGGCGCCCACGTGGTCCGCGGCCCGATCAACGCCGGCTGGGACAAATTGGGCAGCTCCACCGGCGCGCTCGGGGTGCCGGTCGAGGACGAGAACTACGACGGTGCGGTGGTGACCCAGAAGTTCAGCGCCGGCGCGCTGTCCTTCGACGGGGCGACCAAGACGTTCACCACGGTGCCGCCGGAGCTGGCGGCCCAGCTGGCCGACCTGCAGGTTCAGCTCGACCCGACCGCGGCCATCGACCAGGCCTGGCGCACCGCCGGCGGCCCCTCGGGCGCGCTCGGCGCCAAGCAGGGCGACGAGTATGTGGTCGGCAACGACGGCGTGGGCCAGGATTTCGCGCACGGCAAGGTCTACTTCTCGCCGGCCACCGGAGCCAACGCGGTCGAAGGCGAAGTCCTGGCCAAATACGAGTCGCTGGGCGGTCCGGCCGGCAGCGATCTGGGCTTCCCGATCACCAGCACCGCCGACGGTTCCCTCGCCGGAAGCAAGTTCAATTCCTTTGCCGCCGAAGATGACCCGGTGATCTTCTTCAGCCCGGACAACGGCGCCTTCGTGGTGCGCAGCGCGATGAAGGCGGCCTGGGACAAGCTCGACGGTGCGTCCGGGAAGCTGGGCGCCCCGGTGGGCGATCAGGCCCTCGACGGGGACGTGGTTTCGCAGAAGTTCACCGGTGGGGCGATCTCCTGGAACCAGACGACCAACACCTTCAGCGCCGAACCGGCCGAACTGGCGCAAGCCTTGTCGGGCTTGCAGATTCCCGGGGCGAACCTGCCCAACAGCAGCACGTCCACGGCGCCCGGTGTCGCCAAGGAGACGCACTGGAACTGGCTGTGGGTGCTGATCCCGGTCGCGGTGCTGGTGGTGCTGGGGGCGCTGGCGGCCGCGGCGATGTGGTGGCAGCGCCGCCGGCCGGCCGCGGCGCCCGAGGAGCGGGCGCCGGTCGCGGTGCCCGCCCCGGTCAGCGACGACTACGACGACGATGACGAGGCGTGGGCCCACCAGGAGCAGCAGGACCACGAGGGCACGGTTCGGCTGCCGAGCCGATACGGCAGCTCGTCGTTCGGTGCGGCACCCGAGGAGTCGCCGGATCAGTCGATTCCGGATGCGCCCTGGCTGCACTACGGCGAATCCGACGCCGGCGACGAACCCGACGACGATGACGAGGCGGACACCGCGCCGACGCGGGTGGTGACCGAGGAGGATCTGGGTACCGGCCGGCACGCCGTGGGGCACGGGGCTTCGGGCAGCGAATCGCGCGCTTTCGGCTCGGGGGCGCAACCTCGCGCGTTCGGCGCGGGCCGGCGCAGCTTCGGTGCCGAGGAGTCGGTCCATCCGGTGATGCACCTGCCGCTGGATGACCCCTACCAGCAGCCGGAGGGCTACCCGATCAAGGCGAATATCGGCTCGGGGCTCTACTACACCCCGCAGAACGCCCTGTACGACGACACGCTCGCCGAGATCTGGTTCGCCACCGAGGATGCGGCCCGGCTCAACGGATTCACCAGGGCGGGCTGATCACCGCAGCGGCAGCGAGTTTCGTTCACTGTCCGGGCGGGGCCCGAAGATCCGGCGCTGATCTTCGGTGATGGCGACGTCGTCGATGCTGGACTCGCGGCGGCTCATCCGGCCGTCGTCGGCGAACTCCCACAGCTCGTTGCCGTAGCTGCGCCACCACTGACCGTCGGCGTCCCGGCTTTCGTACTGGTAGCGCACCGCGATCCGATTGCCGTGATAGCACCACAGCTCTTTGCGCAGCGCGTAGTCGCGCTCGCGCTCCCATTTGCGGCGCAGGAACGCCTCGATTTCGGCGCGCCCGCTGATGAACTCGTCGCGATTGCGCCAGACCGAGTCGTCGGTGTAGGCCTGCGCCACCCGCTCGGGGTCGCGGGTGTTCCAGGCGTCCTCGGCGGCGGCGACCTTACGTTGCGCCGACTCCTCGTCGAACGGCGGGCACGGGCCGAACATGCCGGCCTCCCTGGGTGTCACGGCGTCAACCGCGCCAGGGCTTCGGCGGCCGGAACGATGTCGTGGATGCGGTGGATCGTCTCGCCGGCGTAGAGCGCCGATCTCTCGACGACGGCCGGGTCCATCCCGGCCAGCGGCAGCGCCGGGGTATACAGCGGCACCGTCGGCCGCTGGAGGGCAAGGATCGTGCCCTGGGCGCTCACCGGCATCAGCCGGCTCAGTCGCGCACCGGCCCGATTGAATGCCCGCACCGCCGGTGGCCCGAGTTCGTTGCGCGCACACCAGCGTTCGGTGGCCGCATTCGGGATGACCCGGTGCGCCAGCGGCCAGCCCATGCCGAACAACATCGTGCGGATGGTTCGCTGGGCGCCGAGCACCTTGTGCTTGTAGGCCGGATGTGCGCGCGACTCCTCGGTGAGCAGAAAGCGGGTGCCGGCAATCGCTCCGGCGGCCCCGGCGGCCAGCAGTGCCCGGACGTCGTCGGCGTCGGCGACCCCACCGGCGGCCAGCACCGGTGCTCCGCCTGCGGCCTCAAGCACCTCGGGCAGGGTCACCTCCAGCGGCCGGTCGGCCATCAGGTGGCCGCCGGCCTCGACGCCTTGGGCCACCAGTCCGTCAGCGCCGGCGGCCAGCGCCCGGCGGGCTTGCGCGGCGTCACCGGCGGTGCACAGCACCGGGATTCGCGCCGCCCGCAGTGCGGCGATCCCGCGTGCCGGAGCGCCGTCGTGAAACACCACCAGGGCGGCGCCGGCCGTGATGCAGGCATCGATGTGGGCGCGGCGGGCGAACGGCACCAACAGATTGGCCGCCACCGGACGCCCACCGGCCAGCGTCACGGCGCGACGCAGCTCCGCGGCGAAGCGGCGCGGATCGCTCAGCCCGACGGTGCCCAGCCCGCCGGCCGCCGATACCGCACCGGCCAACTCCGCTCCGGCCACGCCGCCGCCCATCCCGGCCTGCATGATCGGGGCGCTCAATCCCAGCGACTCCAGCAGACTCATCGGTGCGGCCCGACATGTTCGAGGGCGCGGACCGTGACGCAGCACCGCCGCTCGCATGGAGTCAGCGCCGCGCGCTGCGGCGGTTCGCCGGCGCCCTCCAGCATGCCCCGGATCAGCTGCAGATTGAGCCCGCACACCTCTTCGGTGTACTGGCGCGCCAGGCGTTCGAACGGGCAGTTGCGCAGCTCGATATCGCCATCGCCGGTGACCGCCGGCTCATAGCCGAACTCGCAGAGCGCGTCGAAGACGTCGTGTTCGGCTGCCCCGGTCCGCCCGGCCCGGCGGGCCGCTGCCGCGATCGCCGAGCGCACGGTGCCGGCGTCATCGGCGACCATGGCGGTGACCAACAGGTCGGCCAGCAAAGCGTAGTTGCGCGGCGGCACGCTCACCGAAAGCTCGTCTCGGGTGCGCGAATAACGTTTGGCAGGGCGCCCGGCACCGGGCCCGGAGCGGCCGGCCGGCCGGGCGTAGCTCACCGAGAGAATCCCCGCCTCGGCCAGTTTATCGAGGTGGTAGGCCGCCAGGGTGCGGCTGATGCCGGCGGCGCTCGCGGCGTCGTCGCGGGCCACCGGCTCGTCGCGGGATGCGATGTACTGATAGAGCCGCTGCCGCACCGGATCGTCCAGAGCGCTCAATCCGGCTAACGGATCCAGGCCGCCGCAGGGTGGGGTGCTCATCGTCCCAATGTAACACCAAAAAATGTTGACAAATAGGGTCGAATGCGGTCAATCTGAACGCATCGCTGACACGTGGGATGGGGGAGATTGAGATGTCGGTAGCCGTCTACGCCGACCTGCGGGTGGTTGATGGGCCGGTCCCGGACCTGGACGCCGCCGAGCAGGCCGCCGCGGCGTTCCTGCACGCCCTGGGCGTCTCCACCGACGATGAGGCGCTTGCGGGTACACCGCGCCGGATGGCGCGGGCCTATGCGGAGATGTTCTCCCCAAAGCCGTTCGAGGCCACCACTTTTCCCAACGACGAGGGATACGACGAACTGGTGCTGGTGCGCGACATCCCGTTCCGTTCGGTCTGCGAGCACCATCTGCTGCCGTTCACCGGAACCGCCTGTGTCGCTTACCTGCCCGGCGATCGCATCCTCGGCCTGTCCAAGCTGGCCCGGGTCGTGGACTACTTCGCCTGCCGGCCGCAGGTGCAGGAACGCCTCACCAAGCAGGTGGCCGACTGGCTCACCGAGCACCTGCGCCCGCGTGCTGTCGGGGTGGTGATCCGCGCCGAGCACACCTGCATGACGTTGCGCGGCGTACACGCCACCGGGTCGACCACCGTGACCTCGACCCTGCTGGGCACGCTGCGAACCGACGCGCGCTCCCGCCAGGAGTTCTTCTCCCTGGTCGGCATCGGCGGTAGCCGGTAGCCGCCGAATCGCCGGTCAGATCTTGCGGATGACGGTCACGACCTTGCCCAGCACCACCGCGTCGTTGCCCGGGATGGGGTCGAAAACCGGATTGTGCGGCATCAGCCAGACCTGACCGCCGGCCCGTTTGAAGGTCTTGACGGTGGCCTCGCCATCGATCATCGCTGCCACGATGTCGCCGTTGTCGGCGACGTTCTGCTGGCGCACCACCACCCAGTCGCCGTCGCAGATCGCGGCGTCCACCATCGACTCACCGACCACCTTGAGCAGGAATAGCTCGCCTTCGCCCACCAGTTCGCGGGGGAGCGGGAAGACGTCTTCGACCGCTTCCTCGGCCAGGATCGGCCCGCCGGCCGCGATCCGGCCCAGCACCGGAACGAAGGTGGGTTCGGGCAGCGCATCGGATCCGGCCAACTCCGTCCGTGGAGCCGAGCCGGAGGCCACGGCCGATTCGTCCGGGCCGCGGACGTCGACGGCGCGGGGCCGGTTGGGGTCACGACGCAGGTAACCCTTGCGTTCCAGCGTGCGCAGCTGGTGGGCGACCGAGGAGGTCGAGGTCAGCCCGACGGCGTCGCCGATCTCCCGGATGCTCGGGGGGTAGCCCCGTTCGTTCACCGAGGCGCGGATGACGTCGAGGATGGTGCGCTGCCGGGCGGTCAGCGGTGAATCGGGCACAGATGCCAGTCCCGGGCCGGTGGTCTTGCTGCTGTCGCTCATAGCGGCGAATGTAGTCCTCTGGCCGCGATTAATCAAACATGTGTTCGACGCGTGTCGCGCGGGAGTTCGAAGCCGGCCGAGTATGTCGGTGGCGGTCGCTAACGTATTCGACAACGAATCGATCACACGTTCGGACATCGAACATACAATCGATTATGATTCGAACAGTCGAGCGAACAGGGTCGCCGACGCCGAGTGAGGGAGAACCGCACATGATGCTGATCGACACGAGCGCTCCGACGTTCGACCAGGTCGGGACCGACCGGTTCGGGACCCGTCGCGGTCCCGGTGTGTCGCGGCGCGCGTGCGCGGTGCAGACCCGGCCGCCGCGGCTGGTGCGGAGCCGTCCGGGCGGCGCGCCGCTTGAGCACCGGGGCAGCGGCGTGCTGATGTCGCGCACCGCGCACCGGCCGCAACCGGTCAAGCCCATCACTCCGGCGACCACCGTGGTGCTGGCCTTGATCGCCGCAGGCATCACGGTGTGGCTCGGGCTGGTCGCCCAGTTCGGTGCGTCGATGGCCGGCGGTGGCGCGCCCGCAGTGCCCGAGCAGCTGGGTGTGGTCCGGGTTCAAAGCGGCGAGAGCCTGCAGCGCTTGGCGGCCCGGGTCGCACCCGACGCGCCGACCGCTCAGGTCGTCGACCGGATCCGCGAGCTCAACAACCTGGAATCGGCCGCCGTGGACGCCGGCCAGCCGCTGATCGCGCCGATCGGCTGAACGTCGATGTCCGGCCGGCCGCGGCCCGCGCCCACTGCGGCGCGCCGCCCGGCACCCGCGCAGGTACGCTCACTGGTGTCCCAGTGGTCCGGGCCGCCCCAGCTCGTGCAGGTGTCCGGCTCTCGGCACGGCGAAGGAGCGGCCATGCATTGCCCGTTTTGTCGCCATCCAGACTCCCGGGTGGTGGACTCCCGCGAAACCGATGAAGGCCAGACCATTCGCCGCCGCCGGTCCTGCCCGGAATGCGGTCGTCGCTTCTCCACGGTGGAGACCGCGGTGCTGGCCGTGGTGAAACGCAGCGGCGTCACCGAGCCGTTCAGCCGGGAGAAGGTCATCAGCGGGGTGCGTCGGGCATGTCAGGGCCGGGACGTCGACGATGACGCGCTCAACCTGCTGGCCCAACAGGTCGAAGACGCGGTACGGGCGGCCGGCTCACCCGAGATCCCCAGCCACGAGGTGGGTTTGGCGATTCTGGGCCCCTTGCGCGAACTCGACGAAGTCGCCTACCTGCGATTCGCCTCGGTGTATCGCTCGTTCTCATCGGCGGCCGACTTCGAGCGGGAGATCGAGGCACTGCGCGAACATCGCCAGGTACCCAGCACCGGTTGAGCTCGCCGCGCCGCGCCGCGCACTACGCTGGCTCCATGGCACCCGACCTGCACGCGAATCTGGTGGAGCTGGCCCCGCTGTTGGGCACCTGGTCCGGCCGGGGCTCGGGGGTGTATCCCACGATCACGTCGTTCGACTACCTCGAAGAGGTGAGCTTCTCGCACGTCGGCAAGCCGTTTCTGATCTATGGCCAGAAGACCAAGTCGGCCGCCGACGGCCTGCCGCTGCACGCCGAGACCGGGTACCTACGCGTCCCGCAACCGGGCCGGATCGAGTGGGTGCTGGCCCACCCGAGTGGGATCACCGAGATCGAGGTGGGCAGCTACCAGGTGACCGCCGACGGCATCGATCTCGAGATGACGGCGCCGACGATCGGGCTGGCACCCACCGCCAAGAAGGTGACAGCGCTGCGCCGCCACTACCGCCTCGCCGGCGACGAATTGTCCTACACGCTGGATATGGGTGCGGTGGGTCAGCCGGCGCAGAACCACCTCACCGCCAGCCTGCGGCGAACCGGGTAGCCCCCGTCAGTCGTCGCCGCGGTCCTTCTTGGCCTCCTGGGCCAGGAAGCGTTCGAATTCGGCGCCCAGTTCGTCGGCGCTCGGCAGATCCTCGTCGCGCGCCAGCAACGAACGGTTCTCCTGGGCGGCGATGAACGCGTCGTACTGGCGTTCCAGTGCCGCCACCACCTGGGCCACCTCGGCGCTCGCCTCGACCTGCTCGTCGATCTTGGCTCGGATCTCGGCCGCGGCCACACCGAGTTCGCCCAGCGGCAACTGCAGTGAACCCGACTGGGCCGCCTGCCGCAGCAGAGCCTCGGCCGCCTCCGGGTAGTCGGTCTGCGACACGTAGTGCGGCACGTGGACGGTGAACCCGACCACCTCGTGGCCGTGCTGGGCCAGCCGATACTCCAGCAGGTTGGAGGCGCTGCCCGGGACCTGCACCTCGGCGATCCACGGGGTGAAATCGGTGATCAGCTCCCGGTTGTTGGAGTGCGCGGTCAGTGTCACCGGCCGGGTGTGCGGGACCGCCATCGGGATGGTGCCCAGCCCGATGGTCCGCCGGACCCCGAGCCGCTCGGCCAACAGCCGCACGGCGGTGATGAACCGCTCCCACTTGAGGTCCGGCTCCATGCCCGCCAGAAGCAGAAACGGCGTCCCCGCCGTGTCGCGTAGCGCGTACAGGCTGAGCTCGGGTTCGGCGTAATGGGTGAAGTGGTCGGTCTTGAAGGTCATCACCGGCCGGCGAGACCGGTAGTCGAGCAGGTCGTCGATCGCAAAAGAGGCGACCAGCTCACTGTCGAGGGTGGTCTTGAGGTGGCCGGCGGCCAGCCGGATCGCGTGGCCGGCGTCGGAGAAGCCCTCCAGCGCGTGGATGAGGACCGGACCCACGCCGTCCGGCGACGTCAGCTGAGGCGCCGGGACCTCCAGCTCGTACATGCCGCCTTGCTCGGCCTGATAATGCCGGTCCGGGGCGGGACCGGTGTCCGGTTGGTCGGCCATTGCCTCTGCCTCCTCATCGATCTCAGTGCGGATCGCACCGCCTAGTTTCCCCCACTTCGGGCCGCATCGGAAAACGATGCGCACATGCGACCGACAACGCGCGGGTGCGTCGACCGCATTCCCCGAGGGGTTCCCGTTCGCTCAGCGATGAAATCCCCTTCGATTCGCGCGCGCTCGGCTCACAGTTGCGGCTTCATCCACAAAGTGGCCGCCGACCGCACGCGGGTGCGCCCCCGATGACGGTGGGCGTCGTCAACGTTGCTGCCATGACGACGAAGCAACCCGAATTCACCTTGAATCGGCCCGGAGCGCTGATCGCGGCGCTGCCGGCCATCCTCGGCTTCGTGCCGGAGAAGTCTTTGATCCTGGTCGCGATCGACGGCGGTGAACTGGGCTCGGTGCTGCGGGTCGACCTCACCGACGAGCTGGCCGATACCGTCGGCCACCTCGCCGACGTCGCCGCGGCCGCTGCCCCGGCGGCGGCGATCGCGGTGATCGTCGACGCCGATGGAGCACATTGCCCGGTCTGCAACGACCAGCATCGCCGGCTGGTCGACGCCCTGTCGCTGGAGTTGTCGCGCCACGACATTGAGCTGCTCACCGTGCACCTGGTGGACCGGGTGGCAGCCGGGGGCCGGTGGCACTGCGCCGATGGCTGCGGCGCCGGCGGCCCGGTCGACGACCCGGAGGCCTCGCCGCTGGCTGCTGCCGCGGTGCTGGAGGGCAGGCGCCTCTACCCACGCCGAGCGGACCTGCAGGCGGTGATCGCCCCCGACGACGCGGCGCGCCGTGCCGCGGTGAGGGCCGCGATCGATGACTATGCGGCCGACCGGTCGGCCGCGGTCAAGGCCGGGGGACAGGACCGGGCCCGCCGCGACGTCGAAGCGATGCTGCAGGCCGTGATCGCGCTGGCTGATGGTGAGGAGCCCAACGAGGCGGACCTGGCGCGGCTCGGATGTTCGCTGACCGATGTGCTGGTCCGGGACACTCTGTGTGCGTTGGCAATCGGCGAACACGCCGGCGACGCGGAGATGCTGTGGTCGGTGCTGGCCCGCGCCCTGCCCGAGCCGTGGCGGGCCGAGGCGCTGGTGCTGCTGGCCTTCGGCGCCTACGCGCGCGGAGACGGACCGCTGGCCGGGGTATCGCTGGAGGCCGCGTTGCGGTGCGCGCCGGAACACCGGATGGCGGGCCTGCTCGACACGGCGCTGCAATCGGGATTGCGGCCGGACCGCATCCGCGGGCTGGCCGACACCGGATATCGGCTTGCCCGACAACTCGGGGTGCGGTTGCCGCAGCGGCAGGGTTTCGGTCAGCGGGCCGGCTGAGCCCGGCGGTTCAGCGAGGTTCGACGGAGGAGACGCGAAGCTGGGACCGCTACATGAACCCCGGCGGTTCAGACCTTCTGGACCTTGACGGCGTGCGCCATCTCGTAGGGCAGGCTGACATCGGTGTGCCCGGGCATCACGATGGTCACGCCGTCGTCCGCGTCGGCCTCGACGGTCACCCGGGCGTTCGGCACCACACCGGCCTCTTTCAGCCGGGTGATCAGGTCGATGTCGCCTTGCACGTGCTCGGTGAGCTGGCGCACCACCACCGCCACCGGCGAGCCCGCCGGCAGCTCGGTCAACCGGACCAGGTCGGCGTCCCAGGACCCGGAGTCCGCGCCGAAACCGAGATCCAGCAGACCCGGGATTGGGTTGCCGAACGGTGAGGTGGTGGGGTTGTCGAGCACCTGCACCAGACGACGCTCGACGTCCTCGCTCATCACGTGCTCCCAACGGCAGGCCTCGGCGTGCACGTCTTCCAGGGGGAGCCCGATGATGTCGACGAGCAGTCGCTCGGCAAGCCGGTGCTTGCGCATCACCGACACCGCCAGGGCGCGGCCCTTCTCGGTGAGTTCCAGGTGCCGGTCACCGGCGACCCTCAGCAGGCCGTCGCGCTCCATGCGGGACACCGTCTGGCTGACGGTCGGCCCGCTTTGCTCCAGCCGCTCGGCGATCCGAGCACGCAGCGGGGTGACACCCTCTTCCTCAAGGTCATAGATCGTCCTGAGGTACATCTCGGTGGTATCAACCAACTCATTCATTACGCGCCTTCCGTCCCCGCTGAGTCTACTTCGGCAGGCCAAACCGCGGTTAGCGAGCGACGCCGAGGGCGCCCCGGCGGCAGACATGGCCGCCGGGCCGTCGCAATGCTGCGGCGGCCCGGCGGGAAGGGGTCAGCTGGCGTAGGAGCGCAAGCGGTCGGCGCGCTCGCCGTTCCGCAGCTTGGCCATCACCTCACGCTCGATCTGGCGGACCCGTTCGCGGGACAGGCCGAACAGCTTGCCGATCTGATCCAGCGTGCGGGGCTGCCCGTCGTCGAGGCCGAACCGCAGCCGAATCACCTGGTGCTCACGCTCGTCCAGGGTCGCCAGGACGCTGCGGATGTCGGTGTGCAGCAGCTCGGAGATCACCGCGTTCTCCGCGGACATCGCCTCGGAGTCCTCGATGAAGTCGCCCAGCGGAGCCTCCTCGTCCGAGCCGACCGGCATGTCCAGGCTGACCGGGTCGCGGCTGTGCTCCAGCAGGTCGTTGATCTTCTCCGCCGGAATACCGGATTCGGCGGCGAGCTCCTCGTCGGTGGCCTCGCGGCCGAGCTGCTGATGCATCTCACGCTTGATCCGGGCCAGCTTGTTGACCTGCTCGACCAGGTGCACCGGCAGGCGGATGGTGCGGCTCTGATCGGCCATCCCGCGGGTGATGGCCTGGCGGATCCACCAGGTGGCGTAGGTGGAGAACTTGAATCCCTTTGCGTAGTCGAACTTCTCCATCGCACGGATCAGCCCGAGGTTGCCTTCCTGGATCAGGTCCAGCAACGGCATCCCGCGACCGGTGTAGCGCTTGGCCAGTGAGACCACCAGGCGCAGGTTGGCTTCCAGCAGATGCCGGCGGGCGTCCGCGCCGTCGCGGACCACCGCGGCCAGCTCGCGCTTGCGCTTCTCGCCGAAGCGCTTGCGGGTGTCGAGCAGGTGCTGCGCATAAAGCCCGGCCTCGATGCGTTTGGCGAGCTCCACCTCGTCGGCGGCGTTGAGCAGTGCGGTCTTGCCGATACCGTTGAGGTACACCCGCACCAAATCCGCGGCTGGACTCTGCGCGTCCAGGTCGCCGTCGATCCGACTGATGGTGGCATCTGCCCTTGCCATTACGGCCTCCCGTTGATCGGCTTCAGCTGTCACACGTGTCAACGTCTGACACGGGTGCAGAGTTCCCGCCGGATCGCTTTTCCACACCACTTGACGTGCGGGAATACCGGGATGTCTTTGAGAATGTACTAAGAACCGGTACCGTGCGGCGGTTCGCCGGCCGCGCCGCGACCGGACTCGCGCGACTCGGACCCCGGCTCGCAGGGAGGCGATCCGGGCCCGGGCTCGACAGGCCGCGGCTGCTCCAGCGCCCGGCGTCCGGCGGTGGGGAACAACGGTGTACGTGCCGGAGCGGCATCGTAGCGGCGCGGCTCATCGGCGCTGCGCGGCGGCCGGTCGTTGGCGATCAGCACCGCTATCCACGGCAGCGGTATCGAGGCGACCAGGATCAGCAGTGAGATCAAGCCGTTGTGCCACATCCCGTAGGCGATCGCGGCCAGCACCAGTGCCGGCACCCGGAACGCCATCAGCGTCAGGTACTTGCGTACCCGTTCGCGGTGCTGCTGTTCGAAGGACGGGGCGGCCGCAGTGATGAGCACCGGCCGACCGTCGTCGTCGAAACCCAGCTCGGGGCCGTGCTTCATCACTCCACTGTCCCACACCGACCGGTGTCGCGGCAGCAGGGGTTTTACGATCCATGGAGTTCTGGGCACAATGGGCAGATGGGCATACAGACCGACACTCTCGAGCGCACCGATGCCGAGGAACGCGTCGATGACGGGACCGGCGACGACACCCCGAAGTTCTTCCACTACGTCAAGAAGGACAAGATCGCCGAGAGCGCGGTCATGGGCACCCACGTGGTGGCGCTGTGCGGTGAGGTGTTCCCGGTGACCAAGTCGGCGAAACCTGGATCGCCGGTCTGCCCGGACTGCAAGCGGATCTACGCGACCCTCAAGAAGGCGTGAGCCTCAAGAAGGCGTGAGCGGATCGTCGTCGCCGGGATCGGTTCGGGACGTCCGAGACGCCACCCAGTCGCGCAACTGGCGCAGGTGGGTGGACTCCGCCGGCCACTCCTCCTGAACGGCGGCGTTCAGCTCGGCGCCCAACATGATGGCGAAACCGAGTAGAAACGCGAACAGCAGGAAGGCGATCGGGGTGGCCAGCGCCCCGTAGGTGTAGCCGGTGCTGGTGATGTAGCGCAGGTAGACCCGCAGCCCCAGCGTCGCGACGACGAACACCGTGGTGGCCAGCACCGCACCCATCACCAGCCGGTGCGAGGGCAGGGGCTTGGGCAGCGAAACCCGGTAGAGCACGGTCACGGCTACCAGCAGTCCCAGCACCAACGCCGGGTAATAGCCGAACCGCAGCAGATCCGTCCACCGGGTGGGCAGGTGTTCGGCCACCGCATGAGGGCCCAGCGCGGCGAACGGGGCCCCGGCGACCGCGATCACCAGCATCGCCACATACAGGCCCAGCGCGAAGAACCGCTGCCGCACCGGATGACGCAGGGCGGTCTGATCATGTGCCTCGACCACCGAGTCGACGAACGCCGAGATCGCCGAGGAACCGGCCCACAGCGAAATCACGAAGCCGAGCGAGACCACCTCGCCCCGAGCGTTGGAGACGATGTCCCGCACGGTGGGTTCGATGATTTCCACCACCACGTTCTTCGAGAAGAAGCTGCTGGCCATGCCGATCAGCCGGTCCTGGATGGTCGCCAAGGTGTCCGGGCCGAACAACGGTGCTATGTAGGACAGGCTGCCCAGCATCCCCAGCAGCAGCGGCGGCAGCGACAGCACCGACCAGAAGCCCGCCTGCGCCGACTCGGCGAAGATCGAGTCGTCCCAGCTCTTGGCCAAGGTGCGGCGGGCGATGCGCAGCAGGTGGTGTCGGGAAGGTCGGGGAATCTGGTCAGTCATGACCAGCCCAGCATTCCTGACAAGTGGTGCTGCTGCACAACTCCCGCCGACGCGGGCGTGTTGCGGGGCTTGAGGTTAGGCCTCGTCCGCAGCGCTGACCTGAATCACGGCCGCCAGCTCGATCAGCTTGGCTTCGTGCTCGTTGGCGTGGTGCTGGCAGAAGAGAAGTTCGGCACCGGAGGGCAGCGTGGCTCGCACCCGGGCGGCAGCACCGCACCGGTCGCATCGATCAGCCCGAGTCAGTTCGGGACTGGTCAGAGTCGCGTTCATGGGCTCCTCCGTTCTCGCGGTTGGTCTCAAGTGTGTCAGACGCTCGGGCGTTCGGCGTTGTTCCCGGCTTCGGCTGTGTCGTGTCTCACCCGAGGCGGCGCTAGGGCAGGATCGACGACGATGAACGCTTCCGGCATCCTTGTGCATTTGTGCAGCGCCGGGGAATGGGCGAGCGCGCAGACGTCGGGTGCGCTGCGTCCCGAGTCGTTGGACAGTATGGGTTTCGTGCACCTGTCGACACCGCAGCAGGTTCATCTGCCCGCCAATCGGCTCTACCGGGGCCGCACCGATCTGGTGTTGTTGCAGGTGGACCCGGCCAAGGTGGAGGCGCCGGTGCAGTGGGAGCCCGGCGTGCCGGGCGATCCGGAATCGATGCTCTTCCCGCACCTGTACGGGCCGTTGCCCGTCGGCGCGGTGATCGGTGTCACGCAGTATCGGCCGGGCCCGGACGGTGCGTTCGCCGCGGCCGATTGAGGTTGATCGGGGTGGTCGGTTTGGCCGCTGACTTCCGGGTGAGTTCGCTACGGGCGAACACGTTTTGAGCCTTGTTGATTAACGCGGCGGGCACCCGCGGCCACGCGGCGGCGACGGCGTTGACCGCCGAGAGCACAGCAGGATCCAGGGTGGCCTCGGCCGGCGCCGGATGGCCGTGGGCCACCGCGCGCTTGAGCAGGGCGGTGAAGGTCTGCGACGACTCGCCATCGGTGGACATCGACGGCGATCCTACGCGCCGGCACATCCGGCCGGGCGGTTAAACCGGGCGGTTAAACCGGGCGGGCCTCGATGATCGACATCGGACTCGCCGTGGCGATCACCCGCTGCAGCCGGAATCCCGCCTGCGACAGCAACGCGGCGTACTCCCTCCGGGTGCGTTCTTGTCCGCCGGCGGCGACCAGCATCTCCAAATCGAGCACCAGGCCCAGGTGGGCGGGCGCGCCCTCGGGCAACACCATCTCGAACAGCAGCACCTTGCCGCCGGGCGCGATCGCGCTGCGGACATTGCGCAGAATTTCCAGCGACCGGTCGTCGTCCCAGTCGTGGATGACGGTCTTGAGCAGATAGGTGTCGCCGCCGGAGGGGACCGACTCGAAGAACGACCCACCCGCGAGATCGCAGCGCGAGCCCACCCCGGCGGCGGCCATCGTCGCGTCGGCGCCGGCCACCACCCGCGGCAGGTCGAACAGCACCCCGCGAGCATCCGGCGCCTGACGCAACACCGCGGCCAGCAGCGCGCCGTGGCCCCCACCCACATCCACGATCAGTTTGCTGGTGCTGAAATCATATGTGGGAACGGCGGTTTCGATCGCGACGGCGGACGCTCCGGTCATGGCGTCGTTGAAAACCTGCGCCAGTTCGGGATCGGTGTCGGTGTACTCGAAGAAGGACATTCCGCGCACCTTGCTCACGGCGGTCTCGCCGGTCCGCACCGAGTGTTCCAGGTTCGACCAGTGCTCGCGGTGCGCCGGGGCGCCGATGAACGCGACCATCGGGGCGACACTGGCCGGGTTGTCGGAGACCAGCGCGCGTCCGGTACGGGTCAGGGCGAACCGGCCGTCGCGGCGCAGTTTGAGCACCGAGTTGCTGGCCAAGGCGCGCATCAACCGGTAGGTGGCACCAGGGTCGGCACCCACCTGCCGGGCGACGTCCTCGGCGGTTCGTGGGCCGTCGTTGAGCGCGTCGGGGATGCCCAGCCGCACCGCGGCGTGCATGGCCTGGGCCAGCCACGCCCCGAAGCCCAGCTCCAGGATGGCCACCGGGGCTGGGACGGTGGCGTGCCGCAGGCGCTGCAGGCCGCCACGAAACGCGTTCAGGACGGCGAGCAGCGCCGCCGGTGGTGCTGTGGTCACCTGTCGCCTAGTCGAGGTAGTCGCGCAGGACCTGAGACCGGCTGGGGTGCCGGAGTTTCGACATGGTCTTCGACTCGATCTGGCGGATGCGCTCGCGGGTGACCCCGTAGACCTGGCCGATCTCGTCGAGGGTGCGCGGCTGGCCGTCGGTCAGGCCGAACCGCAGCCGCACCACGCCGGCTTCGCGTTCCGAGAGCGTCTCGAGCACCGACTGCAGCTGATCCTGCAGCAGCGTGAACGAGACGGCATCTACGGCTACCACCGCCTCGGAGTCCTCGATGAAGTCGCCGAGCTGGGAGTCGCCCTCGTCGCCGATGGTCTGGTCCAGCGAGATCGGTTCCCGGGCGTACTGCTGGATCTCCAGCACCTTCTCCGGGGTGATGTCCATCTCCCGGGCGAGCTCCTCGGGGGTGGGCTCGCGGCCCAGGTCCTGCAGCAGCTCACGCTGGATGCGGCCGAGCTTGTTGATCACCTCGACCATGTGCACCGGGATGCGGATGGTGCGCGCCTGGTCGGCCATGGCGCGGGTGATGGCCTGGCGGATCCACCAGGTGGCGTAGGTGGAGAACTTGTAGCCCTTGGTGTAGTCGAACTTCTCCACCGCGCGGATCAGACCGAGGTTGCCCTCCTGGATCAGGTCCAGAAACGCCATCCCACGGCCGGTGTAACGCTTGGCCAGCGACACCACCAGCCGCAGGTTGGCCTCCAGCAGGTGGTTCTTGGCGCGGTCGCCGTCCCGGCAGATCCAGGCCATGTCACGCCGGTAGGCGACGGCCAGCTTCTCGCCCTTCTCGGTGTGCTCGGCCATCTTCTGGGTGGCGAACAGACCGGCCTCGATGCGCTTGGCCAGCTCGACTTCCTCTTCGGCGTTGAGCAGCGCCACTTTGCCGATCTGCTTGAGGTAGGCGCGCACCGAGTCGGCCGAGGCGGTGAGCTCGGCGTCCTTGCGAGCCTGACGCAGCGCTTCGGACTCCTCTTCGTCCCAGACGAAATCGCCTGACGCCTTGTCCTTTTCGGAGGGTTCGGCGATCTCGTCGTCGTCGTCGCCGGCCTCCTCGGTGGCCGCGGCGGTGGTGGTCGAGGCGTTGTTGTCGCCTCCGGATTCGTCGTCGGACTCGGCGTCGTCCTCGAGTTCGTCCAGGCTCAAGTCGGCGTCGTCGTCGATGTCGTCCTCGCCGGGCTCGCCGTCCAGTTCGGCGTCGGTGTCCAGATCCTCGGTCGCGAGGTCGACGTCGGCGTTCTTGGCGCCCTTGGCGGCCGCGGCTTTCTTGGCCGGGCCCCGGGTCGACCGGGCCTTGGGCTTGGTGGCGTCGTCGGAGGCGTCGCCGTTCGTGGCGGCGGCGCTCTTGGTCGCCGGGCGCGCTGCTGTCTTGGTGGCCTTCTTGGCCGGGGCGGCCTTGGTCGCCTTCGCCGCGGTGCGCTTGGCCGGGGTCTTGGTGGCGGCCTTGGCAGGCGGCTTGGCGGGCGCCTTGGCGGCACTGCGCTTCTTCGGCTCCTCAGTCGCCGGCTTTGCCTTGCTCGCTGCCACGTCCACCCCTTCGGTCGGACTGACTTTCGGTTCGCAGGGCCGTGCGCAACCGAAAGTGTCGGGTTATGTCGAATGTCGGCTCTATATCAGTTGGGTGATCAACTGGGATAGTCGCCGCTATCGGTTAGGCGGCCGCCGTCGACCATTGTAACGACAGTCGCGGGCGACAATCGCTGAGCGGGCGGAAATCACCGGGTGACGTCGGTGGCAGACGCCATCGCGGCCCCGACGATTCCCGCGGTGTTCTGCAGTGTCGCGGCGACCACCGGGGTCCGGTTGCCCAACAGTGGCACCCACTGGTCGGCTTTGCGGCTGATGCCGCCGCCGGCGATGATCAGGTCGGGGCAGAGCGCGTCCTCGATGGCCACCAGCACCTTGGTCACCTGCTCGGACCACTTCTTCATGCTCCAGTTCTTGCGCTCCTTGACCGACGCGGCGGCCCGGTGCTCGGCTTCCTTGCCGTCCACATCGATATGCCCGAGTTCGGTGTTGGGCAGCAGCTTTCCGTTGTGGATCACCGCCGAACCGATCCCGGTCCCGAAGGTGAGCAACACGACCACGCCGGTGTTGTCCTTGCCCGCTCCGAAGCGCTCTTCGGCCAGTCCGGCGGCATCGGCGTCGTTGAGGATGACGACGGGCTGGCCGTCGAGTGCGGCGGCGATCGCGGCTTGGGCGTTCACCCCGATCCAGGACTTGTCGACGTTGGCGGCGGTGCGCACCACGCCGTCGACCACCACGCCGGGATAGGTGACCCCCAGCGGGCCGGTCCAGCCGAAGTGCCGGACCACCGCGGCGACGGTCTCGGCGACCGCGGCCGGTGTCGCGGGGCTGGGCGTGGGCAGCTTGTAGCGTTCGCCGATCAGCGCGCCGGTGTCGAGATCGACGATGCCGCCTTTGATGCCGCTGCCGCCGACGTCGACGCCGAACGCCTGTCGTTGCGGCCCGGTGCCGCCGGTGGTCGCAGCAGGCGACGCGGTCAGGGAATCGGTCGAGTCGGTGCCGGTCATCCCTCTCCTCTTACGGGGTCGCTGGTCAGCAGGTGCCGGAGTGGATCTTGGTCAGCAGCGCCGGGTCGGGCAATCCGGTGGCATCCGGACGCAAGCCCGCCAGCGCCGCTTCGATGTCGTCGCTGTGGGCCAGGTTGACGAAGTCGCTTCCGACCGCCAGGTCGACGGAGTCGTCGAGGCGGTCGTCGCGGAACAGCTCGGTGCACGGGGCCACCAGCCACAGCGCCGCCGCGGCGGCTTGTCCCGCCTCGCCGAAGCGGATCTGGCCCTGGCAGTCCAGCCGGTCGTTGGCATAGACCGGGTCGTTGGCGGCGGTCGGCTGGGCGAAACCGTCGTCGCGCAGCGCGTCGGCGACATCGGCGGCCTGCCCGGCCCGGCCACTGGCGTTGAGCACGCGGGCCTTGACGTCGGCCAGTTTGGCCGGGGTGGTGGTCATCATCGCGGCCCGCGGCACCTGGATGCCGAGCCGCGGCTGGTCGGGTTCGGTGGGCGCCGACGGAGGGTTGCACACCGCGGCCTCGTGAACGTCGGCCGGCCGGGTCAGTGCCACGGTCCAGGCCACGGCGGTCAACAGTGCCAGCGCGGCCAAGGCGTAGGCGGCGGGACGATAGTTGCGCCGCCGGAAGGGCAGGCCATGCTTGTCGAACTCGGTGCCGGAAGTGATTTGCGCGACCACGTACGCACTCTAGAGGGCGCGCGAGGCGGCGATCACCGTGGTCAGGAATGTAATGTGATGCAAATCACAGTTGATCTGGACGCGAACCGGGCACGAATCATTTGGTGGATGCGTTCGACGCTGGTACAAAGCTCGCGCAGGGTTACGAGGGGACGAGGGAAGAAGACCATGGCTACCGACTACGACGCCCCGCGTCGCACCGAGACCGACGACGTTTCCGAGGACTCACTCGAGGAACTCAAGGCCCGGCGGAACGAAGCGCAATCCGCCGTGGTCGACGTCGACGAATCCGAATCCGCCGAATCCTTCGAGCTGCCCGGCGCGGACCTGTCCGGCGAAGAGCTGTCGGTGCGCGTCGTCCCTAAGCAAGCCGACGAATTCACCTGTTCGAGCTGTTTTTTGGTTCAGCACCGCAGCCGTTTGGCCAGTGAGAAGAACGGCGTGATGATCTGCACCGACTGCGCGGCCTGACCCCGTCCCTCAGCCCTGCAGGGCCTCCAGCACTCGCTGCGGATGGCGGCAGCTGATCAGCCAGTACGGCGTCGGGTCATCGGGATCATCGAGTACGACCAGCACCATCGGCCCCACCCAGCCGCGATGCACGACATAGGCCGCCGGATCGAGCTGGCGGCCCAATGCCGCCGACTTGGCCGACTGCGGAACCTCGGCCGCGCGGGCGATGACGCTCACCGGCAGGTGCGCCTCGCCGACCCACAGCTCACGCGTGTCGGAGGTCTCGACGACGCGCACCTGGATGCGTCCCAGCCACAGCAGGGCGGCCACGGTGATCGCGAAGAACACGGCGAACGGCAGCCAGCCCGGCAGGCTGCGCAGGCCCAACCGGACTTCGTAGGCCATCAGGCCGTTGCCCACGAACCCCAGCGGCCACCACCACCAGGGCACCCACAGTTGCTCGCGGTAGCGCACGGTTTGCGGTGCCTGGTGGTTCAGACGCGATCCCGACATCCGGCTAAGAGTAGTCTTGCGGCTCGTGTCGCCCAGTCTCGCGGTTGTCCGCCTCGATCCTGATCTGCCGCTGCCGAGCCGCGCCCATGCCGGCGACGCCGGCGTCGACCTCTACAGCGCGGTCGACGTCGAACTGGGACCGGGCCAGCGTGCCCTGGTGCCCACCGGTATCGCGGTGGCGATCCCGTTCGGGATGGTCGGCTTGGTGCACCCCCGATCGGGTTTGGCTGCGCGGGTGGGGCTTTCAATCGTCAACAGTCCGGGAACGATCGACGCAGGTTATCGCGGCGAGGTTAAGGTGGCATTGATCAACCTGGACCCGGCGACGCCGATCGAGATCCATCGGGGGGACCGGATCGCCCAGCTGGTGGTACAGCGGGTCGAGCTGCCCGAACTGATCGAGGTCACCTCGTTCGATGAGGCAGGGCTGGCCGGGACCACCCGTGGCGCTGACGGGCACGGCTCGTCGGGCGGGCACGCGAGTTTGTGAGAAGCGAAGCGACGAAGATGGGCGGCTGTGATGGCATTCGGTAGGGGCAAGCGCAAGACCGGCGGCGACGAGCCGACGCGCGCCGAGCCGCAACCCGAGGACTCCGAGGACCTGGAAGACGTGGACGCGGGCGAGGAGCTCGACGGCCCGTTCGACATCGAAGATTTCGACGACCCCGCGGCGGCCACGACGGCCCGACTGGATCTGGGTTCGGTCCTGGTGCCGATGCCCGCCGGCGCCCAGGTCCAGGTCGAACTGAGCGAGGCCGGCGTGCCCAGCGCGGTGTGGCTGGTGACGCCCAACGGACGGTTCAACATCGCCGCCTACGCCGCGCCCAAGTCGGCGGGGCTGTGGCGCGAGGTGGCCACCGAGCTGGCCGACGCGCTGCGCCGGGACTCCGCGAGCGTCAGCGTCATCGACGGCCCGTGGGGCCGGGAGGTGGTCGGATCGGCGACCGGCGCGGTCCGGTTCATCGGGGTCGATGGCTACCGCTGGATGGTGCGCTGCGTGGTCAACGGACCGCACGAGTCGATGGACGCGCTGACCGAGCAGGCCCGGGAAGCCTTGGCGGACACGGTGGTCCGTCGCGGCGACACCCCGCTACCGGTGCGCACCCCGTTGCCGGTGCGGCTGCCCGAGCCGATGGCTGAGCAGTTGCGGGCCGCCGCCGCTGCCCAGGCCGCCGCCAGGGGCCAGGCGCCGGCCGGTCAGCAGCCGGCCGGGGGAGCAGCGCCGGGCGCCGGCGGTGATGTGCCGCCGCCCGCGCCGACTGCTCGTCGCAGCGCGGAGGGATCCGCGATGCAGCAGTTGCGCACTATCACCGGCGGTTAGCGAGGCTCGACGGAGGAGAGGCGAAGCTGGACCGCCGAATCAACCCCGGCGGTTAGCGAGGCTCGACGGAGGAGAGGCGAAGCTGGACCGCCGAATCAACCCCGGCGGTTAGCGAGGCGCTACCAAGCTTGGCCCAGTGCCGTCAGGCAGGCGGTGCCCAGCACGGACGGGTCGGCGCCGATCTCCTCCAGGGTCACGGTGCACAGCGCCGCCCGCGGAGCGGCGGCCACCCATTCGGAGGCGGCCTGCAACGGATGCACCGCGTCGTCGACGGCCGCGGTAACCCCCATCGGCGCCGCCAGGGTGGCCAGCTCGGCGCAGGTCGGGGCGACATAGGCCGCGGCCTGCTCCAGGGCGTCGGGCAGCAGCGGCCACTGGTCGGTCCAGGAGCGGGTCAGCTCGTCGGCGAGCCAGGCCGGGCTGGTCGCCCGCAGCTGGGCCACCACCGCCGGCAGCCCGTCACGGCGCAGCTGCTCGGCGCTGTAGCGGGCGGCATGGGCGGCCGGGGCGGCGTCGGGCGGGCCGGTCCAGGCGGGTAGTGCGGCCAACACCGCGACCACCTGCCCCGGATGGCTCAGCGCCCACGCGGTGGCCACCGCCGCGCCGATCGATACGCCCCCGACGACGATCGGGCCGGATCGGGCCGCGCCGTCCAGCGCCGCGAGATAACCCTCGACGAGACGGTCCGGTTGCGGACGGTGTGCGATCAATTCGGCGCCCACCTGCTGCAACGGCGCCTCGAACGCCCGGCGTACGTAGTCGTCGTCGGATCCGGTTCCCGGTAGCAGGACGGCCGTCACACCGCGCAAATCAAATGCCACCCCTTGATCGTGCCGGGTCGTGTGGCATTGGGTAATCAACAGGTCTACCCTAGCGGGCGCACACACTTGAGGGAGAGGGCATGGCTGCGCCGAAGGGATACCTGCGCCGGCTGACTCGGCGACTGACGGAAGATCCTGAGCTGCGCGACGTCGGGGAGTTGTCCGACGAGGCGCTCAATACCGGCGCCCAGCGCGCCATCGACTGCGAACGCGGTCAAGAGGTCACCATGGTCGGCGTGCTGCGCAGCGTGGAAGCCAACGCCAAAGGGTGCGTGGGCGGGGTCCGCGCCGAGCTGTTCGACGGGACCGACACGGTGACGCTGGTGTGGCTGGGGCAGCGCCGCATTCCCGGAATCGACTCGGGCCGCACCCTGCGGGTGCACGGCCGGGTCGGAAAACTCGAAAGCGGCTCCAAAGCCATCTACAACCCGCACTACGAAATTCAGCAGTGAGCGCCGGAGACCGCCAGCCCGGAGCAGTGATGACCGACGACTTCGGCCCCCAGGGGCCACAGCGGCTGCTGGACCAGATCGGCGGGGCGGCCGGCGTGATCTACTCGTCGTTGCCGATCGTCGTGTTCGTGCCGGCCTCCAGCCTCTTCGGGCTGCGGGTTGCCGTCATGGCGGCGCTGGGCACGGCCGCGGCGGTGCTGGTGTGGCGACTGATCCGCCGGGAATCCACCCAGCCGGCCGTCTCGGGATTCTTCGGGGTGGCCGTGTGCGCCCTGATCGCCTATCTGATGGGCGACTCCAAGGGCTACTTCCTGCTCGGGATCTGGACCTCGCTGGTGTGGGCGGTGGTGTTCGCCGGATCCATCCTGATCCGCCGCCCGGTGGTCGGCTACATCTGGAGTTGGGCCAGCGGGCAGGGCCTGGCCTGGCGTGAGCTGCGGGCGGCGATCTACGCCTACGACGCGGCGACGCTGACCTGGGTGCTGGTGTTCGGGTCCCGCTTCGTGGTGCAGCGGTTGCTCTACAACGCCGACCAGACCGGCTGGCTGGGGGTGGCGCGCATCGCGATGGGTTGGCCGCTGACCGCGCTCGCGGCCCTGGTGACCTATCTGGCGGTCAAATACGTGCAGCGGGCGCTGGATTCCCGGTCCGACGCCGACGCAGCAGACGGCCGCGAACCGCGGTCAGTGCGCGGGTAGCAGCAGCTGGCGCAGTTCGTCCTCGACCCCGCTCGACGCGACGAACAGCAACTCGTCGCCGCCCTCGAGGGGCTCGTCGTCCTGGGGCACGATCACCCGCGTCCCGCGCAGGATCGTCACCAGCGCAGCGTCGCGAGGCAGCGACAGCTTGCGCACCGGCTTGCCGCCCCACGGGGTGTCGTCGGGCAGCGTGATCTCCAGCAGGTTGGCCTGGCCCTTGCGGAACTCCATGAGCTGCACCAGATCCCCGACCGCGACGGCTTCCTCGACCAGCGAGGCCAGCATCCGCGGCGTGGACACCGCCACGTCCACCCCCCAGGCGTCGGTGAACAGCCACTCGTTGCGGGGGTCGTTGACCCGGGCGACCACCCGGGGCACCGCGAACTCGGTCTTGGCCAGCAGCGAGAGCACCACATTGGCCTTGTCGTCGCCGGTGGCGGCGATGACGACGTCGAAGTCCTCCAGGTGCACCGACTCCAGCAGGCTCAGCTCGCAGGCGTCACCCAGATGCCACTGGGCATCGGCGATGTCCTCGACGTCGATGTGCTCCGGGTTGCGCTCGATCAGCGTCACCTGGTGGTCACTGTCGAGCAGTTCCCGGGCGATCGACCGGCCGACGGCCCCGGCCCCCGCCACCGCGACTTTCATTCCAGGTCCTCGCTGGGCGGCAGTGCGGCGATCGCGATCGCCTCGGCGACACGGCCCGACACCGCGACGATGTACACCTGGTCGCTGGCCTGGATGACGGTCTTGGGCTCGGGCAGGATGCCGGTGCCGAACCGGATCAAGAACGCCACGCGGGCGTTGACGGCGGCCTCCAGGTCGGTGACCGGGCGGCCGATCCAGTCCTCGTGCAGCACGACCTCGGCCACCGCGACGGTGCCGGTCGGGTCGCGCCACTTGGTGGTCTCGCTCTCGCGGGTCAGGGCGTCGAGCAGCCGGTCGGTGGTCCAGGGCACGGTGGCGATGGTGGGAATCCCGAGCCGTTCGTAGACCGCGGCCCGCTTGGCGTCGTAGATACGTGCGACCACCCGGGCCACGCCGAACGTCTCGCGGGCCAGTCGCGCGGCGATGATGTTGGAGTTGTCACCCGAGGACACCGCGGCGAACGCCCCAGCCTCCTCGATGCCGGCGCGCAGCAGCACGTCGCGGTCGAAGCCCATGCCCAGCACCCGCTCGCCGCTGAATTCCGGGCTGAGCCGGTTGAACGCGGTGGTGTCACGGTCGATGATGGCGACCTCGTGGCCGATCCGGGACAGCCCGTCTGCCACCGAGGCCCCCACCCGGCCGCACCCCATCACAACTACCCGCACCTGCACGGTCCTTTCGGCTGGTTTCGGCTGGCTGTCGCCCGCAGTAGTGCCCGTATTCGGTGAACGCTACCGCCAGAGCCGCCCTGGCTTACCCTTGGCTCTCGTGTCGAATATTTCCACCGCTGCGCGGCGGCTGCTTCTGGGCCGGCCGTTCCGCAGCGATCGGCTCAGTCACACGCTGTTGCCCAAACGCGTCGCGCTGCCGGTGTTCGCCTCCGACGCGCTGTCCTCGGTGGCCTACGGCCCCGAAGAGGTCTTCCTGGTCTTGTCGGTGGCGGGCATCGCGGCCTACCGGCTGACGCCGTGGGTCGGCCTGGCCGTGGCGTTCGTGTTCATCACCGTGGTGGCCTCCTACCGCCAGAACGTGCATGCCTACCCCTCCGGCGGCGGCGACTACGAAGTGGTCACCACCAACCTGGGGGGCACGGCGGGCCTGACCGTGGCAAGCGCACTGATGGTGGATTACGTTCTGACCGTTGCTGTCTCGATCTCCTCGGGGATCGCCAACATCGGTTCGGCGATCCCGTTCATCGCCGATCACAAGGTGGCGTTCGCGGTGGGGACCGTCGTGGTGGTGGCCGCGGCCAATCTGCGCGGCATCCGCGAATCCGGCACCGCGTTCGCCTTTCCGACGTATGCGTTCATGATCGGTGTGTTCGCGATGCTGGGCTGGGGACTATTCCAGATCTTCGTGCTGGACCATCCGCTGCAGGCCGAATCGGCAGCGTTCAAGATCCACTCGGCGCACGGCGAGGTGGTCGGCGTGGCCCTGGTGTTCCTGGTGGCGAAGTCGTTCTCGTCGGGATGTGCGGCGCTGACCGGGGTGGAGGCGATCAGCAACGGTGTGCCGGCGTTCCGCAAACCCAAGTCGCGCAATGCGGCCACCACGCTGTTGATGCTGGGCGTCATCGCGGTGACCTTGATGATGGGCATCATCGTGCTAGCGAGGGAGACCGGGGTGAAGATCGCCGCGCGCCCGCACGAACAACTGATCGGGGCGCCGGCCGACTACGACCAGAAGACGCTGTTGGCGCAGCTGGCCGAGACGGTCTTCCGCGGCTTCCCGCCCGGATTGTGGATCATCGCCGGCGTGACCGCGCTGATCCTGGCGCTGGCCGCCAACACCGCGTTCAACGGCTTTCCGGTGCTGGGCTCGATCCTGGCCCAAGACCGGTATCTGCCACGTCAGCTGCACACCCGCGGTGACCGGCTGGCGTTCTCCAACGGAATCGTGTTTTTGGCGGTGGTGGCCATCGCCTTCATCGTGGCGTTCGGCGCCGAGGTCACCGCGCTGATCCAGCTCTACATCGTCGGGGTGTTCGTCTCGTTCACGCTGAGCCAGATCGGCATGGTGCGGCACTGGAACCGGTTGCTGCGCACCGAAACCGACCGGGCGGCCCGCGTCAAGATGATGCGCTCCCGGGTGGTCAACACCATCGGCTTCGTCGCCACCGGATCGGTGCTGATCGTGGTAATCATCACCAAGTTCCTGGCCGGCGCCTGGATCGCGATTGTGGCGATGTCGGTGCTGTTCGTCATGATGAAGATGATCCGCCGGCACTACGACGCGGTCAGCCAGGAGCTGGCCGAACAGTCCGCCGCGCTCGACGATCAGGCGGTGCTGCCCAGCCGCAACCACGCTTTGGTGCTGGTCTCCAAGCTGCACCTGCCGACCCGCCGCGCGCTGGCCTACGCCCGGGCGACGCGTCCGGACTCCCTGGAGGCGATCACCGTCAACGTCGACGACACCGAGACCCGCGCTTTGGTCCGCGAGTGGGAGGACAGTGATATCACCGTGCCGCTCAAGGTGATCGCCTCGCCCTACCGTGAGGTCACCCGGCCGGTGCTCGACTACGTCAGGCGCATCAACAAGGAGTCGCCGCGCACCGTGGTGACCGTCTACATCCCCGAATATGTGGTGGGGCACTGGTGGGAACAGGTGCTGCACAACCAGAGTGCGTTACGGCTCAAGACCCGGCTGCTGTTCATGCCGCAGGTGATGGTGACCTCGGTGCCCTGGCAGCTCAACTCCTCGGAACGGCGCAAGGTGCTGGCGCCGCACCACGCCCCCGGTGACACCCGGCGAGGATTTCTGGAGTGAGCGACCATGAGCTGACCCTGGTCACCGACGCGCCCGCGAACGGCGGCAGTTGTGTGGCCCGCCATGACGGCCGGGTGGTCTTCGTGCGTTACGCCCTGCCCGGCGAGCGGGTGCGGGCGCGGATCACCGCCGAGCGCGGATCGTACTGGCACGCCGAATGTGTCGAGGTGCTCGAACCGGCGGACGGCCGGGTCGCCTCGCTGTGCCCGATCGCCGGCGTCGGCGGTGCCGGTTGTTGCGACCTGGCGTTCGTCGACCCGGCCGCGGCCCGTGCGCTCAAGGGCGAGGTGGTCTCCAACCAGTTGGCCCGGCTCGGCGGCCATGACTGGCAGGGCGAGGCCGAACCGGTGGGCGAGGGCGGTCCGACCGGCTGGCGCAGCCGGGTCCGGCTGGAGGTCGGCGCCGACGGGCGGGCCGGGTTTCACCGGTATCACAGCGAGGAGTTGGTCACCGATCTGCGGTGCGGCCAGTTGCCCGCCGGGATGATCAAGGGACTGGCCGAGCAGAGCTGGCGGCCCGGCGACCACGTCCATGTGGTGGCCGACGACGACGGCGTCCGGCACGTGGTGAGCACCGGCCGCAATCATCGCCCGCAGGTGCACGAGGGCGACTATCACGCCACCCAGTGGGTCGGCCGGCGGCGCTGGCAGATCCCGGTGACCGCGTTCTGGCAGGCGCACCGGCACGCGGCCGCGCTCTACAGCGCGCTGGTCGCCGACTGGGCAGCCACAGAGGCCGGCATGACCGCCTGGGACCTCTACGGCGGGGCGGGTATCTTCGCCGCGGCACTGGCCGAGGAGGTAGGGGAGTCCGGCCGGGTGATCAGCGTCGACACCTCGCGGGCGGCCACCGGCGCCGCCCGGGCCGCGCTGGCCGATCTGCCGCAAGTGTCGGTGCGGACCGACTCGGTGCGCCGGGTGTTGGGTGCGCAGCGGACCGCTGCCGACGTCGCGGTGCTGGATCCGCCGCGCGCCGGCGCCGGACGCGAGGTGATCGAGGCGCTGGCGGCCGCGGCCGTACCGCGCCTGGTGCACATCGGTTGTGAGGCAGCATCTTTCGCCCGCGATATCGGGCTGTACCGCAAGCACGGCTATGCCGTGCAACAGATCCGGGTGTTCGACGCGTTTCCGCTCACTCATCACGTGGAGTGCGTGGCGCTGCTGGTGCGCTAGCCCTGACACAGCAGCGGGGCAGCCAGAAGGTCGATGTGGCCAGACGCTGCCTGCGAGGAAAACGGGATTACGGGCGTGGCGGCGGGGGCACACTGGGGCGATGTGTTTTTCGATGACGGCCGATCTGGTGGCCGGCACTGCGCTGCTGCCAGTCGCTGCGCTTTCACTACGCGAGGTCAAAGCCGCCCGGGAGCTGCCGTTTGCGCTGTTACCGACGGTCTTCGCGGTGCACCAGTTCATCGAGGCGGCGGTGTGGGCGCATCAGGACCGTGACCTGTCCGCCGGGCTCGGCCACCTTGCGGTGCTGGCCTATCTGCTGATCGCGTTGCCGCTGTTGCCGACCCTGGTGCCGGTATCCGTGGTGTTGCTGGAGCCACCCGGCCGCCGGTTACGTGTCGCGCCGTCCGTACTGCTCGGCGCGGTGGTGTCGGCATATCTGCTCTATGTCGTCCTGGCCACGCCGGTCTCAGTCACCCGGCACCGGCATGCGCTGGACTACCAAACCGGTATCCAGCACGCCGGCGTGTGGGTGACGCTCTACATCGTCGCCGTCATCGGGCCGGCGCTGCTGTCGGGTTACCGCTCGATCATCGCCTTTGGCGTCGTCAACCTGGTGGGCCTGGTTGTCGTCGCGGTGCTCTACACAAAGGCGTTCGCGTCGTTGTGGTGCATCTACGCCGCGGTCGCGTCGGTGCTGGTATTGGTGCACATGGTGCGCCGCAGGAATTTTCGCGACCCGTCCGGGGCGCCTCGTCAGCCGAGCACGAAGTAGCGCAACCACAGATACGGCGTCGCCTGTGCGACAGCGGTTTTCGCCCGCGATATCGGGTTGTGCCGCAAACACGGCTACACCGTGCAGAGTGTGTCGCGCTGCTAACCCGCTGATTGCTCGCGCCAGCGGTCCAGCAACGCCGGGATCTCGCCGAGCAGAAACGTGTAGAAGTCCCGCATCTGGGTGAGCCGACGGTGGGCCGGGTGGTCAGCGCCGATGGCCGCGATCCCGGCCGCCGCGGCGTCCTGCATGGCTGAGATCGTCACGTTCTGGTTGGTGAACAGCACCGCCCACGCGTCGTCGCGCAGTCGATAGTGCTCGCGGCGGCTGGCCGGCACCGGAACCCGTTCGGCCAGCCCGACCGCGGTGAGCATCTTCATCGCCCCGGAGATCGCGCCGGCGCTGGCCTGCAGCTTCTCGGCCAGCTCGCCCATCGTCATCGTGGACCGTTCGGTGAACAGCAAGGCAGCCAGCACCCGGGCGGTCATGCGCTGCAGTCCGAGACCGGTCAACGTCAGCGCGAGTTGTTCGGCGATGTCCGCGTCATCCGCCACCGGAACTCCTAATGTTCATTAATTTCTGAAATGTCAGTATATTCGATCAGGTGTTGGACGACGGCGAGACCACCGAAGTGATCCGGGTGCGCGGACTCACCTACAGCTACCCGAAAGCCGAGCAGCCGGCGGTTCGCGGCATGGACTTCTCGGTCGACCGCGGAGAGATTTTCGGTTTCCTGGGCCCCAGTGGTGCCGGCAAGTCCACGACGCAGAAGCTGCTCATCGGCCTGTTGCGCGGCCACGGCGGCCAGGCCAGGGTCTGGGGCCGCGACCCAGTGGCGTGGGGACCCGACTACTACCAGCGCATCGGGGTGTCCTTCGAACTGCCCAACCACTACCAAAAGCTCACCGGGCTGGAGAATCTGCAGTTCTTCGCATCGCTGTACGCCGGCAAGACCGCCGACCCGATGGCCCTGCTGGATGCCGTCGGCCTGACCGAATACGCCGACACCCGAGTGAGCAACTACTCCAAGGGCATGCAGATGCGGCTGACCTTCATCCGATCGCTGATCCACCACCCCGAACTGATCTTTCTCGACGAACCCACGTCCGGCCTGGACCCGGTCAACGCCAACAAAGTCAAGGACATGGTGCGCGATCTCAAGGCACGCGGCCGGACCGTCTTCCTGACCACCCACGACATGGCCACCGCCGACGAGCTGTGCGACCGGGTGGCATTCGTCGTCGACGGCCGGATCGTCGCACTGGACAAGCCCGCCGAGCTGAAGATCGCCCGCAGCCAGCGCATGGTGCGAGTGACCTACCGGTCCGAGCAGGGTGGCCTGGCGAATGCGGACTTCGCCATGGACACCCTGGCCGACGACGCGGCGTTTCACGCGGTGCTGCGCGAACGACAGATCGAGACGATCCACAGCCGCGAGGCCAGCCTCGATGACGTGTTCGTCGAGGTCACCGGCAGGCAGCTGACATGAGCCGGCTGGTGGCCGCGCTACGCCTGGAGCTGATGTTGCAGGTCCGGCAGAAGTTCCTGCACGCCGCGGTGTTCTCGGGTCTGATCTGGCTGGCGGTGCTGCTGCCGATGCCGCCGCGCCTGCGCACCGCCGCCGAACCGTATGTGCTGATGGGCGATACGGCCATCATCGGATTCTTCTTCATCGCCGGCACGGTGTTCTTCGACAAGCAGGATCGGACCCTGTCGGCGATCGTCGCCACACCGCTGCGATTCGGCGAGTACCTGACCGCGAAACTCACTCCGCTGGCCGGGATCTCACTGGCGGTGGCCGTGGTGGTGGCCGGCGTGGATCGCGTCGGCTACCACCCGGCTCCACTGCTGGCGGGGGTGCTGCTGGCGACCCTGGTGATGCTGCTGATCGGATTCACCACATCACTGCCGTTCGCGTCGATCAGCGACTGGTTCCTGACCGCGACGATCCCACTGGCGGTGATGTCACTGCCGATGCTGCACTACTCGAGAGTGTGGCCCTCGCCGCTGTGCTACCTGATCCCCAGCCAGGGGCCGTTGCTACTGTTCGGCGCCGCCTTCGATCAGCTCAGCCTGGCGCCCTGGCAGATCGCGTACGCGCTGATCTATCCCACACTGTGCATCGCCGGGTTGTACTTGGCGGGCCGGAAATTGTTCGCCCACTACATTATCGAGCGGTCGTGATGGCGGGCTGGCGCGCAGTGGCCGCCTTCGGGCGCAACGATCTGCGCGGCACCTACCGCGATCCGCTGCTGGTGATGATCGTGCTGGCGCCGGTGATCTGGACCACCGGGGTAGCGGTGCTGACACCGCGGGTCACCACCATGCTCGCCGAGCGCTACGCGTTCGACCTGGTGCCCTACTACCCGTTGGTGCTCACCGCATTTCTGTTGCTGACGTCCATCATCATCACCGGTGGTCTGGCCGCGTTCCTGGTGCTCGACGAAGTCGATGCCGGCACGCTGACCGCCCTGCGAGTCACCCCGGTGCGGCTATCGGTGTTCTTCGGCTACCGGGTGGCCACCGTGATGGTGGTGACGACCGCGTACGTGATCGCCACGCTGTCGTTCAGCGGGATTCTGCAACCGGGCCTGGTCCCATCGCTGATCCCGATCGGGCTGGTGGCGGGCCTGTCCGCGGTGGTGACGCTGCTGCTGATTCTGGCCATGGCCAGCAACAAGATTCAGGGCCTGGCCGCGCTGCGTGGCCTGGGCATGCTGATCGCCGGGTTGCCGTGCCTGCCCTGGTTCATCGACTCGGGCTGGAACCTGGCGTTCGGGGTGTTGCCGCCGTACTGGGCGGTCAAGGCATTCTGGGTGGCCGGCGACCACGGTATGTGGTGGCCGTATCTGGTCGGCGGGGTCGTCTACAACCTGGCGGTCGCGATACCGCTGTACCGCCGCTTCATCGCCAAGAACACCTGACGGGATTGAACACCGCAGAAATCAACCGAACACGAAGTAGCGCAACCACAGATACGGCGCCGCCAGTGCTATCGAGACCACCGTGACCACGATGCCCTTGCGGGTGAACTCCCAGAACGTGATCGGATTCCCGGCGCGGCGGGCGATGCCGAGCATCACCACATTGGCGCTGGCTCCCACTGCGGTCAGGTTGCCGCCGAAGTCGGCGCCGAGCGCCAGCGCCCACCACAGGGCATCGGGGTGCAGATCGTTGGGCAGCGTGGTGCTCAGCTCGGCCACGATCGGTGTCATGGTGGCCACGTAGGGGATGTTGTCGATGATGCCGGACACCGGCGCGGACACCCCCAGGATTCCCATCGTGGTCAGCAAGGCGTTGCCGCCGGTGAGTTCGGTGGCGCTCTGGGCCAGGGCGGCGATCGCCCCGGTATCCACCAGGGCGCCCACCATCACGAACAGGCCGGCGAAGAACAGCAGGGTCTCCCACTCGACGCCGGACAGGTAGTCCGAGCGCTCCATCTTGGAGATCACGATCAGTACCCCGGCACCGAGCAGCGCCACCACGGAGGGCTCCAGGTTCAGCGCGGAGTGTCCGATGAACCCGGCAAACACCCCGGCCAGCACGAGGCCGCACTTGATCAGCAGGCGGCGGTCCCGGATCGCCTCGTGCTCCTCGAGCGCCATCACGTCGGCGACCCGGTCGGGGTCGACGGTGAACGATCCCGGAAACAGCCGGGGCAGCATGAGGATGAAGGCGATCAGGACGATGACCACGATCGGCGCCATGTGCACGAGAAAGGCGTTGAACGACAAGCCCGCTCGGCTGGCGATGATGATGTTGGGCGGATCGCCGACCAGTGTGGCGGCGCCGCCGATGTTGGACGCGAACACCTCGGCCATCAGAAACGGTGCGGCGTTGATCTCCAGCCGGTCGCAGACCAACAGGGTGACCGGGGCGATCAGCAGCACCGTGGTGACGTTGTCCAGCAGCGCTGATGCAACAGCCGTCACCAGCACCAGCAGAATCATGATGCGCAGCGGGGAACCCTTGGCCCGCTTGGCCGACCAGATCGCGACGTACTCGAACACGCCGGTCTGGCGCAGCACGCTGACGATGATCATCATGCCCAGCAACAGGAAGATGACGTCCCAGTCGATGCCGGTTTTGCGGGAGTAGAAGATGTCGTCGGAGGAGATGACGGGCAAGATGACCACCGCGGCCGCCCCGGTCAGCGCCACCACCGTCTTGTTGATCCGGTCGGCGGCGATGAACCCATAGGCGATCACGAAGACCGCGACGGCGAAGTAGATCATCGGGGGAGCTCCGCACAGCGGTCGGCCGCAACCCCCACCATGCACCCCCTGGATACGGAATCATTGACGCCGACCAGGCTTGCCGGTACACCGCATGAAAATGGATACGTTATCAGCCGCGCCGATCAGGTTTGAGCGCTGCCGCGAGCAGTCGCGAGGCGGTGATCACGCCGAGCAGTTTACCGTCCTTGACGACGGCCACCAGCGGGCTGCGCAGCTGGGCCATGGTGGAGGCGACTTCGATGAGGGTGTGGGCGGGCCCGGCGGTCGGCAGTTCGGGCAGGTGTTCGGGCAGCACATCGCGCACCGTCTTGCCGTGCAATTTCTCCGCGGCGCGATCGGCCGCGCTCTCGCTGAGCACTCCGGCCAGCGACGGGTCGTCCTGGACGTATCCGGGCAGGATGAAACGCACGACCTGTGAGGCCGGCAGCACCGCGTGCGGCTTGCCGGCGGGGTCGATAACCACGATTCCGGGCAGTCGGTGTTCGGCCAGTAACCGGGCCGCGTCCACGGCGTCGGAATCGATGGACACCACCGGGAACTCCTCAGCGATCTCCTCGGCGCGCATACGACGACCATACGGTGGTCACCCGTCGCCATGCGTAGACTGGCCGGATGCTTGAAGGGATCCGCGGCCCCGCCGATCTGCAGCACCTCTCGCAGGCTCAGTTGGCCGATCTGGCGGCGGAGATCCGGGAGTTCCTGATCCACAAGGTTGCCGCGACAGGCGGGCACCTGGGCCCCAATCTGGGCGTGGTGGAGCTGACACTGGCGCTGCACCGGGTGTTCGACTCTCCGCACGATCCGATCATCTTCGACACCGGCCATCAGGCCTACGTGCACAAAATGCTGACCGGACGCAACCGTGACTTCGGCAGCCTGCGCAAGAAGGGCGGGCTGTCGGGATACCCGTCTCGCGCCGAGAGCGAGCACGACTGGGTGGAGTCCAGCCACGCCAGTGCCGCGCTGTCGTACGCCGATGGGCTGGCCAAAGCCTTCGAACTGACCGGGCACCGCAACCGGCACGTGGTGGCCGTCGTCGGCGACGGTGCGCTGACCGGCGGCATGTGCTGGGAGGCGTTGAACAACATCGCCGCCGGTAACCGGCCGGTGGTGGTCGTGGTCAACGACAACGGCCGCAGCTACGCGCCGACCATCGGGGGTTTCGCCGACCACCTGGCCGCGCTGCGACTGCAGCCCGTCTACGAGCGTCTGCTGGAGCGCGGCCGCGTCGCGGTGCGCGGCGTGCCGGTCGTCGGGGAGATCGGCTACCAGGTGATCCACAGCGTCAAGGCGGGACTCAAGGACGCGCTGGCGCCGCAGGCGCTCTTCACCGACCTGGGCCTGAAGTACCTCGGCCCAATCGACGGCCACGATGAGGCGGCGGTGGAGTCGGCGCTGCGCCGCGCTCGCGGCTTCGGCAGGCCGGTGATCGTGCACGTGGTCACCTGCAAGGGCAAGGGCTACGGTCCGGCCGAGAACGACGAGGCCGAGCAGATGCACGCCTGCGGCGTGATCGACCCGCTCACCGGGTACGCCACCGAGACCGCCGGCCGCGGCTGGACGGCGACGTTCTCCGATGCGCTCATCGAGTACGGCACCAAGCGACGCGACGTCGTCGCGATCACCGCCGCGATGCCCGGGCCCACCGGGCTGACGCCGTTCGGGCAGCGCTTTCCCGACCGGATGTTCGACGTCGGGATCGCCGAACAGCACGCGGTCACCTCGGCGGCCGGTCTGGCGATGGGCGGCCTGCACCCGGTGGTGGCGGTCTACTCGACGTTCCTCAACCGCGCTTTCGACCAGGTGATGATGGACGTCGCGCTGCACAAGCTGCCGGTCACGCTGGTGCTGGATCGATCCGGGATCACCGGCCCCGACGGCGCCAGCCACAACGGAATGTGGGATCTGTCGATCCTGGGTGTGGTGCCGGGGATGCGGGTGGCCGCCCCCCGCGACGGCATCCGGTTGCGCGAGGAACTCGGTGAGGCGCTTGAGGTCCAGGACGGTCCCACCGCGCTGCGGTTCCCCAAAGGCGATGTGGGCGAGGACATTCCAGCGCTCGAGCGCCGCTCCGGGGTCGATGTGCTCGCCCGGCCGACGGACGGGCTGGGCCCGGACGTTCTGCTGGTCGCCGTTGGGGCGTTCGCGCCGATGGCATTGGCGGTGGCCGACCGGCTGCACAACCAGGGCATCGGCGTGACGGTGATCGACCCGCGCTGGGTGCTGCCGGTGCCGCAGGTGATCGCCGAGTTGGCCGTCGCCCACAAGCTGGTGGTGACCTGCGAGGACAACGGTGTCGCCGGCGGCGTCGGCTCGGCGGTGTCGGCGGCGCTGCGGGCTGCCGACATCGACGTGCCCTGCCGGGATGTCGGTCTGCCGCAACGCTTCTACGACCACGCCTCGCGGGGGGAACTGCTGGCCGAGGTCGGCCTGACCGCCCAGGATGTGGCCCGCCAGATCACCGGCTGGGTGGCGGCGATGGGCAGTTCCAACTGCGTCGAAGAGGTCAGCGAGCACCTGGATTAGGTCGCGGAGGCCAGATCCTGTCGAACAGCCAGGTGAACACGAACGTGTAGACCAGGAAGAACGCCAGCAGGCCCGCCTCGAGACCGAAAGCCTGCAGCAGGGACACGCCCAATATCCACGCCACGACCGGCAACAGCACCACCACCAGCCCGCCTTCGAAGCCGATGGCGTGCGCGATCCGGCGCGCGACGGTGCGGGTTTGGGAGTCCTGCCGCCGCTCCCAGAACTCGAAGACGGTGTTCCACACGTAGTTCCAGACCATTGCCACCGTCGATGCCGTCACCGCCATGACGCCCGAGCTGCCGCCACCGAAACCCAGGACGACCAGGCCGAGGGCGGTGAGCACGATGGCGATGAGTTCGTAGCTGATCACGTAGCTGATCCGGCGCACCACGGCGGACACCCGGATCAGCCGCCGTCGGCGGTGGTGCCGACGGCTTTACCGAGCGCGGCAGCCAGCAACGGCACCGTGAGCTCGCGTTGCCACGGTCGGGCGTCGCCGGCAATCAGGAACGCCTCGATCGCCGCCGCGGGTTCGGGTGTCGCCGGATCCCAGTCCCAGCACAGCCGGCGCACCAGCTCGGGGGAGAGCAGGTTCTCCGTCGGCACGCTCACCTGCTCGGACAGCTGGCCCAGCGCGGCGCGGGCCGCATCCAGTCGCGCGGCCGCCTCGGGCTTGCGCCGGGACCAGCGCGACGGCGGCGGTGGGCCGTTTTGGGGTTCGACGGAATCCAGCGGCTCGGGGTTGTCGCGGGCGGCGGCCAGCGCGGCCAACCAGGTCGCTGCGCTGCGGCGCTGCTTGGGCCCGCCGAACACCGGTAGGGCGAGCAACTCCTCGACGGTGGTGGGATTGGCCACGGCGGCGGCGATGATCGCCGAGTCGGGCAGGATGCGCCCGGGGGCGATATCGCGGCGCGCGGCGATCCGGTCGCGCACCGTCCACAGCTCGCGCACGGCGGCCAGGCCGCGCCGGTCGCGCACCTTGTGGATGCCCGACGTACGCCGCCAGCGGTCCCGGCGGGTCGACGTGGTGAAGTCGGTGATCCGAAGATGGTTGAATTCCTGTGCTGCCCAGTCGCTTTTATGCTGGCCGGCCAGCACGTCGGCGATGGCCCCACGCAGTTCGATCAGCACCTCGACGTCCAGCGCCGCATAGTTGAGCCAGTCGGCGGGCAGCGGGCGTTTCGACCAGTCGGCGGCACCGTGGCCCTTGGCCAGCCCCAGCCCCAGCAGGCGCTGCACCATCGCGGCCAGGTTGACCCGTTCGAAGCCGGCCAGCCGCCCGGCCAGCTCGGTGTCATAGAGCGCCTTCGGCCACATGCCGACCTCGGCCAGGCAGGCCAGATCCTGGTCGGCGGCGTGCAGGATCCACTCGTCGTCGTCGAGCACCTCGGCGACCGGACGCAGCAGCGCCGCCGGATCCTCGCCGGCGCCGACCGGGTCGATGAGCACGGTGCCCGAACCGGCGCGCCGGATCTGGATGAGGTAGGCGCGGTTGGAGTAGCGGAAGCCCGAGGCCCGCTCGGCATCCACCGCGAACGGGCCGTGGCCGCCGGCCAACTTCTCGGCGGCGGCGCCGATCTGCGTCGCGGTGACCGACACCTCAGGCACCCCGTCGGCGGGATGCGGCAGGGGAGTCGGCTCGGGCTCGTCGGATGCCGGTTCTGTCTGCCCGGACATCTCAGACGCGGGTTCGGGAGCTCAGGTCGGTGATCCCGACCGGCGGCAGCCCCGCAGCGTGTTCGAGGACCTCGCAGAACGCCTGGACGTGCGCGCCCAGCTCCGGTGTGGTCGCGGTCCAGGATGCGCGCAGCTCCAGTTGGTGGCCGCGGGGCGGGCCGGAGATGTCGCCGTAGCGCACCGAGGTGGTCGCCGTGACGGTGCCCCCCAGCGCGGTGACGTGCTCGGTGCGGGAGCCCAGCGCCTCCACCAGCCAACTCCAGGCGACCTCGGGCAGCAGCGGGTCGATCGCCTCGTGCGGATCCAGATCGGCCTGGATGAACGCCACCATCCGCATGGTGCCGTCCCAGGCGTCGGTGCCGTCGGGGTCGTAGAGCAGGATCAGCCGGCCGAACGCGTCGCCGTCGGAGTCCTCCGGTACGAAGTCGGTCTCGGGGTGCTTGACCTCGGCGCCCAGCGCATAGCTGTAGGGCGCCAGGCGCTGGGGCGGCCGGATCGGCCCCAACTCGATCTCAGACCGCACCGTCGCGGCATGCATCGTTGCCACCGCTTCGCGGAATGGGGCAGGCTCGGCTGATGTCACTGGCGCCGCTCCTTAACTCATCGCTGTGCCCCGCGTCGCCAGCGGCCGGCCCCCGGGTGCTGTTGCGCACCGCCGCGACGCGGGTCGCCGGATCTCACGCTAACCCCCGGCGCCGATCGGCGCAGACAGGCGCGCCGAATCACCGGCGGTTCAGCGAGGCTCGACGGAGGAGAGGCGAAGCTGGGACCGCCGCATGAACCGCGCGGTTCGCCCGCGTAACGCGGCCGTGGCAGCATTGACCTCGATGAGTGCCCGTCGTGAGCTGCCTGAGTCGTCCTTCCTGGCCGCCGCTGCCGGCCGGCAACCCGCCCGGGTGCCGGTCTGGTTCATGCGGCAGGCCGGCCGGTCGCTGCCGGAATACCGAGACCTGCGCGCCCAGCACAGCATGCTGGCGGCCTGCTTCGATCCGGAGCTGGTCTGCGAGATCACCCTGCAACCGGTGCGCCGCCACGACGTGGACGCGGCGATCCTGTTCTCCGACATCGTGGTGCCGCTGCGCGGTGCCGGGGTGGACCTGGACATCGTGCCCGACGTCGGGCCGGTGATCGCCGAGCCGGTGCGCAGTGCGGCCGATATCGCCGCCCTGAAGCCGCTGGAACCGCAGCAGGTGACGGCCGTCGCCGAAGCGGTGTCGCTGCTGGTGGACGCGCTCGGGGACGTGCCGCTGATCGGCTTCGCCGGAGCGCCGTTCACCCTGGCGTCCTACCTGGTCGAAGGCGGCCCGAGCCGCAACCACGCCCGCACCAAGGCGATGATGCTGGCCGAGCCGGACAGCTGGCATCAGCTGATGACCAGGCTTACCGATCTGACCATCGCGTTCTTGACCGTGCAGCTGGACCACGGCGTGGACGCCATCCAGCTGTTCGACTCGTGGGCCGGCACGCTGAGCCGGGCCGACTACCGCAGCTTCGTGTTACCGCACAGCACCCGGGTGTTCGCGACGCTGGCCGACGCCGGGGTACCGATGACCCATTTCGGCGTGCAGACCGCCGAGCTGCTGGGCGCCATGGCCGAAGCCGGGCCCACCGTGGTCGGGGTGGACTGGCGGACCAGCCTGACCGATGCCGCCGCGCGGGTCGGCGCGGGCTTCGCCCTGCAGGGCAATCTGGATCCCGCGGTGCTGTTGGCGGGCTGGCCGGTGACCGAACGCGCGGCGCGCGCCGTCGTCGCCGATGGCCGTGCCGCGGTGGCCGCCGGAGCATCCGGTCACATCTTCAACCTCGGGCACGGCGTGCTGCCGGAATCGGACCCGGGCGTGCTCACCGATCTGGTGTCGCTGGTCCATTCGTTGTGACCACGTCGTACTGCGTTGTCGGAGGCGGCATCTCCGGTCTGGCCGCCGCTTACCGGCTACGCGCGACGCTCGGTGACGCGGCCGAGATCACCGTCTTCGATCCGGCCGACCGGCTCGGCGGGGTGCTGCGCACCGAGACCCTGGGCGGTATCGCCGTGGACGTGGGCGCGGAGGCGTTCGTCGCGCGCCGGCCCGAGCTGCCCGCCCTGCTGGCCGAGCTGGGCCTGGCCGACCGGGAACGCACCACCACCGGGGTGCGGCCGCTGCTGTACTGCCGCCGCCGGCTGCATCCGCTGCCGCCGGGCACGCTCAGCGGAATCCCGTCCTCGCCGGGGTCGATGGCCGGACTGGTCGACGAGGAGGCCATCGCCCGCATCGCCGGCGAACCCAGCCGCCCGCTGACGTTCGAACCCGGCAGCGACCCGGCGCTGGGTGCGCTGGTGGCCGACCGGTTCGGCGAGCAGGTGGTCGCCTGCTCGGTGGATCCGTTGATCGGCGGGGTGTACGCAGGGACGGCGGCGACGATCGGACTGCGCTCGGCGGTCCCCGGCCTGGCCGCTGCGCTGGACGGCGGCGCTGCCAGCCTCACCGAGGCGGTGCGGCGGGCACTGCCGCCGACGACCGGCGCACCGGTGTTCGGCGCGATCGCCGGCGGCTACCAGGTGCTGATCGATGCCCTGGTGCGCCGCAGCAGGCTGCGCTGGGTGCAAGCGGCGGTGACCCAGATCGACCCGACCGGAGATGGTTGGCTGTTGCGGGACGCCGCCGGGGGCTTCCACCGCGCCGCCCGGCTGGTGATGGCGGTGCCCGCCCACGTGCTGGCCCGTTTGGCCACCGGATTCGCCCCGCGCACCGCGGCGGCAGCCAGTCAGATCACCCACGCCTCGTCGGTGGTGGTGGCGATGGCGGTGCCCGCCGGTGCGGCATTCCCGGACAACTCCGGGGTGCTGGTCGCCACCGGGGAGCGACTGCACGCCAAGGCGATCACCTTGACCTCGCGCAAGTGGGGCAGCTGGGGTTATGGCGGCAAGGTGGAGGTGCTGCGGTTGTCGTTCGGCCGGTTCGGCGACTCCCGCACCCGAGCCTCCGAGGCTGAGTTGGTGGCGTGGGCGATATCCGACCTGGAAACCGTCTTCGGCGCTGCGGTCGACCCGCTGGAGGTGTTGGTCCAGCGCTGGCCTGCGGCGATGCCGCAATACCGGTCCGGGCACGCCGCGCTGGTCACCGGGCTGCGCGCCGGGCTGCCGCCCACGGTGGCGGTGGCGGGCAACTACCTCGACGGCATCGGGGTGCCGGCCTGCGTCGCAGCGGCAGACCGCGCGGCCGCGGCCGTGATCAGCGCCACCCCGGCGCCCTAGCGGCGGCGTGTCGTGGCAGCATGGGGGCCATGGCGCACCTCGATTACGACAAGCTGAATTCCACCATCCGCTACGTGATGTTCTCGGTGTTCTCGGTGCGTCCCGGGGTGCTCGACGAGGGGCCCGGCACCCGGGATGAGGTCGCCGACCAGGCGGCCACCTTCCTCAAGCAGCAGGAAGAGCGCGGCGTGGTGATCCGCGGCCTCTACGACGTCGCGGGCCTGCGCGCCGACGCCGACTTCATGATCTGGAACCACGCCGAGCGGGTGGAGGACTTACAGGCCACCTACACCGGCTTCCGGCGCACCGCGCTCGGCCGGGCCTGCACCCCGGTGTGGAGCAACGTAGGACTGCACCGGCCCGCGGAGTTCAACAAGAGCCACGTCCCGGCGTTTATCGCCGGTGAGCCGGCCGGTGCCTACATCTGCGTGTACCCGTTCGTGCGCTCGCACGAGTGGTATGTGCTGCCCGAGGAGGACCGGCGCCGGATGCTGGCCGAACACGGGATGGCCGCCCGGCCCTACAAGGATGTCCGCGCCAACACCGTGCCGGCGTTCGCGCTCGGCGACTACGAATGGATCCTGGCGTTCGAGGCGCCCGAACTCGACCTGATCGTCGATTTGATGCGCGATCTGCGTAACACCGAGGCCCGCCTGCACGCCCGCGAGGAGACCCCGTTCTTCACCGGTCCCCGCGTCGAGGTCGAGCAGTTGGTGGCCGCCCTGCCCTGACGCGGCCCAGCGCCCGCCTCAGGACGACGGCACCAGCCGCAGACAGATCGAGTTGATGCAGTACCGCTGATCCGTCGGGGTGGGGTAGCCCTCACCTTCGAAGACGTGGCCCAGGTGGCTGTGGCAGGCCGCGCACAACACCTCGGTGCGACGCATCCCCAGGGACTCGTCCGGGCGCAGGATCACCGCATCGGAGTCCGCCGGATCGAAAAACGACGGCCAACCACAGTGCGACGGGAATTTCTCTGTGCTGCGGAACAATTCGGCGCCGCATGCCCTGCACTCGTAGACACCCTCGGTGGTGGTGTTGGTGTATTCACCGATGTTGGGCGGCTCGGTACCGCCGCGGCGCAGCACGGCGAATTCCTCGGGGGTGAGTTTGCGGCGCCACTCGTCGTCGGTGAGCGCCACCTTGGGAGAGGTCATGCCTCCACGTTAGCCCTGTCGGGTTTATCTGCCAGCCACGCCGGATCGATCCCGTCGTCGAGGCGGCCGGCCTCGCGGGCGTCCAGGTAGCGGTAGCACAGCACGGCGCACACCACGATCAGCAGCAGCGACCAGCCGTAGGTGATCTTGAGGTAGTCCAGCGGCCGCCCGACATTCATCCACCGGAAGATCAGCCATTTGTCCAGCGTCATGAACCCGTAGATGCCCAGCCACGCCGGCCAGTTGCGCAGCACCGAGTTCGGCAGCACCACCGTCATCAGGAACGGGACCAGCACGATCGAGTAGTAGCCCTGGCCCAGCGACAGCACCAGAAACGAGGTGGTCAGTAGCACGCCCGAGGAGGTCAGCAGCCAGAACCGCGGGTCTCGGGTGCGGTAGTAGCGGTAGAGCAGCCACAGACTGACGGCCGCGATCGCGGTGAACAACACCCGCAGGAACAGGATCAGCGGAGACGGCAGGCCGAAGAACACGCCATTGCCCAGGATCGAGGAGTTGAAGTAGTCGCGGGTGCCCATGATGTAGGGCACGGTGTGGGTGAAGTAGCTGGTCGGATCGCTGGCCAGCGGGAACGCCACCAGGTTGAACAGCACCGGCGCCACGACCGCGCCGATGAGCGGCCGCCACTGCCTGTTGAGCACCGGAAGCAGCAGCAGCGGCGCCAGCACCGGTTTGACCACCAGGGTCAGCCCGATGGCCATACCGGCCCACCACTGGCGGCTCTCCCGGCCGTCGAGCACCCAGCGCAAGAACAGCACCTCCGCCAGCAGGATGACGCCGTTGATGTTGGTGAATACCAGTGTGCTGGAGACGCTTTCGGTCAGAAACAGCGCCGCCAGCAGGGCCGGGGCAGCCACCGAGGTCAGCGCGAAACCGAACATCCGCAACAGCAGGTAGGCGGCGAGCAGGATGGCGATGGTGTTGGTGGCGATGAACGTGTACCGCGACAGAGTTTCGGGCAGATACCCGAACGGCGACATCAGCAAGGTGCCGCCGGGCGAGTAGAGGTAGTGCGGGTCGACGTAGTCGAAGTGCTCGTTGTAGATGTCCAGGCCGTGCCGGAAGTTGAGCACCGCGCGGTAGACCGGCTTGAAGTCGTCGGTGATGTTGCCGTTGAGCGGCAGGATCACCGCGCGGTGAATCAACGACATGATGGCCACCGGCCACAGCACCGAACGCAGCACGGTCGCGGCGCTCGGCGCGCTGGTCGGTGGGCGGAAGGCGGTCAGCAGACTGCTGCGAAGTGAGTTAACTGCCGTCACCAGCGCACCGTACACCGAACGGGTGCGGCCGCCTCAGCTCAGGCCGGGCAGTAGACGTCGGTGTCGGGCAGCTTGCCGCTGTCGAGATAGCCGATCAGCGGGGGTAGCGTGCAGGACGAGTACACGGTGGCCCCGTGACCGATGCCCTGCCACATCACCCGCTTGCTGGCCGCGCCGGCGTTGATGACGGCCGCGGCGGTGGCCGCCACACCCTCCTCGCCGACGATCGGGTCGTTTTGCACCCCGAACAGCAGCACGTCGATCTTGAGCTCCTTCGCCGCCTCCGGGGTGGCGCTGCTGGGCCAGCTCAGGCACTGCGCCATATCGAGGGCGCCGACGGCGCCGAACTGCGGGTACTCCTTGCCCCAGGCGACTAGCAGCTCCCGGACCCGGTCGGGGGTGGGCCGGTTGAGCGCGTCGGCGCACGAATTGATGAAGTGGCCGTCGCTGCCGACGGTGCCCTGGGCCCGGTTGATCAGGTTGTTCAGCAGGTTGGCGTCACCGCCATGCGCGCCGGCCAGCGCCCTGGCCAATTCGTTGGTGCTGCTGACACGGTCACCGATGGGATAGCCCAGGGTGCTGACGATGGCATGGGTCACCGCGGCCACCGAGGCGCCGCCCGGACCGTTCCCGGTACGGGCGGAGTCCAGCACCGCGTCCACGACACCCTTGGGGTCGGGCGCCAGGGCGCAGTTCACCGCGACGCACTGGGCGGCGAACGCCTCGAAGGCCGCCTCCTGGCCCTTGATCCGCTGCTCGGCGGCGGCCTCGGCGGCGACGCCGAGCGGGATGGGGGAGTCCAGCGCCAACCGGGCCACCTTGCCGGGATGGGATCCGGCGTAGGCCAGGGCGACCTGGGCGCCATTGCCGATTCCGATCAGGGCCAGCGCCGGAACGTCCCAGATGCTGCGCAGCCGTTCGAGGTCGGTGGCGGCGTGGGTGTTGTCGTAGGAGGACTCCCCGGGCGAGATGGCGTCGGTGCAGTCGGTGGTGGCGTCCATCGCGACGGTGCCCAGGTTGGCCACCGGGTCGTCGCCGGGGGCGAACTGCGCCAGGTTCCACATCTCGTCGCGATCACCGCGGTCGCGGCAGTCCACCGGGCTCGACATGCCGGTGCCGCGCCGGTCCACGGCCACGACGGGGTGGCCGGCGAGCACATCGGCACCGCCGCGCGCCAGCCAGGTCGGCAGCTGCAGCGAGGACGGCAGGTCCCAGCCGGTGGTGAACACGACGGGCCCGGCGTCGGCGGGGGTCTGCACCGAGCGGGCTCGCACCACGCCGATGCTGATCGCCGTCGAGCTGCCGCCGAGCGGGTCGACGTCGGCGTCGTAGCTGGCGCAGTCCAGCCGCACCCCGGGGGTGGCGGGCACCGCGGCGTCGTTGAAGACCCGGGCCGTGCAGTCATGCCAGGGCAGGTCGTTCTTGGGTACCTCGACCGGCGGAGGGCCGGCCGTGTCGGGGGTGGACTCGGGTTGGCCCTGCGGGCCGGCGCCGGAGTCGGTGGCGAAGCGCGGGTTCGCGGCCAGCCCGGGCGCACAGCCGGACAGCACGACAACCACCGGCAGGGCGGCGGCGAGCGCGATCCTGGCAAGATTCATGCCTGTCACCTTATAGGCGGACGCCTTTGACGTAGCGGCCGTAGAGGTAGCCGGACTCGTCGGTCAGCAGATGCGCACAGTGCATCGGAATCGCCACCTCGCCGGGGCCGGTGGCGATCCGGCGCGCTAGGCCCCCGACCAGAAAAGGGGCGACGGTCAGACACAGCTCGTCGAGCAGATCGCGTTCGATGAAAGAGCCCAGCAGCATCGGGCCGCCTTCGGTGAGCACCCGATAGTGCCCGCGGGCGCCCAGCGCGGCCAGCACCGCTGCCTCATCGACCCGGTCCGGGTCGCCGGTCGAGCAGTCCTGGACCTCGGCGTGGCCGGCCAGCCGCCGCCGGGTGTCCTCGGTGGCCGCTGTGCTGGTCAACACCAGCGGCGGCAGCTCGGTGTCGGTGAAGATCCGCAGGTCGCGGTCGAGCTGCCCGGACTGGGTGACGATCGCGATCCGGGGCACCTCGGACTGTCCGCGGTCGCGGCGGCGCTGGCGCTGCGCGACGCTGAGGCGGGCTCCGCCGTAGTTCTCCACCCGGACCGTGCCCGCGCCGACCAGCACGACGTCGGCCAGTGCCCGCAGCAGCATGAACAGGGCGCGGTCGCCCGGATTGCCCAGGCCGCCGGACCTCCCGGACAGCGTTGCGCCGCCATCGATGCTGCCGATGAAATTGGCGCGCACCCACAGGCGCGGGTGCTCGGGTTCGGGGTAGGCGTACAGCCGGGCCAGTTCGGCGTCGTCGACGGGTTGTGCCGAGTCCAGTCGGGTGAAACCCGGATCTGCGCTGAGGTCGGACATGGCCTCGATTGCACCATGTGGCTACAGTTCCTGCGTGCCTAATCCCGCCGTCGAGGGAATCGACCACCTGGTGGACCGGCATCCGGCCGTCTCACCGGAGCGGTTGATCGCGCAGCTCACGCCGCCGCCGACGTTCTCTCGCGCCAGCTTCGCCAGCTACCGTCCCGACCCCGCCGAGCCCACCCAGGCGGCGGCCGTGGCGGCCTGCACCGCGTTCTGCGCGCAGGCGGTTGAGCGGCGGGCCGGTCGGCGCAAGCTGCTCGGCAAGCGCGAAGTGCTGCCGGGCGTCGGGCTTTACCTCGACGGCGGGTTCGGTGTCGGCAAGACGCACCTGCTGGCTTCGGTCTACCGCGAGATCACCGAGACCGGCGATCCAGGGCAGCCGCATCGGACGGCGTTCGCCACGTTCATGGAACTCACCCAGCTGGCCGGGGTGTTCGGGTTCACCGAGTGCATCGAGTTGCTCGGCGGCTACACCGTGGTGTGCATCGACGAGTTCGAACTCGACGATCCGGGCAACACCACGCTGGTGTCGCGGCTGCTCCTAGAACTGGTGGCGCGCGGGGTCTCGGTGGCCGCCACGTCGAACACCCTGCCCGACCAACTCGGTGAGGGGCGCTTCGCCGTGCAGGATTTCCTGCGCGAAATCCAGGCGCTGGCAAGCATTTTCACACCGGTTCGGGTCGACGGCCCGGACTATCGGCATCGGGACCTGCCGCCGGCGCCCGAGCCGCCGTCGGCGCAGCAGGTCGCCCAGCGCGCCGCGGCGACACCCGGTTCCACCCTGGACGACTTCGACGCGCTGTGTGCGCACCTGGCCACCATGCACCCGTCGCGGTACCTGAGCCTGATCGAGGGCGTCACCGGAGTCTTTCTCACCGGCGCGCACCCCATCGACGATCAGAATGTGGCGCTGCGCCTGGTGGCACTGACCGACCGGCTCTACGACGCGGGCACTCCGGTGGTGGCGTCCGGGGCCAAGCTGGACGACATCTTCAGTGCCGAGATGCTGGCCGGTGGCTATCGCAAGAAATACTTGCGGGCCACCTCCCGGCTGCTGGCGTTGAGCAGCTGCGGTTAGCGAGGCTCGACGGAGGAGAGCCGAAGCTGGACCGCCGCCATCAAACTCGGCGGTTAGCGAGGCTCGACGGAGGAGAGCCGAAGCTGGACCGCCGCATTGAACCCGGCGCTTCGCGAGGCTCGACGGAGGAGAGCCGAAGCTGGACCGCCGCATCAAACCCGGCGGTTAGCTCACATATTCCACTGCGCCAGGCGCAGGCCGGTGTTGCGGGACAGCATCGTGACGTGGGTGACCAGGCCGCGGTAGACGTCCCAATACACCCCGCCGGTGACGGTGGAGCCCGCCGGCGCGTTGGTGAGCAGCGCGTCCAGGGTGGTCGGGTCGTCGGTGTGCTTGGACACGTAGGCGTCGCCGCCGGGCGTGACGCCGTTGAAGGTGGTCGAGGCCGCCATGATGTAGGGGTTGGGCACCGTGATCGGGTGGATGGTCACGTTCGCCCGCCAGGGACCGCCCTGCGCGCGCCAGCGCGGCGATCCGTTCTGGCCCCAGCCTGGCGGGATCTCACTGGGCACCACGTCATGCACGGTCACGTCGGCGACGATCGGGCCGAAGGCCTCGTCCTGGTACTGGATGCGCAGCGTGTCGCCGAGCCGGCCGATCGGGGCTTCCGGCGTGGTCGTGGGCGTGGCGTAGCCGACGGCCGGCGCCGTCAGGGCCACCACGGTGACGACGGAAGTGACCAGGGCCAGAATCCAGCGATGCATCATGTCCTTCTTCGGTTGGTTGGAGGAATCTTGGCATATCGCGGTTGCGGGTGCACCAGCCTTGGCCAGGGAGATCAGTCCGCAGCGTCGGCGCCGCCGGTGGCCGGCGTGACGGTGATGGACTCCAGGGCCGCGGCGAGGTCGGTCTCGATGCGGTCCCGGTCTACTCCGGCGCGATGCAGCGGTCCGGTGTCGTCTTCGGCGTCGAACAGTGCAAGCAGCAGGTGTTCGGTGCCGATGTAGTTGTGGCCGAGGCGAAGTGCGATGCGAAACGTCAGCTCCAGTGCCTTGCGGGCCGGCCCGCTGAACGGGATCAGCGCGGGCGGTTCGCCGACGCCGGGGGCAAGGGTGACGGCTTCGGCGACGGCGCCCGGGTCGATGCGCTGTGCGGCGAGCAAGGCGCTGGCCAGTGCATCGGGGTCGTGCAGCAGGCCCAGCAGCAGATGGTCGGGGGTGATCTCGGTGTGGCGTGACCGGTGGGCGGTGTTCTGCGCGGCCACCACCGCACTGCGCGCTCGCGGCGTGAACCGGGCGAAGCCCTGCTCGGCGTCCAGCGTGGCGGCCTCGGCGCGCGGGACGAACCGCTTCTGCGCCGCCTGCTTGGTGACGCCCATGCACTTGCCGATCTCCGTCCACGACGCGCCGGAGCGGCGCGCCTGATCGACGAAGTGCCCGATCAGATGATCGGCGACCTCGCTGAGGTGCTCGGCGGCCAGAACGGCGTCGGTCAACTGCTCCAGCGGATCGTCGTGCACGCCGGTGATGGCGTTGATCAGGTCGTCGAGCCGGATGGGCGGGCTCGGGGGAGTGGGTTCAGCCATGCGTCAACTGTAGGTTGACGGTGCCGCCTCGTCAACCAACGGTTGACGTCTGCGGGTCGGCTACGGGAGCGACCATTCCCCGAAGTCGTAGGCGAACCCCGAGGATGGGGCGTACTTGACCTTGGTCGGGGTCACCCCGTGCGGCAGTGCGAACACCACGCAACCAATCGCCGACTCGCCGGGGCTGAGGCGGAAGATGCCGGATTCGAAATTCGTGCACTCGCTGACGTTGTTCAGATCCGGGGTGTAGCGCTGGCCGTCGGAACCGAACACCGAGACGTTGATGTTGACGTCGCCGTCGATGTCCACCGTTCCCGGGTCGGCGATCTTGAGCCGCGTGGCGATGTAGGTGGCGCCGCGGTCACCGCCGGCGGGGGTGATCGTCGCGGGGTTGATGACCCCCTCCAGGGTGACCGCGATGGTGCTGCCGTCGGCGCGAGTCAGGGTCAGGGTGTCACCGATGTGCCCGGTGGCTTTCGGTGCGGCACTGGTGGTTTCGGTTGAGCTGGGCACGTCGGTCGATGACGGCGCCTGCGGCGATTCGGTGTGGCCCGAACACGCCGCCGACACACCGGCGGACAGCAGTGCCACTACCGACAGGGCGACGACCGGTCTCATGGGGTTCACTTTCGCTACCTTTCCACCTACGGGGGCGTTGCTACCGATTGTGCTGCCTAGCTGCCGGTGGGTGCGGAGCGACTCGCGATTCGGCCGCATTCCCGCCGATGCCGCCGGGCCGGACGCTCGGTAAAAGGGTCATTGCTGCGCCTCGTCCCTGCCGGCCGGGCGCCGGGTCGCAGCGTGCAACTTGATCACCAAATCACCACCGCCACAGGTACTTGGGGCATTGTCCGGCGACGACGGAGCGAATGTAGACGCGGGCATCGGTGTTGGAGGCGTCCGGGCCGAGTACCTGGCGCACGGTCACCGAGTTTTCCAGTCCTTCGGGCGTGTTCCCGGCTGCGAGTAGCCGACAGATCGCGTTGCCGGCGGGATCGGCGTGTGCGATCGGAGCGGCGAGGAACGCGAGGGCCGCGAGCGTGGCGAAGACGAGGCGCTTCATGCGCGAACCGTATCGCTGGCTTCTGACATTTAGTCGATGCTGGCCTCTCCCGCACGCACCACGCGTTCAATCACCGCATCGCCCTCGGGTGATGCCGTAGCAAGCAGCTGCTCGGCGAGCTCGTGGGCGGTCACAGCGTCTGATCTTAGACATGAAGCGGGACGCCAATCCCCTGTGAAACAGGGGGACGTCCCGCAAGGCCAACGATACGCTCAGTCCCAGACCATCTGGCGAGCGTCACCGTTAGATGCCGTGGCAGCCGTCTTTGAGCACCAGGCCCACTACCAGTGAGGCTTCGTCGTAATCGCGGTATATGCCTCGGTCGACCAAGGTCAGGGCCAAATCGACCGGTTGCATCTGCGGGTACTGGTTGTGCAGCGAGCAGATCATGGGTTCGGCGATGCGGGCTTGAGGGGTGGCTAGCGGGGGTGTCGATGTGGTCGGCGCCGATGGTGGAACCACCGCGGTGGGCGGTGGTGCGGCGGCGGAAGGCGGCGGGGCGACGGGGGCGGGTGGTGGAGCGGCGGCCGGCGGCGGGACCACGGGCGCGGCAGCCGCCGCCGACGCGGCAGAGCTGGCCGGCGACACGGTTGCGGCGGGCACACCGGTCTCCGGCGCGGTGGTCCGGCCGAGGACAAACGTCGCCGCGGCCACCGCGGCGGCAGCCACCAGCACCAGCGCCGCGATCCACGCCGGCCGGAGACGCGGCGCCCGGTACTCGACGACCGGCATGCTGCTGGTCCCGGCACTGTAGGCAAGAGCATCGGTGTCGGCCGGCGCCGGACCCAGCTCCGTGGTGGGCAGTGGACCGTCGGCCGGCGCTTCCTGAGTGGCGTCGTCGTTGACGGACATGACTGCTCCTTCTCCCCAGTGTGACGCTTGAACGGTAGTCGCCGCGCATCACGCCGCGGGGCGAAAACGTTGGCGCCGACGACGGCAACCCCCGTCCGGCCGCGCCGCTAAACGGGTCCAGTCGGTCGATCGCCTCGACGCCGCGCTCATCCGTGACTTGCTTGTAATGGCTGTGCTCGTGAGACTTTCGTGCCGCAGCAATGTTTGGACGGTCCGCAGGCACGCGCCGCTGGCAACCAGCGTCGTCCCGTACCAGTGCCGTAGTCGGTGTGCGGTGCCTCCGGCGATACCCGCTCGTTTGCACGCCTCGGAGACCGCATCGGCGACGCAGCGCTTCTGAATGTGTTGCCCAGGCCGACGCGAGTTTCCAGGGAGCTGGTGATCCAAAGAGCGGACGATGCGGACTGCCGCGCCGTCACATCGTGGGCGGTGACGGACATTGGGGACTCCGATCTGTTGATCGGATCGCGCCCGCATTTTGCCGATGTGGCACGTATCTGGCACGTACCGGGTTGTTTGGCCCTAAAACCGCAGGTCAAACGTGGTGCGCGGTACTGGGATTGAACTTGATCTAGCAACATGTTCCGGGTAGGTGGTTCTACCTGCGCTAACAGGCGATTACCTGCTAACATGCTAAACAGTACCACCATGACACGAGCGGACATGAGCGGCACAGCTACACACCTATGTTGCATGTAAGTTGTATGGCATGGGCAGCAAACGGAGCTTCGGGCGGATACGCAAGTGCCAACCATCGGGCCGCTACCAAGCGTCGTATACCGGTCCCGATGGCAGGGTGCACAAGGCGCCCAAGACGTTCGCCGCGAAGGTCGACGCCGAAGGTTGGTTGACAGACCGTCGCCGCGAGATTGACCGCGAGCTTTGGTCACCCCCGGCGACAACCGAGCAGAAACGCGCCAAGCGTGAGGCCGAGGTCAAATTCAAGGACTACGCCGACAACTGGCTTAAGACACGCACCGTCCGAGGTCGACCGCTTAGGCCGCGCACCGTCGCCCACTACGAGCAGATGCTTGAGAGCTACATATTGCCGACGTTCGGCACCAAGCCCGTACGCGACATCACCATGAACGACGTTGACCGCTGGTACGCCAAGACGTTGGCGGATAAGCCGACGATGCGGGCACACACCTACAGCCTGTTGCGAACAATCTTAGAGACCGCCCGCGCCCGAGACCGACTGCTAGACACCAATCCATGCCTTATACGGGGTGCCGGCACTGCTCGGCGCAAGATCACCCCGAAGCCCGCGACAACAGCGGAGCTAGAGACGATTGTGCGCGCCATGCCGGAACAGCTACAGGCAATGATTCTGCTGGCGTCGTGGACGGCACTCCGGTTCGGCGAGCTTGTCGAGCTGCGGCGCGGCGACATCGAAGGCAACGTGATCCGGGTGCGTCGCGCAGCGGTGCGCGTAGATGGCGGTTGGGTAATTGGCGATCCCAAGAGCGACGCCGGTATACGCGACGTGACCATTCCTCCGCACGTAGTACCGGCCATTGAACGCCACCTTTCAGAACACGTGGGCCGGAAGCCGGACGCGCTGATGTTCCCTGCTAAGAGCGGTGGGCACCTGCAGCCGTCAACCGTCCAACGGCACTACTACAAGGCGCGCACGGCAGCTAAACGGCCTGATCTACGGTTTCACGATTTGCGGCACAGCGGCGCCGTGATGGCGGCGCAGACGGGCGCGACGCTGGCCGAGCTGATGGCCCGGTTGGGCCACAGCACGCAGGGCGCGGCCCTGAAGTACCAGCACGCGGCACAGGGCAGAGATGCGGCCATAGCGGCTGCCATGTCTGAGCTTGCCAAGACGTAATGTCTTGGGAGTGTCGTCCCCTATGGGTTACAGTTAGTCCCGTCACGGCATAACGTGACATGTGGACGCGGACAGCAACGAAATTCCCCGGTACAGCACGAAACGGTCTTACCGGATGCGTCCAGTTTAAATAATTCGGCGGCGTATTCCGGCCTTTTTTGGTCACGCCGCCCGACTGGAAATCGTTGCTGGGAGTGCAGACAATGTTTGACTTACCTCGTCGGCCAACTATCGGCCAAACCGCAGAGCACTTAGGTTTGAGTGATAGGACGGTCCGCCGCATGATCGCAGACGGCCGCCTCAGGGCTTACCGGATAGGGGAGCGGTCTATTCGGGTCGATAGGGATTCGGTTCTGGCACTTGAAGTGCCCATGTTCGCTGCCTCGCCAAAGCGCTATCGGATGGCGTGAGAATGGCCGGAACGGGCGGACCTGTAGGTAAACCCGCAGGTCAATGCCACGGCATTCTGCTAATGCGCAAATTTGAGGGCTGGTGAGTATGCTTATAGTAGAAGCAAAAAATAGTCAATGTTTAGTAGAGGGGTGTATTGGGTCAGATGGTCGCCAAACCTCACCACCACGCAGCCCTAAACGAAGCAAGCGGCAAGACGTAACCGGGGCGCCGGGACTGCAATTTAACCAGGCCGGCATCTTCTACAGGAACCGCCACGAAGTAGCGCCAGAGGGCGTGCATAAGCACCTGATTGACCCCGGCAAGAACTACGACGGCCCCGTGCCGCCAGCGTACGGCGGGCTGTGGACGGGCGCATATTTGCGCGATCCCGACGACGATCGGGAAGACGAGAACGCCGCGCTCGTTGTAGATCGACGCCGCCGCGCTGCTGACCTTGTTGCTTACGAGTGCTTTGGTCCGCCGCCTGGTGGCTGGTCTAGATCATGGGCCGTTCACTTGGACGGCAATCCCCGTAACCCGGCACCGGACAATCTCTGTTGGTCAAACGCGGTCGCGCTAGACGTCGATTGGCGGCGCCGCGACACTGAGCACCTAATGGTGTCGGAAGTTGTGGCGCGCCAGATGTTCAACAGGGAGTCGCGTGGTGGGCAGTACCGAGCGCACAAAGGCAAGGGAAGTCATCCGGACGTGTTCGCCCACGAACAGTTAGACGTTCCGCTGCGGCACCGCATGGTGCACTACCCCCCCAACAGGGCGCGAGAATGGCGCGCGGATGGCGCAGCGCCTAGGCGATAGACAAACTGAAATATATTATCAAAAAGGGGTAATTGTGGCTAATGATGCAACCTTGAAGGTTGATGAATTTGAGTATCTAGTTGACGAGTCTAAGACGTGGATCGGGCTACGGCTGCGGGTCAATGATGGCTATTCGCACACGCTTGATTCTTTGACGATTCCTATGGGCGCGGACGATGCGCTGGCGGTCGGCGCGGCGCTAATCGCCTACAGCGATTACGTTGCTGGTCGCCCGGTTCGGGACTGGTCAGCACTGAACTAGCAACTAAGTCAGACGTTGAGCCCCCGGCCAGTTCTTTCACCGCTTTCTCTGGCCGGGGTTCCGTCGCAACAAGGGGGAATTATGGGTGTCGTTGTTCTACAGCGAACGCATTGCTACACGCTCACCGTCGACGGGCGCCCGGTAGCCGAACTGAATACAACGCAAGCGCGTGATCTAAGCGCGGCGCTAACGGCGCTGCTAAGCCAACCGTCCGACGTTAGGACGCCAGCTACGGCGCGCTGGGTAAGCGCGTGACCGCCGAGATACAAGCCGAGCGCGGCGAGAGCTACCGCATCCATGCGGACACGCAGGCCCGGCGTATTCGTCTCAGCCGTGTCTCTAGCAATGGCCGGCTGAACGCAATCGTTTTCACCGTTGCTGACGTACTGGCCGTAACCAACGCGCTGGTTGACGCAGCCGAACAACTAGCCGAACGATGAACCGCCCGTGCATCGCTTGCGGGACGCTGGTAGCTACGGGCAGTCGGTGCGCTGACTGTCGACCACCGCACCGCACGGCGCCACGCGGAACCAAAGGCCGCACCGCCACCGATGCACGCTGGCGCAAACTAAGCCAAGCGCAACGCAAACGAGTTCCATTCTGCGAACTTCGGTTAGCGGGCTGTACCGGCGGCGCAGACACCGCCGACCACATCCTGCCGATAACCCACTACCCGCACTACGCGCGAACACCGGAGAACGTCAGGTCAGCTTGCCGGCGCTGTAACAGCTCACGCGGCAACAACTACACCGACGCAGAACGCGACCAAGTGCTAGCAGCAATCGCGACACGCAAACGACGTCAGCGCCGGTCGCTACGATGAGAACATGGCCGCTGTCGTCATAAGCCTAGAGATAGGTGAGCCACCTATCCCAGCTCACCGCAAGCTCGCCAACGACATTCACGGCGTCGCTATCGGCATCCTGGTACTTCACGGCGTGGCGCTGCTCATTGCCCTCGTCGTGACCGGCGCAATCATCCCGCTCACCCTTTACGTCGTGCTGCCCATCGCCGTTCTCGTGATGGCTAGCCGGTACGCAGGCAGCAGGTTCCGTCAGCACTTCGCACGCCGAGACCAGCTCATCGCAGACGCCGACAAGCAACACCAGCAAGTCATGGCCGGTGACGACGCAGGCATCTACGGCAACTACCCGCCCGCCTGCTAGTTAGCTGCACCCAACCGGCACCAGTCCATGTGACACCGCTGACTAGCACAAACCTAAGACAGCAAACACTTGACAAGTTAGCTAACACGCTCAAGCTAAGGTAAACCCGCAGGTCAGAGCGCATATCCGGGGGGCGCCCCCTTGGCGCTCCAGCTATCCCCTCGAACGGCCAGCGCGGAGCCGATTACACTTCCCGCTCTGGCGCTGTGACTTCGTTCTCGGATCGCTTCGCGGTGGACAAGTCATGCAACGTACTTCGGGCGCTTGGATTTTTGTCAAAGTATTCGCGAAAGCGCCTAGCTACAAGAACAGATTCTTTCAAAAATGCATTTCGCTCTGCGCTGTACGCGGTGTACATTTCGCGCTCGCGCAATAGCCGTACATATAGTAGTGAGATGATCCATGACAGTCTGTAGTCCCATTGATCTTCGGCAATAGATTCGTCGCGACATACTTGGTCAAAGATTTGCTTTATCTGTGAACCAAAGCTGTTCGTGAGTTCTGTTATATCACTTGGCGCAAGGTCGTGGTCAAGCCTATGCGCAATCTTGTTTCGTAACGCGTTGAATTTGTTGTAACTCGGCACGTCTTCGGGCCATAGGAAGCCGTGCGCGACCGCGAGATCGAGCTTCTGCGGAAAATTGAACCGCCCGAGGTCCACGCGGTCAGGAAATTTCAGCTTGGTCTCGATGAGGGAGATCAGCGCGGACTCGATAAATAAGTGACCCCGGATAACGCGCTCAAGTGGGCTGCCGGTTTCAAGTATCGCGGCGAGCCGCGAGTTCAGTGTTGTGTCGTCCTTCCACTCAGTCACCGCTCAAATCTTGGCGCGGTTCGTTGCAGTTGTAAAGGAGCAAATTTTGCGTGCTGGCCCTAAGCGGGCCGTTGATGACAGTGTGTTGCCGTTTCGGCCACGGTCGAACGGCTCAGCGGCATTCGCCGCGTTCTGTACCAAGTTCATACGCGTGCCCAAGGGCACTGGGGCGGGTGGACCGCTCAAGCTGCGCGACTGGCAGCGTGACCTAGTTGCCAGCGTGTTGGATGCTGATCCGCAGCCGCGTGTGGCCGGGTGGTGCTTGCCGCGCGGGCAGGGCAAGTCAACGCTGGTGGCCGCGCTCGGCTTGTACGAGCTGATGACGGGCGGCGAGGGCGCGACGGTGATTGTTGCCGCCGTTGATGAGCGGCAGGCCGGCATCGTGTTCGGCGTCGCTGCCCGCATGGTCGAGCTGAACGCGGACCTTGCTAGCCGCGTGCAGGTGTTTAAAGACCGGCTAGTGGTGCCGGCGCGGGGCGCGTCGTTTGTGTGTCTACCGGCGTCGCCGCCTGCGCTAGAGGGCTTGGACTACACGTTGGCAATCGTTGACGAGATTGGCCGTGTGGCGCCGGAGACTTGGGAAGTGATTGCGCTGGCGCAAGGTAAGCGGGCGCGGTCGACGCTTATCGGCATCGGGACGCCCGGCCCGAACCCGGAGAATGTTTTGGCCCGATTGCGGGCGTACTCGATTGACCATCCGGACGATGCCAGTCAGGTCTATGTCGAGCACAGCGCGGCAGGGTTTGAGGATCACCCGCCGTCGTGCGGGCACTGTTGGGAGCTGGCGAACCCGGCGCTTGATGACTACTTGCACCGTGACGCGTTGCGGGCACTGTTGCCGCCGAAGATGAGCGAAGCGCACTTTAGGCGCGCTCGGCTGTGTCAGTTCATCGGGCCAGTGGAAGCCGCGTTTTTGACCGCTGACGTGTGGGACGGGTTGAGCACGGGCCAGCCGATACCGGACGGTGCCGAGATTGTGGTGGCGCTTGATGGTTCGTTCGGTGGCGCTTACGCCGATACGACGGCGGTCCTGCTGGGAACTGTCTCGGCTGCGCCGCACTTTCAGCCGTGGCGGGTATGGCAAACAGACGGGTCGGATGAGTACCGGGTGCCGCTGCTAGATGTCGAGGACTCCATCAGGGAAGCGTGCAGGCGGTATCGGGTGCGCGAGGTTGTTGCGGACCCGTTCCGGCTTAATCGGACGCTGCAAGTGCTGGCGGGCGAGCGTATCCCGGTCAGTGAGTTTCCGCACTCGCCGGCTCGGCTGACGCGGGCGACAACGGACCTTTACACGGCTGCGCAGAATGGTCGGCTATCGCATGACGGCAGTGAGGTACTGCGGCGCCATGTGCTGGCGGCAACGCTGATCGAGAGCGATCAGGGTTTGCGCCTTGGCAAGGTGTCGCGGTCGCGGACTGCGCCGAAGATTGATCTTGCCGCGTGCATGGTGATGGCGCACAGCCGCGCGACTTGGCATGCGGGACAACAGAAGCCGCGACGGCGAACTGTGTCGTTCGCCTAACAACTTAATACAGGAAGACAACTAAATATGAGTTCTGACTTGCTCGTTGAGCTGCTGAAAACGCTTGAGGCGCCGCAGTCGCGTTATGTCGAGCTGGACCGCTACGCGACCGGGCGGCAGCCGTTGGCGTACTTGAGTCCAGCGGCGCGCATCGCGCTACCGGCGCTGAACAGGATTGTTAGCAATATCCCCGGTTTGGCGGTTACGTCGCTGGCGGAACGGCTTAAGGTGACCGGTTTTAAGGGCGCCGATGTGTGGCCGGACTGGGCGCGCAATGACCTAGACCAGATGTCAACGATCTTGCACCGCGAGGCGCTGACGTTCGGTGATGCCTACGCGATTGTTTGGGCGCGTCCGGATGGTTCGCCGCTGGTGACGGTGGAGTCACCGCTAGAGGTGGCCGTGATCCGTGATCCTGCTACCCGCGAGATAACCAGCGCGGTCAAGCGGTGGACCACGAAGACGGAAACGCACGCAATGGTGTATCTGCCTGATCGGGTGGAGCACTGGCGGGCCGATATGACGGATGCCGCGAACACGGCGTTAACGCTGGTCGAGACGCTTGATAACCCGCTCGGCGTGGTTCCGGTCGTTGGGTTCTGTAATGCGGCCCGGATTTTGGGCTGTGGCCGATCCGAGCTAGACGACCTAATTCCGCTAGTGGACGGGTTGAACGCGACGCTTGCCGGGTTGGCGGTGGCACAGGAATACACAGCGCGTCCGCGTCGGTGGGCGACCGGCATTGAGCTTGCCGAGGAACCCGTACTTGATGGCGACGGCAAGCCAGTTGTAGATGGCGACGGGGAGCCGGTTACCAAGACGGTAAATCCGATTCCCGAGGGCGACCGGGCGATGCTGTCAGAGAACGATGCGGCGAAGTTCGGGCAACTTCCCGGGGCCGATCTTGCGGGCTACGAGGCCGCGTGCCGTATCTGGCTACAGCAAATCATGGCGTGTTCGGCGTTGCCGGCACATATGGTTGGGATAACCACCGAGAACCCGTCAAGCAGTGAAGCTATCCGGGCGAGTGAGTCGGCTTTGACGGCGCGCGCTGAGCAGCGCCAGGCGGTGTTTGGTCGGTCATGGGAGCAAGTGGCGCGGCTGATGGTCGCGATCCGTGATCGGGTGCCGGTTGAATCGGTGACTGTCGCGGTGGTGTGGCGCGATCCGTCGTCCACGTCGGTCGCCGCCGAAACCGATGCCGTTGTGAAGTTGGTTCAGGCCGGGATTATGAGTAAGTCGGGCGCGTTGCGTCGGCTTGGGTATTCCGAAGATGAGATAACTCAAGAATCCGTGAACCGTGCCAGTGAAAAACAAAACGAAACCGAGCTAGGTGTGTTTTATAACAGTCAACCGGGTTCGGTCAGAATTAACGAGGCAGCATAATGGGTAACATTGATTCGGGGTCAGGCGCCCCGCAGGGCGACGAATCGGCCCGCGGCGGCACCACTACCGCCGAGACGGTAGACAACACGGCAGATGAGCAATCAGACGACAATACGGACGGCGAGACGTTTCCGCGTGAGTATGTAGAGAAATTGCGTAGTGAAAACGCTGAGCACCGGACTAGGGCTAACAAGTTGGCCGCGCAGCTACATACGGCACTTGTCGAGGCAACCGGGCGCCTCGAAAACGCCGCTGAACTAGCATTCGACCCTGAACACTTGGACGACCCCGACAAGCTCACGGCGGCAATCGACGCATTGCTAGAGGCTAAGCCTTATATGGCTAAGCGGGTTGTGGCGGGGGATGCCGGCCAGGGTCCGCGCGGCGACGGCCGCAAATCCGCGCCGGAAAGCTTCGCTGACCTATTCCAGGGAGTTCGATAATGCCGAGCGTGCATCTAATCCGGGACATTAAGACGCATCGGGTACCGCCCACAGTTCTAGTGTCGCCACGTTTGGGCGCCTACCTGATGGCGCAAGCGACCGACGTTGCCACCATCTACCGGGGCATTGTGGCAAAGCGGACGGGCCGGCTGGCGGCATCTGCGGCGCCATCGGTGGCGATCGGCGGGCACAAACACGACCGGCTTATCGGCAAGGTCACGGTAGGAACGGGCGTCCCACACGCGGCAGTTCACGAATTTGGCGCGCCCCACAACCCGGCAAAGCAGGGCGCCCACGAACTACGCGAAGCCTTGACGATGTGGAAAGCGCGTAAGAACGGATGAGAGCCGAAACACTGACGGTATTCCGGGGGGATACCGATAAATATGGCAACAGTGATAAGGCCGAGCATGGAACCGTTGAGGGTTTGTTTGCGTGGGGTCCGGGTGTCACCACGACACGAGCGCGGGCGGATGGCGGTAAACGTGAAGCCGCCCTTTTACAGGTAGAGCTTTATGTTAAGCGGGGATCGGACATTAAACCCCGTGACAGGGTCAAACGTGCCGGCGGGCAATTGTTTAAGGTGCTGGCGGGTCCGGCATGGGACAACGATGCACCGCATTCGGGGCATAACTTTGGTTGGGTAGTTTTCCAGGTGGAACAAATAACCAGCAGTAACAACTAGACGCCGGGAGCGTCACACAGAATTATCACCTGTCCAGGCGGCGGGTACACAATTACATAATAACTAAATACATGGAGATAACTTAATATGGCTATTCTTGATAGCAATCTGGCGCAGGCATGGACGCCAGAACAGTACGGGCAGCTTATCGACACGGTGCTTGCCGCAAAGTCCATTGCGTTCCAGGCAGCTACGGTGGTGCAGACCGGCAGCGAGACTATCCGTTTCCCGATGCTGACCGCCGATCCGGCGGTGGCGTGGTACGGGGAAAATGAAACTATTGCGTTGACCGATCCGTCAACCGATGAACTGGTGATCACACCGACGAAGGTTGCGGGCCGTACGCAGATCAGTAACGAGGCAGCCGCCGACACTAACCCGGCGGTGGCGCAGCAGACCGGAAACGCGTTGGCGCGCTCGATTGCCAAGGGTGTCGACAAGGCATTCTTTGCGAACACGACGGCAAAGGGTCCGAACGGTCTGCTGTCGCTGACTGGCGTGAACGTGGTCGACACCGGGACTGTGACGCTGACTAGCCTTGACCCGTTTCACGAGGCCAAGGCTGCGGCGTTGGCTGATGGCGCCACGATCAGCGTGTTCGTGCTGGCGCCCGACGTAGCGCTAACGCTGGCTAAGGCCAAGGAACAGACCGGCTCAAACAAGGGCCTGTTCGACAACGTGAGCGATGGTGAGGCGCTGGCCGGGGTGCCAGTCCTGGTATCTACCGATGTTGCCGCCGGCAACGCGTGGGGCTTGGACGCTACGCAGATTTTCGCCGTGCAGCGCACCGGTACCACGGTGGTCACGTCGGCCGATGCGGCGTTCGCCGAGGATGCGGTGCAGGTTCGGGCTACGGCACGGATCGGGTTCGGCTTCGCCAATCCCGCTGGCATCGTCCGCTTGTACGACGCGTCCTGATCATGGCGGCACCGACAGTAACGGACTTGTCGGCGTTCACCGGGCGAGAACTCGACGGCGACCAGGCGACGGCGGTAATCCAGGTGGTTACCGCCCTAGCCGGCGCCTACACGCGCGGCCGTGGCTTTGCCGCAGGGGAACCGAACACGGATGTCCGGGCGGTGATCTTGTCGGCGTCTGCCCGGTTGATCGCGGACCCGTCTCAGTTGGTCTCTGATGAGCAGATGGGGCCGTTCAAAGTTTCGTACCGCGCTGGCTTCGAGGGCTGGTCTACAGCCGAGCTGGCGGTACTCAATCGCTACCGGGAGCGTGCCCGGTAGCTCACAGGCATACCCGGCGATACGTCGGGTAGTCCCCAACCTGGATGCCAATCTCTAAGGAGGTGGCGATGCGGTGCCCGTAGTCAGGTTGGGGTGACATAGGCAGGCGATTAGACATTTCGTCTGGCTACCACTTGATACGAAAGAAAGATATGACCAGCGGCATGGTTGCGTGCCGGGTTATTGGAGTAGCCCCGGCGTTCTCCTAAGAGCGTGACCAAACGGGACCGGCCCCGGGACGGATTAAAGGACCGTTCCGGGGCCGGGACCGTGCCTAGCTACTGGACTGCGGGCACCCACACCTTGCGGGCGTCCATGCCCGTCTCCGCCATCCACAACAGGATGCGCGCCGAGGGCGGTTCGTCACCGTTGACGGTGCGCCGGACAGTGCGGTAGCTGACGCGGGCGGCTTCAGCTATAGCGACGGTGGTGGTGTAACCCTTGGCGCGGGCTTGGGCGTAGAACTGCTCACGGTCGAACGTGTGCGGGGTGCGTGTCATAGGGCCGAACGTACCGGCGGGGTGAGGGCGCATTGTGTCCATGTCGCATATCTCCTAGCGGTGTGGTGGTCGCCCGGAGACATCTTGCATGGATGTTGCATGAAACTTGACAAGCCGATCTAGTTACCGTGGTTTACCTGCGTAAACCGTGGTGCGCGGTACTGGGATTGAACCAGCGACCTCTTCCGTGTCAGGGAAGCGCTCTCCCGCTGAGCTAACCGCGCTTAGAGCCAAGGAACGGAGGTGGAGACGGGAATCGAACCCGTGTGCACGGCTTTGCAGGCCGTTGCCTCACCACTCGGCCACTCCACCGCAAGGGTTTGATGCCACTTGACACCCTCGAGCGGATGACGGGATTCGAACCCGCGACCCTCACCTTGGCAAGGTGATGCGCTACCAACTGCGCTACATCCGCGTGCCACGAGCGAGATCGTCGCCCGTCGCGATGCAGAACACTAGTCCACTGGTGTGAGACAGCACAACTTGCCCTGTCAGATCGGCGAGTCGGGCGAAAATCGGCCTGCGCATTGAAGCTACGGGGACCGGCCGTGCTAGTGTTCGACCTCGTTCATCCGGTCTCGTAGCTCAGGGGGAGAGCGTCCGCCTCACACGCGGAAGGTCGCTGGTTCGATCCCAGCCGGGACCACCATCTCGCGCAGGTCACGCGGTCGTGTGGCGGCCGATTCCGGCGGACGACGTGGCCACCTCGAGTGCCAGGCCGCGTGCAGTCTTAATGGTCGGCTCAACGACTTCGCTGAAGTACGGATACTTGGTCGAATGCCAGTTGAGCGTCGGGTGCCGCAGCGACGCCCAAACGAACTGATTTGAGTCGAGTTCGCAGTGCGCGATGTTCGCGTTGACAGGTTCCCTAACGCCGAGGCTGGCGCGCAGCGTCTCATCGAGGACGGTTCCTTGTGAAATGATCAGGGTGGGTTTGAGAATGTCGATAGTTGCCCTCATGTGTCTGGCGCATGACGCCCGCATCATCCCTGTCGACCGAGACGACATGGTGTCCTTCTTCACGGCGGTGCACCAAAGCATGTTGACCATCGCATAGGCCTCGAACAGATGCGGAGCTCGGCCCTTCGCCAGAGGAAGGTGGACCGATTCCGATTCACCGGCCGGTAGGCCGAAGGCGAGCTGGAGGGTGAACGTCACGCCTCGCATGTGTGGGTTAAGTTTCCGAAATGGCTTTTTTGCGGCCACCAGGGCGACGTGGTCGCTGCGTTCGGCCACCGTCACACCCGTGCTGGTTGATCCGAACTCGATCGGAACAACCAGCACGCGCAGCGGTACACCGTCGACGAATACGTCAAAGCATGGGCCCACCATTTGACCTTGGCCTTCGTAAAATGCCGTCCCTGGCTTCTTCATTGCTGAGGCACTGCACATGTCCTTGGACAGGCACACGAAGCCATCGTTGACGTTCCAGATCTTGTCGCCGAAGTATTGCTCCAGCTTCTTTCTTTTTCGCGTGGACGCCGCGCGATCGACGGTGAAAGTCACTCCAGTCACCAGCCTGGGTGCGACCGGGCCGGGCACACGCGTACGCGACGAATTCGGGTGTTCATAGGCAGAGATTACTGTCGGTCGCGGCTTTCCTTGGTCACCTCTCTGTGTCGCTGCCCTGGCGGATTTTGGTGACGGCAGAGCGATTCCTGGCCGACGTTCGGTGGGCCTCGGTAATGTTCACCGCGCCATGGGTGATGACGACGATGCCAGCCGCCTTCCCGCAGAGGCGCGCGCCCGGGTGCTTATCGACCAGCAGCTCACCCAAGCGGGCTGGCAGGTGCAAGACAGAAAAGACCTGAATCTCTTCGCCGGGCAGGGCATCGCCGTCCGCGAAGCCATCATGAAACCCGGGCACGGCCGGGTCGACTACCTGCTGTACGTGGACAAGGCCGTCGTCGGCGTCATCGAGGCCAAACCCATGGGCACACCACTGTCGGGTGTGGAGTGGCAATCGGCGATGTACGCCGACGGCCTGCCGCCCGAGGTGCGCCTGGCTGCCAAGACGAAGGACGGCCGGCTGCCGTTCGTGTTCGAGGCGTCGGGCGTGGAAACCCATTTCACCAACGGCTTCGACCCGGCGCCACGGGCGCGGCTGATTTTCAACGTCCCGCAGCCGGCGACCCTGGGCCGCATATTGCGCGACGCGGAAGCCTCGCCTGAGCAGCCGACGTGGCGCGCCAAGGTGCGCGACCTCCCGGCCCTCGAGACCGCCCCACTGCGCCCCGCGCAGATCACCGCCATCAACGGAATCGAAAATAGCCTCGCCGCACAACAATACGACCGCTCTCTGGTGCAGATGGCGACCGGGGCGGGGAAGACGTATACCGCAGTCACCGAGGCGTATCGACTGCTCAAACACGGTGGCTTCAACCGAATTCTGTTCCTGGTCGACCGCAATAACCTCGCCGATCAGACATTGGCGGAGTTCCAGAATTACCGGACCCCGGATGACGGCCGTCGTTTCACCGAGCTCTACAACGTCGCCAAGCTATCCAGCGCCGGGCTGCTGGGCTCGACCAAGGTGGCGATCTCCACTATCCAACGGGTCTACAAATTCCTCAACGACGGCGAGGTCAGCGACACAGAGGACCCCGACCTCGACGAGTACACCCCGGACGTCCCGGTCACCGTCTCCTACAGCGCCGCGCTACCGCCGGAGACCTTCGACGTCGTGATCGTCGACGAGGCGCACCGCAGCATCTACGGCGTGTGGCGTGGTGTCCTGGAGTACTTCGACGCCCACATCGTCGGCTTGACCGCCACCCCGGGTAAGCAGACCTTCGGGTTCTTCCGCCAGAACCTAGTATCGGAATACACCTACCCCCAGTCGGTCGCCGACCGTGTCAACGTCGACTTCGACATCTACCGCATCCGCACCAAGATCAGCGGAGAAGGCTCGACGATCGAGGCCGGAACCATCGTGCCGAAAGTGGACCGGCGCACCCGAGAGCAACGCCTGGAAACGCTTGAGGAGGACCTGGAATACGGCAAAAGCGACCTCGATCGCCAGGTCACCACCACCGACCAGATCCGCACCGTCTTGGAGGCCTTCCGGGACCGCCTGTTCACCGAGATCTTCCCGGGCCGCTCCACGGTGCCCAAGACGTTGATCTTCGCCAAGGACGACAACCACGCCGAGGAGATCGTCACCCAGGTCCGCCAGGTCTTCGGCAAGGGCAACGATTTCGCAGCCAAAATTACCTACACCGCCCGCGACCCCAAAGGACATCTGCAGGCGCTGCGGACTAGCCCCGCACTGCGGATCGCGGTCACCGTCGACATGATCGCCACCGGTACCGACGTCAAACCACTGGAATGTGTGTTCTTCATGCGTGATGTGCGCTCCGCCCAATACTTCGAGCAGATGAAGGGCCGTGGTGCGCGCACGATTGCGCCCGCCGATTTTCAGGCCGTCACACCCGATGCGGAGACCAAGACCCGCTTCGTCATCGTCGATGCCATCGGTGTCACCGAACACCCCTTCGTCGAGCCGCCACTGAACCGGCAGAAGTCGGTCAGCCTGAAGAAGCTGCTGGGCAAGGCGGCAACCCTGACGCTGACCGAAGACGAAGCGGCCACGCTGGCCTCCCGGCTGGCCAAACTCGAACTCGACCTCACCGACACCGAGCGTCACGAACTCGACGAGGTAGCCGGCGGACCGGTGCGCGACATCATCCGGACATTGGTCGACGCGGTCGAACCGGCCACCACCTCGCCCGAGGCAATCCAGGCCGCCATCGAGCCGATCGCGTCAAAACCCGCCCTGCGCAACCGGATTTTGGAACTGCGCCGCGCCCATGACCGGGTAATCGACGAGGTCAGTCGCGATGAACTCATCGAAGCCGGCGGGGTGGTCGACACCGAGCGGGCCCGCTCGATCGTCGAGTCGTGGCGGGCCTACCTCGATGAGCACCGTAATGAAATCACCGCGATCCAGCTTGCCTACGAGGCCGCTGAGCAGCGCATCGATTTCGGCTACCTGCAGGGGCTTGCGGTGCGGATCGCGCGGCCGCCGCACAACTGGACACCCGACATACTCTGGGATGCCTACGCGGCGATTGACGCATCCAAGGTCCAGCCTTGCGCCAGGCATACGCTCACCGACCTGGTGTCGCTGATCCGCTACACCATCGGCGTCGACGACGAACTCGTTCCCTACGCTGAGCGGGTGCGCGAGAAGTACGTGGCGTGGCTGGCTCAACAGCAACAGGCCGGTGTGGTGTTCAGCGATACCGAGCGCTGGTGGCTGGACCGGATGGTGTCGGTGATCGCCAACTCGGCGGGCATACGGGTCGAAGACCTCGACGACGCGCCGTTCACCGAACGAGGCGGAACCGACGGTGCGATAAGGGATTTGGGGGAGCGGGCCGGGGAGTTGATTGAGGAGTTGAACGCGGAGTTGACTGCGTGAGCTGGCCAGTCGTCGCATTGGAAGACTTGAAATCCCAGGAGCCCAGGGCGATCACCGATGGGCCATTCGGATCGAATCTTGCCCGCCGTCACTATACACTGTCGGGCCCGAGAGTTGTCCGACTTCAAAATATCGGTGATGGCTATTTTGTCGATAGCAAGGCGCACATTTCGGGCGAGCATTTCGAATCTCTCCGGGCGCACGAGGTACAGGCGGGCGACTTGTTGGTGGCATCATTGGGCGACGTACTGCCTCGCGCATGCCTCGCTCCTGCGACGCTGGGACCTGCCATTGTGAAGGCGGATTGCATCCGTGTGCGGCTTGGCGACCAGGTCGACCCTCGGTGGGTGCTTTATGCGCTGCAGCGCCCCGAGGCCCGGTGTTGGGCTAAGGAGCACCGCCACGGTGTCGGCCGGCCAAGGCTCGGATTGAAGGCGATTCGGCAGATTCCCGTTCCTTTGCCGTCGCTTCCTGAGCAGCGTCGCATCGTCGGCCTTCTCGAAGATCACCTCTCACGCCTGGACGCTGCGGAGTCGTACTTGAGTTCGGCGGAGTCCCGACAGGTGGTTCTCCATGGTCGGCTACTCGATGCGGCACTTGCCGGGGTCGACACGGCCGCAGTGCCGTTCGCGAGCACATTGCGGTCAGGACTTGCCAACGGTCGTTCTGTTCCAACCCAAGCCGGTGGTTTCCCGGTCCTGCGCCTCACGGCACTCCGTGAAGGAAAGATCGACTTGAGTGCACGAAAGGATGGTGCGTGGACTAAATCAGATGCATCCCGGTTTCTTATCGAGCGCGGCGATTTTCTAATCTCGCGGGGAAATGGCAGCCTGCGGTTGGTGGGACTGGGCGGGCTCGTAACTGACGAACCGGACCCGGTTGCTTTTCCAGACACGTTGATCCGCGCACGCCCCGATAGCGAACAGCTCGACCCCGACTATCTCGCATTGGTTTGGAACTCGGTCGTTGTCCGTCGACAGATCGAAGCATCCGCAAAGACCACCGCTGGGATCTACAAGATAAATCAGAAAGACCTGGGCGGCGTGAATATCCCCATCACGTCGGTCCAGCAGCAGATGGCCGTAGTTGCTCGCGTGCGGGAGTCCCGTGACGCTCTTGCTGTCGTTGCGCAGGCGCGGAATCGGGCACTTGCCAGGTCGTCGGCACTGCGCCGCTCGTTGCTTGCTGCAGCCTTTTCCGGCCGACTGACCAGCGCAGCACCTGACTTGTCGCAGGTGGAAGAGACAATCACCGCATGAGTGGCAAGCAGATCAAGCTCTTTCTGGTCGACGGCACTCCGGGTGGATTGACGACGGCGGAGATCACCAACTGGACCGGCCATGTGTTGCGGGCCAGCCGTTCGGACTTGGCGGACCTGCTCAACCGCGATGAGGCTCAACGCACTGGCGCCTACATGTTGCTGCGCGATGACGAGGCCGCCGTCGGTGGCGTCCGGTGCTACATCGGTGAGACCGACATCGTCGCCGAGCGGCTGCGGAAGCATCAGCGCGACAGGGAGTTCGATCGGGTTGTCGTCATCACGTCGAAGGATGCCAACCTGACCAAAGCTCACGGCCGCTACCTGGAGTCGCGGCTGATTGAGCTGGCAATACGTGCCGGTCGGGTCAGCCTGGACAACGGCACTGTGCCCCCGGTCCCGGCGCTTCCGGAGGCCGACGCCTCCGACATGGACTACTTCGTCGCCCAGCTTCAGATCGTCCTGCCCGTTCTCGGGGTCAACGCGATCCGGGTCCCTGAGCCGAAGTCCGTGGCCCCTGCGTCCCCTGAAGCGGCCGAATCACCGGTCTTCACACTTCGCCATGCCAAATTCGGCGTCGACGCCCAAGCCCAGCAGATCGACGGGGAGTTCACCATGCTGGCGGGCTCACTCGTGGTCGGATCCTGGCACGGTGTCGGCAAGGCCGACAGCACCGTGAAGGCCTACGCCTCCTATCGAGCTCAGCATGGGCAGCTGCTCGCCAGCGGCGCCATCGCGGTCGAGAGCGGGCACGGTCGCCTGACCCGCAACATTGTATTTTTCTCCCCCTCCACCGCCGGCGCCGTCGCGCTGGGGCGGTCCTGCAACGGCCGCCGTGAATGGATTTCGCCGGAAGGGATATTCGGCGAGTGGGAAAGCCGCGGGGTCGAGTAGTGCCCGTAGCGCTGGACGGTCAGCAGGGACGTGGCGATGTGCCGAAGCAAAGGGATTGCCCCGGCGCGGCGACCGCGGGTGCGGCCTCGTCCGGGGCTTACCTCAGCGAGAATACGCGCGCATCAGTCGTCGTGCGCGTTGCAAGCATTACATTCTAGGAAGAGGCGGCCGTATGGCGATCGACAATGGTGACTCTGGCACCACGCGCACGTCTGATTCTCGTCGCCTGGTCGACAAGCTCTGGAGCTACTGCAATGTGCTGCGCGACGACGGCGTCGGCGTCATCGAGTACACCGAACAGCTCACCTACCTGTTGTTTTTGAAGATGGCCCACGAGCGGGCCACCCGCGCACTCAATCCGCAGCAGATCGTGCCCGCCGAATACTCCTGGCAGAAACTCCTCGACGCCGAGGGCACCGACCTCGAAGTCACCTATACCAAAATCCTGGTCGGACTCGCCCAGCAGCCCGGCACACTCGGCACTATTTTTCGCAAGGCGCAGAACCGGATTCAAGACCCTGCGAAGCTCAAACGCCTGATCGTCGATCTGATCGATAAGGAGAACTGGTCAGCCTCCGGCACCGACCTCAAGGGCGACGCCTACGAAGCGCTGCTGGCCAAGGGCGCCTCGGACAAAGGATCAGGCGCGGGCCAGTATTTCACCCCGCGTGATCTGATCCGGGCGATCGTCGACGTCATCGACCCGACACCGACCGACACCGTCGTCGACCCGGCCTGCGGCACCGGCGGCTTCCTGCTGGTCGCCCACGAACACGCCGCGGCCGACGCACAGAATCTGACTCCGACCCAGCGCACGCACCTGCGCGACGACTTCGTCACCGGCTACGAGCTGGTCGATGGAACCGCGCGGCTGGCCGCGATGAACTTGCTGCTACACGGTATCGGCACCGCCGATGGCGATTCGCTGATCGAGGTGCGCGACGCCCTGGTCGCCGACCCCGGCAAGCGGTGGTCGGTCGTGTTGTCCAATCCGCCGTTCGGCCGCAAATCCTCACTGACGATGGTCGGTGCCGACGGCCGCGAGGTCCGCGAGGACATCGAAATCGAACGGCAGGACTTCGTCGTCACCACCAGCAACAAGCAGCTCAACTTTCTACAGCACATCATGACCATCCTCGACATCAACGGCCGCGCCGCCGTCGTGCTGCCGGACAATGTGCTGTTCGAAGGTGGCGCGGGGGAGGTGCTGCGGCGCAAGCTGTTAGCCGACTTCGACCTGCACACCATGCTGCGGTTGCCCACCGGAATCTTCTACGCCCAGGGCGTGAAGGCCAATGTGTTGTTCTTCGACAAGAAGCCGGCCTCCGAGCGGCCGTGGACTACCAAGCTGTGGGTCTATGACCTGCGCACCAACCAGCACTTCACCCTCAAGCAGAACCCGCTACGCCGTGGCCACCTCGATGAGTTCGTCGACAGCTACCTGCACGGCAAGCCGCGCGACGAACGGGTCGAGTCGGAGCGATGGAAGCCGTTCGGCTACGACGAACTGATCGCCCGGGACAAGGTCAACCTCGACATCACCTGGCTGCGGGATGCCTCACTCGAGGATGCCGACAACCTGCCGGCACCCGAGGTGATCGCCCGCGAGATCGTGGAGGATCTCACCGCCGCGCTGGTGGAGTTCGAAGCGGTGGCCGCAGCCCTGGAAGCTGCCGCGAATGGCGATGGCGCGAGGCCTGATTGAGTCGGGTCTCGTCCGCGCCGTCACAGCAGGGCCGCGTGAACGCGAATGGCTTGGAGGCAGTCGGCGAAGCTCGGCCGGAATCCGTATACCAACTCCATCGCCGTTTCGTAGCCGCGCTCCAGCACTGCCCGACATGCCACCGGCATATCGAGTAGCGGACTGTCGCCGTACCCCTTGGCAGGGCGGGGCGTGTAGCTGAAACCCGCGTCTTTGCTGTGCTTGTCGACGTCTGCGCATAATGCGCCCACGCCATCTCGGCCGAGCGCTGCGAGTGCTCCGATCAATTCCTCGTTGGCGAGGAGCCGCTGAACGTCGTAAAGATGGCGTCCTGCCTTGAGAAGACGGCCCCGGGCTGTCTCATCCGGATATCGGCTCACCCCGTCGTGCAAGAGCGCGAGCTTCTCAAGGAGCGTTCGCTCGGGAGCCAACACCTCCACGGAGACGGGCGCGAATTCTTCCCATTCCGAGGACGATTCGCGGAGTTCGCCGATGGCGTACTCAGCAGCCATCGACTGTATGCCGTGTTGCTGTGTCGGGTGTTTACCGCCTCGGGAGCCCATTTCCAGGAGCACACCCGAACTCAGCGCTGCATGACCAGACGCGCGAGATATCGGATATTGGTAGCGGACGTTGCGCTTGACACCGGTCGTCGAAGCCTCTGCTATGACGCCGGACTGATCAAGGTTGAGATGTCGGGTCACCGCATCGCGGATCCGTTTGAGCACTTTGTCTTTCGCGCTCAAACTCACGTCGGCGGCCGCGGGGAAGCCCACAAGAAGGTCGACGTCTTCTGAGAACCTTTCGATCAGACCGTAGACGCGACTCAAACTTGTCCCGCCCTTGAATATCGTGCGCACGGCGTGCTGGCTGCCATCCTTCGCGACGACAACTTGCGGAATGGTTGCGGCGCGCAGAACCTCGGTCAGCCAAAAGTCTTTCTCGACGAAGTCCAAAGCAAGGCCGCGTGCGGAAGCGGTCGCGCCGATCAGAGCTTGCAACTCGTCAGCGCTCTCCCTCAACAGGGCCATCAGACGTGAAGATCGCACGACGAAAGCTCGCCAACGAGCCGGTAGTAGTTTTCCCTAGCCGCCGGCGAACGTTCGCCGCGAACCGCGTCGCCGACCAGTTCGATATTGACCTTGCCGTCCCGGACCGCGGCATCGGCCGCTGACACCAGTGCCGGCCAGCCGTGGTCAACGGTTCGTTCCCAATCGCCTCGCAGTAACTCGATCAGCGCGATCTCGAGGTAGGTGAGGTCGCGCCGGCGCATGTTGTTGCGCTTGGAGATTTTGACACCGGGGACTGACGTCGGAACGGGGCCCGCGATGGTGAGAGCCGTTCGCGCAGGGACCTGGGTGGTTAAACCGAGCGCTTTCGCCGCGGCAACGCCGGTGGGTCCAACCCCCTTAGAGCCGAGCACTTGGGCCGCGATGTCTTCCGCTGACGGCCGCGTCATTCCATAACGCGTTTTCACTCCCTTGAAGTACAGACCGTTGCGGATCGGCAATATCTTGCCGGCCTTCCGCGCACGGGACAGCGCGCAGCTCTTAGCGGTAGGCGAACCCGGTAGGTCGTTGACATGAACAAACCTCCCGCTCGGGATCGCGTCCAGAGCCTTACCGGGGCTCATGGCGGCGAACTGTGCGTTCATGACATCAAAGTGTACTGAATTTCTTTCATAATGGCAGTGCAGGCGGCACGGCCCTGGCCTGAAGGTGACACGTCGAGCCCCGTCACGAACCGAACGTCGTTTCGGGCGGTGCGGTGTGAGTTCGAAGAGCGCGTGGCTCGGGACCCCTCGCGCTGCGCAGGTGTCAGGCGATCATCGGGTCGATCGCCGACCGGGGTACCAGCACGTGTAAGGCCCCGGCTGAAGCGGGCAACAACACGCCCTGGTCGAAAAAGAAAATCACCCCGTCGTTGACCACTGCGAAATTCTGATAGTTGGCGGGGTCGTACAACGCGGTTTGCGCGAACGGCAACGGTGGCGGCGCCGTGGTGGACGTGGCCGTAGCCGACTCTCCCGGTTCTGCGGGCGGCGGTGCCAGCTGCTGCTGCAGGTCAGCTTGGACGATCGGGGCGACGGTCTTCAGCGGATCGTCCACCTGCCACAACGGGGTGTGTTCTTTGTCGTCCGGTGCAGCCGCGTAGGTGATCGCCTTGCGGTAGGTCTGGTCCCAGTTGAACGCCTTGTACGTCGTCTGTGGCTGCGCCCCGCCGACGTTTTTGTTCACTGTGAACACCACCGCTTGCGTGCCGCGCGGGGGAATCGACGAGGTGTATTCCGTCGGCTTGATGCTCAACTCGTACGGTGTGCTGCGAGGCGCGCCAGACTTGGCCGAGTTGAGGAACGCGTCGCGTGTCTGGGCGACGTACTCGGCGACCGACTTCTGGTCCGGGTAGTTCAGCGGAATGCTGATGTCGACCTTGTACCCGGGGTCGGAGAGCTGGATCTCACACGTGCGGCCGGCATTGCCACCTTGGAGCTCGGCGCAGTAATCCTTCGGGGCCGCCACAGCCACGCCGGGGCAACCGACCATGGCGGCTACCGTCACGACCACGGACACGCTGAAAGACCGCATGGGTGATACCTCCTAGCAAAGGCGGCAACGCGCCGCGAGCAAAGGTTAACCTGCGGTCCCCCTACCGCGTCGTCTCGCGTAAGCCGTTGCAACACCTGCTGCTCGCCGAAGCACACCCCACGTGGGGCGTCGCCTACTACGGCTAGCGGCGCTCAGGCCATCTCGGGCACATTCAAGTGCGCGATCGCCAGGTCGAACTCGGCGACCTCGAGGACCTCGGCGCCGGCGTCGTTGACGGCCCTGGCCCAGATGGCCTGCTCACCGCTGCGGCTGGCCACCATCGCCGCACGGTCGTCGAAGCTGATCGACGACACCGCGCGCCCCGAGCTCCGGTCCACCAGCAGGGTGGTGCTGCAGAAGCCGTCGAGGTCGGCCATCTCGGGCATCAGCGCCAGCTTGTAGGTGTCGATCATCCGCTCGCACCTGGCCGGATCGGTCCGCAACCAGGTGACCCGCACACCTGCGTGGCGCCGGGACCGGTAGTCGCGGCGTACCGCGGCGACCTCCCAGCGGGTGATCTCGGCGGTGGCGTGGAAGATCTCTCTGGCGCGGTCGCACAGCTGCTGGGCACTGTCCTCGCTGGCGCGCAGGGTGTCCTCGTCCAGCCAGGACGACGTCACGATGCACCGGCCGGCGTCGCGGTCGACCAGCATCGACATTCCCGCGCAGCCGTCCTCATCGGCCAGGGTCGGCATCACCACGCCGCGAACGTGAGTGATCCCCTCATCGAGGAATGACGGATGGGCGTGAATTGTGGTTGCGCGCGCGAACATATCGGCCTCCGGCTGATCGATCGGTGGCGACGCCCCGGCGGCGCCGCCGGTCCCCTTCCACCATGCTCCGCCGATGCTGCGGCGACAACCCCTATTCGGCGAGTTCTTGAACGGAGTCCGCTTCGTGACGATGTTGGGCCTCCAGCTCGGCGATCCGAGCACCGACGCGTCCCCGCAGCGCGATCGTGCCGATGACACCGCCGAGGATCGCCACCAGCAACGCGACCCAGGAGAACCGGGACAGCCAGTGCTCGGCGGCCATCCCGGCGTAGTAGACCAGGGCGGTGGTGCCGCCGGCCCAGCAGATCGCGCCGGTCACGTTGGCGACGAGGAACTGTGGGTAGCGCATCTTCAGTGCCCCGGCCAGCGGCCCGGCCAGGATGCGCAACAGTGCGACGAACCGGCCGAAGAACACGGCGCTGGTGCCCCAGCGGGCGAACAGGTGTTCTGCGTAGGCGATGTGACCGGGGCCGAAGTGGTTGGGAAACCGTGCACCCAGGCGGTCGAAGAGCGGCATGCCGAAGCGCCGCCCGATCGAATAGCCGATCGAATCGCCGATCACCGCGCCGACGATCGCCGCCCCCGCGACCCCGGCCGGGTCGACCGCCAGGTCATGGCGCGACGACAGCAGCGCGGCCCCGACCAACATCACTTCACCGGGCAAGGGGATGCCGAGGCTCTCGATCCCGATCACCCCGCCGACGAGCAAATAGACCGCCAGGGGCGGGATCGACTGCAGCAGGACATCCACCGACATGCGGCTAAGCATGCCTGACGCTGGCCGGATGCGCCCGCCCAGACCATGGTCGGGCCAATAGCGCGTCACCTTGTAGCGTTATCCGGGCGCATACGGAGGTCGAATCGAGGAGTGGCAGTGGAATTCAACCTCGCCCAGGTGTTCTCGGCGGTGGCGTCGGCCATCGGAGACCGGGACTGCGTGGTGTTCGGCGACCGGCGGTGCAGCTACGCCCAGATCGAGGACCGTGCCCGCCGGTTGGCGCACGTGCTGCACGAACGGGGCCTGGGTGCGCGCCGGGAGCGTTCGGAATTGGCCGCCCATGAATCCGGACAGAGCCATCTCGCGCTGTATCTGGCCAACGGCAACGAATACCTGGAAGGCATGCTGGGCGCCTACCACGCCCGCGTCGCCCCCTTCAACGTCAACTACCGCTATGTGGCCGACGAACTGGTCTACCTGCTGGCCGACGCCTCGGCCGAGGCGATCATGTACCACGCGCGGTTCGCCCCCACGCTGGCCGAAGCGCTGGCCCAAGCCGGCGACCAGCTGCCGGCGATGCTGCTCATCCACATCGACGACGACTCCGGCAACGACCCACTGCCCGGCGCGCTGCGCTACGAGGAGTTGCTCGCAACCGCTTCCGATGAACCGCTGAACCTGCCGCTATCCGCCGACGACCTCTACGTGCTCTACACCGGCGGCACCACCGGCATGCCCAAAGGTGTGCTCTGGCGCCAGCACGACATCTTCATCAACGCGATGGGTGGCCGGGAGTTCGGCACCGGCGCCATTCCCGCCAGCCTGGCGGAGGTCGTCGAACGCACGCGGGCCGGCGGGCCGGGGTCGATGACGGTGGCGCCGCTGATGCACGGCGCCGCCCAGTGGGCCGCGTTCATCACGGTGCTCGGCGGCCGGCCGTTCGTGATGTCGGCGACCACCGACCGGTTCGACCCGGCCGCGACCTGGGAACTGGCGGCCCGGGAGCGCGTCATCTCGCTCTCGATCGTCGGCGACGCCTTCGCCAGGCCACTCGCCGACGCCCTGGAGAACGGCCACTATGACCTGTCGAGCCTGTTCGTGCTGGCCAGCGACGGTGCCCCGCTGACCGCCCCACTCAAGCAGCGGATCCTGGACCTGCTTCCGCAGCTGTCGATCCTCGACGCCGGCGGCTCCTCGGAGACCGGCGCGCAGATGGGCCAGACCACCCGCCGCGGCCAGGCCTCTACTGGCCGGTTCACCCCGAATCCCGGCGCGGTCGTGGTCAGCGAGGACATGAGCCGCATCCTGCGGCCCGGCGACGACGAGATCGGCTGGCTGGCTCAGCAGGGCTATGTGCCGCTGGGATACCTGGGCGATCCGGAGAAGAGCGCACGGACCTTCCCCGTCATCGAAGGCATCCGGCATTCGGTCCCCGGGGATCGAGCCCGCTGGGATGCCGACGGCGGCATCGAGCTGCTCGGGCGCGACTCGGTGACGATCAACTCCGGGGGCGAAAAGATCTTCGCCGAGGAGGTCGAAGCCGCCGTCGCGCACCATCCCGCCGTCTACGACGTCGTCGTGGTGGGCCGGCCCAGCCGGCGCTGGGGCAACGAGGTGGTCGCCGTGGTGCAGCTGGCCGAGGGCGCCGAGGCCACGGCCGAGGACATCGTCGCCGAGGCGGCCCGCTACATCGCGCGCTACAAACTGCCCAAGGATGTGGTGTTCTGCGCGCGTGTGCAGCGCTCGCCGTCCGGCAAGGCCGACTACCGCTGGGCCGCGGCGCAGGCGAGCGCGGTGCCGACCGTCTGAGTGATGAAGCTGTCTCGGAACGCATTGCTGCGCAATATGTTTCGTGACGGCATCCGGGCCATCGCGGGCACGTGCCGAGGGCGGAAATCCGCGGGCGACATTTAGGTCCGCCCTTCTAGTTTCTACAAAATCCCTTGTGTAAACTCTCGCGCATGGCATATGTGATCGGGAAGCCGTGCGTTGACGTGATGGACCGGGCCTGCGTGGAGGAGTGCCCCGTCGACTGCATCTACGAAGGCGGGCGAGCCCTCTACATCCATCCGGATGAATGTGTGGACTGCGGTGCCTGCGAGCCGGTATGCCCGGTCGAGGCCATCTACTACGAGGATGACCTCCCGGACGAGTTGCAACCCCACCTGGCCGACAACGCGGAGTTCTTCACCGAGGCGCTGCCCGGCCGCGATGAAGCGCTCGGCTCGCCAGGCGGCGCCGCCAAGGTCGGCGCGCTCGGCGTCGACACTCCGCTGGTGGCCAGTTACCCGCCCCAGGGGGAGTGAGCGACATCGCCAAACCGGCCGGGCCACCTGGAGGACGTCGTCTTGACGTACTTCGGCTGGTGCAGGCCGCTGACGAGCCGCTGAGCATCGCCCAGATCGCCGACGAGCTGGGCGTGCACCCCAACACCGTGCGTTTCCACCTGGACACGTTGGTGGAAGAAGGCCGCGTCGAACACACCGAACCCGACCACAAGGGCCGGGGCCGTCCGGCGCTGATGTTCCGGGCGATCCGGCAGATGGACCGTGGTGGCACGCGCCGGTTCCGGCTCCTCGCCGAGATCCTCACCATCGGCCTGGCCGCCGACCAGGACCCCGGCGCCAAGGCGCTGGCGGCCGGCCGGGCATGGGGGCGGCGACTGCGGCCGCTGCATGGCCCGGCCGAGCCCGTCGACGCCGAGGAGTCGACCGACCATCTGGTCGACATGCTCGACGAGTTGGGATTCCAGCCCGAGCAGCTCGAGCCCGACGGCGTCGGCGACAAGCAGCTCGGTCTGCGCCACTGCCCGTTCCTCGAGCTCGCCGAAACCTCCACCGAGGTGGTCTGCCCGATCCACCTGGGCCTGATGCAGGGTGCGCTGGAGGCCTGGAACGCACCGGTGACGGTCGACCGCCTCGACTCGTTCGCCAAGCCCGATCTGTGTGTGGCGCATCTGAAGTCGGTGGACGCCGATGCGCCCAGGCCGGCCCCGAACGGGGCTCGGATCGAGCAGTCGCCCGCGCTGCCGGTGCGAGTGGAAGGGCCGACCGGGTGAGCGCTGCCTCCGCCGTCGCGGTCGCCGCGACATTTCTGTGGCTGGGCATGGTGGTCGCGATCTCGTTCATGGAAGCACCGCTGAAGTTCCGCGCGCCCAACGCGACGATCCCGGTCTGCCTGGGGATCGGCCGGTTGGTGTTTCGGGCCCTCAATGCCGTCGAGTTCGTTCTGGCCGCGGCCATCGCGGTCGCGTTCGCGATCGAGCGCCCGAGCGCCGGCACCGTCGTGGCGTTCGTGGTCGCCGTGGCTATGTTGTTCACCCAGATGCTGGCCGTGCGGCCGCGCCTGAGCCGCCGCGCCGACCAGGTGCTGTCGGGGCTGGAGGCGCCTCGTTCCCGTGCTCACTACGCCTACGTCGGCCTGGAGGTGATCAAGGTCGCCGCACTGGTGCCACTGGGCATTCTGTTGCTGTCTCGCTGAGCCGTTCGACCCGCTAACCGACCCGACGAGTGAGAAGGACTACCGATGGAATCGACCTCCCTGACCGCGTTGGCCGACGAGAAGCTCGCCGAGGCCAAGCAGCATCACAGCGGGCGCGCGGCCCACACCGTCTACGGCGGCTCGGTGCATCATCTGCGCCAGACCCTGGTTGCCCTGCAGGTCGGCCAGTCGCTGGCCGAACACGACAGCCCGGGGGAGTCGACCCTGCAGGTGCTGCGTGGCCGGGTCCGGCTGACCGCCGGCGACGACGCCTGGGAGGGCTCGGCAGGCGAGCTCGTCATTCTGCCGCGCACCCGCCACGCGCTGGAGTCGCTGGAGGACTCGGTGGTGCTGCTGACGGTCGCCAAGAGCGCATCCCACTGAGCGTGCCGCTGAGCACACCCTGGTCGAAGCGGGCCGGTCTGCAGCTGCCCATTCTCAACGCCCCGATGGGCGGGGTGGCCGGTGGGCGGCTGGCCGCTGCGGTCACCGCCGCGGGCGGGCTGGGCATGATCGGCATGGGCAGTACCGCCACGGCGGAATCACTGGCCGGCGAGCTGGCCCTGGCCGGGCCGGCGCGGTTCGGAATCGGCTTGGTGGACTGGGTGATCCGCGATCAGCCGGAGCTGCTCGATGCCGCCCTGGCAGCGCGCCCGGCGCTGCTCTCGGTGAGCTTCGGCGACGACCTGTCCTGGGTGCAGCGCGCCCACGCCGCCGGAATACCAGCCGCCACCCAGGTCTATGACGCCGAGACCGCCCGCCGTGCAGCCGACGCCGGGCTGGACCTGGTGGTGGCCCGCGGCGCCGAAGGCGGGGGGCACGGCGAGATCCGGCTGGCCACGCTGCCCCTGCTCGATGCCGTGCTGGACGCCGTGGCGGTACCGGTGCTGGCCGCCGGGGGGATCGCCTCGCCGCGCAGCTTGGCCGCGGTGCTGGCGGCCGGCGCGGCCGGCGCCTGGCTGGGCACCTGCCTGTCGGCTTGCCCCGAGGCGTTGACCGGCGACGGCGCCCGGCGCGCCCTGATCGCGGCCGCCGGCACCGACACCGTCAGCACCCGGGTGTTCGACGTCGGCCAGCGGCTGGATTGGCCGACGCGCTTCCCTTCGCGGGTATTGCGCAATGAGTTCGTGGGCCGCTGGGCGGGCCGAGAGGAGACGCTGGCCGGCGATAGCGAAGCCGGCGCGGAACTGGCTGCCGGGATCGCCGCCGACGATCAGCGCATCGCCCCGGTCGACGCGGGCCAGGGCGTGGGGATGCTGCACGACAGCCGTCCGGTGGCCGTGGTCATCGACGAGTTGTGCGCCGGGGCCAAGCAACTGCTGGCGCGCTGGGCCTAATCGGGGTCCGCTGCGGCACGCAGCACGACGCAGCAGCGCGACGGGTCCGGGCAGAGCCGGGTCTGCGGGCAGTGCGGCTCCAGTGCCTCGCTGACGCCGCTGATCAACGCGAGGTTCATGGTGCAGGCCAGCTCCGTCTGGGCCTGGGCCAGCGCGTGGAACGGACAGTTGGCCAAGAAGACCTCGCCGTCACCATCGCGGGGTTCGTAGCCGTGTTCGCCGAGCACGCCGATGGCCAACTCGAGTGCGGCCATCGCGTCGGTCGGCGCCTGCCCCGCGGTCGCGGTGCTGCCGAGTTCGCGGCCAAAGTCGCGGGCCAGGGAGCGCAGTACCTCGATCGCCGGAGTGCCGGTGCGGGCGGATTCGGCGATCGCGTCGGCCATCAGCCGGCCGGCCAGCTCGTACTCCCGCGGCGGCAAGCTGATGGCGATTTGGTCAGGCGAGCGCCGGTAGCGCTTCGAGGGGCGGCCCGCGCCGGGGCCGGAGCGGCCGGTCAGCCGGGCGTAGTCACTCTGCAGCAGGCCGTCGGCCTCCAGCCGGTCCAGATGGAACTTGGCCTGGTGGCGGGCGATACCGGTCGCCGCGGCAGCCTCGTCGCGGCTGACCGGGCCGGGTTGGGCGGCGACGAATCGGTACAGCTCGCGGCGGACCGGATCGGCGAGTGCGCCGATTCCCGTCACGTCGCGGTCGCGGTTGGCCATAGTTCGTGAACTTCTATCGGATGAAACTCTTGACGTTAGATTCTACCCGTTCTAACGTAGAAAATATAAGCCGTTAGAGTTGAGGAGGGCGTTATGAGTGCCACCGGTCATGCGAGTTCACCTGCCGTTTCGGAGCGGTTGAAGGATCCGGTGTTCGAGGCGTTCTTCGTGCTGCGGACCCTGTTCACGGTCGCTCCGATCCTGTTCGGTCTGGACAAATTCTTCAACCTGCTGACGCACGTGCCGGGCGGCGCGGGACCGAGTCACTGGGACAAGTACCTTGCCGGCTGGATCAATGACATTCTGCCGGGCAACGGCGACCAGGCGATGTACCTGATCGGCGCTATCGAGATCGTCGCCGGTGTCCTGGTCGCGGTCGCGCCGCGGATCGGCGCCTGGGTGGTGGCAGCCTGGCTGGCCGGCATCATCGTCGACCTGCTCACCTTGTCGGGCTACTACGACGTCGCGCTGCGCGACTTCGGTCTGCTGGTCTCCGCGGTAGTGCTGGCCCGACTGGCTCAGGCGGTGCACACCCGCCAGTTGACCTGACACTCCGCCCGCACCGACTCGCGACCGCGCCACGGTCACCCGATCCGTCCGTGGCGCGGTCGCGTCACACCGCCCGCAGATAGCGTTTGGCGATCACGCGCTGGACCGCCGATGTCACCGGCCCGCCCGCCCTGATCCACCATTTGTTCGGCCGGAAGAACGATCGCACCTGCGCATAGACCAGGTCATCGGCCGGGTCGTAGCGCACCGCGAACAACTCCTCGCCGCAGCCGGGGTGTCCCGGCAGGGTGCCGTAGGCGAAGCCGCGCCGATCGGGTTCCGAGACCACGTAGACGACCCGGCACGGTGCGGTCAACAACCCCATTCGCACCACCACGGTCGCGCCCACCTGCGCGACGTCGCTGTCCGCCCGCACACCCAAGCCGGTCCCGCGCTGCATGCCCCAGTGCAACACCGCTTCGCCGGCCTCCTCGAAGCGCTGTCGGCCGCGGCCGATCGGGGCGGTGTGCTCCAGGTGCTGATACCCGTCGGGCAGCGCCCCCGCGGTGGCGCCCACCTCCGCGTAGGTCAGCGGCAGGTCACGCAGCTCGCTCAAGTCCACCGGCCCACCCTCCCAGGCGGTTGAGCCTGCGTCCAGGGCGCAAAAGTGCGAGCGGGATGCGCCCTGGACGCAGGGTCAACGTTAAATAGGACGCGTGCAATTCCCACATGCCGGCGGCGGGTTCAACCCGCCCGAGCCGACCGAGAAGGGCGGGTCGGACTACGGCCGGTTCTTGGAGATGATGCGTGACCTGCAGGACCACGCCCGCGCCGTCGACGCCCCCGCCGCGGTGATCAGCCGGGCCGCCGACGCGCTGCAGGAAGTCTGCGACCTGTTGGCCCCGTACGACGCCGACGAATGGGCGTCGCCGTCCGGGCGCCGGCTGGACCTGCCGATGCGCGGCAACCTGCTTCCGGTGCCGATGAAGCTCAAGAAGGGCGACGACGGGCGGCTGCACGGCTGGGCGCGATTCCGGCGGTTCCACCTGGGGCGCAACGGCGCTGCCCACGGCGGCGCCATCGGGCTGCTGTTCGACTCGGTGCTCGGGACCGCGTCGTGGCTGCTGACCGGCGGGCCCTACCAGCGCACCGCCTATCTGCACATCAACTACCGCAGCATCGTGCCCATCGGTAAGGAGTTGCAGGTCGAGGCGTGGGTCAGCCGGACCGAGGGCCGCAAGATCTTCGTCGAGACCACCCTGCGCGACGGCGATACGCTGCTGGCCGACGGCGAGGCGTTGTTCGTGGTGCTCAAACCCGGCCAGCCGTAGATGCCCTCAACGGTCGGCCACCACAGCCCCGATAGCATGGTCGCGGACGTTTCGACCACCTCGCATCCCCTTGGAGACCACGCCATGAGCGCGCCCGCACAGCCCGCCCCGATCCGGGTTCCTGCCGGCACCACCGCCGCCGATGCGGTGCGCGCGGCGGGCCTGCCCAGCCGCGGCGCGCCGGATGCGATCGTGGTGGTGCGCGACGCGCAGGGCAAGCTGCGCGACCTGGGTTGGGTTCCCGACACCGACACCGAAGCAACCCCGGTGGCCGCCGATACCGAAGACGGCCGCAGCGTCATCCGGCACTCGTGCGCGCATGTGCTGGCCCAGGCGGTGCAAGACCTGTTCCCGGCCGCCAAGCTCGGCATCGGCCCGCCGATCACCGACGGCTTCTACTACGACTTCGACGTCCCCGAAGCCTTCACCCCGGAGGATCTGGCTGCGCTGGAGAAGCGGATGCGGGCCATCATCAAAGACGGCCAGTTGTTTTCCCGGCGGGTCTATGAGTCCAAAGACGCCGCCCGCGCCGAGCTCGCGAACGAGCCGTACAAGCTGGAGCTGGTCGACGACAAGTCGGGCGACAGCGACATCATGGAGGTCGGCGGCGACGAGCTCACCGCTTACGACAACCTCAATCCCCGTACCCGGGAACGGGTTTGGGGCGACTTGTGCCGCGGCCCGCACATCCCGACCACCCGGTTCATCCCGGCGTTCAAACTCACCCGCTCCTCGGCGGCCTACTGGCGCGGCGACCAGAACAACGCCAGCCTGCAACGGGTCTACGGCACCGCATGGGAGTCCCAGGAGGCACTGGACCGTCACCTGGAACTGATCGAGGAAGCCCTGCGCCGCGACCACCGCAAGCTCGGTGTCGAACTCGACCTGTTCAGCTTCCCCGACGAGATCGGTTCGGGCCTACCAGTTTTCCACCCCAAGGGCGGGATCATCCGCCGCGAGCTGGAGGACTACTCGCGGCGCAAGCACATTGAGGCCGGCTACCAGTTCGTCAACACCCCGCACATCACCAAGTCCGAGCTCTACGAGACCTCCGGACATCTGGAGTGGTACCGCGAGGGCATGTACCCGCCGATGCACATCGACGCGGAGTTCGCCGAGGACGGATCCCTGCGCAAACCCGGCCAGGACTACTACCTCAAGCCGATGAACTGTCCCATGCATCATTTGATCTTCCGGTCGCGTGGGCGCTCATACCGTGAACTTCCGTTGCGGCTCTTCGAATTCGGCAGCGTGTACCGCTACGAACGCTCCGGGGTGGTGCACGGCCTGACCCGGGTCCGCGGCATGACCCAGGACGACGCGCACATCTATTGCACCCGGGAGAGCATGCGCGACGAGCTGGCCTCGCTGCTGCGCTTCGTGCTCGACCTGCTCTCCGACTACGGCCTGGACGACTACTACCTGGAGCTGTCCACCAAGGACCCGGAGAAGTACGTGGGCTCCGACGAGGTGTGGGAGGAGGCCACCGAGACGCTGCGCGAGGTCGCCGAGGCGTCCGGGCTGACCCTGGTCCCCGACCCGGGCGGTGCGGCGTTCTACGGGCCGAAGATCTCGGTGCAGGTCAAAGACGCGCTGGGCCGCAGCTGGCAGATGTCCACCATTCAGCTCGACTTCAACATGCCCGACCGATTCGAGCTGGAGTACACCGCGGCCGACGGCACCCGGCAGCGCCCGGTGCTCATCCACCGGGCGCTGTTCGGCTCGATCGAGCGTTTCTTCGGGGTGCTGACCGAGCACTATGCCGGGGCGTTCCCGGCCTGGCTGGCGCCGGTGCAGGTGGTCGGCATCCCGGTCGCCGACCAGCACGTGGGCTACCTGGAAGAGGTTGCCGCACAACTACGAAGCCGTGGGGTGCGGGTCGAAGTGGACGCCAGTGACGACCGGATGCCCAAGAAGATCGTCAACCACACCAATGCCAGGGTGCCGTTCATGCTGCTGGCCGGCGACCGCGACGTCGACGCCGGCGCGGTCAGCTTCCGGTTCGCCGACCGCACCCAGATCAACGGCGTGCCGCGCGACGAGGCGGTCGCCGCGATCGCCGGCTGGATCACCGCCCGCGACAACACCGTGCCGACCGCGGACACGCTGAAGGTAGGCGGCACCCAGTGACCGGCGACGAGGGCGGCGAGCAGGGGATCATCGACACCGGCGTCGGTGAAGCCGACCGGCTGGAGCGACTGTGGACGCCGTATCGGATGACCTACCTGGCCGAGGCGCCCCTCAAGCGCACCGAAGCGGGCTCGGCGCGATCCACCAGGCCGTTCACCGACATCCCCACCATGTCCGACGAAGACGGGCTGGTGGTGGCGCGTGGTGAATACGTCTACGCCGTGCTCAACCTCTACCCCTACAACCCCGGCCACCTGATGGTGGTGCCCTACCGGCGGTTCTCGGAGTTCGAAGACCTCACCGAACCCGAGGGCGCCGAGCTGATGGCGTTTATTCAAAAAGCCATCCGGGTGATCAAGGCGGTGTCGCGCCCGCACGGGTTCAACGTGGGGCTGAACCTGGGCGAGTCGGCCGGCGGGTCACTGGCCGAGCACCTGCACGTACACGTGGTGCCGCGCTGGGGCGGCGACGCGAACTTCATCACGATCGTCGGCGGCTCCAAAGTGATCCCGCAATTGCTGCGCGACACTCGCCGGCTGCTCGCCGACGAGTGGGCGAAACAGCAATGAGCAGGCTGCCTTTCCTGTCCCGGGCGACGTTCGCCGGTATCACCACCCCGGTGGCGCGGGCCTTCCTGCGGGCCGGGCTCACCGCCGACATCGTCACGATCCTGGGCACCGCCGGTGCGGTGCTGGCGGCGCTGACCCTGTTTCCGACCGGTCAGCTGTTCGCCGGCACGCTGGTGGTCTGGTTCTTCGTGCACTTCGACATGCTCGACGGGGCGATGGCGCGCGAAAGCGGCGGCGGCAGTGCGTTCGGCGCGGTACTGGACGCGACCTGCGACCGGATCAGTGACGGAGCGGTGTTCTGCGGGCTGGCGTGGTGGGCGGCGTTCGGTTTGGACAGCGCCCCGCTGGTGGTCGCGACGTTGATCTGCCTGGTCACCTCGCAGGTGATCTCCTACATCAAGGCCCGCGCCGAAGCCAGCGGCCTGCGCGGCGACGGCGGTTACATCGAACGCCCGGAACGGCTGATCATCGTGCTGGTGGGGGCGGGATTGTCCGATCTGCCGGTGTACCCGCTGCCGTGGGCGCTGCACGTGGCGATGTGGCTGCTGGCGGTGGCCAGCCTGATCACGTGTGCCCAGCGGCTGCACACCGTGCGCACCTCCCCGGGCGCGGTGGAACCGCTGCCGGACGCCGACGGCGAGGGAACCACCGGATCGTGACTTTCCTGCCGAGCGGTCTGCGAGTTCCCGGGCTCAGCCGGCTCGACGCCTGGGCCACCGACGCCGGGTTCGCTGCCGGCTGGATGATGGTGCGGGCGCTGCCGGAATTCGTCGCCCGCAACGCCTTTGACGCCGGCGCGTTGTTCGCGGCGCGCGGCAGAGGCCCCGAGCAGTTGCGCAAGAATCTGGCTCGTGTGTTGGGGGTGGCACCGGCCGAGGTGCCGTCGACGCTGATGCGGGCCTCGCTGGCCTCGTACGCCCGGTACTGGCGTGAGGCGTTCCGGTTGCCCACGATGGACCAGGCGGAGTTGGCGGCGCAGCTGCACGATTCGGTGCAGGGCCAAGAGAACATCGAGGCGGCGTTGCGCGCCGGTCACGGCGCGGTGCTGGCCTTGCCGCACAGCGGCAACTGGGACATGGCCGGGGTGTGGTTGGCCCAGACCCACGGCGGGTTCACCACGGTCGCCGAACGGCTCAAACCGGAGTCGCTGTACCGGCGCTTCCTCGACTTCCGCGAGAGCCTGGGCTTCGAAGTGCTGCCGCTGTCCGGCGGCGACCGCCCCCCGTTCGAGGTACTGGCCGAGCGACTGACCGGCAACGGGGTGGTCTGCTTGATGGCCGACCGCGACCTGACCCGAAGCGGGGTGCCGGTCGACTTCTTCGGTGCGACCACCCGGATGCCGGCCGGCTCGGCCAAACTCGCGATCCACACCGGTGCCGCACTGCTGCCGGTGCACTGCTGGTTCGAGGGCGCGGGCTGGGGTATCCGGATTCATCCGCCGCTGGACTGCGCCGGCGGTGATGTCGGGGTGATCACCCAGGCGCTGGCCGATAGGTTCGCCGAGGGCATCGCCGCTTACCCCGAGGACTGGCACATGATGCAGCCGCAGTGGGTGGCCGACCTTCCCGAGTCTCGGCGGGCGCGGCTGGGGGAGAGCTGATGCGGATCGGCATCGTCTGCCCCTACTCGTTCGACGTGCCGGGCGGGGTGCAGGCTCATGTGCTGCAGTTGGCCGAGGTGCTGCGGGCCCGCGGGCACGAGGTCAGCGTGCTGGCGCCGGCCTCGCCGCACGTGGAGTTGCCCGACTACGTCGTCTCCGCCGGCAAGGCCCTCGGTATCCCCTACAACGGGTCGGTGGCCCGGCTGCAGTTCAGCCCGGCCGCGCACCGCAAGGTCAAGAAATGGCTCATGCAGGGGGAGTTCGACGTGTTGCACCTGCACGAGCCGAACGCCCCCAGCCTGTCGATGCTGGCGCTGAACGTGGCCGAAGGCCCGATCGTGGCCACCTTTCACACCTCGACCACCAAATCGTTGACGCTGAGCGTGGCCCAGGGCTTGTTGCGGCCGATGCACGAGAAGATCATCGGCCGCATCGCGGTGTCGGACCTGGCCCGGCGCTGGCAGATGGAGGCGCTGGGATCCGACGCCGTGGAGATCCCCAACGGGGTCGAGGTGGCCGCGTTCGCCACCGCGCAGCCATTGGCCGGTTATCCGCGCCCCGGGCGCACGGTGCTGTTCCTGGGCCGCTACGACGAACCCCGCAAGGGGATGGCCGTGCTGCTGGGTGCGTTGCCGGCGCTGGTCGAGAAGTTCGCCGACGTGGAGGTTTTGATCGTCGGCCGGGGCGATGAAGCCGAATTGCGCAGCAACGCAGGCGCGTTGGGGGGCCACCTGCGATTTCTGGGGCAGGTCGACGACGCCGAGAAGGCGTCGGCGCTGCGCAGCGCCGACGTGTACTGTGCGCCGAACACCGGTGGTGAGAGCTTTGGCATCGTGCTTGCCGAGGCGATGGCCGCCGGGGCCGCGGTGGTCGCCAGTGACCTGGATGCGTTCCGCCGGGTGCTGTGCGACGGCGAGGCGGGCCGGCTGGTGCCCGTCGATGACCACGAGGCCCTGGCCGCCGCCCTGATCGAGGTGCTCGAGGACGATGCGCTGCGGGCGTCCTATGTGGCGGCCGGCCGCGAGGCGGTACGCCGCTTTGACTGGTCGGTGGTGGCCGATCAGATCATCCGGGTCTACGAGACGGTCGCCGGCGCCGGCCGCAAGGTCTCGGTGGGCGACTGATGGGTCCGACGATCGTCGGCACCGTGCTGGTGCTGATCGCCGTGGCAGTGCTGGCCGCCGCGGTGGGCTGGGCCTATCAGACCGCCAACCGGCTCAACCGGCTGCACGTGCGCTGCGAGCTGTCCTGGCAGGCGCTGGACGGGGCGCTGGCGCGCCGCGCGGTGGTGGCCCGGGCCGTCGCGATCGAGGCCTACGGCGGCGCGGTGGCCGGGCGCCGGCTGGCGGCTCTGGCCGATGTCGCCGAGCGGTCCACGCGAGACGCTCGCGAGACGGCCGAGAACGCGTTGTCGGCCGAACTGGCGATGGTCGAACCCGCCTCGTTGCCGCCGGCGATGGTGGCCGAGCTGGCCGACGCCGAAGCCCGGGTGCTGCTGGCTCGCCGGTTCCACAACGACGCGGTCCGCGACACGGTGGCACTGCGTGAGCGGCCGCTGGTGCGGGCCTTGCATTTGGGCGGAACCGCGCCGATGCCAACATATTTCGAGATCCTCGAACGAGCAGGCATGCAGGGGCACGGCGATCAGGGCGTGCTGGATCCGCGGGTTTCGGCGCGGGTGGTGCTGCTCGACGAGACGGGGTCGGTGCTGCTGCTGCGCGGCCGCGACCCGGCCCTGCCGGACGACGACGCCGCGAACCCGGCGCCGCGCTGGTGGTTCACCATCGGCGGGCAGGTGTTGCCCGACGAACCGCTGGCCGAGGCGGCGGCCCGGGAATTGGCCGAGGAGACCGGGCTGAAGGTCGACCCCGGCGAGCTGGTGGGGCCGATCTGGCGCCGCGACGCCGTCTTCGAGTTCAACGGCGAACGGCTCGACAGCCAGGAGTTCTTCTTCGCCTATCGCACCGGCCGGTTCGAGCCGTCGGGCGCCGGCCGGACCGGGCTGGAGCAGCGTTACCTGCAGGGCCACCGTTGGTGCGACGCCCCCGCGATCGCGGAGCTGACCGCCGGCGGTGAGCAGGTCTATCCGCTGCAACTGGGCGAGCGGCTCGCCGAGGCGGCCCGGCTGGCCGACGCTGCCGGCTCGACTCCGGACGTCCGCCGGATCACCTGACCGCGGCGGGTTGATCCGCCTAGCCTGGACAGGTGAATCCCAAGGCATCCCATCGCGCCGTTCAGGTACCGTCCGTCGGCGCGCCACTGACCCTGGTCGACGTCGAGACTCCCGCACCGGGGCCCGATCAGGTCCGGATCGCCGTCGCTGCCTGCGGTGTCTGCGGTACCGATCAGGGCATCGTCAACGGCGGGTTTCCCGGCCTGAGCTGGCCGTTGACCCCCGGGCACGAAATCGCCGGCACCATCGCAGAAGTCGGTGCGGCCGTGGCGGGCTGGGAGGTGGGCGACCGGGTCGCGGTGGGCTGGTTCGGCGGGCACTGCAACCGCTGCATCCCTTGTCGCAAAGGCGATTTCATCCACTGCGCCAACGGGCAGGTGCCCAGCTGGCATTACCCGGGCGGATACGCCGAGTCGGTGACCGTCCCGGCCAACGCACTGGCGCGGGTCCCCGCTGAGCTGTCCTTCGCCGAGGCGGCGCCGATGGGCTGTGCCGGGGTGACCACGTACCACGCGCTGCGGTCGACGCAGGCGCAGCCGGGCGACCGAGTCGCGGTGCTGGGTCTGGGCGGTCTGGGCCACCTGGGCGTGCAGTTCGCCGCCGCGATGGGATTCGAGACGATCGCGATCGCGCGCGGAGCCGCCCGCGCCGACGACGCCCGGGACCTCGGCGCCCAGCACTACATCGACTCGACCGCCGGGGATGTCAGCCAGGCGATGCAGACGCTCGGGGGCGCGGCGGTGGTGCTGGCCACCGCGGCCAACTCGGCGGCGATGGCCGCCACCCTCGGCGGGCTGCAGCCGCGCGGGGAGCTCGTCATCATCGGGGTCAGCGCCGAACCGCTCCCGATCGCCCCGGTGCAGTTGATCGGGCCGGGACTCAGCATCGTCGGTCACCCGTCGGGCACCGCCCGCGACGTCGAGGAGACCATGGCTTTCGCGGTGCTGTCCGGGGTGCGGGCCCGTATCGAAGAACGGCCGCTGGCTCAGGCCGCGGAGGCCTACGCCGCCATGGCAGACGGCCGGGCTCACTACCGCATGGTGCTGACCATGTGATCTTTCTCCGGCGAGCAGTCGTGAAAGCTCCTATAATCCGCCCGAAATGGGGGCTTTCGTGTCTGTTCGCGGTCAAGCAACGCCCGCGTCGTAGTCCCAGCGGGTGGGTGGGGTCATTCCCGGCGGCATCCACCCGATGAACAAGTGCCCGTCGCGATGCGCGCGGGCGGTCGGCTCGATTCCCAGCAGTTCGCGCACCTCGGCGAGCGGCTTGTCCAGCAGCTCTTCGTAGGGGGCGGCCATCAGGTTGTCGGCGCGTTGCCCCCGACGGACCGCCTCACGGAAATAGCGCAGCTTGCGGCGTGGGGAGGCGGGGATGAGTGGTCCCAGCAAGCCGAGGGTGAGCGCCTTCAGTGCACCGGAGGGCTCCATCTGGCCGCAGTGGAAGCCGAGGTTGCCGAACTCTCCGCCCATGTCCGGACCGTAACCCCCGAGCGTGTGGAACATGTCGTGCAGGGCGGTGCCGCGCCGCATCATGTAGAAGAAATCGTCATCCCAGCCGCGACGCTCGGCGATCGGCCGGATCACGGTGTCCACGTCGAACACGCCGGCATCGAGCCGGTTGGTGCGCAGAAAAGAACGGTAGGCGTGGCCCAGCGATCCCGCGGGCAACGAGGCCAGGTAGTCGTCGTCGCCCAGCAGCGCCAACAGGTCCGGCTTCTCGGCGAACAGCCTCCGGCCGTTGGGATGCGCCCGCAGCTGGTGGTAGCTGCGCGCCAGGATCGGAGCCGCCAGGCCCACGATCAACTCGAAGGCGGAGCCCCCGTTCTTGCCCGGGTTGGCCAACAGCCGCCACGAGCCGAAGACTGCCGGCCAGTCACGCTGTTCGGGTACACCAGTAAACGCTGCGGCCATGCGACGATCCCTTCACCGGATGCTTCGATAATAGACATTTGAATGGAGATGTCCATATATGTCGACGAAGACGACCCGCGGCCGAGGCAGGCCACCCGGTGGCGGCAATCCTCCCGAGCACGCTCGGGAGTTGCTGCTCGACGCCGCGGAACGGTCGTTTGCGCACCGGGGCTACCGCGCATCGACGATGCAGGTCATTGCGCGGGACGCGGGCTACACCCGCGCGGTGATCTATCGGCATTTCGGCAGCCGAGACCAGTTGTTGGACGCGCTGGTGGTGCGGGTGGCGGTGCGCAAAATGGCCGCCATCGCCGCGCGGCTGGAGACCACGACCGACCCCGGCGACCTGGTGACCGAGTCACTGGTGATCGTGGCCACCGAAGTCGGCCAGGACCCCCTGCTGCGGGTGATCTCCGAGCACACCGACGAGGGCAACGTCGCCGCGATGATCGCCCGGTCGGCAACCCTGAGCGAGGTGCTCGCCGGGCAGTTCGAGATGGGATTTCACCAGGCCGGCGACAAACTGCGCGCCGGCCTGCGCCCCGGCGACGCCGCCCGTTTCGTGTTGTCGGTGGCGCTCGGGTTGCTGCTGGGTCTGGTTCCCGGCGCCGACGACGCCGAACAGGTCCGCCGGTATGTGAAGGTGTTCGTACTTCCCGCGCTGGTCGCCGATCCGTCGCCGGCCGGACCGGTGTTCACCGCTTCGGGGTAACGAGCGGGAAAACCGGTGGCGTCGGCCCACTACACTGAGCGGGTATCAGTGGCCAGCAAGGAGAAGCATTCAGTGGACAGCGCGGCGCAGAACGGTTCGGCACCCGGCGGGCAGACGGGTACTGCGCGAGTGAAGCGCGGCATGGCCGAGATGCTCAAGGGCGGCGTCATCATGGACGTCGTCACCCCCGAACAAGCCCGGATCGCCGAGGGGGCCGGCGCCGTCGCGGTGATGGCGCTGGAGCGGGTGCCCGCCGACATCCGCGCTCAGGGCGGGGTGTCGCGAATGAGCGACCCCGACATGATCGAGAGCATCATCGCCGCGGTCACCATCCCGGTGATGGCCAAGGTGCGCATCGGGCACTTCGTCGAAGCGCAGATCCTGCAAAGCCTCGGGGTGGACTACATCGACGAGTCCGAGGTGCTCACCCCGGCCGACTACAGCCACCACATCGACAAGTGGCAGTTCACCGTTCCATTCGTGTGCGGGGCGACCAACCTCGGTGAGGCGCTGCGCCGGATCACCGAGGGCGCGGCCATGATCCGCTCCAAGGGGGAGGCCGGAACCGGCGACGTCTCCAACGCCACCACCCACATGCGTGCCATCGGCGGCGAGATCCGCCGGCTCACCTCGCTGTCCGAGGACGAATTGTTTGTCGCGGCAAAGGAACTGCAGGCGCCTTACGAACTGGTCGCCGAAGTCGCCAAGGCCGGCAAGCTGCCGGTGACGCTGTTCACCGCCGGTGGCATCGCCACCCCGGCCGATGCGGCGATGATGATGCAACTCGGCGCCGAGGGGGTGTTCGTCGGCTCCGGCATCTTCAAGTCCGGTGACCCGGCGGCGCGGGCGGCTGCCATTGTGAAGGCGACCACCTTCTACGACGATCCCGACGTGCTGGCCAGGGTGTCGCGCGGGCTGGGCGAGGCGATGGTCGGCATCAACGTAGAGGACATCGCGCAACCGCACCGGCTTGCCGAACGCGGCTGGTAGACATTCTCCGTGGCGATCGAAGAGATCCTCGATCTCGAGCAACTCGAGGTCAACATCTACCGCGGCAGCGTGTTCAGTCCGTTCTCGGCCGACAACCAGCGCACCTTCGGCGGGCACGTCGCCGGGCAGGCGCTGGTGTCGGCGGTGCGCACCGTGAACTCGAAGTTCCGGGTCCATTCCCTGCACGGCTATTTCCTTCGGCCCGGAGACGCCAAGGCCCCCACGGTTTTTCTGGTCGAACGCGTGCGTGACGGCGGTTCGTTCTGTACGCGGCGGGTCAATGCGGTGCAGCACGGCGAGACCATCTTCAACATGTCGGCGTCGTTCCAGAGCGAACAACGTGGCATCGAACACCAGAACGCGATGCCCGGCGCACCCGACCCGCAGGACCTGCCCGACATCGCCGCGATGAAGGCCTTCGACGACGCGGGCTTCAAGGCGTTCGCCGAATGGGATCTGCGCCGGGTGCCGCGCAAATCGCTGCCGCACATTCCGGGCAAGGTTGCCGAGCAGCAGGTCTGGTTTCGCCACCGGGATCGGTTGCCCGACGACCCGGTACTGCACATCTGTGCGCTGGCCTATATGAGCGACCTGACTTTGCTGGGCTCCGCCTGGTCGATCCACGCGGGCGACCGCGACCACCTGCAGGTGGCCTCACTGGACCATGCGATGTGGTTCATGCGTCCCTTCCGCGCAGACGAGTGGCTGCTCTATGACCAGTCGTCGCCGTCGGCGGGCGCCGGCCGGGCGCTGACCCAGGGCAAGATCTACAACCAGGCCGGGGACATGGTGGCGGCCGTCATGCAGGAGGGGCTGACCCGATACCCGTCCGGATACACCCCCGCCGGTCAGTGAGCGGCCCGCGCATCGGCGTGCTCGCACTACAGGGCGATGTGCGCGAACACCTCGCCGCAGTTGCCGGCGTCGGCGCCGAGCCGGTGCCGGTGCGTCGCCGTGCGGAACTCGACGCCGTCGAGGCGCTGCTGCTTCCCGGTGGGGAGTCGACCACCATGAGTCATCTGCTGCGGGAGCTGGAACTGGTCGATGTGCTGCGGGCCCGGCTGGCCGACGGGATGCCGGCCTACGGTTCTTGCGCGGGAATGATCCTCTTGGCGAGTGAGATCGCCGATGCCGGCGCCGAGGGGCGTGCCGCCATCCCGTTGGCCGGCATCGATATGACGGTGCGGCGCAACGCTTTCGGACGACAGGTGGACTCCTTCGAGGGCGACGTGAGCTTCGCCGGACTGGCCGAGCCGGTGCACGCGGTGTTCATCCGGGCGCCCTGGGTGGAGCACGTCGGGCCCGAGGTACAGGTGCTGGCCGAGGTCGCCGGGCATCCGGTCGCGGTGCGACAGGGCGGCGTGCTGGCCACGTCGTTTCACCCGGAGGTGACCGGGGATCGTCGGATCCACCGGCTGTTCGTCGACATCGTTGCCGGGCAGGCCTGAGCTAGCCGGCGGGCCGCACCGTGACGGTGACGGTGTCGGCGCCGTCGTTCGATGCGATGGTCAGCATGGCGGCGTTGGGCTCCGACACCACGTGGCCGCCGGTGACACTCACCTGATAGCCGTTCGGGTATTCGACCAGCGGCGTGGAGATGGTGGTCCTGGACCCGGCATCGAAACTGCCCAGGCCGTCGGCCCGCTCGGTGGAGTAGCTGAACTGGAAGGTCCCGGTTGTCGAGTCGAACGACCAGGTAGTCGGCGTACCCGAAATCTCCTGCGGGTACGGGGCGGCCAGCGTTGCCAGCTTCTCGGCGTCGACGTTGTCACCGGCGGGGGGCTGGTCGGGGTCACGGACCAGCCATCCGTAGCCGCCGCCGGTGGTGGTGATGTCGCCCTTGTCGGTGTACTCCCACTCCGCCCAGCCGAAGCGGTACTGGTCGGCGATCTTGAGCATGTCGCTGATGTGTGCGTAGTCGTTGGTGGATCCGAACTCACTCAGGAAGACCGGGATATTGTGTGAGTTTCCGTACTGCACCGCATCGCTCGCACTCTGGGCGCCGAGTCCGAACCCGGGCAGGAACTTGTCGGCGTAGTCGTGGAACGACAGCACGGTGTTCGGGTCGTCGACGGTGCCCAGGGTCAGCGGCAGCCCATTGGTGGTGAGCAGGTCCGGTTCGAAGTACACCGATGTGCTCGGGTCGACGGACCTGATTGCCGAGATCACCTGGTTGTAGAACGGCGTCAAGATCTGGGCGCCGAAGTAGGAGCCCACCCCGTTGCTGCCTCCCCAGGGTTCGTTCATGATCTCGTAGCCGGCCACGTCCGGGTTGCCGTTGAAGTAGTCGGCGATGTACTGCCACGTCAGCGCGTAGTGGTTGAGCAGCCCCACTTCATCCGGGGCTTTCGCGTTGGACCACAGCGCATCCCAGGCGGCGTACTGGGCCGGGTTGAAGAAGTAGTCGAGCGGGAAGCCCAGGTTGAGGTTGGGCATGCCACCGGTCTGGGTCGCCCACTCCGGCGCGCCCTCCCCGCCGAACACGCTGCTGTAGCTGTCCTGGTGCATGTCGAGAATGACGCGAATGCCGTGGCTTGCCAGGGTCTGCACGGTCTCGTTGATCGAGTCGAGGTAGTCGCGATCGAAGACGCCGGGCTGCGGTTCCACCCCGGCCCAGATGACGCCCAACCGCACCACGTTGAACCCGTTGGCGGCGAGGAATTGCGCGTCGTCGTCGCTGAAGCCGCTCGCCGAAGGCGTGAACGGCGGCAGCTTGTACACCTGGTTGAGCCCGTGCAGCATGACGACGCGGCCGTCGCTGTCGGTGATCCAACTTCCGGTGACGCCCAGCCCGCCGTCGGTGGCGACCGGTGGCCCGCTCGCCAGGGTGCCGAAGTGGCCGACCGTGCCGTGGCTGCCGAGGATGCCGCCGTTGCCGCCCGCTCCGCCGAGCGGGGGCAGGCCGCTGGCGGTGTCGCCGTCGCCGGCGTTGCCGCCGTCGCCGCCGACCCCGAACAGCCAGCCGCCGACGCCGCCGTCACCGCCGCGCGCACCGGCGCCCCCGTCACCCCCGTCGCCACCGTTACCGAAGAGGCTCAGCGCCGCCCCGCCGTGGCCGCCGGCCTCACCGCTCCCGGTGGCGTCCCAGCCGTCGCCCCCGTCGCCGAACAACAACCCTCCGTCGCCGCCATTGGGGTTCTCGGCCGTTCCGGCGGCGCCGTCACCGATCAGATAGAGCCCGGAGAGCTGGTTGACGACGCCGGCGATCTGCTGCCCGAAATCGCTGTTGATCCACTCCTCGATACCGGTGTGCAGGGGTTCGATGACCCACTGCTGAAACGAGGCCTCGGCGGCGGCCGCGAACATGTCCGGGTCGGCGAACCAGGCGCCGATGTCGAAATCCTCGGCACAGGCCTGCGGTGCAGTGGTCAACGAGGCGATCCCGACGGCCAGGAAGGCCCCAACCGCCGTGCCCGCGCCGGCGACCCGACGCCGCGCCTTCTTAGACTTCACACTGCGACTGCACAGGTTGTCGGGCATAAAGACCTCCACGACGTTGTGAGTGATCTCATAATTATCACGGTTATCGCCGGCGCGCGCGTGATTGGCGCAGCAAGTACCGCGCACGATGCGGCCGCACCGACACGGTGGCCGTAGACTCGGCACGCGAACTTTTCTCCAGTAACAGTGAGGTAGGGCGGCATGAGCGGCCATTCCAAGTGGGCCACCACCAAGCACAAGAAGGCCGTCATCGACGCCCGCCGCGGCAAGAACTTCGCCCGGTTGATCAAGAACATCGAGGTCGCGGCCCGGGTTGGCGGCGGCGACCCGTCGGGCAACCCCACGTTGTACGACGCCATCCAGAAGGCCAAGAAGAACTCGGTGCCCAACGACAACATCGAGCGGGCCCGCAAGCGTGGCGCCGGTGAGGAAGCCGGTGGCGCGGACTACCAGACCATCACCTATGAGGGCTATGGGCCCAACGGGGTGGCGGTGCTCATCGAGTGCCTGACCGACAACCGCAACCGCGCTGCCAGCGAGGTGCGGGTGGCGATGACCCGCAACGGTGGCCAGATGGCCGACCCGGGCTCGGTCGCCTACTTGTTCAGCCGCAAGGGGACGGTCACCCTGGACAAGAACGGGCTGACCGAGGACGACGTGCTGGTGGCGGTGCTGGATGCCGGCGCCGAGGACGTCAGCGACCTGGGGGAGAGCTTCGAGGTGATCTCCGAGCCGGGCGACCTGGTGGCGGTGCGTACCGCTCTGGTTGACGCCGGCATCGACTACGACTCGGCCGAGGCCAGCTTCCAGCCGTCGGTCAGCGTCCCGGTGGACGTCGAGGGCGCACGCAAGGTGTTCAAGCTGGTCGAGGCGCTCGAAGACAGCGATGACGTACAGAACGTCTGGACCAACGTCGATCTGTCCGACGAGGTGCTGGCAGCGCTCGAAGCCGAGTAGCGCCTCCGCGTGTCCTACCGCGCGGTGTCGGTCCCAACCGCTACTGTTCGAACAGATGTTCACTACGGTAGGGAGCGTGCGGTGCGGGTGATGGGTGTCGACCCCGGGCTGACCCGCTGCGGGTTGTCGGTGGTCGAGGGCGGCCGGGGGCGCCAGGTGACCGCCTTGGACGTCGACGTGGTCCGCACGCCGGCCGATCAGCCCCTGCCGCAGCGGTTGCTGACGATCAGTGACACCGCCGAGCACTGGCTCGATACCCACCGCCCCGACGTCGTCGCCGTCGAGCGGGTGTTCTCCCAGCAGAACGTCTCCACCGTGATGGGCACCGCCCAGGCCGGTGGGGTGATCGCGCTGGCTGCCGCCCGCCGCGGCATCGATGTGCATTTCCACACGCCCAGTGAGGTCAAGGCCGCGGTGACCGGCAACGGCACGGCCGACAAGGCGCAGGTCACCGCGATGGTCACCAGAATCCTTGGGCTGCAGCAGAAGCCGACACCCGCCGACGCGGCGGACGCGCTCGCGTTGGCGATCTGTCACTGCTGGCGCGCCCCGATGATCGCCCGGATGGCGGCCGCCGAGGCGCTGGCCGCCGAAGCGCGGCGCCGCTACACCGCCAAACTCAAGGCGGCGCGGGCATGATCTCTTCCGTGCGCGGTGAGGTCATCGACATCGCACTCGATCATGTGGTGGTCGAGGCGGCCGGGGTCGGCTACAAGGTGATGGCCACCCCGGCGACGCTGTCGACGGTGCGCCGCGGCAGCGAATCGCGGTTGATCACCGCGATGATCGTGCGTGAGGATTCCATGACGCTGTACGGCTTCCCCGACGCCGACGCGCGTGATCTGTTCCTGACGTTGATCGGGGTGTCGGGAATCGGGCCCAAGATCGCAATGGCCGCCCTGGCGGTCTATGACGCGGCCGCGCTGCGCCGGGTGCTGGCCGACTCCGACGTCACGGCGCTGACCCGGGTGCCCGGCATCGGTAAGCGTGGGGCCGAGCGCCTGGTGCTGGAATTGCGCGACAAGATCGGGCCGGTGGCAGCAGCAGAGGGTGCCGTCTTCAACGGTCATGCCGTGCGCGCCCCGGTCATCGAAGCCCTTGTCGGGCTGGGTTTTGCCGCCAAGCAGGCCGAGGAGGCCACCGACAAGGTGCTCGCCGAGGATCCCGACGCCAACACCTCTGATGTACTGCGGACCGCGCTGAGCCGGCTGGGGAAGACCAAGTGAGCGAACCCGACGACGCAGATGCCCGCGAGGTGTCCCCGGCGCTGACGGTCGGTGAGGGCGATATCGACGCCGGCCTGCGCCCACGCAGCCTGGCGGAGTTCATCGGCCAGCCCCGGGTGCGCGAGCAGTTGCAGCTGGTGATTGAGGGCGCCAAGAACCGCGGCGGTACACCGGATCACATCCTGCTGTCCGGCCCGCCCGGGCTGGGCAAGACGTCGCTGGCGATGATCATCGCCAGCGAGCTGGGCAGCTCCTTGCGGGTGACCTCGGGGCCCGCGCTGGAACGGGCCGGAGATCTGGCGGCGATGCTGTCGAATCTGGTCGAGCACGATGTGCTGTTCATCGACGAGATCCACCGCATCGCCCGGCCCGCCGAAGAGATGCTGTACCTGGCCATGGAGGACTTCCGGGTCGACGTCGTGGTCGGCAAAGGTCCAGGGGCGACATCGATTCCGCTGGAAGTGGCACCGTTCACCCTGGTCGGGGCGACCACTCGCTCCGGCGCGCTGACCGGCCCGCTGCGGGACCGGTTCGGCTTCACCGCGCACATGGATTTCTACGAGCCGGCCGAACTGCAGCGGGTGCTGACGCGCTCGGCGGCGATCCTGGGCGTCGAGCTCGGGGCCGAAGCGGCCGCCGAGGTCGCACGCCGATCCCGTGGCACCCCGCGGATCGCCAACCGATTGCTGCGCCGGGTACGCGACTACGCCGAGGTGCGCGCCGACGGGGTGATCACCCGCGACGTGGCCAAGGCCGCCTTGGCCGTTTACGACGTCGACGAGCTGGGTCTGGACCGCCTCGACCGTGCGGTGCTGTCGGCGTTGACCCGAAGTTTCGGCGGCGGGCCGGTCGGCGTTTCCACCCTGGCGGTGGCGGTGGGGGAGGAGGCGGCCACCGTCGAGGAGGTCTGCGAGCCGTTCCTGGTGCGCGCCGGGATGGTTGCCCGCACCCCGCGGGGCCGCGTCGCGACCCCGGCGGCCTGGACGCACCTGGGCATGGTGCCGCCGGCCGGCGCGGCGGGACTGGGGCAACAAGGGCTGTTCGAGTAGGCCCTACAGCTTGGCGAGTTCGCCGGCCAGCACGTCCAAGCCCTCGGTGAGCAACTCGTCAGTGATGGTCAACGGCGGCAACAGGCGCAACACGTTGCCGAACGTGCCGCAGGTCAACACGATCACGCCGGCCCGATGACACGCCGCCGCCAGCGCTTGGGTCAGCGCCGGATCCGGTTCGGCGCTGCCGGACCGCACCAACTCGACGGCGATCATGGCGCCGCGGCCGCGGACGTCGCCGATGCGGTCGTCATCAGCCTGCAGCCGGCCCAGGCGCTCGAAGACCACCCGCTCGATCTGCCGGGCCCGCCCGACCAGGTCGTCGGCCTCGACGGTGGCCAACGCCCCCAGTGCCGCCGCGCATGCCACCGGGTTGCCCCCGAACGTCCCGCCCAGGCCGCTGACCTGGGGGGCGTCCATGATCTCGGCGCGGCCGGTGACCGCCGACAGCGGGAGCCCCCCGCCGATGCCCTTGGCGGTACAGATCAGGTCGGGCTCGATGGGTTCGTGCTCGCAGGCGAACATCGCGCCGGTGCGCGCGAAGCCGGTCTGCACCTCGTCGGCGATGAACACCACGTCGTTGTCGCGGCACCAGGCCAGCACCGCGGGCAGGAAACCCGGTGCCGGAACGATGAATCCGCCCTCACCCTGGATCGGTTCGATGACCAGCGCGGCCAGGTTGTGGGCGCCGATCTGGTTCTCCAGGACACCGATGGTGCGCTCGGCGGCCCGCTCGCCGTCGCTGCCCAGCTCCTTGTCGATCAGGCCGTCCCGGTAGGGGTAGGACGTCGGCGCGCGGTAGACGTCGGGTGCGAACGGCCCGAAGCCGCTCTTGTAGGGCATCGACTTGGCCGTCAGCGCCATGGTCAGGTTGGTCCGGCCGTGGTAGCCGTGGTCGAACGCCACCACCGCGGACTTACGGGTGTAGGACCGAGCGATCTTGACGGCGTTCTCCAAAGCTTCCGCGCCGGAGTTCAGCAGCACCGAGCGCTTCTCGAACCTGCCCGGGGTGAGCCGGTTGAGTGCTTCGGCGACGGCCACATACCCCTCGTAGGGCGTCACCATGAAGCAGGTGTGGGTGAACTCGCCGACCTGCTGGCGTACCCCGTCCACCACGCGGGGTGCGGCATTGCCGACGGTCGTCACCGCGATACCCGAGCCCAGATCGATCAGCCGGTTGCCGTCGACGTCCTCGACGATGCCTCCTGCGGCGCGCGCCGCGTAGACCGGCAACGTGCTGGCCACCCCGCGTGCCACGGCCGCCGCGCGGCGCCCGGCCATCCGCACCGAACCGGGGCCGGGGATCTCGGTGGCCAGGTGACGGCTCTGCGGCAGCGGCGGCACAGACATGACAGGTCTCCTCAGCGGCCGCGGTTCAGACTTGGCCGAGCGGGCGGCAGGCGTTGCCGAAGGGGTTCCACCATTCCCCGGCCGGGCAGTCCAGCGGTGTCGGGCCCTGACCGAGAGGCATGCAGGTGTTGGTGCTGGGCTCCCAGTACTGGCCGCCGGGGCAGTCCAGCGGTGTCGGGCCCTGACCGAGGGGCATGCAGGTGTTGGTGCTGGGCTCCCAGTATTGACCGCCCGGGCAGTCCAGTGGTGCCGCCGACCCGATGGCGGGCGCTGCGATCGCTCCTAGCGCCAGGGGAGCCGCCGCCAACGCCACCGCGGTAGCCAGACCCCACGCAAAGCTTCTCATCGGCCAACCTTCCCTCAAGAATCCTGACCCCCGATTTCCCCCACAGCCTAAGGGGCCAACTGCGGTCCCGGCGTCGAGTCGCGCCACACAATGGCAGACTGTTGTCATCACAGCGGCCCGTCACATCTGGTCGGGTGCTGAAATCCAGTACGAACAAGTTGAAAGATCGGTTGTCGTCATGAACAGCATGGTTGCCTTCCTGCCGCTATTCATCGTCATGGGCGCGTTCATGTTCTTCGCCTCGCGGCGGCAGAAGCGCGCGATGCAAGCCACCATCGACCTGCACGAGTCGCTGCGGGTGGGGGACCGGGTCCACACCACCTCCGGGATGGAGGCCTCGATCACCGGTATCACCGACGACACCGTGGATCTGGAGATCGCGCCCGGCGTGGTGACCACCTGGATGAAGCTGGCGATCCGGGACAAGATCGAGCCGGAAGAGCTCACCGCTGACGCCGCGGTCGAACAGGCCACCGAAGACGCCTAGCGGCGATCGCGAGCACGACGCGCGGAACGCCCGCCCAACGACCGAGCCCGCCAGCCGGGCACGTACCCTTTTGCGGGTGCAGTCGAACTGATCGTCGCGAGCTGGCCCCCCGCGGAGCAGCCCCGACGATCGCGAGAGCGCATCGTGCAATGAGCGAAGGAGACTCAACAACGTGGCATCGCCTTCGGCACCGGTGCACCCTGCCCGCAACATGGCGGTGTTCCTGGCAATGCTCATCGGCGTCTTCCTGCTGGTGTTCCTGACCGGAAACAAGCTCGCCGAGCCCAAGCTCGGCATCGACCTGCAGGGCGGCACCCGCGTGACGCTCACCGCCCGCACACCCGACGGCTCCGCCCCGACCCGCGACGCGCTCAACCAGGCCCAACAGATCATCAGCGCGCGGGTCGACGGCCTGGGGGTGTCCGGGTCCGAGGTCATCATCGACGGCAACAACCTGGTTATCACGGTGCCGGGCAGCGACGGTAACGAAGCGCGCACCCTCGGGCAGACGGCCCGGCTCTACATCCGGCCGGTGATCAGCGGGGTCTCGGTGGAGGAGGCCAAGCAGGCCGGCGGCGGCCAGATGCCCGGACTTCCGGGCGGACCCGGGCGGCCCGGCCTGCCGCCGGGCGTTCCCGGCGTCCCGGGTGGCGTTCCCGGCGTCCCGGGTGGAATTCCGGGCATGCCTGGCGGTATCCCCGGCGCCCCGGGCGGAGTTCCCAGCATGCCGGGCCTGCCCGGCTCGCCGGCCACCGGCGGCCAGTTCGGTTCGGGCGGGCAGGGCCTGCCGGGCGGTGGCGGTGCCGGCGGCGAAGGCGCGTTCGGCGGCGGTGCGTTCGGCGGAGGCAACGAGTCGCATCCCCAGCAGCCCCTGATGCCACCGGCGCAGCCGCGGCCCTACCCCCTGGAGCCGGCCCCCTCGCCGACCACCACCGCGGAGAGCCCCGGGCCGGAGAACACCACCGAGGTTCCCGGCGGCACCGGGTCCCCGGGCGTCCCGCAGCCGGGTACGCCCGGTGAGGCGCCGATCCCCGGAGCGCAACTGCCGGGCATGCCGCCGGTTCCCGGCCAACCGGGCCAGCCGCAGGGCCTGGCGGCCCGCATCGCCGCCGAGAAGCGGCTGCGCCAAAGCGACAACAAGGTGGTGCAGGCCCTGGCCCTGCAGATCCAGGCCAGCCGGTGCGACAAAGAAGACATCCTGGCCGGCAACGACGACCCGGATCTGCCGCTGGTGACCTGCTCGCAGGACCACCAGACCGCCTACCTGCTGGCGCCGTCGATCATCAGCGGTGACCAGATCGCCGACGCCAGCTCCGGAATGGATCAGCGCAGCGGCTCCAACATCGTCCAGGTGCAGTTCAAGAGCGCTGCCGCCGACATCTGGGCGGACTACACCGCGGCCCACATCGGCACCCAGACCGCGTTCACCCTGGACTCTCAGGTGGTCAGCGCGCCGCAGATCCAAGAGGCGATCCCCGGCGGCCGCACCCAGATCACCGGCGGCTCACCGGGATTCACCCAGGACGAGGCACGTCAGCTGGCCAACGTATTGAAGTACGGGTCGCTGCCGCTGTCGTTCGAGGCCTCGGAGGCCGAAACCGTTTCGGCCACACTGGGAATGACCTCGCTGCGGGCGGGTCTGATCGCCGGCGCGATCGGCCTGGCGTTGGTGCTGATCTACTCGCTGCTCTACTACCGGGTGCTCGGGGTGCTGACCGCGCTGTCGCTGGTGCTTGCCGGCGCCATGGTGTACGCGATCCTGGTGCTGTTGGGCAGATACATCAACTACACGCTCGACCTGGCCGGCATCGCCGGTCTGATCATCGGTATCGGCACCACCGCCGACTCGTTCGTGGTGTTCTTCGAGCGCATCAAAGATGAGATCCGAGAAGGCCGTTCGTTCCGCTCGGCGGTGCCGCGCGGCTGGACGCGGGCCCGCAAGACGATCGTGTCCGGCAACGCGGTGACCTTCCTGGCCGCGGCGGTGCTGTACTTCCTGGCGGTCGGCCAGGTGAAGGGCTTCGCGTTCACCCTGGGGCTGACCACGATCCTGGACTTGGTCGTGGTGTTCCTGGTGACCTGGCCGCTGGTGTACCTGGCGTCCAAGTCGCCGACGCTGGCCAAGCCGACCTACAACGGCCTCGGCGCGGTTCAGCAGGTGGCACGCGAGCGGCGGGCGGTAGCCAGGGCGGGCGGCAGACCGAGTGGCAGGCCCGGAGCCAAAGCGGGCGCGCGCGTGACCGCCCAGTCGACGGGACAGGGATAGCCAGATGGCCAAACCGAGCACCAAGGGCGGCACGAAGCGCGCCACGAAGAACACCGACGCGGTCGAACTGACCGACACCAGCACCGCCGTCGAGGAGACGGCCCGCAAGACCACCGGCACGCCGCGGCCGCCGAAGCACAGCTTCTTGTCGCGGCTCTACACCGGTACCGGTGCGTTCGAGGTCATCGGCAAGCGCCGGCTGTGGTACGCGGTCAGCGGCGCAATGGTCGCGATCGCCATCTTGAGCATCCTGATCCGCGGCTTCACCTTCGGTATCGACTTCGCCGGCGGCACGAAGGTCTCGTTCCCGCGGGGCGAGACCTCGGTCACCCAGGTCGAAGATGTCTTCCGCAGCAGCGTCGGCAACAGCCCCGAATCGGTGGTGGTGGTCGGCAACGGCTCGTCGGCGACCGTGCAGATCCGCGCCGAGACGCTCACCAACGAACAGACCGAGAAGCTGCGCGACGCCCTGTTCGACGCGTTCCAGCCCGTCGGCCCCGACGGGCAGCCCAGCAAGCAGGCGATCAGCGACTCGGCGGTGTCGGAGACCTGGGGCGCGCAGATCACCCAGAAGGCCGTGATCGCGCTGGTGGTGTTCCTGCTGCTGGCGTCGCTCTACATCACAGTCCGCTACGAGTGGTACATGACGCTGGCGGCGATGATCTCCATGGTCTTCGACGTCCTGGTCACCGCCGGGGTGTATTCGCTGGTCGGCTTCGAGGTCACCCCGGCCACCGTGATCGGGTTGCTGACGATTCTCGGGTTCTCCATCTATGACACCGTCATCGTGTTCGACAAAGTCGAGGAGAACACCCACGGCTTCGAACACAAGACCCGGCGCACCTACGCCGAAGAGGCCAACCTGGCGGTCAACCAGACCTTCATGCGGTCGATCAACACCAGCCTGATCTCGGCGCTGCCGATCATGTCGCTGATGGTGGTTGCGGTGTGGCTGCTGGGGGTGGGAACGCTGCAGGACCTCGCGCTGGTGCAGTTGGTCGGGGTCATCGTCGGCACCTACTCGTCGATCTACCTGGCGACGCCGCTGCTGGTCACCCTGCGGGAGCGCACCGAGCTGGTGCAGAACCACACCCGCAAGGTGATGCGGCGCCGCAAAGCCGCTACCGGCACCACGTCCGCACCGGCCGTCTTGGAAGGCGCGGACGACGCCGAGGACACCGCCGAGGACGACGACGAGGCGACCGTGGCCGCGGGTGCCTCCGCCCCGTCACCGGCCGCCCCGGCACCGGGCGCCAAGCCGGTGCGCCCCACCAGCCGGCGCAGTCAGCGTCCGACCGGCAAGCCGGACGCCGGACGGTAACGGAAGATGGCGGCCCGCTGTCGGCCTGCGGCGGCGTGGGTGGTGGCGATCGCCACCGCGGTGGGCGCCTGGTCGGCGTCGGCATGCACCAGCGCCACCGTCGATCAGATCGACTACGCCGTCGACGGCGGCCTGAACACTTACAACACCACCTCGGTGGCCGGTGCCGCCTCGGCGGCACCGCAAGCGTTCTCGCGCACCCTGACCGGCTTCGGCTACCACGGCCCCGAAGGCCAGATCGTCACCGACCACGACTTCGGCAGCATCTCGGTGGTGGGACGCTCCCCACTGGTGCTGGACTACCAGATCGCTGAAGCGGCGGTCTATTCCGACGGCCACCCGATCGCCTGCGACGACCTGGTGCTGGCCTGGGCGGCTCAATCCGGGCGGTTCGGCGGCTTCGACGCCGCCAGCCGCGCCGGCTACCTCGACATCGAGCACATCGACTGCGAGCCCGGCGCCAAGAAGGCCCGGGTGTCGTTCTTCCCCGACCGCAACATCGTCGACTACGAGGAACTGTTCGCCGCGACCTCGATGATGCCGTCGCACGTCCTCAGCGCCAAGCTCGGACTGAACGTCGCCGAGGCGGCGCTGGGCAGACTCGGGCCGGTCGAGGAGGTCATGCCCAAGGTCGCCGAGGCCTGGAACACCACCTGGCAGCTCGACCACAACGCCGACCTGCGGAACTTCCCGTCCTCGGGTCCCTACAAGATCGACACGGTGCTCGACGGGGGCGCGGTGGTGCTGGTGGCCAACGACCTGTGGTGGGGCGCCAAGCCGGTCACCAAGCGAATCACGGTGTGGCCGCAGGGCGCCGACATCGCCGACCGGGTCAACAAACGCGTCGTGGAAGTCGTCGACGTGGCGACCGGGTCGGCCGGGTCCGTGATCACCCCGGACGACTACCAGAGCAGCGACACCCCGTCGGGCGGTATCGAACAGCTGATCTTCGCCCCGACCGGGCCGCTGTCGGAGATCCCGGCGCGCCGAGCGGTGGCGCTGTGCACCCCGCGCGACGTGATCGCCCGCGACGCCGGTGTGCCGATGGTCAACTCGCGCCTGAACACCGCCATGGACGACGCGTTCGACCAGGCCGAGAACGTGCCCGAGGCCGAGCAGTTCGTCCACGCCGACCCAGGTGCCGCCCGCGACACGCTGGGCGGCAAACCCCTGACGGTGCGGATCGGCTACCGCGGGCCCAACACCCGGCTGGCCGCGGTGGTCGGGGCGATCAGCGGATCGTGCGCCCCGGCCGGCATCACCGTCACCGAGGTGGCCTCCGACGGCATCGGGCCGCAGGCGCTGCGCGACGGGCAGATCGACGTGCTACTGGCGAGCACCGGCGGATCCACCGGCAGCGGCTCGACCGGGTCATCGGCGATGGACGCCTACGAACTGTTCAGCGGCAACGGCAACAACCTGTCCGGCTACCACAACGACCAGATCGACGGCATCATCTCCGCACTGGCGGTCACCGCCGACCCCGCCGAGCTGGTGCGGCTGCTGGCCGAGAGCGCCCCGGTGCTGTGGGCCGACATGCCGACCCTGCCGCTGTACCGCCAGCAGCGCACCCTGCTGTCGTCGAAGAAGACCTACGGCGTGGCCGCCAACCCCACCCGCTGGGGTGCCGGCTGGAACATGGACCGCTGGGCGCTGCAACAGTGAGAACAGCCGGAACGGCAGACGATGGCGCCGCCGAGATCATCGCGTCGTTGACCCGCGAAGTGGCCGACTTCCCGAGCCCCGGCATCGCGTTCAAAGACCTCACCCCGGTGTTCGCCGACGCCGCCGGGCTGGCCGCGGTCACCGACGCGCTGGCCCGAATCGCCGCCGGGGCCGACGTGGTGGCCGGCATCGACGCCCGCGGATTTCTGCTGGCCGGGGCGGTCGCCGCCCGGCTCGGGGTGGGGGCGCTGGCGGTCCGCAAGGGCGGCAAACTGCCGCCGCCGGTGCTCACCGAGGCCTATCAGCTCGAATACGGCCAGGCGGTGCTGGAAATCCCCGCCGACGGCATCGCGTTGGCCGGCCGCCGGGTGGTGATCCTCGACGACGTTCTGGCCACCGGTGGCACACTGGCTGCCACACAGCGGCTGTTGTGCCGCGCCGGAGCCGAGGTCGTCGCGGCGGCCGTCGTGCTGGAGCTGGCCGATATGGGCGGACGCGCCGCGGTGGCGCCGTTGCCGCTGCACAGCCTGCGCCGGATTTAGCCGATATTCTCGTGGTCGGAGGTGAGCTACGTGGGCTCTGACGAGGGCTTCGAGGCCGAGCGGCGCGAGAAGGAGGGCGGCCAGCCGGTGGCGGTCTTCCAGCCGCCTGACCAGGACTCGCCCACCGAGCGCACCGATCTGCTCAAGGTGCCCACCAGCGCCTCGCGGCGGGTGCGGGCCCGGATCGCCCGCCGGATCACCGCCCAGCGCGGCGCGCTGAGCCCGGTGCTCGAGCCGCTGGTCGCGGTGCACCGGCAGTTCTACCCGAAGGCGAACCTGGCGCTGCTGCAACGCGCCTACGAGGTCGCCGAACAGCGCCACGCCACCCAGCTGCGGCACTCCGGGGACCCTTACATCACGCATCCGCTGGCGGTGGCGACCATCCTGGCCGAACTGGGCATGGACTCCACCACGTTGGTGGCCGCGCTGCTGCACGACACCGTCGAAGACACCGGCTACACCGTGGAGGCGCTCGCCGGGGAGTTCGGCGACGAGGTCGCCCACCTGGTCGACGGGGTGACCAAGCTGGACAAGGTGGTGCTGGGCACCGCGGCCGAAGCCGAGACGATCCGCAAGATGGTCATCGCGATGGCGCGTGACCCGCGGGTGCTGGTGATCAAGGTCGCCGACCGGCTGCACAATATGCGCACCATCCGCTTCCTGCCGCCGGAGAAGCAGGCCCGCAAAGCCCGTGAGACGCTGGAAGTCATTGCGCCCCTGGCGCATCGGCTGGGTATGGCCACCGTCAAATGGGAGCTCGAGGATCTGTCGTTCGCGATCCTGCACCCGAAGAAGTACGAGGAGATCGTGCGGCTGGTGGCCGACCGGGCGCCGTCGCGCGACACCTACCTGGCCAAGGTGCGCACCGAGATCATCAACACGCTGGCGAAGTCCAAGATCGCCGCGACCGTCGAGGGCCGCCCCAAGCACTACTGGTCGATCTATCAGAAGATGATCGTGCGGGGCCGCGACTTCGACGACATCTACGACCTGGTGGGGCTGCGGATCCTGTGCGACGAGATCCGGGACTGCTACGCCGCGGTCGGCGTGGTGCACTCGCTGTGGCAGCCGATGGCCGGCCGTTTCAAGGACTACATCGCCCAGCCGCGCTACGGCGTCTACCAGTCGCTGCACACCACGGTGATCGGCCCGGAGGGCAAGCCGCTGGAGATCCAGATCCGTACCCGCGAGATGCACCGCACCGCCGAATACGGCATCGCCGCGCACTGGCGCTACAAGGAAGCCAAGGGCCGCAACGGGGTTCCGCACCCCAACGCCGCCGCCGAGATCGACGACATGGCCTGGATGCGTCAGCTGCTGGACTGGCAGCGGGAGGCCGCCGACCCCGGCGAGTTCCTCGAGTCGCTGCGCTATGACCTGGCCGTCAAAGAGATCTTCGTCTTCACGCCCAAGGGCGACGTGATCACCTTGCCCACCGGTTCGACCCCCGTCGACTTCGCCTACGCCGTGCACACCGAGGTCGGCCACCGCTGCATCGGTGCCCGCGTCAACGGCCGGCTGGTGGCGCTGGAACGCAAGCTGGAAAACGGCGAAGTGGTCGAGGTTTTCACCTCCAAGGCCCAAAACGCCGGGCCGTCCCGGGACTGGCAGCAGTTCGTGGTGTCGCCGCGGGCCAAGGCAAAGATCCGGCAGTGGTTCGCCAAGGAGCGCCGCGAGGAGGCACTGGAGTCCGGCAAGGACGGGATCGCCCGCGAGGTGCGCCGGGTGGGCCTGCCACTGCAGCGGCTGGTCAACGGCGAGTCGATGGCCGCGGTGGCCCGCGAACTGCACTACAGCGACGTGTCCGCGCTCTACACCGCGGTTGGTGAGAACCACATCTCGGCGCACCACGTCGTGCAGCGGCTGGTGGCCCAGCTCGGCGGCGTGGATCAGGCCGAGGAGGACCTGGCCGAGCGGTCCACCCCGATGACCGCGCTGCGCCGGCCGCGCAGTGACGACGTCGGGGTCGAAGTGCCCGGAGCGCCCGGCGTGCTGACCAAACTGGCCAAGTGCTGCACCCCGGTACCCGGCGACACCATCATGGGCTTCGTCACCCGCGGCGGCGGGGTGAGTGTGCACCGCACCGACTGCACCAACGCCGACTCGCTGCGCCAGCAGGCCGAGCGGATCATCGACGTCAAGTGGGCGCCGTCGCCGTCGTCGGTGTTCCTGGTGGCCATTCAGGTCGAAGCGCTGGATCGGCACCGGCTGCTGTCGGACATCACCCACGCACTCGCCGACGAGAAGGTCAACATCTTGTCGGCGTCGGTGACCACGTCCCGCGACCGGGTGGCGATCAGCCGGTTCACCTTCGAGATGGGCGACCCGAAGCATCTCGGGCACCTGCTCAACGTGGTCCGCAACGTCGAGGGCGTCTACGACGTCTACCGGGTGACGTCCGCGGCCTAGTTGCGTTTCTTGGCACGAGCAGTCGCGAAAGCCCCCAAAAACGCCCGTCAGAAGGGGCTTTGGCGACTGCTCGCCGGGGACTAGTCGGCGCGGACGGACTTGACGGTCACCTTGGTGACGGGCGGGCCGTCGGTGCCGCCGCCTTGGACGCCGGCCGCGGCGATCTTGTCCAGGGTGTCCAGCCCGTCCTGCTGAATCGTGCCGAACACCGTGTACTGCGGCGGCAGCATCGAGTCCTGGTACACCAGGAAGAACTGACTGCCGTTGGTGCCGGGCCCGGCGTTGGCCATCGCCAGGGTGCCGCGCGGGTAGCGCACCGGCTGCTGCGCGGCCGGGTCGTTCGCCGCGTACTGGTCGGTGGGGTATTCGTTGGCGAACTCGTATCCCGGGCCACCGGTGCCGTCACCGGCCGGATCGCCGCACTGCAGCACGCTGAGCATCGGTGACGTGGTCAACCGGTGACACTGGGTGCCGGAGAAGAAGTCCTTGGCGCCCAGGCTGATGAAACTGTTGACCGTGCAGGGGGATTGGGCGTTGTTGAGCATCAACCCGATGGGGCCCTGGTCGGTCATCAGCGACACGCTGACCTCGGCCGGCTCGGTGGGGACCTTGCCGGAGCGCGGCGGATCGACCGGCTTGCCGGCCGGGCGCGCCTTCGGGTACTGGCAATCGGCGCCCAGGGTGGGCGAGGCGGTGAACTTCGGCAGCTGCCCGGGTTCGGCCGGCGACGCCGAAGCGGAGTCGGCCGGCTCGGAGGTCTCCGACGTCGAGGAGGCGTTGACGCTGCCGGTATCGCCGTCGCCGCGCAGCACCACGAACACCACACCGGCCACCAGCAGCACGGCCACCACCGCGCCGGCGATCATCAGGATCCGGCGCTGCTTGCGGGCCGCCTCGGCGCGCTCCTGCACCTGCTGGTCCAGCTTGCGCTTGGCTTGGGCGCGCCGTTCTTCATTCGTGGACACCGCCGGATTACCTCCCTGGCTCGCGGGTGAGTCGGCTCTACAGTCTGCCAAAGTCTGCCAGCACCGCCCACGTCCACGCCGCAACGGCGCGCAATGGGAAACTGGTGCACGTGTTGGTCACCGGATTCCCCGCCGGAATGCTGGCGTGCAACTGTTACGTGGTGGCGCAGCGGCAAGGCGCCGACGCGATCGTCGTCGACCCCGGCCAGCGGGCGATGCCCCGGCTGCGCCACATCCTCGACGAGAATCGGCTGACGCCGTCCGCGGTGCTGCTCACCCACGGCCACATCGACCACATCTGGTCGGCGCAGAAGGTCTCCGACACCTACGGCTGCCCGACCTACATCCACCCCGAGGACCGCTTCATGCTTACCGACCCACTGCGGTCGCTGGGCACGCTGCCGGGCCAGGCGTTGTTCGGCGTCTTGAGCAAGGTGATGTTCTCCGAGCCCAAACAGCTGGTCGAACTCGAGCGCGACGGGGACAAGATCGGCCTGGGCGACACCACCGTCACCGTCGATTTCACTCCCGGGCACACCCGCGGTTCAGTGGTCTTCCGGGTCGAAGGCGACGCCGACGAGATGGTGTTCAGCGGGGACACCCTGTTTCAGAACTCGGTCGGCCGCACCGATCTGCCCGGTGGCAGCGGCCGCGATCTGCTGACCTCGATCGTCGACAAGCTGTTGTGCCTCGACGATGCGACCGTGGTGCTGCCCGGCCACGGACCCGCGACCACCATCGGCGCCGAGCGCCGGTTCAACCCGTTCCTGGAAGGGCTGAGTGCGTGAGCACCTTTGCCGCCCCCAAAGGGGTGCCCGATTACGTCCCACCCGCTTCGGCCGGCTTCGTCGCGGTGCGCGACGGGTTGTTGGCGGCGGCCCGTCGTGCCGGCTACGGCGACATCGAGCTGCCGATCTTCGAGGACACCGCGCTGTTCGCCCGGGGGGTGGGGGAGTCCACCGATGTGGTGTCCAAGGAGATGTACACCTTCGCCGACCGCGGAGACCGGTCGGTGACGCTGCGCCCCGAGGGCACCGCCGGGGTGGTGCGCGCGGTGATCGAGCACGGACTGGACCGCGGGCAGCTGCCGGTCAAGCTCTGTTACTCCGGGCCGTTCTTCCGCTACGAGCGTCCGCAGGCCGGCCGGTACCGGCAGCTGCAGCAGGTCGGGGTGGAGGCGATCGGCGTCGACGATCCGGCGCTGGACGCCGAGGTGATCGCGGTGGCTGACGCCGGGTTCCGCTCCCTGGGCCTGGACGGCTTCCGGCTGGAGATCACCTCGCTGGGCGATGACACCTGCCGGCCGGCCTATCGAGAGTTGTTGCAGCAGTTCCTGTTCGGGCTCGACCTCGACGAGGAGACCCGCCGCCGCGCCCAGATCAACCCGCTGCGGGTGCTCGACGACAAACGCCCGCAGGTGCGCGAGATGACCGCCGCCGCACCGCTGATGCTCGATCACCTCTCCGATGCGGCCAAACAGCATTTCGACATTGTGTTGGCACATCTGGATGCCCTGGGGGTGCCCTATGTGATCAACCCGCGGATGGTGCGCGGCCTGGACTACTACACCAAGACCACCTTCGAATTCGTGCACGACGGGCTCGGCGCGCAGTCCGGCATCGGCGGGGGTGGGCGCTACGACGGGCTGATGAGCCAGCTCGGTGGGCAAGACCTGTCCGGGATCGGCTTCGGGCTCGGGGTCGACCGCACCTTGTTGGCGCTGGCCGCCGAGGGCAAGACGGTGGGGGTGCGCACCCGCTGCGACGTCTTCGCGGTGGGACTGTCCGAGGCGGCCAAACTGCGCTTGGCGGTGCTGGCCGGCCAGTTGCGGGCCGCCGGTGTGCGGGTGGATCTGGCCTATGGCGGTCGCGGCCTCAAGGGCGCGATGCGCGCCGCCGACCGCTCCGGCGCCGTGATCGCCCTGGTCGCCGGTGACCGCGACCTGGAGGCCGGCACCGTCGGCGTCAAGAACCTGGCCACCGGCGAGCAGGTCGATGTGCCGATCGACGGCGTGGTCGCCGAGGTCGCGGGCCGGCTACCGCGAGCTTGCGACGATGCCGGAAAATCCGGGGAAACGCCTGCGTGAGCGCATTTTCGCCCCCCGCGGGCGACGCGATTCAGAGCGTCCGGTGCTGACCCTCCGGTACCGTGACGCGGTATGACGACCATGCGGAACGTGACAGTCAGGTTCGGAACGGTGCTGCTGATGGCCGCCGCCGGAGTGGCAGCCAGCCAAGCGACCTCCCTTGCGGACCCCGAGCCCACGACGCCGCCGACGGCCGAAAGCCCGGCCGAAGCCCCGGCGGCAGCCCCGGCCGAGAACTCAACAGAGCCCTCGGGCGAAGCACCCCCGAAGAAAAGCTCGACCAACGGTCACGAGGTCACCTACACCATCACCGCTACCAGCGACCTGAACACCAACATCTCCTACATCAAGACCGACCCGCCGAGCATGGCGGCCTACAACGCCAACGCCTCGGAGTACCTCGAGACCGTCAGGGCGCCGATCGCCGGGGGGCAGCCGCTGGTTTACACCGCCACGCTGGCCGACCCGGGCCAGTGGGCGCTGGTCACCGCCAGCGGAGGCTTGCGGGTCAACCCCGAATTCCACTGCGAGATCGCCGTCGACGGCGAGGTGGTGGTCTCCCAGCAGGGCGGCAGCGGCGTGTCGTGCTCGACGCGCCCCTGGTAGCCGCAGCTCACCGCGCGGCCACGACGACGACCTCGGCGGGCTCACTGCCCACTGTGCGGAGGCGGTGGCTGATCGAGGCGTCGAAGTAGGCGCTGTCGCCGGCGGTCAGCGTCCACGTCGCATCGCCGTACTCCAACTCGACGGTTCCGGTGTGGACGAACACGAACTCCTGGCCCTGGTGTAGGGGATGGGCGTCGCGCGCGGTGCGCCCGGTGGGCCGTACCACAAACGGGGACATCGACTTTGCCAGCATGCCTGACGCCATCGCCCGGTAGCGTTGCCGGTCCGCGGTGCGGTCGGCGGCCCGGTCGACGGCGATTTTGTCCTCAGCGCCGCGTTCGGAGAACAGTTGTGCCACATCGGCATCCAAGGCCTGGGCGACTTTGATGGCCGTCGCGATCGATGGTGTGCTGTGACTGCGTTCGATCTTGGACAGGTAGCTCTTGGTCAGCCCGGTCCGCTCGGCGAGGGCTTCGAGGGTGAGCCCGCGTTGCTTGCGGACCGCGCGCAACAGTTCGGTCATCACCCCATGATGACACAAGGTGTCCTATCGAATACCATGTTGTCATGGCCGAGACATTCACCGACTCCAAATCCGAGTTGATGCAGCGTGCGGAGCGTCGATTCGCGGAGAACTTCGGGCAAGACAGCTGGTCGACCCGCCAGAAACTGGCGTTGACCTGCCGCGCGCTGTTCGACCGCGGCCACGACTCGGGGCTGGCCGGTCAGATCACCGCCCGGGCCGAGACGCCCGGCGCCTACTACACCCAGCGGCTCGGCCTCGGGTTCGACGAGATTACCGACGCCAACCTGCTGCTGGTCGACGAAGACCTCAACGTCATCGAGGGCGAGGGGATGGCCAACCCCGCCAACCGATTCCACAGCTGGATCTACCGGGCCCGTCCGGACGTGCAGTGCATCGTGCACACCCATCCGTTCCACGTGGCCGCGTTGTCGATGCTGGAGACTCCGCTGGTCATCTCGCACATGGACACGACACCGCTCTATGACGACTGCGCGTTCCTGCCGAACTGGCCCGGAGTGCCAGTCGGCAACGAGGAGGGCGAGATCATCTCCGAAGCCATCGGCGACAAGAAGGCGATACTGCTGGCGCACCACGGCCAGATCGTGGCCGGCGCCAGCGTGGAGGAGGCCTGTTCGCTGGCGGTGCTGATCGAGCGTGCCGCCGCGCTGCAGCTGGCCGCCATGGCCGCCGGGACCATCAAAGAACTTCCGGAGAAGCTGGCCCGTGAAGCCCACGACTGGACCCTGCTGCCCAACCGCAGCCAGGCCAACTTCGCCTACTACGCCCGCCGCGCCTTGGCCGGCCACCCCACTGTGATCAATCAGTAAAGGGATCACCCGATAAGCAAGGAGTCTCTCGTGGCAGCACAGTTATCTGGAGTCATCGGCTACCCGGTGACGCCGTTCCGCGACGGCGGAATCGACACCACGGTCCTGACCACCGTCATCGACCGGCTCGTCGAGGCCGGGGTGCACGCCATCGCTCCGCTGGGCAGCACCGGTGAACTCGCCTATCTCGACGAGGTCGAGTTCGAGACCTGCGTCGACGCCTCGATCGCCGCGGTCGCCGGACGCCTGCCGGTGCTGGTCGGGGTCTCGGATCTGACCACCGCGCGTACCGTGCGCCGCGCCCGCTATGCCGCGCAGGCCGGTGCCGACGCGGTGATGGTCTCGCCGGTGTCGTACTGGAAACTGTCCGAACGCGAGATCACCGCGCATTACCGGGCCGTCTCCGATGCCATCGATATCGACATCGTGGCCTACAACAATCCGGCTACCTCCGGGATCGACATGAGTCCCGACCTGCTGGTGGCCATGTTCGAGGGCATCGAGCACGTGACCATGGTCAAGGAGTCCACCGGTGATCTGAGCCGGATGCTGAGGATCGCCACCCTGTCCGACGGGCGCCTGCCGTTCTTCAACGGCAGCAATCCGCTGGTGCTCGAGGCGCTGCGGGCCGGTGCGGCCGGTTGGTGCACCGCGGCACCCAATCTGCGTCCGCAGCCCTGCCTGGACCTCTACACCGCGGTCACCGCGGGTGAGTTGGACAAGTCTCAGGCGTGCTACGACAACCTCAAGCCGCTGTTGGAGTTCATCGTGGCCGGCGGGCTGCCCACCACGATCAAGGCCGGCCTGGAGATGCTCGGGGTGCCCGCCGGGGAACCTCGTCGCCCGTTGTTGCCGCTGGACGAGGCGGGGCGGTCCGAACTGCGCGGGCTACTGTCGCTTTGACCCGGGGCTAACCGAGGTCGGCAGCGGCGAAGGTGTCGCACTTGTTGGGTTCGCCGCTCTGATAGCCGACGGTGAACCAGTGCTGGCGCTGCGTCGAAGCGCCATGGGTCCAGGACTCCGGGTTGACGCGGCCGGTGGCGGCCTGCTGGATGCGGTCGTCACCCACCGAGGAAGCCGCGGACAGCGCGTCGCGGATGTCCTCGTCGGTCAGCGGCTTCAAGAACGGTACGCCGGTGCTCTTCTGTTTGGTCACCGACGCATAGTGCGCCCACACCCCGGCGTAGCAGTCGGCCTGCAATTCGGTGCGCACCCCGGCGCCGGTCGCGCCCTGCGCACCGTGCTGGGCTCGGCCGAGCACGCCGCGCAGGTTCTGCACATGGTGGCCGAACTCATGGGCCACCACATATTCCTGGGCCAGCGGCCCGCTGCTGGAGCCGAACTGGTCGACGAGCACCTGGAAGAAGTCGGTATCGAAGTAGGCGGTCTGGTCGGCGGGACAGTAGAACGGCCCGACCGCGCTGTTGGCGACCCCGCATCCGGTGCTGGTCTGCCCGGTGAAGAGCTGCACCTGGGGGCGGCTGTAGCCGCGCAACAGCTCCGACCACACCGCGTCGACCGAGTTGGCGGTGGCCACCACCCGGCACTGCACGTATTTATTGGCGTCCGCCCCGGTGCGGCATTTGCTGAGGTCGAATCCCGGCGCCGTGTACTGCCCGCGATCTACCGGCTGCTGGCTGAGCACATCGCCGGGATCGGCCCCCAGCAGCAGCGCCACCACCATGATCACCAGCCCGGCGACACCACCGCCGATGGCGATCCCACGACCGCCGCCGCCGGATGAGGTGGTGCTGGTATCGATCTGCATGCCTTCGTTGAAGGTCATCGCACGCTCCGTCGGATTTCCGTAGGTTCAAGGTGGCCGGCCGACCTGCTTGTGGGGCTCCTTAGCTTTGCACATCCGCGCCGGCGACCCGGGCGGGTTGACGGCGGCTGACGGGGCCTAATGCCGGTACTTCGCTAAGTGAAGACAACGTTGTCTGACCAGTTCCCAAACCTTTACTGAATGTTTGTCGCCGTGCTGTACGGGGCGCTGACGCCGGTGTTACGTTCTGCTTCCGGCTGCAGTGGGAGATCACTCCTGCAACGGCCGCCACAGCTATCCGGAGAGGTGGTTTGCTCGGTGGACACGTCAGCTCATCCCGTTACGCGCCTTCAGTGGCGCCGCGGCCCGAGCTGCCGGTCGCATCGGCAACCAAAGCTTTATCAGACCGTTATTACACGAGTCCGCTAGAGTGACGCGCGTCAACTACTGACCCAGACTTCGTTCGCGTAACACCACATCGCTGCAGGTTCCAGGAGGAAAGATGTCATTCGTAACCGCCCAGCCGGAGGTTTTGACGGCGGCTGCGGGCAGCCTGTCCGGAATCGGTGATTCTATGACCGCGGGCATGGCCGCCGCGGCCGCCCCCACCACGGGTGTGGTGCCCCCTGCCGCCGACATGGTGTCGGCGATGACTGCTGCCCAGTTCGCTACCCACGCGCAGCTTTTTCAGCAGGTCAGCGCCCAGGCTGCGGCGGTTCACCAGCAGATCGTGGCCACCTTGAGCGGGAACTCGAACGCCTACGCCCTCACTGAGGCTGCCAACGCCGCATCGGCCGGCTGAGTCAGGGCGCGTCAATGAGCTTCAGTGTGTTTCCGCCGGAGATCAACTCCGGCTTGATCTATACCGGGCCGGGTTCGGCGCCTCTGCTGGAGGCGGCAGCGGCTTGGACCAACCTGGCAGCCGAACTGTCGACGTCAGCGACGGCGACGCACTCGGTGGTCACCAACCTCGCTTCGACCTGGACCGGGATGGGGTCGGCGGCGGCGACGTCTTCGGTGGCGCCGTATGTTGCCTGGCTGCAGCAGGCGTCGGCCAACGCCACCCAGAACGCGGCACTGGCCACGCAGGCGGCCGCCCTGTTCGAGGCGGCCCGGGCCGGGTCGGTGCCGCCGCCGGTGATCGCGGCGAACCGGGCGATGCTGCTGGCGTTGATCTCGACCAACTTCTTCGGGCAGAACACCCCGGCGATCGCCGCGACCGAGGCCCAGTACGAGGCGATGTGGGCGCAGGACGGCGCCGCGATGGACACCTACAACGGCTCGGCCCAGGCCAACAACAACCTGATGCAGGTCCAGTCGTCGCCGCCGAACTCGGCACAGGCGACGTCGTCGACGCCCGGGTCGGCCGACGGAAGCTCCGGAGCTCCGATCCCCGGAGACGGCACCACCCCGCCCGTCAACCCGGGCTACAACCTGTCGACCGTCGGCGGGATCATGGAAACGCTCGGCATCGATCCGAGCGCGCTCGGCATCACCGACGCGACTCTCCTTGCCACCCCGATCAACTCGCTGACCTCGCCCATGACGATGGGTACTTCGTTCGGCATGATGGCGATGCGCATGCTGATGATGCTCCCGCAGCTCGCCCGTATGGGCGCGATGGGCGGCACGATGGGCTCCCTGGCGGGCCAGACCGCCGGCGCCGGCGGCGCCGGAACCCTGATGACCCAGATCGGCGACTTCGTCAACGACAAGCTGCAGGGCGCGGTCGGCGTGCTGGCCGGCCACTTCAGCTCGGCCACTAACGCCATCTCCGCCAAGCTCGGCCAGGCCGCCTCGATGGGGGCGCTGAAGGTGCCGCAAGCGTGGTCGATGGCCGCCGACGGCATGGTCCGTGCCGCTCCGGTGCTGCCGTCGACCACGGTCAGTGCCCCCATTCAGACCATGTCGGCGTCATCGGGGCTGCCCGGTGGCCCGTTCGGCAACGCGCTCATGGGCGCCATGGCCGGACGCGGACTCGGAGCGGTCGCCGCCAAGGCCCCCAAAGTTATGCCCCGTTCGCCGGCCGGCGGGTAACGGAAGGGGCCTGAACACACGTGTCCGCCGGGCCGCCGCCCGGCACCACAACGAATTCCGAGCAAG